>NZ_JBYPSB010000004.1:0-476752 GCF_057815095.1 Cupriavidus sp. 86D6 | reverse complement strand
CGGCCCCTACGGATGCCCGGAAAACCTTAGCGTACGATTTTTTCCGAATTCTGCGGGCTCCCCTTACAGCCGTCCCCGAAACAACCGCAAAGCGCGCCTAACCCAAGACTCTAATATCCTGACATGCGCTGAGGTGGGTACCCAGGCGCGCCGGCATTACCGGGTCGACCAACCTCCGGCCAAGACAGCACCTTTGTCTCTCTTCCCGCGGGGGTTGGCAGCGCAGTTCGTTTGATGCGTCAACAGCTTTGCCTGCATTCCGTGACCCAATCATCCATCTCGCAGGTCGCGGAGATGCTGCCGGTCGGCCCACGGCACAGTGTCCGCCGAACTATAGCGAGGGAGCGAATGTGCTCCTGAATTTTTGCATGCACCTATTGACATTCCCACGATGGGAAGCTCGATAGTTTCGACATTCCATCCTCAACCCCAAGGAGAAATCCCATGACCACCTTTGAAGTCAAAGACATGACCTGCGGCCACTGTGTCAGCACCATCACCAAGGCGCTGAAGTCGGTCGACGAACAGGCCCAGTTCACCATCGACCAGGCCAGCCAGCGGGTCACGATCGAGTCGAGTACGGCCGACCCGCAGACGCTTCGCGATGCCATCGCCGAGGCTGGCTACACGCCCGTTTCGGTCGAGGCAGGCGCACCCAAGTCGGACGATCAGGCGAAGACCTGCTGCGGCCGCGGCCAGTGATCCCAGCCGTCGCGCCACGTGGCAAATGCCGCCACGTGGCGAGGCATGACGGCCTTGAGGTATTCACCGCACCGGGTCAGCTTCGCCGGAACCGATTCAATCGGTTTGCCGCGTCCTTGCAGTGCCTTGCGGTTGCAGGCACAGGTAAGGATTATTCGGCGGACTTTCTTCAAACAGGCAGGTAGGGTCTTGCAGTAGGTAACCATGCAGCCGCCGGGACTTGCGTGGCCCCGTCACCTCGCAGGTCCAGATGTTCAGGCCGCTGGGCTGCTTACGGTGCAACTGCAGCTTCTCGAACCGTTTCTGGACCCATTGCCAGTCGGTCACATCGTCCTGCTTAGCGAGCATTGCGACCTGCAGGAACTCCTGGGCGTAGCGCTGGAACAGGCCAGGGCTGACCAAGTAGGCGGTGCCATCGACTGTGTGCACCAACGCCTTGGCATCGTTGATGATGAGCCGGCGGGCGTTGACGCCAGCCCGCAGCCACGCCATGAAGTGCTCCCCAGAAGGCGTGGTCTCGGGCGGCGTGGCCAGCTGCGGTTCGATGGCGGTCTCCGGTGTCGCCGTGGGTTGCAGGACGGGTGCTTCAGAGACCGGTGGCTCGCCGGCGGGCGTTTCGTCGACGCCGAACATCGACAGCACATCAGCAAGCGGGTCGGCCTGCGCCGGGGGCCGTGATGCAGTGGTCGGCGGAGCCGAAGCGATCGCGGGGGCATGAGCGGGCGCAGTCGCAGTCGCGGCCTCGGGTCCAGCGGCAGGAACATCGTCCCCAGACGACACACTCTCCTCTACGACCACGTTGCCGACGAAGGGCTCGGGGCGCTCGGCCGCTTCCCAGATCAGCGCGGGCGACAGGCGCAGGAAGGTAAAGCTGTGGCTCCAACCCGCGCCGCTGGTGACGGTGGCCTTCCAGATAGCCTTGCCGTCCGGGGTCGGCTGCGCGATGCCGTGGTCTTGCAGCACGGTAAAAACCGCGGTGTTGTTCGATGGAATTCCGTCGATGCCCTGCGACAGCAGGTAGGCACGCAGCTTGTCGGAAACCGTCTTGCTGACGAGCCACAAGCTGTCCTGTGTCAGCCATCCATCCGAGGCCTGGGGCTGGTTGAGCTTCAGCTCCTGGCGCAGCAGATGGCGCAGGCCATCGAGCAGCTTGCGCTGCAAGGCATGCCGGGGCGCTGTCATCGCCTTGGCTGGGTCGCCGCCCAGTGCCTGAGCGACCGATGCCTGGTCGGCCTGAACCACCAGTTCTCCCAGGAGGCCGGCATGTTCGTACTGCCCGGCCATCACGTACAGCAGCGCAGACCAGAGATCGGGGTAGTCGCTGAGCCAATCCAGGATGTCACTGTCGAGTATGCGCGTGTAGAGCAGTCCGGTGGCCGCGCCGTGCAGGCGGTATTCGCGGTCCTTGCGGTAGCGGAAGCGATACGGCTTTCGCAGCGGCCCGTGCCAGGGATGCCAGATGTTGCCGTCGGCATACTCGACGTGCAGATCCACCGCGACCTTGCCAATATCGTGGAGCAGCGCGGCGTAGGCAGTGCCGGCGGTCCAAGCCTCGGCCTGCGCAGCCTGAGCTTCGGGCGTGATGCCGACCGGCATCAGGTGCGACTGCCGCAGCTTGAGTGCGAATGCCATGATTTCCAGCCCGTGATCCAGCATGCCGCCAGGCCAGGCATGGTGGTGCGCTTCCGAGGCTGGGAACTGCTGGACCAGTTCGGCATACCGTTCCAGCGGTGCCAGGTAGAGCGCGGAGAACTGCCGACGCGACAGCGATGTGCGCTGCCAGATGTGTTCCAGCAGACGTCGCCGGCGCGGGGTCGCCAACAGCGACGCGGCCGGCTCCGGCCGCGTCAGCCCTTTCGGCAGCTCGGCGAGGGGCGTGGATGGCGAGCCGGTGGTCGGCGACGTCCGTTTACGCTGGAACAGCGAAAGCATGCGAACTCCTGGTGATGCGCTGGCGGGTGTGCCTTTTGGCCTTTTCGGATAGGGCCATTCCCCTTGCTCCCATTCCCTTGTCCCTTCACAGCCCTTTGACCTTTGTGGGAGCCTTTGTGTATAGAACCGAGGCTCCGCGGATGCCACGATGAATGTGACATCGGGCAAACCGTGTTTCCATGCCGCTGCTGCTATTCGGGGGTTACGCCTGCGGGCTGATCAACGAGGTTGGGCCTGGTTCTGACTCAGCTACATCTTCGCGCGCGCACCAGCAATGTCGGCCGCTATGAGCACTACGATGCGCAAGGAGCGGTGGCCCCATCGGCTGCGTCGGATGAAGACGGTGCATGCCGCAGCTACCTGCATGGGGATCAGCTCGCGGTCGGTTGGCTCATGCAGCGTGGAGTGCTTCGACACGTGGTCAAGGTGCTGCCTCGGGTCTTCACGAGCGACAACGCATCGGGAACCCGCGCACCCGGTTTCATGCGCTAGCTACGCCGGCCTGCATCAGGTGATGCGCTTTCGCGGTACGTTGTCGCGTTCCACTGGCACCCACGGGCGGATGTGTTGTACGGCCCATTCGCGCATGAATTGCCCCAGGCTCTGGAACATCTCGGTGCGGGGCGAGCCCTTGCGCCAGCACAGGCCGATGGTGCGCGCATTCGCATCCTGACGCAGGGGGCGCACGAGAACGTCGGCGCTTTGCAGGATGCCGCCGTTGATCGCCAGGTCCGGCAGCAAGGTGGCACCCATGCCCTCGGACACCATCGCCACGAGGGTATGAAGGCTGGTCGAGGCGAAGCAGGCGTGATCGCTTTCCGCCGCGCGTTGCAGGATCGGGAGCGCATGGCGGTGCAGGCAATGGTCGGGTTCCAGCAGCAGCATATCCTGGGACTGGATATCGCGGTCGGGAATCGGTGCGGCACAGATACCCGGCTGCGGTGCAAGGGACGAAGCGCACACGTAGCGATAGGCATCCTCGAACAACGGATAGGTGTCGAGATTGCCGGTCTCGTAGGGGAACGCCATCAGCACCAGATCCAGACGGCCTTCAGTCAGCCGGTCGAGCAAGTCGCGGGTCTTGTCCTCGCGCAGCCGTAGCCGAAGGTGAGGAAATCGCTGGCGGATATCCCGGATCAGGCGTGGCAGCAGGAAGGGCCCGATCGTCGGCAACACGCCGAGTTCGATCGTGCCCGACATCGGTTTGCCTTCCTCCAGCGCCATGGCCATCAGCGACTCGGCGTCCTGCAGCAGCAGGCGTGCGCGTCCCACCAAGCTGCGTCCAGCGGGCGTGATCACCACCGAATGCCGACTGCGTTCGGCCACAGCGATGCCGAGCGCGTTTTCCAGCTCGCGGATACCCGCGCTCAGGGTTGACTGGGTGACGAAACACGCTTCAGCAGCGCGGCTGAAGCTCAGTTGGTCGTGCAGGGCCACCAGGTAGCGCAGGTGACGCAGGTTGGGCAATGGCTTCATGGGATCGAGGAGCGACGATGGATGAATCTAGTATCGCAAAACTCGATCACGGAGTCAGTTTTTATTCGTTTCCATTGATTATGAATCGCGCCTATCGTGTCCCCATGCCAAACGCATCCGAATGGAGAAAAAGCATGGCAAGCATGATTCCACATCCAGTCGACCTGGGCATCAGCCCGGAGGTCACCGCCTTCTTCGACGAGGCGACCAACACCATCAGCTATGTCGTCAAGGACCCGGCCAGTTCGGCTTGCGCGATCGTCGATTCCGTCATGGACATCGACTACGCCGCCGGCAGGATCTCGTTCGAGCACGCGGATCGGATCGCCGAGCATGTGCGCGCCCAGGGCCTCCAGGTCGAATGGCTGATCGAAACCCATGTCCATGCCGACCACCTCTCGGCAGCGCCGTATTTGCAGGAGCAACTGGGCGGGAAAATCGGCATCGGCGAGCGCATCGTTCAGGTGCAGGAGACCTTCGGCAAGGTCTTCAACGAAGGCACCGAGTTCGCACGCGACGGAAGCCAGTTCGACCGCCTGTTCGTCGACGGCGATAGCTACCGGATCGGCTCGATGACGGCTTTCGCCATGCACACGCCGGGCCACACCCCGGCCTGTATGACCCACGTGATTGGTGACTCGGCTTTCGTCGGCGATACCCTGTTCATGCCCGATGGCGGGACGGCGCGCGCCGATTTCCCGGGAGGCGACGCCCGCACGCTGTACCGGTCCACCCGCAGGATTCTGGCGCTGCCGGACGCAACGCGGTTGTTCATGTGCCACGACTACGGCCCCGGCGGGCGTGATATCCGCTGGGAAACCACGGTTGGGGAGCAGCGGGTTCGCAACATCCATGTCCAGGATGGCGTGGACGAAGACGACTTCGTGCGCATGCGCACGGAACGCGATGCCACGCTGGCGATGCCCCGCCTGATCCTGCCGTCGCTGCAGATCAACATGCGTGCCGGCAGGCTGCCGCCCCGGGACCGGGATGGCCGTCTGTTTCTGAAAGTCCCCCTCGACGCCCTCTGATTCCGCCCGCAGGGCGAATCGTCGGCGTGTTTTTTTCCATCAGCAAGGAGCCTTCGATGAGTAGTTGTGCCGATTCCTCCCCCAAACCTGTCGCGCCCGCACCCAGCGCCGGCACCGATAGCGCCGTGACGGCCATGCCGCGCATCAACGAGCCGGCCCCGGACTTCACGGCGCAGACCACGCACGGTTCGCGCTCGCTCGCCGACTACAAGGGGAAGTGGCTGGTGCTGTTCTCGCACCCGGCCGATTTCACCCCGGTCTGCACGACCGAATTCATCGCCTTCGCGCAGGCCGCCGATCAGTTCCGCGCCCTCGACACCGAATTGCTGGGGCTGTCGATCGACTCGATCTACTCGCACCTGGCCTGGGTCCAGAACATCGAGGAAAAGTTCGGCGTCGAGATCAGCTTCCCCATCATCGAGGACCTGGCGATGAATGTGGCCCGCGCCTACGGGATGATCCACCCCGGTGCGTCGGACACGTCCGCCGTGCGCGCCACGTTCGTGATCGACGACCAGGGCCTGCTGCGCGCAATGGTCTACTACCCCATGACCAATGGCCGCTCGGTCGCCGAAATCCTGCGGCTGGTGAAAAGCCTGCGGCACAGCCTCGCCAATGGCGTGGCGACGCCGGAAGGATGGCAGCCCGGTGAGCAGGTTCTGGTCGGTGCGCCGAAGACCGTCGAGGAACTGAAGAAGCGCCTCGGCGAGGGCCTGGAGACCACCGACTGGTATTTCTCGAAGAAGCCGCTGGCCTGATCGCTCCGCCTGTGCCGGCGGCGGTGGGCATGGCCTTCTCCGCCGGCTTCCATCCCTCGTGGAATCCTCCAATGCTTGATATCAACCAGCTGTCCGAGCACTACCATGTCTGCGGGCAGGTTCAGCCGTCCGATGTCGTGGGCATCGCCGGTGCCGGCTACACCACACTGGTTTGCATGCGGCCCGATGACGAGGTGCCGGGGCAACCTCGCTGGGCCGAGATCCAGGCTGAGGCGAAGATGCATGGTCTCGGGTGTCACTTCATTCCTGCCCGCTCTGGTGCCGTGACCCCGGAGCAGGCGATGGAATTGCGGGAGGTTCTCGCGCGATCCGCTGGTCCTGTCCTGGCCTACTGCGCTTCAGGGAATCGTTGCACGCTGGCGTGGCGCATGGCGCCGGCGTCCTGATGGACGCATTGCTTCAGACAATCGCCTCGATCGGGTCCGGTGCGCTGGTGGGCTTCGTCCTCGGGCTGATCGGCGGCGGCGGTTCGATCCTTGCCACGCCCCTGTTGCTGTACGTCGTCGGCGTCGCACAGCCGCACATCGCGATCGGCACCGGAGCCTTGGCGGTTTCGGCCAATGCCTATGCCAACTTCATTGCGCATGCGCGCAAGCGCAACGTGTGCTGGCGCTGTGCGATCGTCTTTGCGCTCGTCGGTACGGTCGGCGCGCTGGCTGGCTCCACCCTGGGCAAGACACTGGATGGGCAGAAGCTGCTGTTCCTCTTCGGTCTGGTGATGATCGCCGTTGGCCTGTCGATGCTGCGGCCGCGGCGCGACCACGATGCGGCGCGGGAAGTCACCACCCTACGGAATTGCCTGCGGACCGCTGCGGCTGCCCTCGTCGCTGGAGCGGCATCAGGCTTCTTCGGCATCGGCGGTGGTTTCCTGATCGTGCCGGCGCTGATGCTCGCCTCCGGCATGTCGATGAGCAATGCCGTCGGTTCCTCGCTGCTGGCGGTGGGGACATTCGGCCTGGCCACGGCCCTGAACTACGCGGCCTCCGGCCTGGTGGACTGGAAGATCGCGGGGCTCTTCATCCTGGGCGGCATTGGTGGCGGCGTGATGGGTACACGCCTGTCTCTGCGATTGGGGGGGCACCGCAATGCGCTTGGCAGGATCTTCGCAGGCATCGTTTTCGCGGTTGCCCTGTACATCCTCTACCGTAGTGCGTCGGCCCTGTTCGGGTGACCGGGGGCAGGACTCGGCACCCGGCTTACACGATCGGCTACGATGAAATCACATGCATCGGCTGTCTTGCCATGCTGGTGATTCAGGAGGATGGAAACGATGTGGGATGAACGGTACTCCGACGAAAATTATGTCTACGGCACCGCGCCGAACACCTTCCTGGCAGAGCATGTGCAGATGTTGCAGGGCCCGGTACTCAGCCTGGCCGAGGGAGAGGGCCGCAATGCCGTCTTCATGGCTTCCCATGGTCTGGACGTGCTTGGTGTCGATGGCTCGGCGGTCGGGCTGGCCAAGGCTCGCCAACTCGCTCAGCGCCACGGCGTGACGATTCGGGTGGAACAGGCGGATCTGGCATCCTACGTGCCACCGGAAGCAACGTTCGGCGCGGTGGTCTCGATCTTCGGACATCTGCCCGGCCAGGCGCGAAAACGGCTGCATGCGCTGGTGGAGCGGTCGCTCAGGCCCGGAGGCATTTTCCTGCTGGAGAGCTACAGCAAGGCGCAGATTGATCGCGATACCGGCGGCCCGAAGAATCTCGACATGCTGGTGCGGCGCGAAGACATCGAACGGGAGTTCCAGGCTTGCGAAATACTCCTGTCGCAAGAGATCGAGCGCGAAGTGATCGAAGGGCAATTCCATACGGGGCTGGCCAGCGTGGTCCAGTTCATCGCCCGCAAGAAAGCGCCGTAAAGGTTGCCGTCGAACCAGGATTCCAGCGCCAATCCCTTGCGCGCCGTAAGCAGACCCGTCGCGGATAGCAAGGCGTCGCCTTCGATCCTCCCATGCAGCAGCATGGATCGGTCGCTGCGACGATGCTGCAGCCGCACGCCGGCGGTGGCTCCCAGGCGGCCATGCACGCCCTCGTCGGCCTGAGCCCCGCACGGTCGCTTGCGGCTCCTGGGTTGCGGCGCCAGCGTCAATGTGGAACCCGCACGAATGGTTTGGACAGGGACCTGGTGCTGACCTCGGCCTATGCTGCGGGGGCGCTACCTCCGCCAGGTAGGCTCCCCCTTGGGCGACTAAGTTGACAAACGCGACAAAGGCGACTAAGGTGAGCTTGTCTCAAACCTACCTGGGAGATGACCATGCCCAACGCCATTGAATTCATTGCCGACCGTCTGCCGCGCGTCACGGTAGAGGACGTGCGCCGCTTCGCGGATACCGTCGAAATCCGGGATGCCCCGGCGTTTGCGGCCGAGTTGCAGGCGTTCATCCACGAGCGCGTGGAGGCGGTGAAACTGCCCGCCAACCTCGAAGGCGAGACAGTGGCGCAGGCCTTGAAGCGCAAGGCGGCCGCGCTGCGCGCCGAGACGCGCTGGGCACCGACTGAAACCGACGTCCAGCGAGGTCGCGCCGTGCTGCTGGAAACCTTCAACCAGCCGCACAATCTGCCGCCCGCGGAGTTCGCCAAGCTGGCGGACAAGTCGCGCCAGCAGATCTACAAGGACATCCTCGCCCGTCGGCTGCTGGCACTGAACGTGGGGCCGCGTGGCCAGAAGCTGCCCGACTGGCAGCTCGACCCGGTGAAGCAGCAGTTGACCCAAACAGTGCTTCAGGAAGTCGAGGGCATCGACCATTGGACAATCTACCGCGCGCTGTCCGAGCCGCTCGAAGGCCTGGGCGGGCGTTCGCCGGTGGATGCGGTGACGCACGGCACGATCGACGACGTGGCCGAGGCCGTGTTCAACGTGCTGGGCGTGCAGGTGCATTGAAGCGAGCCCGCCATGAGCCACGAGCTGCCTTCGTTCCTGATCGATGCCGGTGAACTGCTCCAGCATGTGAGCCGCGTCGTTTATCGGGGTAGCCCGCTGTACTTTGGCCGCAGCAGCAATCGTTACGATGACCCGGCACGGGCCTACGGCGTGCTCTATCTCGGGCGCGACTTGCCGACGGCACTGATGGAGTCGGTGTTTCACAAGCACCAGTGGCTTGCGGACACGAAGCGCTCCATTGCGCTGAACGAGGTCCAAAGCCGGATGGTGCGCGCCGTGGGGGTGATGGCCGACGTGCTCCTGGCCGACCTCACGGCACCGGGCGTCATGGCGGGCTACTTCGGTCTGAATCTGGAGCAGTTGGCCAGCCGCGACTACACGCACACGCAACAGGTGTCCGCCCAGGTGCATGCGATGCTCGGAGACGACGGCCAGGCGCTGTTCGACGGGGTACTCTATCCGTCGCGCAACAACTATCCCGCCAAGAGCATCGCGCTGTTCGAGCGCGCGGAAGCGAAGGTCAGCGTCATCGAGGACATCGACCTGGTTGACCATGTGGACTGGCCGCGTTTCGTTGCCACCTACCGCGTCGGCGTGGAGCCTGACCCTGGCCCGGTTGAGCCGGATAACGAAGCACCCTGAAGCAGCAAGAAAACACGTTGAAGCCCCGAACCGAATGAAGTGGAGCAAACTGGAATAGGCATTCCTCAGCAACAGGAGACGACCATGAACACCACGACCCGCATCAGTACCGCAGAACGCCTCGGCCGCGCCCTTGGCCGTGGATGGCGCTCCTATGCGCGTGGCGAACGGCGGGCGTCGAACTGGCTGGTATCCAAGGGCGTGCCGCGAGCTGGTGCTACTGCATTTGTGTGGGTCTTCAAGCTCGCTGTACTTGGCGTGCTGCTCTACGTTGCATTCTGGTTCGCTCTCGTGCTGCTGGGCGTGGCGGTAGCGGGATGGGCGGCGGCCAGTACCTCGGATGAAGACGACTGGCCTTTCACCGATCTCACCGAACTGCGCAAGACGCCGGGCTACGATCCCAATCTGTACAACGACACGTCGCACGAGTTGTACACCGACGACTGATCGGCCGCGCGCTATTTCAGCTTACCTCCCGTGAGTGCCCCGGCCCCCTTGCCGCCAGCTTGGCCGGCGCTCTTGCTGCCATCGGAAAGCCCCTGGATGGCGTGCCCGGCCCGAATCCCAACCCAGGTTAGGCTCGCCAGCCAGAATCCGGGCAGGACAAGGAACATCGTGCCCGTGACGAACATCAGAAGCATGTCGCCGAAGGCGTTGTTCAGCCCCACCAGCGGGTCGAAGTTGGTATGCGGCCGGTTCCACCCGAAGCCCCACCCATAAAGCGCGTCGAGAATGGTGCTGTCGATCCAGCGTGCGAGCTGGAACCAGAAGTCCGTGAAAAACAGTGCGAACTGCACGACGCTGACGGTGACGACCGTCTTCAGGTCGTAGGTGCCCACGACCAGCACGAGCGGGATGCAGATGACCAGTGCCATCTTGAGCAGCGCGAGTACCATGGGCAGCGCCTGCCGCACTACGTCCATCGCTGGAAACGCGGCAATCGCGCCGACTGCCATTCCGACGTCGCCCGTGGCCCGCGTCACGATGTTCGGCAGGGTCTTGTCGATCTGACCGCCGTAATCCGTATAGACGCTACCCTGGTTCAGCTTCTGCTGCCGCGGGGACGCGATTGCGCGGATCACCGAGTCGTCCACCTCGGCCCGGCTCAGGAAGCCGGCCCAGCCCGCCACGCGATTCAGCAGGCTCGGGTCGACCTGATCCAGTAGGCGTGCCCGCAGGCCATTGCTGCCATCGCTCCACCACTGCCTGCAGGTCGGATAGCCACCGCCGCTGGCCACCTGTGCCAGTCCCGCGTCGCGGGTGCTGTCGTAGGGCCAGTCGTCGCGAGCCGTGCTGGAACGGTACGTGTCGTAGTAGCCGCCCGTGTCCGCAAAAAACCTCGATCCGATCCAGGTCACGTCGTGCATCTGTTCTTCATTGAGATCCGGCCGCTGCATGAACAGCTTGGCGCGTGCCGGTCCATAGCAATCCCGCGAGAAATCCGCCACTTCCTGGGCCAGTACCGGATCGTCGATGCGCGTGGCATCGATCTCCATGCGCATTTGCCGAAGGTCCGTACCGCACGGGATCGCCGCCACCGAAGCGCTCGTGACGGCGCGCGAGAGTGCGTGCATGAACGCCCACCACACCGGCACCTTCGCCGACTGGTTGTTGATGGTGCTGAAGGACTGCGACCAGCCGGTATCGGTGGGCTGTGGCACGCTGACCTGGCACTGGGCCGAGCGCGAGCTGTCGTACTGGATGGTGTTGAGGTCCACGTCGATGAACGGGATACCGGCGAACATCACCACCACGATGGCGACGAAGACCCGGTTCTCGATGCGCGCAGCCGAGAGCACACCCTTGTTTCCCTCGTCGGCACCTTCTGCACGGGCCTTCAACCACTCCTGCACGATGATGGCGACGAAAGGCAGCGCGAATACACCGCTGGACACGAGCACAGCCCAGATGCCGTTGTTGACGATCCAGGACACGAGGGTCAGGTAGTACTCCAGGTAGTCGGTCGTAAAGAGCGTCATGGCACCAATCTCCCCTCAGCCTTGCATCAGCAGGCTGGCTTCCAGCGCCACGATGGCGATGACGCCGGCGATCTCGCTGCGCACCAGGCGGCGCCGTGCCTGGGTGTCGTCGGTATCGCGCGCCAGCACCCGGCGGCGCATCCACATCCATCCGTAGACCGTCGCGCCGTACAAGCACAGCCGCCACACCAGAAAGTAGCCCGAAGCGGCCGCCAGCCACCGTTCCCAGCCGGCCACGCTGCCGACGAGGGAGATGCCGACGATGTTGGCGCCCACGGCGGCGGCGGCGAGCACCACTGCCCACAGCAGCGCCTTCGCCGCGCGCCGGCCGAACAGCCAGCGCGGGCGCAGCCAGGTCGCGCGCGTCGGACTCATGGCCGACCTCCCGGATTGCCCTTCTGCAGCTGGTCGAGGCGGTCGGGCACCGGATCGCCTTCGTAAATGCCGCGCGAGCCGGCCGCCCGCGTGCCGTGGCGCTGGATGATGGCCATCGGCGAGTTGTTGGCCAGCTCGCGACGCAGCTCCAGTTCGGTCTTGAGGTTGCGGATCTCCTGGTCGAGGGTGTTGCTCTCGTGGTTCACAGCCTCGACTGCCAACTGGTTCGCCGCCACGTTGGGCTCCTTCTTCCCGGTCAACAGGGTCCGCTGGAGTAGCAATGCCTTCTCCAAGACGGACGACAGCGCGACCTCCGACGCCAGACGGCGTGCCAGCAGGTCCTGATCCGGCTCGTCGCGCAGCGCCTCGATGACGCCGCGCGTGATGGGCAGCGATGCGCTGCCGGCCGCGCGCAGGTTCTCGAACGTGGTGTTGCGCGTCGCCGAGATCAACTCCTGCAGGGCTTCCAGCTTCGTCTCGTATTCCTCCTGGATCAGCGGCGTCAGCCCGACGCCGGGGACCGTCTCGGTCTTGGTGCAGGAATCGCAGGTGCGCTGCTCCTGCTCGCCGAGTACCCGCGTCGCCCATTCGACCGCCTGCTGGGGCGAAGTCCAGGTCTGGCAGGACAGGCTTGCGCAACTGGCTGGCGCGATGGACGATGTGTCGGTCACGCCGCGGCCGTTCACGAGGTTGTAGCCCGCGCGGGTCACGTCGCCGACCACCCGGATGGCGGGCTGGCCCGCGCCGCCAGCATTGCTGCCGCCCACCCAGGGCACACCGTCGTTGCCGCGCCGCGTCTCGGCCTGCTCGATCGCCGACACGGCGTCGGTGCTCGATACCGCGTCGCGCAGCGCCATGCCTTCGGCCATCTGGCTCCAGCCCAACTGGCCGCCCGCCGTCTCTGCCATCTTCTCGGCCATGGCGCGGCATGTCAGCTTGGAGCGATCGAAGTCCAGCCGTGCCTGCAGCACGCCGTTCGTGAGCAGGTTGTAGAGGCCGGGGTCGGCCCGCTGGATGATCAACGCAGGCAGGGACGCCACGGCGCTCGTGGCGCTCTGGATCACGTTGCTCATGATCTGCTGAAAGCCGTTCGTGACGCCGTTGAGCTGGTTGCGCAGCGTGGTCTGAATGCTCATGTCGCCGCAGATCAGATTGCTGTTCCAGCCTACACCCACACCGATGGAGCGCATGCCAGCCGCACGGCCCATGGATACTGCGCTACCGCCGCCGATCGAATACATCACCTCGTCGCCGAGGACGGGACCGCTGGTCTGGAATCCGGTCTGCGCCCAAGCGAGGCCGCAGCCCAGGGCGAGCGCCCCGGCCAGCGCCGTCCGGCGCAGCAGGCGACGCGCCTGAGCGGAAAGGTTCATCAGTTCAGGACGCTTCATCGTCGTACCCTCAATAGAAATCCACGCTGCCGAGGAACACCTGGCCCCGGCGTTCGCAGCACGCATAGGGCCGCCAGAGCGCCCAGGCGTAGTCGCCTTGCTGGGCCTGGGTCAGAAAGCCGCTGCGCGGGAAGACCGTGCAGGACGAAGACAGGACGGGCGTGAGTTCCTGCCACTTGCCGGTCGAGGCATCGCCCTCCATCAGCGCACCGGCCGGCCAGTACCCGTCGCGGGAGTTGGCGAGCAGCGGCTGATAGACGTGGATCTGCCCGCGGCGCGTGACGACATCGCCGGCGCGCTGGGCGACCACGGCGCCGGCCTTGTGGTCGTCGGTCTGATGCAGGAAGCCGCCGCGGGGGTACACGTTGCCCCAGAGGTTCAAGGTGGTGCGCGCACCGACCTCGCGCATGCCCGGAATCAGCGCTTCCGGGTAGGCCATCTCGGGTACGTTGTAGCGCCATGCCAGCGTGTCCAAGGTGCTGACCAGATACGGCATGAACGCCGTGCCCGCGCCCTCGCAGAAGTAGCCCGAGGACGAGACGAACTGGTTGAACACCTCGACGCCGGGGTGACCGATGACGTCGGCGTTCTTGTATTTCGCCAAGTTGTTTTCGTGATCCTCGTTCGTCGTTCCGTCCCCGCCCGCCTGGGCGGACGGGTTGGGCGTGCTCATCGCCCGGACTTCGACCCAGGGGTTCTCGCCGGTGTTGCTGTAGCTGGAGACCACCGCATCGGGGATGTAGTGGCGTACCTTGATGGACGTGCGCACCGTGCAGCCCGTCCAGGTGCAGTAGAGCCAGTAGCAGATGCCGACGACCCGGTATTCGAGGCAGTCTGGTGATGCCACTGAGCCGACGATGGTCGCGGTGTTGAGGGCGTAGCTGCCCGTGGCGCTGAGCAGCAGCACAGAAGCCACGCCAGCGCGCAGGCGGCGCATCATGTCGAATGGTCGGGTCACGGTTGGGGCCTCCGGTGCTGCTCGATGCGTGCGATGGCGCGAGCCACGTCCGGCTCGCCATAGACCACGTAGCGCTGGTCCACCACGACGGCCGGGAGGCTGGTGATGCCCAGGCTCCATGCGTCCGTGACGCCCTGGTATGCGGAAGCGATGCGTCGCTGGAGATCGGCACCGCCGCTGGACAGCCGGCGCTTGACGATCGCCGTTGCCTGTTCGGGATCGGCGGACAGTTCCGCCGAAAGCTCCGCTTCAATCCGGTGGGCTTCGTCCAGCTCGATCAGCCGCTCGCCGCCCATGGTCTTGACCGGGTGGCGGCTGTCGGTGACGACCAGCACGTCGGCGGCGAAGGTGGACGGGCTGAAAACGGCCAGGGCTGCCGGCAGCGCGACGGCCAGGCCGAGGGTTCGCCAACCTGGCGCGAACCTGGAAAGAGATGCTGGCATGTCGCGTGCCTTTGAAGTTGATCAGAGCAGTAGTCAAACGCGAAGCAGATGCCGCCCCAACAAACAATGCGCATCGCGCACTGCCCGCATACCTGCTTGTCTCGCGCCCATGAAAAAGCGGAGGCCGAAGCCTCCGCGTGGATTAGCAAACCGATGCCGTCGCTACAGCAGGCCGGATTCCGCGAACGAGTAAGGCGTGCCTTGGCCGACGATGAGGTGATCCAGCACCCTCACGTCGATCAGCGACAACGTGGCCCTCAGTGTTTGGGTGATCGCGCGGTCCTCGCTTGACGGCTCCGTGCAGCCTGAAGGGTGTTGGTGCGAAAAAATGACAGCTGCGGCGTTCAGTTCCAGGGCACGCTGCATGATCGGGCGCGCATGTACCGTGGCCGAATGGACCGTGCCCTTGAACATCGGCTCGTAGGCGAGTACCTCGTGCTTGTTGTTGAGGAACACGACGGCGAAGATTTCGTTCGGCTCGGCGGCCAATTTCAGGCGCAGGTAATCCTTGACAGCGTTGGGCCCTTCCAAAAATGGCCCCTTCTTGAAGACCCGCTGCTCCAGCAGCGTGAGGGCTTGCCGGATGATCCGGTCATCAGATTGGGACGCTGAGGAAAAACGTGGCTCCACGCAGGAGCCATTGGCGATGAGAGACATGGCGAACCTCCAGAATGTGGACGGAGGGCGCCACCCTGGGAGGGCAAGCCCTCCTGGGGATGGAAACATCGGAGCAAGTTGCATCCACCACCGCGCAGCGGTGATTGTTCGCAGCCAGGATGCGGAGCGAACGGGTAGCGGTCAGCGCGGCAAGCCGCGCCGTAGCCTCCAAGACCGAGGGCTACCTGGGCATGTCGCCGACAACGTCGGCAGGCATTTCGGATGTGGGGGCGGCGGGCGAGGCCGCCGCGTCGCCAGCCGGGTCCTCGGCCGCCAGCATGTCCATGGCCGAGAGCAAGGCATCGCCCTCGATCGGCCCCTGCAGCAGGATGGCCTGGCCCGTCTGGCGGTCAAGCAGCCGCAGCGACGGTGTGGCGGTCACGCCGCTCTTGGTGGCTTCCGTGGCCTGGGCGCGGACGAGCGCTTCGACCCGCTCGCTTGCCATGCACTGCTCGAGGGCTGGTGTCGATTCGGGGTAGCGCAAGCCATCGGGCAAGCCCTGGCCGTCGCTGCGCGTGTGGGCATAGACCCACTCGATGGCTTGCCAGAACGCGGTATGCCCACCAGCTTCGGCGGCGCACTCGGCCAGGCGCGCCTCGTTTGATGCGGCGGGCTCGTGCGCGGCCAGCGGCTGGTGGTGCCATTGCAGCGCCACATCGGTGTTGTTGCCGACCCAGCGCTTGAGCTGCGGGAAGTACTCCCGGCAGAACGGGCATTCTAGGTCGGCATAGAGCGTCAGCGTGAAGCGGCCCCCAGGGTTGCCCATCTGCCAGGGCGGCCCGGAGGGCTGCGTCATGCTGACCGGCGCGGGCGACTGCGGCGGGGATTTGCCGGGCGACCGAGACACGAGCCAGATCAGCAGCAGCGCGACCAAAGCTGCAGCCAATACCCAGGGCCAGCGGAGCCGCCGATTGCAGCGGCGGAACGCCTGGACCTGCATCGGGATGGAAGGACGTTTCGGTTCCATGGCGTTCTCCGGCTTAAGACAGGTCCAGGGCCGGCGACTCGATGCCGCGCGCTTGGTCGATCTTCTCGGCGACCCGGAAGGCGGCTTCGAGTTCGGTGCAGCCGTATTGCTGCATGAGCTGGTAGCGCTCGGCCTTCTCCTCGGGTTCCGTCTGCGCGAGGGCGAGGTACAGGCTCGGCGGCACAGCGCGGAAAAGCACTTCCATAGACTTCGACAAGATGACGCCCTCGGTGAATTTCCCCGCTTCTTTGCGCGCCGACAGCATCAGCGCCTTCTGTGCGGGCGAGAGTTCGCGGAACCGCGCGATCTTCTCCACTTCATCGGGTGGCATTGACAGGCACACCCACCATTCAATCATGGACAGCATGGGCTCCGCGGCGCGCGGCAGATCGTCGATATTTTGCGTAGCCAGCCAGTACCAGGCCCCTAGCTTGCGCCACATTTTTGTGATCTTGACCACGTACGGTGCAAGCAATGGATTTTTGGTGATGATGTGTCCTTCGTCTGTGACGTTGACGATGGGACGACCCAGATACTGGTCGCGCTCCGCGATGTTGTTCACCGTGCTGATCAGGCTGATGTAGGCAATGGAGAGCTGCGCGTTGTAGCCCTCCCGGGCGTAGGTTGCCAGATCGACCAGGGTGATGTCGGCCTCGGGCCACGGCGTGCCGTCGCGGTCGAACATCTCGCCGTCCGTACCCTGGCAGAACATGTCCATCGCATCCGCCATCTCCAGCAGCCGCACGCGGCGCATCTCGGGCAGCGTCGGGTCCTGGCCCCGGGTGCGCAGCGCGTTGCGTACGTCGCGCGTGAGCACCGTGCGCTTGTCGCTACCACCTCCACCGTGGCAGTGCTCGGCGGCGTCGAGGATGCACTGGCGGATCAGCGAGCGGTCGGCGCGCGTCATCCGGGCTTCTTCCTTGTCTTCGCCGCCCGTGATCATCAGCCGGGCCGTGATTTCCAATTCGCCCAGCACATCGCGCTGCTCGTCCGCTTCCAAGGGCGGGGCATCCGCCGGCTGGTCTTCATCCAGCGCGTCGGCATCAAGCGTCTGCACGTCGCTGGGTGTTTCGATCAGCCGGCGCGCATCGGCGAATGGCGCGAGGCTGATGCCGGAGCCGGGGGCCAGCTTGACGCGGTTCACAGTCAGCCCCAGGCGCCGGGCGAAGTCTGCGAAAAGGCCGAAGGAATTCCCGGCTTCCACGATGAACAGCCGCGGCCGATAGATGGCTGTGACCTGGTTCAAGAGGTTATTGAGCGTAGCGCTCTTGCCGGAGCCGGTGGGGCCGAACAGAAACAGGTGGGCATTCATCTGCCGATCCAACCTGTTCAAGGGGTCAAACGTAATCGGGCCGCCACCACGATTGAACATCGTGATGCCGGGGTGGCCCGTACCCTGGGCGCGGCCCCACACCGGCGACAGGTTCGCCGCGTGCTGGGCGAACATCAATTGGGTGTACCACTTGCGCCGGTCCTGGCCGGGGTTGTAGCAGCACGGGAGCCAGCGCAGGTAGCTGTTGAGCGGCGCCACCTCGTCGTCCTCGCGCACCGGCTGCAAGCCGGCGTTGAGCATGACGTTCGCCAGGTCCAGGCCGCGCCGGTCCAGTTCCGCCTCGTCGCGCCCGCGCAGGTAGAACGCCAGCGTTCCCCGGTAGAGCTTGTGTGCGCTGCCGATGAGGGAGCGGGCTTCCTGCACGTCCTTGAGCGTCTGTTCGGACGCCAGCGTCTCGCCCACGGCCTTCTTCGCCAGGTGGTTGAGATCCGCTTCCAGCACATCCTGCGGCGTGGCGACCATCGTGAGACAAAGCAAGGTGTCTTCCGGCATCTGGTCGAACAGCGTGTTGATGGCGTCCCCTTTGCGGGTCTCGCCGGTCAGGTGTCCGGTGCCGGGCGGCATGCGCAGCCTGTCGGTAATCAGCACACGGTGCGGCATGCCGTCGAAGTACCAGATGCCATGCGCCACGTCGGAGCGTGGCTGGCCGAAGAACAGCCGCTGGCTGAAATCCCTCCCGCTCGCCAGCTCGATCTCGCCGGCCTCGCTTTCCTCGGTGCTGTCGGGGTAGCGCGCCAGTGCATAGAAGCGCTCGCGATCCTCGGCATCAGGCCCGAGCATCGCGGGGCGCGGATTGAACCACCGCAGCAGCCAGTCGTGGATGTCGGCTGCGACCATGCGCCGTGCCTGGATACCGGCATTCGCCAGCCCACCGCACAGGCGATCGCAGACGATGTTCAGCATCTGCTCGGGCGTCTGGCCGCGGCGGCTTGCCTGCCCGGTGGCACGCCGATAGACGACCATGCGCACGCGCCGCGTCTGTCCGCGCCAGCGCAGCCGCGTGACCACCGTGTCCTCGAACAGGCCACCCGGCTTGGCGACCGCGCGCAGGTGATGGCCGAAGAAGCGAAGGTAGAACTCGGTGAACGCGGTATCGCGGGCGCGCGGCTGCACGTAGTCGCGCAGGGTCTGCATGTACTGGTCGAAGCTGGGCTCGTCCTGTGCATAGAGCTGGAGCACCCAGGGGTTCTCATCCAGTTCATCGAAGCTGTCTTGCAGGGCGTTTTCCAAGGCATCGCGGGCATGCGCGAGCCAGCCGGGCTCCCGGCCCTCGGTGCCCAGCGGCACCAGCTCGTAGAAGGCCGCGACCGATTGCCCGTCCTCCAGCAGCATCGACTTCGACTGCGGCAGGAACTCCACCCACGGCAGCAGTTCCGCGAACGACGGCGCGACATCGTAGAGCGCCTGCTCGTCGGCCACGGTCGCCGGCCTGCGATCCTGGACCGCCGCGCCGGGTTCGGGGATGCCGGCCTGGCGCAAGGCCTCGACGTGGCGCTGCCAGTCGTCCGGCTGCTCGTCACCGCCAGCGCCGGGTGCGGCCAACTTCGGTGCGGCCGGCCTGGGCCAAGGGAGCTTCCAGCGCATCAGTAGTCCTCCACGCGCTCGCCTGGCATGGCGTACTGCACGCGCTGGTACAGCGGGAAAACCGTCGTGTAGCCCGGCACGGGAACGGGGTCCGTGCCCGCCAGGTGCGGGTACACGTACATGGCGAGATCGGGATTGGGCAGGCGCTGGAACTGGCGATAGACCTCGTTGCGCGCCGTGCGCGTGTAGCTCACCTGCTCGGCGGGCGCGGTCTGCACGTCGGCCTCGGTCAGCGGCCGGCGCAGGCTCTGGCGCGCGTCGAGCAGCTGCTGGCGCGCGACCTGGCCGGAGCCACCGCCGCCCTCACCGGCGTTCTGCTGCCAGATGTCCATCATCGTGCTGTCGCCGTGGGGCAGTAGCTTTTCCTTGCTGGTGGCGCAGCCGCCGAGCACCGCGACGGCGAGGGCCAGCGCCAGGCCCTTAATCGAGTTCGAGCGCATGGCTTTCTCCTGCACGGTGATCGACGCGCCGGCCTTCGGGGTCGTGATCGATGGCGAGCGGCTTTTCGAGGTGGACGGCGACCTTGGCGCCGGGCTGTACATAGACGGCGGCGAATGCCTGGCCGTAGAGCTGGTTGACCCAGTTGGACATGTCCCGGACGCCGCCCGCGAGGATCTGGCCGACTGCTTCCTGGCCGCTGATGCCCACGGTGCCGATGGCGCCGTCCGAGCCGACGTAGGACATGCGGCCGCTGTCGCTTTCGATGAGCGAGGCCACGCCGGCACCAGCCGCAGTGATCAGGGCTTGCGATCCGAGGTACTGCTGAGCGTTGCTGCGCCGCTCGCCGCTGACGCAGGGGATGCCGTGCGGATCGCTGATCCACCCCAGACCCCCGGTTTGAGAGTTCTGCTGCTGGTTGTTCTGCTGGTTGCCTTCGCGGTCTTCGGGAATCGTGCGGATCGTCCCGTCGTTGAACACGAACGTGATGCTGCGCACCTGGCCGCGCACGCACGAGAGGGTCCAGTCGCCCGAGGCGAAGCCGGAGAACACCGCGCCGGCTACGTCGGGAATGTCGATGCCGTTGGCCGTGAGGTTGTCCGGCCCGACCAGTACTTTGAACGGGTATGGGTCGTTCACTGTCCCGTCGATCGGGACGCGGCCGATCAGCGCCGTCATCGCCACGGAACCCATCAGCGTCGAGTTGGTCGGCACCGTATACACCGGCTTGGCGCTCTTGACGCCTGCCGCACGTGCGCCAGCGTTCGCCACGGTTTCCCCGGTGGTTTCCAGCGTGCTTTGCGCGGGGCCGAAGCTCGTCGGGAAGCTCATGCCGCTGCCCGTGCCACGACTGCCGTTGCGGCCCTCGGCCTTCTTCGCGTCGTCCGGTTCGACCCATCGCATGCCGCCTTCCATGCCGACCTCGTCGCCATCACGCAGCCCCAGGCCCACCGGCAGATCAGCATGGCCGCCGCCGCGCCCGCCGATGCTGTCCAGGCGCCGCTGCAGGTCGGCGAGCAGCCCCTCGGTCTGCTGACGCTCGCTGGCCGCCTGCTGCTGGTCGCGGCGCAGATTGGAGCGTTCGGATTCGAGGGCCGAATTGATGCGCTGATCGATGGAGTTCTCGCGCTGGCGCAGCCGCTGGTTTTCCTCGCGCTGCGACTTGTTGTCGGTCAGCGCGGTCTGAAGCTCGGTGCGCAACTGCTTCACCTGGGCGACGAGCGTTGCCACGGTATCGCGGGGGGTATCGCCTTCGATGCCCAACGCCTTCATTTCCTCGGGCGTGAGCTTGGAGCCGGCATCTGCCGCGGGCGGTGCCGACGTGCTTCCACCGGAGAACAGCCGGATGGCAACGAACAACACCAGCAAGGCGACCGGGATCATCAGCCACTTGAGCAAGCCGTTACTGCGCATGGCGGGCCTCCTTGCCATCGTCGGCTTCAGCTTCCGGCTGCGGCAGATGCACGGCCGGGTCGAAGCGGTGGATCGCCGGCAGCAGCGACTGCACGAGGCCGCGCCCGCGCGTCACCAGGTACAGGACGGTCGTGTCCTCGGGCGTCCCGTGGGGGCCGAGCGCTTCGTGCTGGAAGGTGGCGGTGAGGAAATCGCCTTGCAGCACGCGCGGGTCGAGCGTGACCCAGCCGCCGCTGCTGTTGGTCAGACGCACGGCGGTGACCCACTGGTCTTCCAGACGCCACGACGCGAGCGCGACCGCGCGCACCGGCAGCGTCGGCATCAGCGTGCCGAGGTCGAGGCCGCGGCGCAGGTTCACCCGCATGACGCCGGGCAGCGGCTCCACGGTGCGCAGCGGCGCGTAGAGGTTCTGCGCGGCGAAGCGCGTCAGGACGACCGGCACCGGGGTTTCGCGCCGCGCTGCCCGCGTACCTGCCTGATCCTGGGCGCGTGCCGGGGCCTCATCGGCACCGCCTGGCTGATCGCCATAGCGCGCCGGGGTGCTGCTGCCCTCGACGATGCGCACCGGCTCCAGCTCGGCTTCGCCGTCCTTGGGCGGCTCGGCCGCGATGTCGAGCAGGATCAGCGCGCCCGTGTCGGCGTCCTGCAATTGCAGCCGCGTGGGCTCGATCGGCTCGCTGGCACGCAGGTACACCGCGCCACCCGCGCTCTGCACGCGCAGGCGTTCGCCGACGCCTGCGGGCACGCCCACGCGGACGTTCCGGTCGATGAACACGATGCGCTCCTGGCCGACCTTCAGCGGCACCGCCAGCGGCATGCGTTCCCAGCGCAGAATCTCCACGGCATGGGAGACGGGTGCCGCGGCCGCGGCCAGCAGCCCCAGCAGCATGAGTACAAGATGCTTCATGGGGTGTTTCCTCCTTGGGGCGCTTGCGGAGACAGGCCGCCAGGCGCCGGGCGCGTCGGCTCCGGGGCGCTAATGCGCTGGGGCGCACCGTCGTAGCAGTCCAGCGCCAGGCCGAACGGGTTGCGGGCGGGATCGACGTCCACCCGCGTGACTTTCACCGGGTAGCGCACGAGCGCGCGCTTGACCTGCTCGGCGCCGTAGTACTCGTCGGCGGTGATGTCGAGCGTCACCACCCAGTCGCGGTCGGAGACCACGCGCACGCGCGCCGTGGGGTCGTCGCCGTACCCGCGGCCGGGGATTTCGTAGATGCCGCGCACGCGCTGGCGCAGTTCGCCCGTACTGCGGCGGTAGTCATAGTCCGCGCGCAGGAAGGCCTGGCAGGACGGGGTAAGGTACGGCGAAAGCGTGTGGAGGTTGCGCGCGTAGTCCTCTTCGCCATTCGTCGGCCAGCGGTTGAGGGTCTGGAACAAGTAGAACGTGAACGCATAGACCGATTCGGGCGGTACTTCCCACCACTTTCGGGTACTGCCGGAGCGCAGGTCGGGCGGGACGTGGATGGTCAGGTCGCGCGGCGCGCTCCACCAGCCGCCGCCCATGACCAGGGCGACGATGACCAGCGCGCCAGCCCCCAGGCGAAGCGTCTTGATGTGCGCCTGCAGGTGGGTGATCTCGTTCTTGAAGCGGCTCATCGTGCACTCCTTCGGGTGGACCAGAAGCCGGAGCGCGAGATCAGCACGTGGCCGCCTACCCATCCCGCCATCAGCGGATGGCGCGTGGCGATGCGCCATTGCAGTTGCCGGTACAGCCAGGTATCGGGACGCCCGCGCTTGAGACGGCGCAGGATGCCGCCCCCGATGAAGACGCCGAGGGCCACGCCCAGGACGACGAACGTCGGCGCGATGGCGATCGTGCGGAACACCCAGGACAGCGGCGCGCCGACCAGCAGGCCGGCAGCGCCCGACAGGCCGCAGCAGATCCACAGCTCGTCGGCGGTGAGGCCGCGCACGACAACGGGGTGGCGGTTGAGCCGGTGCGGAAGGAACGTGACCGTCCCGTCCGCACGGACGTGCTGCTGCTCGGACATACCGACCTCGCCTTAGAGGATGCCGGTGGCTTCGGTGAGCAGCCAGATGCCGATCACCAGCAGCACGGCACCGATGGCGACCGTGAGGCCGAACTGGCCCCAGGTCTTGCGGCCGGTGTGGATTTCCGCGTAAGTCCCGTAGGCGTGATAGCAGACGCCGATAAACATCGACGCCACGACCAGGAGGGCCACGAGCATGATGATGTCGTAGCCATAGTTCCTGATGGTTTCCATGATGCCGTTGCCGGTGCCGCGGGTCGGGTTCTCCAACTGCGGCAAGCCTTGCGCGAACGACAGCGCGGGCAGCGCGGCGGCGCCCAGTGCCACAGCGGCGCGCTGGGCAAGATGGGAATGGGGGATGCGGTTTTGCATGGTCGTGCCTTTCAGGTCAGGAGAGAAGGAAGAAGCTCAGGACGAGGTACATCGCGACGAAGCGGATGCAGACGCCGAGGAACTGGCGCTGGTTGAGGCGGCTCTCGGACCACCCCACGTAGGCCGTTCGGATGGCCCAGACGCCCCACACGAGGAGCACCGCGAACACGACGCCGACCAGGACGGTCGCCATCGCCGAAGGCGCGATGCCGCTGTTGGCTTGAAATGCCGAGACCTGGGCGCCGTTCATGGCGTGTCTTCCGAAGTCGTCGTCGGCGATGGCGAAGCGGACCGCTCGGTGCGGTAGTCGCCGGCCAGTTCGGAGAGGTCGCGCGGCTGGGCACGCGACGGTGTGAGATGGGCCTGGATGCCGGCGCGCACGCGCGCCAGGTCAGCCAGCAACCGCGGGTAATCGAAGTGGTAGCGCTCGCCCGGCTGGATGGGGGCACGCGCGGCGCTGTCGGCGACGGTGCGCTCCAGCGCGTCGAGTTGGCGCAGCGCGGCGACCAGTTCCTGGCGCTGTGCCGGGGACTCGGCCAACACCATCGGGGACTGACCCAGCAGCAGGGCCGTCACGAGAAAAATGGGCACGCCGCGATACGCGGCGCGCTGCCAGATCGGAGCCAACATCGCGCCATTCCTGTGTGATCAGCAATGGCTTGATCGTGGGCAGCGAGGTACTTTTAGGCCGCAAACAATAGGAACCCGCGCATGCCCGGATTCATGGGCTTGCGCGCGGTTTCAGGGTCTGGAGAGTGGGAACTAGCGCCGCGTCAGCGTGGCGAGAAACTGGCGTCGGCTTTGGGAGCGCGAGCGCCTTCGGGTACTCTTTCGGTATGCCGCTTCCCCAATTCCCTCGCCACATGCACTACAAGCTCGACGGTCGTCGTGCCGTACCGTGCGAGAGCATTGCCGAGTGGGGCGCCTGGTTTTCAGTAGCTGATCGGCGGGTGGTGGAAACCTGGGTCGATGACGTCCGTATCTCCACGGTCTTTCTTGGGCTGGACCACAACCACGGACTTAGTGGAGATCCACTCCTGTTCGAGACGATGGTCTTTGTGGATGGTGTGACGCACCAGATGCGCCGGTACTTCATCTGGGAGGAAGCGGAAGCCGGCCACGCCGAGATGACTGAGTTGATCCGAGCCGAAATGCAGGAAGCGCAGGTGCGCGCTGCGCAGGCCTGGGAACAGGTGCGTGCGCGGATGAAGGCCTGAGCATCAGCGCTGCGCGGCGTGCTCAACCTTCAAAGGTACTTCTTGAAGCTCCCCGCAGTCAGGGATACCGCCAGCCCCAGCAAGGCGGCGCTCGGCAACAGGATCAGCAGTGGATGCACCGAGATCGGCAAGGCCAGATAGGTGACCCAGGGCAGCACGGCCAGCGGCATCAGGCTCGCCTTTGCGCGGTGGTAGATGAAGCCGGATTCCCGGCCCGCGCCGAACCGGCGCACGTCGCGCCGCACCAGGCCGTCGATCAGGCCGACAAACGCCGCAGTGAAGATCAGCGGCAGCGTGAGCACCAGGACCAGCAAGCGAACCAGGAACGTGAGCGTCGTGAAGGCCGCAGCGATCAGGTAGCTCTCGGTCCAGACATAAACCTGGCTGATGTAGCAGCGGAAGTTGCGCCCTCCGGCCTGGCTGGGCGCGCGGGCCCGCTCGGCGGTCTGGCTCATGCGCTCCAGCAGCCCGGAACGCACGAACACCCATTCGTAGCCGGTGTCCACCAGCTCGTGCGCCGTGCGCCCAGGCTCCTGCACGACCACGCTGCGCGTGAAGTGGCTGGATAGGTGCCCCAGCTCGTACTGCAGCATCTGCTGGGAGTGGCGCCAGCCCTGGTCCTTCCAGAACAGGTGCATACCGACGCACTCGACCACGATCGAGAACAGCAGCGAGCCGATCAGCACTGCGAGCAACCGGAACGGGAACGTAATGGTGCCGACGATCAGTCCCTGCCGGCGGCTCTGTTCCCGCTGTGTGGTAGCAGCGGCGTCGTTCACGGTGAGGCCCCGATGTCGGCGTCGTCGTCGGTGGCGGAGGTCACCGCGGCAGGCTCGGGCGGAGCGACATCGTCCAGCAGGTCGTCGGGTAAAGCCGCGTCCTGCAAGGCCGGGGAACTGGTGAACTCCCACCACTGCGTGGCCTCGCTGTAGCTCTGGCGCATGTACCCGGCCAGTTGCTGCAGATCTGCCGGCATCACTTCATCGGAGTCGGGGGCCGGAAGCGGCATGCGGACCTTCCAAAGCTGGCCGCCCTGCAGCAGCGCGAAGCACTGGCCTTTGGGCAGGCCGACGACGTGCGACGGCTCGATCATCGGGACGCTGGACATGCTGATGCGATCCTGGGTGTTCGACGTGAAGTCCGTCGTCCCACGAATGTCCGAGCTATCGGTCGCGCCGCTCACGATGGTGGTCGTATAGACCTCGACCTTCGGCAATTGCCTGGTCAGCAGTTCGGCGGTCGCGGTCTCGCGCACGCGCAGCATGAAGAGGTTGTTGAAATTCCCGATGACTTGACCGGCTTTGGCGCGGTTGCCAATGCGGGCCTCGATGTCGGAGAGCGTCTGCGTGTAGGCGCTGACTTGCAGCCCGGCACCGCCGCCCTTGTTGATCAACGGTATGAATTCGTCACCCATGAGTTCATTGAATTCATCCGCGTGGACGTTGATCGGCACGCGCGTGCCGGCCGATGCGCCCGGCAGGCCGTCGTCGATACCGTGCTTGTAGATGTGCCCTGCGACCGAAACCAGATCGGAGAACATGGAATTGCCGACCGCTGCGGCAACCTCGGCGTCGGACAGTGCATCGAGGCCGACATACACGACGGCACGCTTGCGGATGACCTGCATCCAGTCGAAGATCGGGCGCGGGTCGGCCAGATCGGAATAGTTCGGGGCCAGGAGCTGGGCGATCTTGCCGCTTGTCAGTTTCTCCAACAGCGGCAGCAAGCTGGCGACGATCTTGTCAAAATACGTCTTGTCGTAGCGGACGGCAGAGCGCAGGCCGTCCAACACCGGGTCGTAGTTGCGGGCTTGGGAGAGATACTGCTCCAGCGCCACGACGCGCTTTTCCCGCCCAATCATGTTGCGCGGGATGTTCTTGTCGTTCAGCTTCGCTTCGAGCTGGACGATGATTTCCCAGGCCTTGGGCTCCGTCTTGGCGAAGTAGTGCTGCGCGTACTCGATGAACAGCGCGTCGATGTTGATGACGTGCTGCTGGATCAGCATGTAGTCGGGCCGCTGTCCCAGCTCCACCAGGGCGCGGGCGATGATGTTGACGAATCGCCACGCAAACTCTCGGAAGGCGGCTGAGTTGCCTTCGCCGGAAAGCTGCCCCGCGACGCGGGTGGCCACCTCGCTGATGCGGCCGAAGCGGCCCACGGCGTTGTAGCGTGCGGAGATGTCCGGCCAACCCAGGTGGAACACATAGAACTCGCCTTCGCGGCCGGCACCCAGGGCTTCGACGTACATCCGCTTCAGGAGATCCGCATCGCCCTTGGGGTCAATGACGATCACGACCTCGTGCTCGCCCGCGGCGTTCTTGCGCCGGATGTCCTGGGTCACGAACAACTCGGCCAGTCGCGTCTTGCCTACGCGCGTAGTGCCCAGCACCAGCGAGTGCCCGACGCGCTCACCCAGCGGCAGGCCGACGTCCACCTCCTCCGGTTCGATGCCGTGCAGGCGCGGCAGGCCGCCCACAGGCGGCAATGGGCGTACAGGATTGAATGGCACGTCCCAACCCGTGAGTGTCGACAGCCGGGAGAGCGGGAACGGCGCAAATTCCAGCCGCTCTTCCAAGCGCCGCGCCAGCCGGTAGGCCGGCGTCGGCTCGACGTAGCGGCGGAACTCCGGCCGGTACGTCTGCATGAGCCTATGGGTGTGCTTCTGCTCCCACAGGAACCCGCGTCCCACGAACAGGCGTTGCTGGCTGACCGGCACGTCCTTGCTGGTCATCACGTAGCGCGGCAGGCGGCGGATGTTGCGCCGGTAGCGCAGGATGATGCGGGCATCGCGGTAGCGGATGGCGCCATAGGCCGCGAACGCCAGCGCACTGCCGACGCCCATGGCGGGGCTCAGCGCGAGCGACCACGGGGCCACCACGCACAAAAACGCGGCGCCAGCACACGCTGCGACGGTGTATAGCTCCACCGCTGGCCGCAACAGTACTTCGACTGGTTGCTTCCCAGACATGGTTTCATTGCTCGATGCCGGTGGCCGTGATCAGCGCCGGGTAGTGCCGCAGGCCCAGGCGCTCCGCCAGGTCGTCGCCGCCCACGGGAGCGAGCGGTACGCCGGGCACCAGGGCGCGCAGCCGTGCAAGGGCCTGCACCGTCTCGACGTTGACGACCAGGCCGACCGTACCGCGCTCGCGCAGCGAGGTCGCACGACGCCGCAGCCAGGCATGGGAGGTCTCGTCGTCGCCGATGAGCACGAACGGCCGCAGGCCCGGTGCCTCGATCACCCGCCGCGAGACGGTGCCGGGGGTGAGCTTGGCGCTGCGCACCGGCAGCATCGCGGCCTCGTCCGCCGGTGTGACGGGAACCTGTGGCGTCGGGATGGGCGGCCGGGCCGGGGCATTTGCGCGCGGCTGGAGGTTGAGGGCTTCGTAGTACGGCAGCGCCGACGTGCCGCCGCGGTCCTCGACCACAATCAGCGGCTCGCCGGCATACAGGGCCAACGGCAGGCCCGCCAGCGACACGAGCAGGCTCCACAGGGTCAAATGGGGTTTCGTCATGGTGAGGTCTCCTGGCGCGCGGCGAGTGCTGCGGCGGTTGGGCGCGTGCCCTGCACGCGGGCGAGGTGGCGCGACACGCTGCGCCGATAGCGGGCGGCAGGCTCGCCACCCGCGGGGCGGTGGTAGCGACCGATCGCCAGAAGCCAGTCCTCCCCCGGCGCGTGCTGCTCCTTCAGGATCTCGGCGGCGATGGCGAGGTTGCGGTACGGATCGAGCAAGTCGCACGCGCTGGCGTAGCGCTGCCGGTGATAGCCGAGGTTGATCTGGCCCAGGCCCGCGTCGATGCGCGTGTGCGGCGTGGAGCGCATCGCCTGTTGCAAGCCAGCGCAGGCGTCGGCGCGGGTGGCGTAGCGGCGCGACTGGCCGGCGACGTTGAGCGACCAGGGCCATGGGACCATACGCCCATTGCGGCGGATGCCGCTCTCTTGCAAGGCGACGGCATAGAGCACCGTCGAGGGGATGCCCGCACGCTGCGCGGCGAGCTGGTAGGCCGGTGGCGGAACCTCCTGGGCCTGGGCGACGCAGGCATACAGGCCAGCGGCGAGCACCAGTGCGCGCAGGGGTGCGGCTACGGCTGGCGCTGCCATTGACCGTTCACCTCGCGCACGACCGCCGGCAGATCGCCGGGCACCCCCAAGGTTAGCCAGCGGCCGCCGTCGTGGTTGAGCGTGATGCTGCCGCTGCGCACGCGCGCCGGATCGACGTTCGCGCGCTTGGCCCAGTCGCGGATGCGCGCGTCGTCCTGGCGGCTGCCGACCATGTACAGGTCGAATTCGGCGCCCGCGGATTGCAGGCGCTGCACGAGCTGGCCGCAGGCCACGCAGCCGTCCTTGACGAATACTGCCGTGCGGCCGGAGCCGCGCGTGGCGCCGGCGACCGGCTTGTCGTCCGGCAGGTTCACCCGCTGCATGCCGGGGTTCAGCCGCTGCCAGGCTTCGTCGTAGGCGCGCTGGTAGGCGAGCAGCTTCTCGACGCGGCGCGCTTCGGCTTGCACCTGCAGTTCTGCGTAGCGCCGCCGTTCTTCGTCGGTGCGTGCCTCGATGCCCAGGGCCGATAGCGGGTCCAGGTTGGGCGAGTAGATGCCCAGCGGTCCGTCCATCAGTTCGCGATAGCGCGTCCATTCCTGCGGTTGCAGGCCCCAGTCGCTTGCCACCCGGTCTTCCGGGATGCGGGCGGCCAGCGGACGTTCCTGGCTCTGCGCATTGCGCGTGGGCGCCGTGGTCGGCTGCTGCGCCCAGGCGGGCCAGTGGGCGGACGCCAGCACAAGCGCAGAAAGGATGATCGACGGCTTCATGTGGTGTGCTCCGGTCAGGGAATCGCCATGCGACGGGTCTGGTCGCCGGCCTGGAACACCGCGGTGCTGCCTTCGACGGCCAGCAAGCGCCACAGGCCGATCGCATCGCCGGGCAGCAGCACCTGAAGCTGGTCAGGCGTGAAGTCCCCATTGCTCGGCGCGACGGACACGCTGCGCTGGCCGGCGCGCAGTTCGGCGCCGACGATGCGGAACGGGAGCGGCGGTGGCTCGGGCCTGGCAGCAGCCTTGCTCGGTGCGCGCGACTGGGCCGGTGCCGCGGCGCGTGCTGCGGTCTGGCGCGTCTTGAGCTGCTCGACCTCGGCGCGCAGCGACTGAAGGTCGTCGGCAGCGGCATAGCCGCTCAGCGCTTTCTCGACCTGGGCCGCGCGTGCTTCAAGGATTTGGCGGGTGTCTTTGAGGTCTACCGCCGTTGCGACGGCCGGACGCTGTTGGATGGTCTCGATGGTCTCGGCCAGGCCTGTTGCCTGCGCTTCGAGGCGTTGCAGGCGGGAATCCAGCCTCTCCTGGTCGGCCTGGTCGTGCATGGCCTGGTAGCCGAGGGCTACGAAGACGCTGAGGCCGAACAGCCAAAGCCAGAGCAGGCTCTGCACCACCACGGCGGCGGTTGAACGCTGGGCGGATTGCGGAGCGTTCATGGCTGGCCTCCCGAAACCACGGGCATGGGTGCCAGCGGGAACGTCTGCGCCGCCTCGGTGACGGGCGGCGCGGATGCGTTGTCTGCGGACATACTGTCGCCAGGCCGCTCGAAGCAGATTTGCCGTGCCCGATCGTCCGCGTGCAGTTCCCAAGCGGGGCCGGCAAGCGTGAGCAGCGCATCGCGCAAGGTCATGGGGCCGAGGTGCAGGTGCGCCGCCGGCAGCGGCAGTGCGTACAGCTCAATTACCGCGTGCGCGGTCTCGCAGAGCTGATAGCCGCTGCGCTTGAGCACATGCCGCAGCCCATCGCCCACCGTTGCGCGGGCATCCTCCGGCATCGACACGTCGATGGTCTGCAACAGCAGGTCGCGCTGCGCGGCCGTCGGTGCCAGTTCGACCAGCGTGTAACGACCGTAGCGCACGACCGGCACGAGTTCCGGCGCGGCCGGCTCGGGTATCGAGATCGCCTGCTCGATGGGCGGTGGCACGACCGGTGCGGCGGTCGTCGCGCAGCCGGTGGTCAGGACGGTAGCTGCCAGCAGGCTGGCACCGGCCAGACGCCGGATCGGACAAATGGCTTGCATGGCTCGGCTCTCTGTTGCAATAAGCCGATACCTTCTTCGGATGCGTCCAGCCAATCAGCAAAGAATGCGAACTGGAGGTGGTCCGGTTTGTTCAGTAGCTGAATGGGGCAGTTCGCCACTGACTGCTACTATCAAATGCCAAAAGGAAGGGGGATTTGAAATGCGGATTTCACGTGTCAGGCTAGTCAATTTCGCCAATTTCTCGGACGTGGATGTCGAGACCGGCGACAGCATCGTCATCGTGGGGGAGAACAAGGTCGGCAAGAGCAACTTCATTCGTGCCCTGCAACTGATCCTCGATCCAGCATTGTCCGAGCGTGACCGGCAATTGGGGCTTGAGCACTTTTGGGACGGCCTCGGCGCAGACAAGCTCGGCGAAGCCATCGAGGTGTCGGTCGACCTTACCGATTTCACGGACGATCCGCGACTGATGGCCCACCTCAACGACTGCGTGATCGAGGCTGGGCCACCCATGGTGGCGCGCTTGACCTATCGCTTTCAGCCGAAGGCCGGACTGGCCGAGGAGCCCGATTCGCTGAGGGACTACGAGTACGTGATCTTCGGCGGCAACGACCCCGAGATGCGTATCGGCGGCGCGCTCCGTCGCATGTTGCCGTTGGACGTTCAGGTTGCTTTGCGTGATGCGGAGAAGGATCTTGCGAGCTGGCGTCACTCACCGTTGCGGCCGCTCATCGAAGACCTTGCAGCGTCGCTCGATGAAGACGCCCGAGAGGAGATTCAGCAGCAGGTCGACGAAGCCCAACAGGAACTTGCCGGTCACAACGAGGTAATAGAGGCTGCGGAACGGATCAGCGAAAGGCTGGTCGCCCTCGCGGGAGCGCAGCATGCCGTCCCGCTAGGCCTCGGGCTGGCGCCGACGCGCGTCGATGCCCTGTTGCGCAGCTTGCGGCTGCTGATCGACAACGGAGCTCGCGGCATCGGCGACGCAAGTCTCGGGACGGCGAACCTGATCTTCCTGGCGCTCAAGAGTCTCGAACTAGACCGGCTGGTGTCGGACGGCGAGCGTGACCACACCTTCTTCGTAGTGGAAGAGCCCGAGGCGCACCTGCATCCCCACGTCCAGCGGCTGGTGTATCGCTACTTCCTGGGCACCGGTGCACAGGGCGAAGAGGACGTGCCTCCGCTCACGACGATTCTGACCACGCACTCGCCGCATATCGCCAGTGTTGCGCCGATACGGTCGATCGTCCTGCTTCGTCACGATGCGTCAGAGGGGAAGACCGTGGCGGTCTCTACGGCGAACGCTCCTTTCACTCAACGCGACGAGGAAGACCTGCAGCGCTACATTGATGTGACGCGCGGCGAAATCTTCTTTTCACGGGGCGTCATTCTGGTCGAGGGCGATGCGGAGCGCTTCCTCATCCCAGCATTCGCGGAAGCGCTGGGTATCCCGCTCGACATGCTGGGAATCACGGTGTGTTCGGTGGGCGGCACCAACTTCACTCCTTACGTGAAACTCTTGGGGCCTCATGGCCTAAACATCCCGCATGTGATCTTGACCGACCGTGACCCGGTCGACGGAAAGCCGCCGCGCGTACGTCGGCGCCTCGCCAATGTCCTCGATGTGGTCGAGCCGGGCGACGATCACGGCGAGTGGGACGTGGACGATGTCCTGGAGCGCGCCGTGGAACTCGGATACTTCGTCAACGAGAACACGCTGGAGCCTGAACTATTCGCAGGTGGTTTGGCCGAGTCGATGCAACAGGTGATCGAACGAGAGTTGCCTTTGAAGCGGGCAAGCTTGGACGATCTGCAGTCTTGGGTGGACGATCCAGATGAGCTTGATGAAGACCGTTTGCTGGCGATGATTGAGCGCATTGGTAAGGGGCGGTTTGCACAGGCGCTTGCGGTGTCGGTATCGGATGACACGTGCCCGGACTACATTCGCTCTGCGCTTGAGTACATCCGTGATGCCGTCGTCTAGTGTCAGCTCCGCCTACCTGGCGCAGGCCGCAGACCTAGCCGGCAATCCCGGCCAACAGGCGGCATACGACTCGCAAGGGCACTGCGTGGTGCTCGCCGGACCGGGGAGTGGCAAGACGAAGACCTTGGTGCTGAAGCTCGCACGCATCTTGGCCGAGGACGTCCGCGCCCCTCGTGGAGCCGCATGCATTACCTACAGCCAGGAATGCGCGCGCGAACTGACTCGCCGCCTCGAAGGCTTGGGATTGCGAGAGGCACCAAACCTGTTCATTGGCACGGTGCATGGCTTTTGCCTGCGCCATCTGCTGATGCCCTACGGGCGCTTGGCCAAACTGCCGATTCCGTTTCCATTGGCGGTGGCAACGCAGCGGGTGAGCGACCGTTTGCTGAGGCAGTCGGGGGACGCGCTCTTCGGGCCCAATCATCCGTACAAGGCCATCGATCTGGGGCGGCACCGACGCTCTGTTCTCGACCGAAACAGCGTCATGTGGCGCAGCGAGGAGGAGCTTGCCGCTTGGGCGATCGCCTACGAAGCGGCGTTGCGTAACGAGGGATTAATCGACTACGACGACATGGTCGTCTTCGGCCAGCGGCTGATTGTCGAGCACGACTGGGTGCTGCCATTGGTCCAGGCGAAGTTTCCGGTGCTCGCCGTCGACGAGTACCAGGACTTGGGCGTCGCGCTGCATCGGATCGTCAAGCGCCTGGCGTTCGATGGCGGTGTTCGCTTATTCGCGGTAGGCGATGCGGATCAGTCAATCTATGGTTTCACGGGGGCCGACGGCGGCTTGCTCACGGAACTGGCCGCACGCGACGATATTGAGCGGGTCCAGCTTCAGCTCAATTATCGATCAGGTACCAGAATCGTTAACGCCTCGGAGCTGGCGTTGGGCGAAGCCCGCGGTTATCGGGCGAACGACCCGACGCGTCAGGCGTCCATCGCGTTCGTGCTGCGTCCTGGGGGCTTAGCGGATCAGGCCGCGCATGCCATTGCGCAGATCATTCCGGCGGCTCTGGCGGCCAAGCCCGGTCGGACGCTTGGTGATATCGCAATCCTCTACAAGGACTACCGCGCAGGCGACGTCGTTGCCGAGGTGGCGACGGCCAGCGGACTCGACTACATCCGGGTCGACAATGCCGCGCCTTATCGCAAGGTGGGCCTGACGAGTTGGGTCGAGGACTGCGCAGCCTGGTGCGCAGGCGGCTGGCGCATCGGGCGGCCGCAGTTGCGTGGTTTGATCGAACGTTATCTGGCTTTCCGCCGTGCGCATCTGGACGAGAGCCAGGCCAAACGCGAGGGGCAAGTGCTGACCGCGCTTTTATGGTCCCTGCGCCAGGATGTTCAACCTGCGCGTGAGTTCGTTGCAGCGCTTCGGACCGGTATCCTCGATGACCTGCTGGACGCAGAGAGCGCGCTCGCCGACCAGAAGGAGCAGTTGGACCGTATGACGGCGGCACTCGCGGAAGGTGGCGCATTGGCCTCCCTGGATATCGTGAGCCTCGGGGGGCGAGATGGGTCGCCAGCGCACCTCAATCTATTGACCTTACATTCGGCCAAGGGCTGCGAGTACGACGTGGTCATCATGGTCGGTCTCGATCTTGGGAACCTGCCGTGGCGCAATGAGAGTCCCGAGAAATTGCGCGAAAGTCGTCGCCTCTTCTACGTGGGCCTGACCCGCGCCCGTGACGAGGTCCACATGCTCTATTCGGGCTTTGTCGATGGTCGATTCGGCCCGATGCGGCTTGGACGCTCCCCGTTCTTGGACGAGTTGGAGAATCGGATGCGGACCGCCGGCTTGCAGCAGTAGCCTAGGCAACGCAAGCTCCGCGCCTTACTGAGGGGCGGCAAAAAAAAACCGGCATCCCAATGGGGATGCCGGCGTTGTCGCAGAATTTACGCTGCAACGAGTTGCCGGGCCAGCGCCACTTCGACGGAATCACCGTCCTGGTTAAGTACATCCAGGCCCGATTCGGGCACGTCGCCCGAGGTGGACTGCGAGACCATGATCTTCTTGGCCATCAGCTCCAGGCAGGTCATCTGAGAGGAGCCGGCATAGCCGAGATAGATCACGCGCACGGACTGCTTCTGTCCGATGCGCCAGGAGCGACGCGCCGCCTGCTGGAGCGAGTACACGTTGTAGCCCGACTGCATGAACACGATCGTCGGGAAGTCCAACAGGTCCAATCCCGTCTTGACAAGCTCAGGGTTGGTAATGAGCACATCGATGCCACGGTCCAGTTGCTCGGCGATCCAGTCCTCGCGGCGGCTGGCATCCACGCTCGCGCGCAGCACTGCCACCCGAAAACCTTCCTGCTCCAGCAGCACCTTCAGGCGCGACGTGGTGTCGCGCGTGCCGGTATAGACCGTGTAGGCCAGAACCTTGCGGCCCTGCGCCTTCTCTTCCTTGCAGATGTCGATCAGCTCGCGCTCTTTCGGCGTCACCTCGAACTCGTTGAACTGAGCCGGGACGAACGCCAAGGTGTTGCGCGTGCGCGGATGCACCACGGTTTCCGACCGGAAGCAGCAGTCCGGCCAAGCCAGCAGCACATTGAGCACCACGCCCAGCAGCGTCGTATCGCGTCGCGCCAGAGCCTGTTTCAGCTCCGCGGTCAGCCGACCCGCCAGGTCGCGGTAGGCCGCGGCTTGCGCCACGTCCATTGCGACTTCACGGAACTCCTCGTCATACGGCGGCAGGACGTTGCCGCCGATGTCCTTGAGCTTGAGGAAGATCGTGAACGGCAGGATGCACCGCAAGACCCCCTTCGGCCCGAAGCCGGGAGCCTTGACCGTGCGCACCGATACCTTGGTGCCCCTGGCCGTCTTGTGCGCCGTGCCGGTGCTTTCGGAGTAGATGTCCTTGAGGACCCCGTGGTCCCTCATGAACGCCATGGCGGCCGAGGTCATGCTGCCGCTCGTGGTCGGGCGGTAGCCGTCTTCGATCATCCGCCCAGGCAGGGCTCGGAACAGCAGGTAGAACAGGTCGTCCCCGTAGCCGCCCATCAACGTGCCTGTCAGCAGCAAGGTCTTGCGAGCCTTCGCCGCCAGCACGCCCATGGCCTGGCCTTGGGCACTGCCACCGTTCTTGTACTCGTGGGCCTCGTCCGCGATGCACAAGTCGAACGTGCCTTGCGGCAGATAGCGCTTGATGAACTCGGACGGCTGGTAGCCGCCTTCGCCAAAGCCGAACTCCATGTTCGCCATCGCTCTTTCCATGCGATGCGCCTGGCGGTCAGAGAAGACCAGTTCGCCGTTGCCATCCATCAAGTTGATGAACTCATGGATGTTGTCGCCCAGCATCGACGCCAGGAACCCGTCGCCGAACTTCTGCATCAGCTTCTGCGCGGTGACTTCCCCGATCGTCGGGATGCGCTTGAGGGCTTTCAGCACGGCCGAGGACTGGTCGCTGCCGGACAGGCTGCGCGGGCGGATCAGTGTCCACAGGGGCGCGGCGCAGTGGCTGCACTTCCTGCGGTGTTCCTCGGCTTGGAGGGCGACCGGGTTGACCGGCTCGCCGTCGAGGTCGGTGATGACCCTGCCGCAGTCCGGGCAGGCCGCCACGTCGCCGTGGCGGGTGCGCCGCTGGGTGAAGACGGACTTCCAGTGGAAGCCCATCCGCATCCTGACCCGGCCCAGGACAAAGAACTCCTGGCCCGTGGGCTGGACATTCAACTGCTCGCGCAGCTTGATTAGCTTGACGAGCGTATCCGGCCCGTTGAGCACCCAGACCTTGGCACCTGCTACCGTTTCCTGGATCTCGCGCCGCCACTTGTAAACAAGGTGCGGTGGCGAAAGAACCAGGGTGCGGCGGTAGCCTTCGGCGTTGAGCGCGGCGGCCGTGGCGATGCCGACGGTCGTTTTGCCGCAACCCATTTCGCCATTGACGATCGCGGCGCGTTCTCCCCGATCGACTAGCAGCTCGGCGGCGGCGTGGACGACTTCGGCCTGGGCCGGGAACAGCTTGCGCTTGAGGCTGGCGACGACGAGTTGCCGGTGCGCCCGCGGCTGGCCGTTATAGACCGGCGGGTTCGCGCTATTGAGGGCGTCGAGCAGTTCGTCGCCGAACTCGCCGACAAAATCCTGAAGGCTCAGGGTCAGAGGGGAAGATTCCGCATCGAGCAGTTCGCCCTGTACGGGCGCGGCTTCAGCGGCAGTGGTTTCGAGATCGAGGGACATGGTGATGCTCCAATGAAAAATGGGGCATGCACTACCCCCAGCGGGCCAATGGCATGCCCCGCAGTGGGAAGGAAATCGGCGCTTGGCCGAGGTGGTCGAAGTTGCCGGCCGTGGCGGCCTGCTGGTGAATCGTGCTCAGTCTTCGGACGGCAGCACGATGACGGTGGCGCTGCGCTCCGCATCGGTGACGATGCGGATGGCCAGCCCCGGATGGATCACGTAGCGGGATTCCAGCGATGCACCGGATTGCAGTGCAGTGCTGTTGGCCTGCCATTGCTGGATGTTGACGTCGCCCCAGTCGCCACGGGTGTGGCGCCTGAAGTACGGGATCGGGTCGAGCCGACCCGTGCGGACCAGGCGATCGATGCCCCTGCTGAAGATGAGCGCACCGATTGGAAACGCCAGCCCGTGGCAGTAGGTTTCAATGTGATGTGATGCCATGGGCTCCTCCTTGATGAGTCATTGAGCCACGACACCCCTGGCGGAGTGAAGTGGCTCCGTCAGGTGGATGAAGACGACGATGGTGCTGTCAGATCATGTCCCGTTCTTCGGGAAGCTGGATCACCGTGGTCTGGTGGTCCTCGCTGGTCTTGACGATCAACACCAGTTCGGGCGTGATCCTGAAGTGGGAGATCATCGGATCGTCCCCACGGATTGCGACATCGTTGGCTTGACGGGTGGCCTCATCGGTCTCGCCCCAGTCACCGCGCACATGGCGCTGGACAAGAGCCAAGGGGTCGATCAGGCCTTTGCGGGCCAGCCAATGCACCTTCTCGCTCAACTGCAACGTACCTGGTGCGAACAACGGTTGCTTCTGCGGCGCGGGCCGCTTGAACAGATTGGGGAACATGGTGTTTCTCCTTCGATGTGGTACAGCAGGACGACAGCGCGTCCGATGGATTAACGGATGGTCAGGACCTCGCCCCGTGTAGCGGAGCCGGGCGTCATGTCCCACGCGCGGATGACAGGCACGAACTTGTCGGTGAGGATGCGGGTCTCGGCGATGGAGCCGTCTTCGCGTTCGGTGAATTCCCGCTGGAGCGTCTTGTCCTTGTGGGTGTCACCTTTGACGACGAGCACGCGCCCGGTCTTGGAGCGCACAACCCCCGAGATCGCGCCCGCGGCCAGGGCCAGGGCGAGATGCCAGTGGGACAAGGCACGCGCCGGTGGACGCAGCGACTGCTGCGCTGCCCCCAGGTGCGTGTCCTGCGACGGCCAGAGGCCTTGCAGCCGGCCGACTTCATCGGCGAATTGCTCCGGCTCCATCGTCACGCGGAAGAAATGCTCCGGCTCGGCCGGACTGGCGGGAACGATGTACGGCAGGAACGGCCATTCGCTCGGCAGCTCCTCGGCTTCGACTTCACCAAGCCCGACCTGCAGCAGCAGATTGCGCACGGCCTTGAGACCATCGGGTGCCAGCTCGCGCTGACGCACCCTGCGACCGAAGATCACCACTTGCTTGAACTGCGTCTCCACCGCTCGGTAGATCCGCAGGTCCGTGTAGTGGCGCGTCAGCCAGCCGACCAGCTCGGCGTCGAGCACGTAGCCGGGGACGATGAAGACCAGCACACCGCCGTACTGCAACAGCGACAGGCTGCGCTGGTAGAACAGTTTCTCGAAGCGGGGACGGCCCTGACCTTGATAGCCGATGTTGCCGTTGACGTCCTTGGACAGGTCGCCATACGGCGGGTTGAGCCAGAGCAGCCCGAATGACTGCTTGGAGATCATCGTGTCCATCAGGTCCGCGTGCAGGCAGTGATCGACAAGGCCGCGGGCATGGCGTGCCCGTTCCGCGTCGAACTCGACGGCGAACGCCTTGGCCTGCTCGCGCCCGAGGGCATGAGCGGCTTCGGCGATCGCCACGCCTTCGCCGGCGCAGGGATCGAGGATGCACATCGGACCATCGCTGGGCATCAGTGCGTTGAGAGCTCTTTCGAGCGTGGGTTCGTCGGTCGGGTAATACCCGTTCTTGGCGAAATTGCGGGCGAGCCGCGGGAACATGAGGGCCATGGAAGTCTCCTGGTTGGCGGGGATGAAGTGCGAACGCACGCTTTGGCGTGCCCTCGCGGGTGGGTCAAGCCGCTACCGCTTCCGGCGTCCAAATCTTGGCCGGATAGGGATAGGCGGTGAGCACGTCACTGCGGATCAGAGAGCCCAGCGCCAGGGTCAGCGCCGGCACGTCGATGGCGAGCCGATGGCCTTCCAGCGGCCCGAGGGCGAACGGAAGACGGGCCAGCATCTCGCGGGTCTGTAGCAGTTCCAGCACGGGTTCGCGCCAGTGGTCGAGCAGCGGCAGTGGGCAGGTGTCCCTTAGCAGCATCCACAGGCGGTCAAGCCGGTGGGCGCTGCCCTTGGGCAGCAATGCCAGTGCGCTGGCGTTGGCCTTGTCGGGCTTGACGCAGCGGCGGTCGAACAGCCACACGTTGGACAGCGAACCGAACAGCGTTCGCCGGTAGGCGCGGGTCATGCGCTTTTCCAGACGATCGACGTTGCCGATGAACACCGGGACGCTGCCGCCCTGGTCGGTGATGACGTGGAACTGGTCCAGGCCCTGTTTGTCGCGCCCGAGGGTCAGACGAGCGAGGAACTGCTGGACGGCGGTGTCCCGCGCCCAGATCGACAGGAAGATCAGGTTGCCCTGGTCGTCGCCGACGCAAGCGTCGGCCATCACGTCGGAGCATTCGTCGATGCGATACAGCGTGGTAGAAGAAGTGTGTGCGGGCATGGTGGTGTCCTCGGATAAACGGGAACAGCACCGCCCGCTGGGGCAAGCACTGTCCCAGGGGGTGGAAGAAATTCGCTCAGTCCGGCTCGAACTGCCGGGTGTGCGGGTTGAAGTGGAGTGCGTCGTCCACCGCGGTGATCGGCGTGAAGCCGTCCAGGTAGATGTTGTTGAGGTACTGGTCGCGGTAGGTCAGCGCCTGCCGTGCCTGTTCCTCGGTGAGGCCATTGCTGATGAGGTACTCCAGCATTTCCTCGTCGGAAGAAACTTCGTCGTTGGACAAACTCCCTTCAACGAGCTTCAGCAGCGAGGGCGGGAGCGCAGCCAGGATCGGGTCCATGTCGGTTCCTCCTGGCTCAGGCCATCAGCGCTGCGGTGGATGCCGCAGGTGCCGTGGGTGTGCGCCGCCGCGCGTGGTAGGCGCGAACGCCTGCACGCCAGTCGGCGGACTGCTCCGGTGCGAGGTCCAGATAGGACAGCGGGCACGAGTAGTAGTACGGGTGCATGGACTCGTCCAGCGGCTTGTAGCCCCACTGGCCGCCGCTGCGTTCGAGCAGATCGCAGCGGATGTAGCGCAGGGATTGGCCCGGCGCCAGATGACGATGCACACCTTCGACCTTGGCCGTCACTTCCGCGACGGACCAGAGGACGTTGCCGCGCAGCGCGTGGGCGATGACCTTGACGCTGGCGCGCTCGGTCTCTTGCGGTGCGATCAGTTCCGCGATCAGTTCAGACCGCGATTGGGGGGAGAAATACCAGCCCATGAGAGGCCTCCTGAAGAATGGAGCCGGAGGCCTCTCCTTGGGGGAGAACCCCCAGCGGGTGATGGAATGCCGCGTGTGCGGCGATGGAGTCCGGTGCGGACTAGGAACCGCAACCGGCTGGGCAGTAGCCCAGTTCGATGCCATGGGAGCAGTAGCCGTTTGCAGCGTTCCAGTCCCGGGTTTCCTGCCGTTGGGCAGGCGTTGCGTAGTCCCATTCCTGGGTCGCGATTTCCAGGGCCTGAGCCCGTTGGTTTTCCGGCAATCGACTGGCTTGCGCGTCGATCTCCGAACTGAAGAGAGTGACCCAGTGATCCCAGGACAGGCCGCAACCACGCTGGGCATGCTCGGCGGCCGTCTTGCAGACAGCGCGCCACGCGGGTTCGTCCAGCGCGGTATGAGGTGTATCGCAAGCGATGGTGGACATGGTGGAGACCTCCAGAAGAAAGCCGGAGCCTCCCCCCGCATGGGGAAGGAACCCCGGCGGGTGGATGAAGAACACCGCGGATGCGGCGTCTGCGATCACGCAGGTTGCAGTTCGGCCTGGCGGCTCCACTCCTGCGTCTTAAAGTCCAGCGCGTAGCCCAGTTCACCCAGGCGGGCGATCTGCGCACGCAACGCGCGGCGGTCGATGGTCGAATCCAGTTTCACGGATTCGCCCAGCGGCCACAGGCTGCCGAACAGCGCGGCATCGCCATCCTCGGCACTGCCGGTGGCAGCAACCGCGGCGGGCGTCGGCGCATCCACCCCGAAAGGCGTGGTATCGACCAGCGGGTCCGCCGACGCCTGCACGGGTGCGGGCTTGGCGGGTTTGGATGCTTTGACGGGCTTGGCCGGCGTTGCCGCTGGCTGTGCCTCTTGCTCTTCATCAAGCGGATCGACTTCCTGGGTGGCGAAGCTGCGGGCCTCGTCACGGCTTAGTTTGTCGATGCCATTGAGCGTCATGCCGTCGAGGTTGGCGCGGACTTCAAAGCGCGCGCCGCCCGCGACCGGATAGGACTTCGCGAAGATGTAGTCGGGTAGGGACAGGCCATTACTGGCCCATCCCCCCCTAAGAACCGTACGTGAGAGTTTCCCCTCATACGGCTCAAGCCTTTCAAAGCTCGCTTTCGCGAACCGGCTTCACCACCTTGAGACCATTGACGTGGATCTGGTTATGACAGTTCGGATGCACCATCACGAGGTTGGTACTCCCGTCCTTTCCGCCATCGACCCGCCGGATGATGTGGTGGACATGCCACCCCGATTCCTGCGTGATCAATTGCTGGCAGATTGGACAACGGCGATCCTGATCCAACCAGAGGTTGATGAGCTTCTTCCTGCCCCTCAGTGAGTTCTGCATCTTGAGGCTCATACGCTCCTCAAAGTACGTTTCCCACAGCGGGTCGAGTGGAGTAGCCTCCAACTTGATTAGCCGGTGTCGCCGGATGGGCGTATCCGTTGCCTTCCGCAGTACCGCCAGGATCGAATTCCCATCGGGGAACTTTTCACCTGTCGCCGCCGCAAACACCCAGTTACGGGAGCCTACGGAATGGAAGTAGCGCTGCTTGATCCAGACACTACCCTTATGCGGATGCCGACGGGCGGCCCACTGCCACAACACATGCCAAATCTGATGATCGACACTCGCGAACGTCGCTTTTGAGACGACGTGCTGGTGATAATTTGCCCAGCCTTGGATCATCGGGTTAAGTAGCTTGATCAGATGTATCTGATTTAGCGCCTTGTTTCCTTTGACCACGGAGCGCACTTTTTCCAGAAAGGTTGTCACGTTCGTTTTCGACGGCTTAATCAACAGCTTGCCGCTGTACTTGCGCACGTTTTGACCTAGAAAATCAAAGCCCTCGTCTATGTGCGTAATCTTGGTCTTCTCCGGTGAGAGCGTGAGCCCCCGTTCCCGCATGAATTCCTTGACTATCGGCATGACCTCTTGTTCCAGTAGCTCTTTCGAGCGTCCTGTCACGATGAAGTCGTCCGCATACCGCACGTAGTTGACTTTCATGGTGATCTGCTTGCCATTTATAAAACGTTCTTTGCCGAACGTCTGAAACAGCTTCGCTTCAAGACCATCTAAGACGAGATTCGCCAGGGTTGGCGAGATAATGCCCCCTTGCGGGGTACCGGCTTCGGTTGGAAAAAGTTGCCGATCTTCCATGTATCCGGCCTTGAGCCACTTCCTCAGAATCTCGCGATCTGTCGGTACATGACCCATGAGCCAGTCATGGCTGATGTTGTCGAAGCAGCCTTTGATGTCGCCTTCCAGAACCCATTGCGGAGACGCCTTCATGGACAGTGATTTGAAGCACTGTTCGATAGCATCCGCCGTGGACCTTTCTGGTCGGAACCCAAATGAGCGCCTATCCGCAGTGGTCTCGGCCACGGGTTCAAGAGCAAGCAGGTATAGCGCCTGCATCGCTCTGTCCTTCATGGTCGGGATACCCAGCGGCCGCATCTTCCCATTGGCTTTGGGAATATAGACACGCTTCAGCGGTTGGGGACGATACCCGCACCGCTTGAGTGACAACATGGCTTCAGACTTGGCTTCCGGGGTGGACCATGTGATGCCATCCACACCCGGCGTCTTCTTGCCTTGGTTCTCGGTGACTCGTCTGACGGCCAATGCTTTGCCGCTGAACGAGTGGGTCAGAATCCATTGCAGGGCTTTCAGCTTGCCATGTTTTCCTTCCCGTGTCGCCTTTACGATACGCGCTTGGAGCCTTCGCACTTCACGGTGACACGCAGCCCAGTCGATGCTGTGCCATGTGACCGATTCGCGTGAGGGCGCACCCGCGCAAGCAATTTCTTGCGTAGTCATCTGCAATTCCCTCTTTAAGAAGGTTGGACAAGTTCTCTCGTAGAGAAAGACCAAGTGGAAGTCTGCCCGCTTTCGCGTGGAGTGATGTCGCCTTGCGGCTCAACCCCTATCCGCCCCATTACAGGACAGCATTCGCTTTTTCCACATTCCTATACCCGCACCGCCAACAGCATTCCTTACGGTCTGCCTGCCCCAATGGGCAGCGATACGGGCTTACCGTGTTTCGCTTGAGTAACGAGATGGGTTAGACCCTGCCTTTTCACCGGCGGTCATGATGTCCGTGTGCTCTCAATCCGAAAGAGAGCAACCGACCGCATACCTTTTGGTTCAAGCCTGTCAGCATCTTTGGCTTGTTATTCGTAACGATGTTTAATAGCAGTTCACTTGCGTTGGTCATACCACCCAGCCTAGCGCCGTATCCGCATTGATGCTTGCAGATAACGCCTTGCCTCACGGCATCAGCGCAGCCCGAGGGCCCAGCTACATTGTCCCGGCAGCTTCACACAAGACCGTTACCAGTCCTGCATGTGCCGGTAGGCTACTGATGACGGAACACCAGGTTCCTCCGCGGAGTTTCCTCCGTTGGAACAATTACTTAAGCGACTTCACGTCGCACGCGGATGACGAACTCCCCGTCGTACTTGCCTTCGGGATACTGCTCCAATTCCGGGTCTTTCACGGCAAATTCGCCGATGGGCGTGGTCAAACGACCGACCGTGAACGGGCCGTTCTTGCCGCGGATGGTTCGCAACGTGAGCTGGCCCGGGACGACGATGGGTAGGACTGATCTTGTGGCTTCCGAGGTGGCTACCATGATGGTTCTCCTTGGGAATAGGAAAAAGGCAAGGCCCCGTGAGGGGCCATGCAGGATCAGAACGAAGCAGCCAATGCCGGCTCCTGCTCCTCGACTTCACCTGCGGGCTCGCGCTCGGCGGGCTCGACAGGCTGGTCGGCAGCGGTGTCGGCGGCAACCTCGGCTTCGGGCGCGGGTGCGTCCTCGGCCTGCGGCGCCTCGGCTTGCGCCTGGCTCGTCGGATAGACCTGGGTGCCGTCGATCTTGATCAGACCGATGTGGACCAGCGTCGATTCCAGGCTCGCTCCCGGTTCCCCGGCGCGCTCGCCCTTGGTGCGGATGTACGGATCGATCTTCATGTCGTTCAGACGGAAGGCGATCAGCACCTTGCGGTCCCCTTCGATGGCCTGCACGCACCGGCGAACCAGGTGCTCGGCCTCGGGGGTGGCGACGATGGTGTCGAAGTACCGATATTCCGGTTCATCGACAGGTCCGCTCAGGGCGGCGATGGTGCATGACAGGAAGGGGTCGCCATTCTTGGGGGTGACGTCCTTCACTCGGCTGAGGTAGCCGATGCCGCGGGTGATCAGTTCGTGCTGCTTGATCGAAGCCAGTTCGGCCCGGTCAAGCGGCTCGGCCTTGAGCAGCCGTGCCTTGAGGGACGCGCCGGCCTGGCCCTTCTTTTCACCCTTGTCGCGGATGTACGGATCACCGCGCAGATCGCCAGTGCGGAAGCGCACCAGCGGACGCTGCTTGGGATCGTCGACGCCGATGTAGCGTTCGACCAGCTTCTTGGCCTCGGCACCCGAGACCTTGACGTCGAAGTAGCGGTAGGTCGGGTCCTTGGCGGGACCGACCAGCGCGGCGATGGTGCAAGCCAGGAACGGCTGCGCACGGCGGCCGCCCCGGACGGGAACCTCGCGGGCACGCTGGATGTAGCCGATGCCGGAGGTGTGGAGGTCGAAATACGATTTCTCGTTGGACGTGTTGCTCATGGTGAATCTCCATAGGGATGAAGCGGAGACACACCGGCCCCACGCATGCGGGGAAAGGTGCGTAACCCCGCGGTGGGTTGATAAGGCGAAAGCATCCGCCACCAGAGACTGGTGGCCGCTCGCAAATGGATGCGGTGCGAGCTGGCTCGGTCACGCAGTAGGTACTGCGCGGCAACCTCGAAGACCGATGGTTGCCTGGCATGTCGCTGACAACGTCAGCAGGCATGGGGTCAGCATGGCTGGGGCTCGCGCGCGCGGCAGCAATCAATCGGCATCCGGGGGCATCCCTATTCGTCAGTCGCCGCAGAAGCAGGCGATCGGCTCTTCGGCGGTGTCGAACAGATCGCCCTGATCGGCGGCGAAGCGCGCCAGGTCGGCATAGCTCGGGCCATCGGCGCGGAACCGGGCACCGCTGGGCTTGCTGGCGAGGTTCAGCGACTCCATGCGCACCCACCAGATGGCCGCCTCGGGCCGGGCTTTGATGAGCGCCAGGCGCTGCCCACGCGGCTTCAGGAAACACAGGTCGCAGTTCCCTTCGAGCGTGCGCCCGTTTACCGTCAGCAGGTCGAGGTTGAACGGCTGAGCCTGCCAGAAGGCGTCCACGTCGCGCACGGTGACGCCGGCGTCCGCCAGCGGCATGCACATGGTCTCGCGGGTCGATTCGGTGGAATGGCCGCGCGCGCGAATCTTGGCGACGCGGCGCTGCTCGTCGGCGCGAATGCCGATCATCTGGTCCCAGTCCGTCCACCCCAGATGCCGCAGGTAGCGGTGCATCGGGCGGATCTTCAGGCTGGTCGTGCAGCCGCGCGCGACGGGATTAGGTAGGTACTGGCGCTTGCGGATCAGCGCCTCGAACGGCTCGCCCTGGCGGCTGGCCCGATCGAAGTCCACCAGCGTGAAGCCTGGCTCCGTGGGCAGGTATTCCAGCCAGCGTATCGGCACCTGCCAGTGCTCGGCGCAGTCGCGCACAAAGCGCAAGGTCGCCTCCATCTCCTTGCCGGTGTTGGCGAAGCAGACCAGAGTGTCGGCAGGCAGGCCGCCATTGGCCTGCAACACGCGCCAGAGCATGTAGGCGCTGGTGCGCCCGCCCGAGAAGCTGATGCAGGTCGGCTGTGTGATCTTGAACGGGTCGTGCATGCGGTCGTCTCCGAGGGCATGTCGGCGGGCATGCCGACGGGGCGGGCCATGGCGGCCGGAGACGAACGCGCACAAGCGGCAATGACCGCGGTGCGGAGAAAAGGAAGCCCCCGTGACGGGGGCTGTGAGGGACGGTGGTAGCCGTGCTACACCACTGGCACCACCTCCAGCGACAGTTGCGTGGGGGTGGCGGACAGCATCAGATCGTCCGTGCCGTGCAGGATGCGTGCGAAGACGCCTTCCTTCGGGTCGAAGAACTCGCCGAAGTCGTCGCCGCCCAGCTCGGCGCGTGCCAGTTCCCACCAGTCATCGAACGGTCGGTATCCGGGTTGCAGCCGACGGCGTAGGCCAGCAGCTTCACGCGGCCATCGGGGCGGCGCTCTCCGCGCTCGGCGAGGAAGTACACGCCCTGGTCCTTGGCGAGGACGACGCGGCATTGGTTGGCGACGGCCTCGGCCAGCACCGGCCGCAGATCGGTGCCTTTGAATCGCAGTGCCATGGTTGAAATCTCCTGTGGGGATGAAGAAAAAAAGGCCCTCCACCCGAACGGATGGAAGGCCTGTGGGGGCAAGTCGCCGGCAGGCTGCGAACTCAGCCGTAGTGCTGCTGGGCTTCGTGCCAGGGAACGAAGCGCGCATCCCCACCCGTTGAGATCGGAAGCTGCAAGCTCCCGGTCTCTTGCGTCGAGAAGCGCGTCGCCTGGTCGAACTGGACCCAGCCGAACTCGTTGGACCAGAAGCCGGCGCTGTCGCTGATGGCGGACTCGTTGGGCGAATACACCACCCAGCACTCGCTCGCCTCGAACATCACGCCGGCACCGCCTGGCGTCGCCGGGAAGCCTTGGCATCGATCACGCTCACGTCGATCCGGCCAGTTTCCGTCGTCGATGAGTCTCTCCAGTACTTCGCCGAGCATGTCGAAATAGACCTCGTCATGCCGATCGACAAGTTCGCCATCCCGATGCAGTTCCACCACGTAGGTGTCGCCGCCGCGGTCGTAGAGGATCGTCACCTGGCCCTCGAACTTCGCGGTCGAGACCGTGAAGCCGATCGCCGGGGGTGTCTCGATGATCTTGGACGGCTTCGGATCGACCCAGGTGAAGTCGCGGGCGCTCGCATCGACCAGCATGTGGGTGATGCGCCGGAACCCGTCGGGCGCCGGCATTTCCTCCAACTGCTGGATGAGCTGGCCCAGTTCCATGCACTGCGGCTCGGGGATGGGCAGCTTGGCCGGCGCGGAGCCGAGGATGTGCCTGGTGATGGTGTAGGGAACACCGTCTGCGGTCTTCTCGGTGATCACTTCCGGGGTGTCCGCGCGCAGGCCGTCGAAACGGCGCCGTGCGTAGGGCTGGACATGTACCTTGGCGCCCTCGCTGGGAACGGTGGTGACCAGGTTGGGATCGAGCACCGCAAACTCGCTGGGCTTGAGCTTGACGACGATGGCGTCGTCGTTGGCCGCGACCACTTTGCCGTCGAAGGGCTGGGGATCGATGGCGAAGCCCAGCGTCGAGGACTGCGGCTGATCATCGAAAAAGCGGTACTTGATCGACCGCAAGTTGCGGGGCACATGGCCTGCGACAAGCGAAGGCATCATGGATTTGATGAGAGAACGGTCCATGGGAATCTCCTTGAGGAAGAACAAGGGATTCCCCGCCCGCAAGGGAGAGGTCCCTTGTGGGTGGATGGACGCGGAGCGTCCGTGGGAAGAAACGACCAGCGCGGTTTCCCGTGCTTGCAGCCTCGAAGGTCTTGGCTGCCTGGGCATGTGTCGGCTGCGCCGACGAACATGGGGGCAAGGATGGTTTAGGGATGCGTGGCCCGCCCGCAGGAAACCGCACCGCGCCACACCCGCTTTCCTGTGCTACGGGATTGGGTAGGGTGAGGGGTTACCCCCTCAGCCCTCCCACACCACCGTACGTGCGGTTCCGCATACGGCGGTTCAGTTGATACGCTGGAGGCGATCCACGGTGTCGCGGATCGAGACCAGCCCCATGGCCGTGAAGTAGGCGTTAGGCAACGCCTGTTGAAGGTGAGATGCCCCGGCGTTCCACCATGGGCCGCGACCATTGCCGCTGGATTTCCAGGCCCGTTGCGGGTCCAGCCCCAGCGCAATCATGCGGCGTTGGCGTGTACGCCCAGTTTTCCACTGCCGCCAGAGCAGACAGCGAAGACGACGACGCACCCAGCCATCCAGATCCTGCATGCGCCGCCGCTGCACGGTTAGGCGGAAGTAGTTCGCCCATCCGCGTAGCAGCGGGTTCAGCCTCTGGATAACCTTCACCAAGGACTGACCGCGCCCTTGCCGCATCACGTCACGCACGCGCTCCATGAGCCGCCCGATACTTTCCGGGGCGACGTACAGGCTGACGCTTGCGTGGCGTTCGGCTACCCGATATCCCAGGAACTTACGGCTTCCCGGTCGAGCAACCGCGCTCTTAGACGCGTTCACCTTTAGCCTCAAGACCTTCTCGAGATAGGTCCTGATGCCTGCCATGACCCGGTGTCCCGCCCGCTCGCTGCCGACGTAAATGTTGCAATCGTCAGCGTAGCGACAGAACGCCAGGCCCCGCTTCTCCAGTTTCCGATCCAGATCCGTCAGCAGTACGTTCGACAACAACGGCGACAGCGGGCCGCCTTGGGGCGCCCCTTCCGTACGGGACTGTTCCACCCCGCCCGCCATCACCCCCGCTTCCAGGAAGCGACGGATCAGCTTGAGGGTCGTCCTGTCCTGTACCTGGCGCGCCACCCGCGCCATCAGCACGTCGTGGTTGACCCGATCGAAGAATTTCTCCAGATCGATATCAACCACCCAGCGCCGTCCGGCTTGGACATGGCGTTGCGCCTGCCGTACTGCGTCGAGCGCGCTGCGCCCCGGCCGGAACCCGAAGCTACTGGCCGAGAAGGTCGGCTCGTAGATCGGCTGGAGAACTTGATGTAACGCCTGCTGGATCAGACGATCCACCACCGTTGGCACGCCTAGACTACGTACCCCGCCACTTGGCTTGGGGATGTCCACCCGGCGCACCGCTTGCGGCATATACGTCCCCGCCAGCAGCGCCTGCTTCACGCTGGGCCAGTGCATCTTGAGCCAAGCTCCGAGCTCCTGGACGGTCAGACCATCAACCCCGGCCGATCCGCCATTGCGCTTGACCCGTCGATACGCCAGCCTCATGTTGCTGCGCTCTACGACCCGCTCCAGGAGCGAGCCGCTCTCCGATTTCGTTTGCCCAGTTGTCGCCGCGCCAGCTTCAGCACCACGAGACCTTCCCCCCGGCTTCCGGCCGGTACTGGGTTCCGTGGCCCCTGTCACCAGGGCTTCTGCTTCATCAACCAGCGTCGAGATCATCTGTCCTACTCTCGGTATCCTCTGTTCGGGCCTTCGTTCGGGGTACTCATCGGCTCACCGCCTTCGCCTCGAACTACTATGCCCTCTGCTGACTTCTGGTCACGCATCCCTTGCCTTGCGGCTCCGGTAGCTGGAATATGCCCCAGCACGTGACCAGATCTCCCCGGGTATTGCGCACCCACCTTCGCGCTTATGCCTGTCGGATCTACGTAGCAACGCCAGTACAAGTTTCGGGCTTTGACGATTTCGGCCGCCTTACCCAGTCACTACGCCTCGTATCCGCTTCCTGTGCGTCAGGCCAGCGCTTTGCCATCCGGCTTCCTTCAGACCCGCGGTCGCCCACGGAACCCTTGCCTTCGGCTAACTCTTCCCCTTGTCGGGCGAGTAGAGGACTTGCACCTCCAAGTGAGTGCGCCCTGCCGGGCGCACCAAAAAAAAGCCCCTCGGAAGGGGCTTGGGGTCAGGCTTCGTACACGAAGTAATGCTCGCGCTGACGCGGGAAGAAAACGTGCTTCCACGTGTCGCCGCTGGTGTTGCCACCATCGAACACGACCATTTCGTAGTCGTCGATGTCGGTGTCCACCAGGTCGGCGCTGGCGATATGGCGCATGTGCAGCGTGCCACGCATGCGCTCGAATACCAGGATCTGGCCGATGGCGTCGTCCTGGCCCATAGCGTTGACGCAGGCCCCGAGCTGATGCTCGAAGTCGCTTACGGGCAAGATGAGGTCGGGGAACATGAGGGTGCTCCTATGAAATTGGACCGGCCCGGCTCCTGGCGAGGAGTCGGGCTGGCATGGGGAGAACGAAGAGGAAAGACGGCGCGTATCGAGGCTGCTAGGACTCGACCAGCGGCAGGCCCAGCAGCACGGGAGCGTCGGCGTCGAGGATCAGGATACGCACATCGGCCTGGCCAGCCAGTTCAAGGATGTTCGCCAGATCGTCCGGCATGCCCTTGTTCCGGTGCTCCTGCCGAAGCTGTTCGGCGCTGATGCCCTCGGCGTGCTCCAGGTTCTGGTCCGTCCAGGGCGTGGAGATCAGCTTGACGCCGATCGCGGGGCTGTACGGAACCCGGAACGCGATGAACAGGAAGGCCTCCGGCGTGGCAAGGTCTGCCAGGTTGGCGAGGTACTGGCCGGTCTCCTGGCTGATGTGTGCGGTGCTGATTTCCCAGCAACGGCTGTAATAGCCGGTCTCGAAACTCAGGCGCTGCACGACTTCCCGCGCGGCTTCGGCCGAATAGGTGTCACCGATGTGGACCGGACGACCGTCAAAGTCGTCGCCATGGACGGCATAGACAACGGCACCGGTCACACCTTCGCCGCTGACGCCTTCACCGGCATCGCATTCGGCTAGTACCTCGGCGCTCACAGGTTCGGGGCTATTGCTGACCACGGCGAAATCGCTGGTGACGATGCAGGAGGAGGAAATCAGCGCCTCGTCGGAGAGGTGCTGCTGACTGGCATGGATGGGCCGCCAGACATGCGGACTTCCATCCTCGTAGCTGATGGACAGCGTGCGGACGATTTTCAGATTCCAGTAGCCGCGAAGAAAAGGGTTAGGTTTCTGGGACATGGGAACTCTCCAGATTGAATAATGGAGCCAATTCCCGGAACCGGGAATTGGACCCGGTGGGAGGTCCGGCGCCTGTCGGCGTCGGTGATGGAGTGGCGCTGGTGCTATTCGCCGAAGTCGGTCGGGTCGCCCAATGCCTTGAGTACGTCGATCAGGCCGCAGTTGGCCAGCACATACAGGTGGTTGTAGTCCTCGCCCGACGGCGGCTGTTCGGCCGTGTTGAGCGTGGCGTCGAGGTCGAGGATGTCCTGTCGCACGCTCCGCGCGATCGCCAGCGGATCGGGTCCGTCATCGACGACAGGCTCGTCCAGTGCGGCGAGGACTGCGCGTGGCGACACGGAATCCGCCAGCGCCTCGTGGACGGTAGGTGATTCGCCGCGACAGACGGCTTCGGCTTCGGAGTCGCCGATGGGAAAGCGCGTGATCTCGTCGTCGTCGGCGCCCTCGGTGTCGTAGTCCACCACCACGAACGGCGGCAGCGACAGGTGGGCCGGCCAATCCTGGACGAGGATTGCCTGGACCAGACCGCCTTCGAGAACGACGGCGAAAGATGGATTTCGGGGCATGGGTCACTCCTTGGGAAAAAAGGGAGGGACACCGCCCCGAAGGGACGGATGTCCCTCGTTGGGATCGAAGAAAGTCGCGGAGGTCCGCCGGGATCGGCTTACCAGCCTGCGTAGTTGAGGACCAGGGCGGCGATGACCTGGCGCCGTTCGAGGTCGAGGCCGCCCAGATCGGACAGTCCCTCGAAGCCGCAGCGCTTGAGCATCGCGGCACCCTCGCGGGCGTTGTAGAAGCTCACCATCGCGGAGAGGAACATCCGCTGCCCGCCGCTCAGGACGCCGAGAGCGTCGTTGAGCCGCAGCAGGTTGGGACGCAGATCCCACTTGCTCTTGGCCTGGTTCAGGCCTTCACGGGTGCCGTCGCCGAACCACTCGGGGCCAGCGATCTCGGCGCCGCGCTTCCATGCCTCGAAAAAGGCCTGGGGCGCGGCAGCGAAATGCTGTTCTTCCCGCATGATCTGATCGACGACTTCCCGCGGCAGTAGCTGGTTCATGACGTGATTCCTCCAGTTGGATCAGGGAATGGCGAGCTGGGACCAGCCGCCTCTTTCGAGGGCACGTTGAGCCGCGGCATAGCTGCGGAAGTACTCGTGGGATTCCCGCGAAACTGGGCCTTCGGTATCGCGCGTGCCGATGTAGTGACCGGCGGCGCTTTGCAGGACTTCGAGCGGCAGGAACTTGCCGCAGTAGGTCGAGGCTAATTGGCCGAAAGAGGCTTGCTGGGACATGGACGGGCTCCTTGGAAAAGCGGGGCCTCGTCCCTCACGGGATGGCAGCTCCCGCACGCGGTTGATAAAAAGCATCGACGTCACGGGGACGCGCGTCCGCAGACTTGATGCGATGCGGACTGGTGGGCAACGCGGGAGAGACCCGCGGCAGCCTGAAACCCGGGCTGCTGGCATGTGCTGACGAATCAGCGAACATGCGGGCAGCTTCGTGCGCGAGCCGTGCCGCGTCAGTTGGAAAACGGCATCCGGCCCAGCCCCGATTGATGGCCGCCGGAAAAAAAGAAACCCCGCATCGAGTGCGGGGCTGTCAGGAGGGTGTGTCGGCGCTGGGTCAGTCGGGCTTGTCGCCCAGGACATGCTGCTTCCACAGGTCGAATGCCTGCTCGGGAGGAAGTTCGGCGAGGATGACGATGGGCTGGGCCTGCCGGGCACGCAGAGAAGCGAAGTACGCCTTGCGGTCGGCGATGGCCTTGAGCTTGATGCCCTTGATGAACATCAATTTGCCATCCTTGATGAACAGCACTTTGTTGCCGATGTCGCGGTTGAACGCGGCTCGCACCTTGCGCTCGGCGTGCATGGCGTCGGACAGTTCATCGACCAGGAAGTCGAGCGTCATGTCGATGTAGTGAGGGTCTTCACCCTCCTGACCGAGGTCGAGCGGCGCAGGTGGCAGGCTCTTGGCGAAGGCTTCGGCCTGCGCCAACTGCGCAGCCTTGCCGTTGAGTGCGTGGAGGAATGTCGAGCCGCCGTGGCCATCGTTGCGGGCCTCGGCGATGGGAGTGCCGTCGAACACGACGGTGGCGCTGAAGCACAGCGTTTCCTCGCTGGCGAAGTCGGCCACCTTGAGGTTCTTTAGCGTGATGCGGTCTTGCTGGGTGATGTTGTCCATGGAAAGTCCTGAAATCGACCGGGTGGCGACACGCCCCTGATGGGATGTGGCGACCATCCCGTGGGTTGGAGAAAGGAGGCATCGGTGCCCCGGTGGGCAGCGTTCGCCGGTGAGATGCCGAGGCGAACTGGCGGGTGGCGTGGGGGGAACCCACGGCAGCCTGGCCACCCTGGCTGCGGGCATGGGCGCTGCGTCGGCAGCGACACATGCGAGGGAGCATCGGCGCTGCGCTGGCGTGCGTCATCCGGCAATCTGGATTCGTCGCCACCGGATTGCCGCGCCCCAAGAAAAAAAGCTCCCCGGAGGGAGCTGAAAGGGAGGATCACTGCACGCTCGCGAGCTTGCCCTCGGCGTCGAAGCTCAGGCACACGGCGGCACCCGCGAGCTTGGGCTGCTGGGTGTATCGCCAGGACCTGGGCAGCAGTTCCTCGATGGCGCGGGCGGGCGAATCCGAGCAGCCGACCGCGATGAACGTGGCGATGGTCTGCGCATCCGCATCCTCGCGACCTTGGTCGTAGCGGTCATCGAAGATGTAGTCGGACAAGAGCCTGGTGACGTCTCCCGCATGAGGCGTCACGTAGAGCCTGCCATGCCTGCGGATGGCAGCCACCGCATACTCGCGGGTGTCTCCGCCAAAGCTGGCGGACAAGGTTCCGACCAAGGTGACACCGATGATGTCGCCGTTGAATGGCAGGCTGTCATCCACGTGCAGCACTTCGCCGTGGTGGATGCCGACCTGATCCGGGTCTGCGTAGTGCAGCAAGTCGCGCAGCCAGTGGTCACCATCGAGGCGGTGCTCCTCCAGCAGAAAAGCCTGTCTGGCCGCCAGATAGACCTCGGCGGTCGGCACATCATCATCGTCTTCGGCGTCGATGGACCAGACACCGACCTCTTGGAGCGCTTCCCGAGCGACAACGCCCTCGGCGTGATGGCGATCCCAGTGCCTGGCCCAGTGGCTGCGAAAGCCTGGCGGCTCATGGGTCCAGTCGCGGAACCAACTGCGCGGCGCGAAGGGAATGCTGCTGAGCAGATCAGCGTTCGATGAGGACAGGCACGTGGATGCGTACAGCATCACGAACTCGGCACCGGACAGTCGCTCCTTGGCTTCGATCAACGCCTGACGGAAGGCCTGCGCGACCGCAGCCTGGATGCGCTTGCCGTCCTCTTCCTCGTGGAGCAGATGCTGGCGATCCGGCGGGCGGGCGATCATGTCATCGCGCAGCACCACGATCTGGTGCCGTTGCGAAGAGGGCCATCTTCCGATGGGAAGCCCTTGGAGGTAGCAGCGGTACTGTGACTGCGCTCCTTCCAGGTCGATGAGAACCCGGCCGACGTCCGTGTCCCGCCAGGCCAGAGCTGGCCGGGACAGCGGGCGCTCGACCTCCGCGCCGTTCAATGTCACGCGGACGGGGAAGGCTTCGCACAGCCGCACCAGTTGCTGCGCGACCCACTGGGACAGTGTCGGGCCCTTGTAGGGAGGCTCGACACCGCACAAGCGGATCTCGGTGCCGACGCGCGCTGGCGCGGCGATGACGTCGATGTCCTCGCCGTTGATGATCGCGGCGGTGGTGGCGCGAAAGGCCATGTCCAGCGAATGCACGCGCAGGCTGCGCGCGAAGTACAGCGTGGAGAGGATGCCGATGCCGAAGGGGTTTTCCCGGGCCTTCAGTTCCTCGTTCCAGCCGGATTCGGCGATGCAGATGAGGGTCTGGAGGTTGGCGATACCTTCGCCGTCGTCGCTGACGGTGAGTGTGTCGCCTTCGGTGGTGATGTGGATGTGGCGGGCCTTTGCGCGCCGGGCGTTCTGTAGCAGCTCGCCCAGCATTGAGGCTTGGGTGAACGCATGGCGAAAAGTTTCGATCAGGCGGTTCTGGTTCGTCTGTAGACGGATGGTGCTCATGGCATGGTTCCTTGGATGAGGTGGTGCACCGGTCAGGCGCGGGGATGAAGCGGCGCACGCCGAAGCCCGCCGCGATGGCGTGCTGGGCGGCAATGGCCGGTCTAAGGGAAATGGGCGGATGGCCCGTTGGAGAAGCAGCACCAACGCCCGGGGCGGGCGCGTGTCCGCGGCACGGTGCGATGCGGACAAGGAGGTCGGCGCGGGAGAATCCGCGGCGCAGCCTGAAAGACCGTGGCTGCTGGCAATGCCGATGCTTCGGCTATGCAGGAATGAGAGTGGCGTCAACCGCCGCTGTCGTCGTGCATCAATCCGAATCGGTTGAACCCGTCTTGTGCAGGCACTGCACCAGCCGCTGGCCCAGCCATGCCATGCACGAGACGGCCATGGAGTTGCCGATCGCCTTGTAGCGCGGGGCGTCCGCTGCGGGCTTGCCGCGGTACGGGATCAGCGTGTAGTCGTCGGGCATGCCTTGCAGCCGCTCACACTCCACGGGCATCAGCCGCCGCACCCGCCAGTGCGACCAGTCGCCGGGGCCGGGGTCGTTCCAGTCGTAGCGGAAATGCGCCTCGAAGTCGGGGGCCAGCACATGGGGCTTGTCCGCGCCGCCGCCGCTGGTGCGCAGTGCGGCCGCTACACTGCCGCCCAACTCGAAGGCCAGTCCCTTGGCGCGACCACGCAGCGCGACACTGAGCACCATGGGCCGGCCCTGGCCCGGCTTGCCGCCGCCCGTGGAAAGCGTTCCGGCGAGCTGGCCGTGACCGGATTCGAGCCGCAGTTCACCACGGGAGTTTTGCGCGAAAGCGACGGCTGGCACCACACCCGCATTCGCGTGGCTGTTGCGGTGCCCACCAGCGCGCAGCGTCGGCGCCTGGTTCGCCATCGCATCCGCACCGCTGCCCTGGGCGGTGAAGGCGATGATTGGAACACCCTTGCCGGTGCCGTCTTCGCTGCTGCCCTTGCCGCCGTTTGCGGTGCTGAGCGTGTGGGTGATGTTGCCTGCGATGGACTGCGCGAGGAAAGTTTCGACCTCGAAGTCGTTCTTCGGACCAGGCGCGGCGGTCAGGCAAGCGGCCACGTCGATGGGACCGGCCGTATTGCCCCCCCCAAACCCGAAAGTCATGGTGACCGGACCATAGGGCTGCTTCAATCCGGCGTAGCCGCCTGCTGCTGCAGCGCCATGTCCAGCAGTGCGGGAAGCGTCTTGCCACGGCGAGCAGCCCGGCGAAGAATCCCCGTGCAGGCCTGCGCGCTCAAAAAGTACTTCTGCGGGATCGAGGTCATTTCCACCACTTGCCACAAGAAACACGCGCTTGCGGCGTTGGGCGACACCGAAATATTGCGCGTCGAGCACGCGCCACGCGATGCGGCGGCAGGGTCCAGACACATAACCAGCGTGCGCCCACCGATCCCCTGGCGGCTGGAGCGCACGGCTTTCTCCGGCCAATGCGCCGAGGAAATGACCGAAGGCATTGCTGCGGTCGTTGAGGACGCCCGGGACGTTTTCCCAGACGAGCGTTGCCGCCGGGCGGCGGTCTTGGCGGCGGGTTTGGTCGATGGCATTGGCAAGCTCCACATAGGCAAGGGTCAAGGCACCGCGCGGGTCATCCAGCCCACGGCGCGCACCGGCCACGCTGAACGACTGGCACGGCGTGCCGCCGACCAGGATGTCGGGCGCTGGCACGGTGCCGGCGCGCACCTGGCGGGCGATCGCGGTCATGTCGCCCAGGTTGGGCACGCGGGGATAGCGGTGGGCGAGCACGGCGCTCGGGAACGGCTCGATTTCGGCGAACCACGCGGCTTCGAGGCCGAGGGGTTGCCAGGCGAGGCTCACGGCCTCGATGCCGCTGCACACGCTGCCGTACAGCAGTGGCGCGGCCTGGGGCGCACCGCGTGGGGTGCGAGGTTGCGGGTTCATGTCGGGTCTCCTGTTCGTGTGGCCCTGGACCGTGTGGTCGGGCCGGACGTTGATCGGCAGGAGAAAGGCGCCGAAGGCCGTGTGGCCTCCGGCTCGGGAGGACGGAACCACCCGTGGGCTGTTGCAGGCCCGGTCGTCGCTAGAACCGTCTGCTGTCAGCAATCGCACCCGGCGCATGTCGTGGTTGGCGCCGGCATCTTCTGGCGCACATCCGCGCACAAAAGGAGCCCAGTTTTTCGCCGTTGGGCACGGCATCGAATACCGCTGACCGCAAAGGGTCTCCGGGTGGCTCGCAGGCTGGCAAGCCATCGGGGGACCCTTCGCAGAGGCGGAAAAATGCAGATCAGCAGAACGCGCCAGGAAAACCCGGACATGGTTCGTGGAGAAGCTGCCTTCAGGTCCCGCAGCCGGGGACGGCTGGGCGGGACGCGCACACGGACAGGAGAAGGCGTTGCGCGCTGGGCGTCCCGCAGGGCATGCGGGACATGGGCCACGCCTTTGAGGACGGGCGTGGCTCTCGGGGAGCGGGGTCGGTCAGGATGCTTTGCGGCCGCTACTGCGCGGGCGCGAGGCACCGCGCTTGGACGCGCCGGTTTCGACCGGCAGCGTGCCTTTGCAGTCGGGGTAGCGACTGCACGACCAGAAGGGGCCAGTCTTGCCGGTGCGCTGGCGAGTCGGTGCGCCGCACTGCGGGCAAGTGGGTCCCTGGGGAACCTTGATGGACAGCGAGGTGCTGCCGTACTGCGCGATCAGCTGCGAAATCCATGCGGCCTGCTTGCCGATGAAGGTGTCCAGCGTAAGCTGTCCGGCCTCGATCATGTCGAGCGCCTGCTCCCACACGGCGGTGGTTCCGGGATCGGCAATCGCCGCGGGCACGGCGTCGATCAGCGTGAACGCCGCATCCGATGCGCGAATGGAGCGTCCTTTCTTCACGAGATAACCCCGCGTCAGCAGGCTGGTGATGATGTTGGCGCGCGTGGCTTCGGTGCCGATGCCTGTCGTGTCCTTCAACTTCTGTTTCAAGCGCGGATCGGTCACGAAGCGCGCCACGCCTTTCATCGACTTGACAAGTTCGCCCTGCGTGTAGGGCTTGGGCGGCATCGTCTTGAGCGCCTTGATCTCAACCTCGGCCACTTGGCATGCCAGGCCCTCGCGCAATGCGGGCAGCACCTGGCTGCGCGCCGTGGCTTCACCGTCCTCGTCCGCTTGCGGCTCGGCCAGCACCAGGCGCCAGCCCTTGACGACCACCTGCTTTCCGGTGGCCGCCACCTTCTGTTGGCCGCAGGACAGCTCGGCGACCGTGCGGTCGAACTCGTGGTGGGGGAGGAACTGCGCGAGGTAGTGCGCCCGGATGAACCGGTACACCGCCAGTTCCTTCTCGCTCATCGCAGAGAGGTTCGCGGGTTCGAGCGTCGGGATGATGCCGTGGTGCGCCGTGACCTTGCCGTCGTTCCAGGCGCGTGAGCGCTGGGAGCGGTCGAGCTGGCCCATGATGGGATGCAGCGAAGGGTCGGTCTTGAGCAAGCTGTCCAGGACCGTGGACACCTCGGCGAACATGCTTTCAGGCAGGTAGCCGGAATCCGAACGCGGGTACGTCGTGGCCTTGTGCGTCTCGTACAAGGCCTGCGCGATTTCAAGTGTCTCTTGAACATCCAGCCCAAGCTGCTTGGAACAGACCTCCTGAAGCGTTCCCAGGTCGAATAGCAGCGGCGGACCTTCGCGCACGCGCTCTGTCTCGACCGATACCACCTGGGCGCTGCCCGCAGTGCGGATCTGTTGCGCGGCCTGCTGGGCGACCGGCTGCTGCAGGCAGCGGCCGGCATCGTCGGTGCAGCCATCGGGCGGAACCCACTGCGCGCTGAAAACCTGTCCACCTGCGGACAGCGACACGTCGATGGCCCAGAACGGCACAGACTTGAAGGCCCCGATCTCGCGGTCGCGGTCCACGACGAGCTTGAGCGTCGGAGTCTGGACGCGCCCGACCGACAGCACGCCGTCGTAGCCTGCCTGCCGGCCCAGCACGGTGAACAACCGGCTGAGGTTCATGCCCACCAGCCAGTCGGCGCGCGAGCGCGCCAGCGCCGAGTAGTACATCGGCAGCGTGTCGGACGACGGCCGCAACTTGGCGAGCGCGGTGCGAATCGACGCATCGTTGAGCGCCGACAGCCATAGCCGCTCGATAGGGCCGCGGTAGCCGCACAGGTCGATGATCTCGCGGGCGATCAACTCGCCCTCGCGGTCGGCATCGGTGGCGATGACCAGATGGGTCGCCTTCGCCAGAAGCGCCTTGACGACCTTGAATTGCGTGGCGGTCTTCGGTTTGACCTCGACCCGCCACTGCTGGGGAACGATGGGCAACTGCTCCAGCGACCAGCGCTTGAGCGCCGCGTCATAGACCTCGGGGGCTGCCGCTTCTACGAGATGGCCGATGCACCAGGTGACGGTGACGCCGGAGCCGCTGAGACAGCCTTCACCGCGCTGCGTCGCGCCGAGAATCCGGCCAATGTCTTTGCCCTGGGAGGGCTTCTCGCACAAGAACAGCCGCATGTCCGTCCATCCGATTTCCGTGGTTGATTGAGTTGCTGGAATCGAGGATGCCGAGCACCACCAGGTACAGCAGCAAACAAGCCGCATGCGGTGGCGACCACTTTCACGGGATGGGATGGCGGGGTCGGGAGTGGCGTGCAGCCGGGAGCGTGGTGGCCGGGAGCCGCGATTTTTTGCGGGAGCGTGAAAGCCGGTGGACGTTGATGGAGCTATCCCCAGGGGATAGCTCGCGAGGACACAGGGCGACGAACGACTGCCGTCGCCCCATGCCGGGTCACTTCCTGCGCTTCGGCTCCTTCGGCGTGGTCGGGTCCTGGGAGGCCTGGGGTTTCGGCTGCGCCTCCTGCGCGGTCTCCTGCTGCCTGGGGCTGAGGGTCACGGACTCGATGCGGAACGGCAGGATGCCGACGCTGCGCGCGTTGATCTGCCAAGTCTCGCGCGGCTGATCCTCGTTGTCCGTCCAGGGTTCGCGCTCCATGCGGCCGACGACCAGCACGCGCATGCCCTTCTGGTAGAGGTCCTTCCAGTGCGCCGCGTCGCGGTGCCAGATTTCCACCGGTGCCCAGAAGCCGCCGCGATCCTCGAAGTCGCCGCCCTTGGTGGGGACGGGGTTGTCGAAATACACGTTCAGCCGCAGCAAGCGCCGCGGCTCGTCGTTGCCGTTGGGGAACTCCCGGTACTCAGGGGGCGAACCGATGTTGCCCTCGCCAGAAAAATGCGTGCTCATGTTGCAATCTCCGTGGTGGTTGAAATACCCGCACCTGGTCGGTGACGGGCGCGTGCTGGGTTGCCCGGCGCGATCACCGATCGAGCAGCGCGGGTGGCGTGGACTTGAGCCGGCGCAGGTAGGCGTCTTCCGCCTCGGTGGCCTTGCTGGCGCACTCCTGGGCCTGCCTGCCCAAGGTGTGCAACAGGCTGATCTGCATGTTGAGCGTGATGCGCTGAAACTCGATGGCGTACAGGTCGGCCAGCAGGTTGACGGGTGTGCTTGTGCTCGCCATCAGCTCCTGCCACAGGGCCACGCCCATGGCCGACCTGTCGTGCTTGCGCCAGCGCAGAAAGGTCGTACCTGCGCCAGTGGTCTGCTGGGCCAGCTCGATGGGGAGCAGGTGGAAGGGATGCCCGACGGCCTGTGGCAGCACCTGTCGCTGCGCCAAGCCAATCAACTCGTCGCGCATGGCGAAGCACTGGCTGGCCCAGGCCTCCAAGTCCCCTTTACCTTTAAAAGGCTTTAAAAGGCCTTTTTGAGAGCCTGCGTGTTCCAGCCGCATGAAGGCGGTCTGTTGCAGGGGGCGGAAGTAGCGGGTGTCGCGGTTCGGGTCGCTCATGCCTGCGCGTCCTCGCCCGCGGTGGCCTCGGGTGTCTCGGTGGTGGTGGCCTCGTCGCTGGGCGATGCGGCTGCGGCAGGACCGTCACCGCGCTGCTGCAGGCCACGGCGCACGATGGGCGGCGCGAACTTCGAGCGGCGCGTGCCTTCCAGCACGTCCTGCGGCAGTTCGCCGAATTTCTCCAGCGCCGCACGCGCTGCGGCGTTCTTCGCGGCGAAGTCGTCGCGGGTGCAGCCCGAGTAGCGGTACTGCTGGGCCAGCGAGAACAGGCTGCGCAGTGCATGTGCGCCTTCGTTGAGCCAGCGTTCGAGCGTCGAGCGATCGATCAGCGCGGTGTGGTGAGCGAGGATCAGCTTGCGGGCGATGTCGTCGTAATCGGCCAGCAGATACACGGCAGCAAAGCCCAACTGCGCATTGACGAACAGCGGCAGCTTGACGGGCTGCACGTTGAGGTTTTCTCCCAGGGTCAGTGCCGGCGGCACGCTCGCCAGGGCCTGGTCCACCTGCTCGCGCAGCGATTGCAGCGTGGCCTTGGTCTGGTCGAGCTTGTCTTCGATGCGCAGCATCCAGAAGTCGCTGTACGGGTCGTCCTGCTCCGAGCCGCGCCGCATCTTGTTCATCTGGGCGATGTAGCCGTTCAGGCCGACGATGCCCGGTCGCCCCTCGGCGGCGGCGCGGCCGTGCCAGATGCGCGAGGCGTGGTGCGTGTGCAGCGTCAGCGACATCGCGCTGCGCAAGGAGCCGAGATTCAGTTGCAAGGGTTCGTTGGTCGTTGCCATGGTGTCCGCTCGTTGTTGGAAAAGAGCGGCCAGCTTCGGCAGGAAGCGGAAGGCAGTCAGTCAACAAACCGAAACCCGCCAATCCCCGGTTCAGGGCGTGGCGGTCGAATGCGTCGCGAGCTATCCCCAGGGGATAGCTCCATGGAGCGCCAAGGAACGCTGCACGCCCGGCTCAGCCCGGATAAGGCCGCTCCCGCCGCAGGCGATCGGAGCCCGGCGTGCAGCGGTTCGACGTGTAGCCGTCAGTAGAACTATCCCCAGGGGATAGCTCTACTGGAAGCCACTGGCATCCACTTCACCGCCTTGCAGGCCCGCTCACTTGCTAGCGAGCAGGTTGCGCAGCCGCTCGATGTGCTGCCTGGCGACTTCTGGCGGCACCGGCTTGCCCTGCGGCTGGGATGTTGGCGGTGCCGGTGGTGGCCGCTCATTCGGCGGAGCGTGTGCCGATGGCGCGTCTTTCTTGGCCCAGGCGTTGAACTCGCCATGGATGGCCCGCTGGATGATGCCGAACAGATACCCCGCAGGATTGCGGATGCCATGGCTGCTGCATCGTGTAGCCCATTCGTCCAGCACGGCCTGCCTCAGCGCGGCATCGACCTGCTGCAATGCCACCCGCGCACCTGTCTGCTGCTCTGCCTTCAGTTCCGCGAAGCGTTTGGGCCATTGCAGGTCGCCCAGCGCGCGCGCCTGCGCCTGTGCCTGCGCGGTAGTACGTACTTCATTAATACGACTACTACGTACTGTACGGGCCTGCTTCGGATTCCGAAGAGAGGCGTCTGATGTGGGTTTCGACCCTGCTTCGGATTCCGAAGTGGGGTCATCAGGATTCCGAAGAAGGCTCGTCACCCCTTCTTCGGATTCGTGCGTGGCGTCCTCCTGTGGATAACTTTCGTGCGCCCCGACGCCCTGGCTGGCGAGGCGCTCGGCCAGGACTTGCAGCCTCGACGGCAGGGTGCGCCCGGCCAGCATCGGGTCTTCGCCGATTTCCTTGAGGGTGTGCAGGCCCACGATCTGCACGGCTTTGGCCGAATGGCCGAGCGCCTGGCTGACGAGTTGCAGGTAGTCCGGGTCGAGCTGCATCGCTTCAAAGGGGGTCAGCGGCTCGTCGTGCAGGACATAGAGGTTGCCGAGGATGCGGCCGGTCTTGGCGTCGCGCCGTCGCCGCACCAGGCTCAGCCATCGGGTCAGCCGCAGCAGCGTCAGGGCCCGCGCCACGGTTTCGTGCGAGGCCTGTCCAGCGCAGGGCATCGAGGCCAGCCAGGGCCGCAACTGCTCGTAGGTGGGGAATGCGGTCACGCCGTCGTCGTTGAGCATCAGCCGGAACACCTGCCAGGCGTTGCGCTCCAGCGGCGTCAGGCGGCGGTCGAGGAACAGCCGCCGCGGCACGGTCTCATGCCGGTTGCCGCTGAAGAGGAACGCATCGCCGGACGCTGCTGGTATCGCAGATGACAGCGCTGGTATGGGCGTGGGCAGGCTGGACTTGGGCGCAAGGTCTTTCAGCGCCGCGTCGAACAGGTCAGCGAGTGCGACGGGGCCATGGCGTGGTGTGGTGTCGTCCACAGCCATGGCTCAACCCAGTCCCTGATCGACCCACGACTTGATCGCGGCCCAGACCACCGACAGGGGCAGATCCATGCCTTCGGCGAGATCCATGGCCGCGTCGAGAATCGAGGTCTCGTCCTCCAGGTCCACATTCCTGCTGCTGGTGATGGCTTTCCAGCGCCGCCACAGTTCGACGTCCTGCTTCTCGTCCAGGACAGGGTGACGCCCCTTGCGCTTGGGCAGGCCCAGCACCTCACGGCGCAGGGCGACTTCCTGATGGGTCAGGCCATAGAAGCGGCTGACCATCTCCGTGCTGGCCCCCAGGCGCAACATGCGATCGACGGTCGCGATTTCCTTCTCCACGTCCTGCGCCTGCGCGAGCAGACGCCGGAGCACCTCGCGGTTCACGGACACGGAACACCACGAGACATTGGCGTTGGCAAGCACGCTCACCATGGCGGGATGCTTGAGCGCATCCAGCTCGGCCTCGCTGAAGCCCATCGCCTTGCAGCGGCGCAGTTGGCCGTTGCGCAGGTCGTAGAGCGCCTGGGCGATGACGGCTTGATTGAGCGGATGCGGTGCGGACATGCTGGTCTCCTTCCTTCACGCCCCAGGGCCTGCGGCACCGGATTCCAGGTCCAGCAGGCGCCGGGCCAAACGCAGCAATCGGAACAGCTTGACCAGCGCGGTGTCGCTCAATCGCCGGTTCGCATCGCCTTGGCCGTGCAGCAGCGCCGGCAGCTCGGCGGCAAGCTGCCGGCTGTCCAGATCGGCATCGGTGAAGCTCTGACCAGCCAGGCTCGCCAGCAATGCCAGCACGGCGCGGCCCTGTGGTGATGGGGGCTGCGCGCTGGCATGGCATGCGAAGCCCACACCGTCCGCGCGGTCCTCGATGCACTGATCGAGGCCTGCCTCGCCGGCGATCTCCCGTGCGAACTGCGCGATGTGGATGCGCAGGCGATCGGGCGTGTCCAGCCCCGCGTCGATGTGCCAGACGTCGGAAATCGGGTAGAGACCGCCTGCCTGGACGGGAATGGACTGCAAGACATTGGCCGAGAAATCGGGCAGCGCATCCCCCAGCTCGTCGGCGACCATCCGCTGAATGGATTGCAACCGCTCCGTCGTCGGTGCAGGCGAAACGATGTGCCCCTGCAGCAGATCGCCAGGAGCAGCCACGGGGCTTCCTGCGAGCGAGCCGTTCGTCCCCGAGCCGCCCTCGCGTTCGCGCGCCCCATTCGTAGCCGTCGGCGTTGGGGCCGATGGGGCTGGTGCCGCAGGCGGGCGTGCCATGGTGCCAGGCTCAGGCAGCGCGGGCGGTGCCGTTGGTGGGGTCGGGTCGCTGACCAGGGCGCGATGGCGGCTTTCGGATTCAGTGAGGTCAAGCGCCAGTACGTCGTAGTCGATGCCGAGCAGTTCGGACATCTGGCCGATCAGCTCGTCCTGTACGCGCTGGGGGGCGAACTCGTCGGCCTGCGTATCGAACTGCGACAGCACCTCCTGAAAGAAGTCATCGAAGTCCTGCACCAGCGTGCGGCCCTTGGCGTAGCGCTCCCACGCGAGCATGCAGGCCTTGCGCATGACCGACAGGCGTTCGACCTGGTGGCGGCCGAGCCCGCCATAGAGCACGGTCGGGATCGCCGGCAGGAGGTAGCGCACCGCGTCGTTCATCCGGCTGATGTGCGATTGCTGGACCGGGAAGCCATCGGCGGCCAGGCGGCGGGCCAGTTCGGACTGGCTCAGGGCGGCGCCGCTTTCCTGCTCGTAGAACTCGCGCGCCTTCTCGACGCCGAGGGCGCGCTCGATGAACGTCAGGCCCCCGCGCAATTCGTTCTCGGCCAGGTGGCCGGTCAGCATCACGACTTCGCCGCGGCTGGGCCACGGCCGGAACAGGCACGATATGCGGAAGAACCGCTCGTCCTTGGTCTCCGACCACAGTTCGCGCAGGATCGCCAGGCGTGTGTTGCCGCCGTTGCGGATGATGTAGTGCTCCTCGCCCGGGCGCCGGGTGATCGCCGGCGCCGCGTCCAGGCCGCGCTCGCGGATGGACGACTTGATGTCCTCGTAGGCCGGGTTGCGCTTCTTCCTAGGATCGTGGTCGTAGGGGCGCAACTGGTCCAGGGTCACGACCATGGGCGTGTCGGCGATCGGGTCGCTCAAGGCCGAGGTGGACGGGCCGCTGCGCTCGAACCCGGCCGCGAGCAGCTTGCCGGCCATCTGCTGGGAGGTCATTTCAGCCATTGCGGCCTCCCTGCGCTCGGGACCGGGCCTCGCGCTCGGCGCGGCGGATCTGCGCGCGGGCGTTGAGCGCCGCCCGGTGGTCGCTGGCCGTCGAACTGGTGTAGATCGCGGCGCAGCCTGCCTTGGTGAATTTGAGGTGGCCGCCTGGCGTGCGCTTGACGTGCCAGCCCTCTCCGACGGCGAACTCGATCAGGGCGCGCAGCCGCTTGTGGCCTCGGGCCAGTTCATGTGCGTTCGCCACGGGGCCTCCCGGTATCAAGAGGAAATGGCGGGCGGCCGGACACCGTGGTAAATCGGTGCTGCCATTGCGGGAACAGTTCGCCAGCGAGGCCGCGCATGGTGTCGAGCGCGGCGGGGGCGACTCTGCCCGGTGGCTGGCGGTACTCGACCCGATGCACCGGCAGGCCGCGCGTCGCGGCGCGCGGATAGGCTTCGATGGCCGGCACGTCGGTGGCCAGCACGCGGATGCCGGTGTGGTCCTGGAACAGGTCGCGCAGGGCCTGCTGGATCAGCCGGGCGTTCGCCGACACCGGGTGGACCCGGTTGATGAGCAGATGCAGCGGCGGCGGCTCGATGCCCAGGTGCCGGTACGGCGCGATGTCCTCCAGCAACTGCATGGTGCCGCGCCGCAGCTCTCGGGCGGCGAGAATTTCCGGGGTCACGGGTGACAGCGCGAGATCGGAGGCGAGCACTGCCATCTCCAGCGTCACCGAGCGCGCGCCCTGGGTGTCGATCAGCACCAGGTCGTAGAGGGGAGCCAGTGCCGGCAGCAGGTGCCGTAGTCGCAGGCGTCCGTCCGGCGCATGCAGCAACAAGGTGTTCAGCTCGCCCCGGTGGTCGTTGGACAGCACCAGATCCAGGCCTGTGATGATCGTGCGGGACACGAGCTGGCCGAGGTCGCGCTCGTTGAAGGCCAGCAACTCATAGATGCCGCCGGGCGCGCGCTGGAGCAACTCGTAGTAGGACGACAACGTGGGCTGCACGTCGAGATCCAGCAGCAGCACGCGCAGCCCTGCATCTGCAGCGAGCCCCCCTAGATTGGCGGCCGTGGTGGTCTTGCCCACGCCACCTTTCGTTGAAATGATGGATACGACCTGCATGGCGTTCTCCGTGTGAGGATGAAAAGTCCGCTGGAGAACGGGTCAGGCCCGGTTGTTGACGCGCTCGGCGATCCACTGATCGATTTCGATGGAGTCCCAGCCGACGGCGCGCACGCCCAGGCGCAGCGCCTGCGGGAATTGGCGCTTCCTCATCAGGTTGTAGATGTGGGCGCGTTTGAAGCCGGACTTCGCTTCGACTTCTTCCAGCCGCAGGATGCGGCGCTCGTTCGGTGGCAGTACAGGTGTTTGCGACATGGCGGTCACTCCTGAACGCTTAGTGGCGTTTGTTGGCGTGACCTCTATTCAATAGACACGGCTGCGGAAAGACATTGCAAATGCAATATCCGTGACTGCACATACAAGCTAGAAGACCTCAGAGGGTGGCGCTATGCAGCCGGCGCCTGGCTGTGGCGAACTTGCCGTTCAATGTCCGCTCAGCGATCCCCATGACACCACTGTGATGGGCAACCATTGCGCTGACGACGGCCTCCTGCGTCTTGAAGCTGGAGTACGGCGTGCCCGAAGGCGACTGGCCGAGCATCAGCTCCAGCATGCCCCCGATGATGTTCAGATAAGTGGCTTCGGCCCGATCACTGATCGGGCACTGCGAGCATGCCGGAATGACTGTGGATTGCTTGAGCAGCGCGTCGTGCTTGTCTTGCAACTCGCGGAGTTGGCGCTTGGATTGCTCCAAGGCGGACTTCAGGGCGAGCCGTTCGACCAGCATGGCTTGCCCCGTTTCCAGCGTGATGAAGGGATGGGCGATGCGCTCGCTACGGCAGAAGAGAAAGCCGGGTCGCTGCTCGGGGTAGTGCTGACGCATCCAGCGCTTCAAGTCGATATGGCGAACCGTAAGGTCAGGGCAGTCGATCAGTGCGATGTCGCGTACCGTGATGCCGTTCTGCCCGAAGGGCAGTTCCCCATTGAGGATGCCGTCGTATATGCGGTCCGTGTACAGCCGCAGTTCGCCCCAGCGCGGGCAGTCCAGCGACTGTGGCAGATTCCTTGGCGACGAAATCGAGGCAAGGATCACCTGCTCGTATCGCAGCAGACCGGCCCAGCGGATGGAGGCTTCGATCGGGCGGTAGAACACCTTTGATGTGGGTGCATCATTCTTGCTCTCGTGCATGCTTGGTCTCCTTCCAGGAGAAGAACTACATGGCCGACTCCTTTGCCGCCGACCTCATGGTCGGCCTGGTACCTGTGCAGGAAGCGAGTTCCGAGGCCAGCTTCGTCATGGGGCTTGAGTACTTCTCACCAGGTCGCGCTACTGGTAGCCGTCGTGTGCCCGATGTGCAAAAATCCATCGATCGCTGGATGGTCGAGCAGTAGAAAGCGGGCTCGACAGCGACGCCACGCTATCAGGGTCGTAAGAAGTTGCGGCCCCTGCAAATCCGTTTAGGTATGACCTGATATGCCAGCGGTTTCACGAGGCACCAGGGGGGGCGGTAATCGCCGTCCGGCGTCCAGCCGGACGTAGCGAACCCACGCCTGTCATGCTTGTCCCAGCATCCTGATATATCGACAAAGAATCGTGCGCCGACACGCTGCGGCAAGGGCATGCGTTATTTCGGCGTGATTTGCACAGATGGGCGCTGCAATGTGCGATGCGTGCCGCTTCTTGACATTGACAGCACCCGAACTGCAGCCGGCACCGGAAGCATCGGCCTGGTCCTTATCGTCGTGGGACGCGGGAGCAGAGGACGACGCGTAGGCTGCTAGTTCGAGGCCGTCGCCAATGACGCTGTACCGAACGTGGCTCTGGTTTGCCGGGTGCAGGTCTGTGGATGTCAGTGGAACTCTTTGGACGATCTTCTTGCCGGGGACGAAAAACAAGGCTACAATTGAGGCCTTCGCTGACCACCTCGGCGAAGGAAGAGCTTGGGAATCAACGACTTACTGCTCTAGTAAACGTCTCGTTTCCGGTCCTGGCTTTGTCACGCAGGTGGTGACGCAAGCCGGCCTGCCCGCTGCGCTGGCCTACGGCGTCTACATCGGCGAGATCATTGCCCCCATCCTGCTGATCATCGGGCTCTGGACGCGCCTGGCCGGCCTGATCGTGGCCGTCAACATGCTGTTCGCGTTCGCCCTTGTCCATGCAAAGCAGCTTGGCGAGATGGCGCCCACCGGGGGCTGGGCGCTGGAACTCCAGGCGATGTACCTGGCCGCGGCGCTGGCGGTGGCCCTGCTCGGGGCGGGACGGTTCAGCGTCGGCGGTATCGACGGCAAGTGGAACTAGCCAGCGGGATCTGGTAACCCGGAAATAGGGAGACTGCCATGTCAGGCCTGATGATGTCTCGCGTACCGGCCGCCCTTGGCACGGTGCTGGCCGCCGCGCTGGCAGGCTGTGCCACCGGCCCCGACATCCGTACCGACTACAACCACAGCACCGACTTTTCCCAATACCGCACCTTTGCCTTCCTGCCGCGCCTGGGCACGGACCGGCAGGGCTACGAAAGCCTGACGACGCAATATCTGAAGGACGCGGTGCACAAGGAGATGACGGCGCGCGGCTATGAATATGCGCCGCGCCAGCCCGACCTGCTGGTCAACTTCAACATGCAGTTCCAGCAGAAGATCGTCAGCAGCCCGGCGCCGATGCCGCCGCCCGGCTACATGGGCTATTACGCCTACCGGGGCGGGCTCTACGCGCCGTGGCCCGGCTACGGTTTCTATAGCGATACCTACACCTATACCGAGGGCACGCTGAACATCGACCTGGTCGATGCCAGACGGAACCAGCTCGTCTGGGAAGGCGTGGCCCAGGGCGATGCCAGCCAGCCGGAGCGCCAGACCAGCCAGCTGATGATCGAGCAGGTGGTGGGGCAGATCTTCGCCAGGTATCCGTTCCGCGCGGGCATCGGGGCGCCGGGTCAATAAGGCGTGGCAAAGTCGTAAGTTTTTCCGCGCCGGGCCAGTCCCGCACAGCCAGACCCGCTACAATCGCTGCCCGTGGTTTTGAAGCTGTCATATCAAAAATGGGTCTGGGCTGGTTCGGATTGTCGACCTTCTGGCTGTTGCCGCTTGTCTGGCGAACGGTGGGGCGCGTGCTCGCCGGCGATCGCCGCCTGTTCGGCCGTGGCTCGCTGCGTATATGGATGGGTACGGTGCTGGTGCTGGGCGCCAGTGCCACGCTGGAGGCGTTGACCGGCGGCGAGGGCGAAGGCGCTACCGCCGGGGGTGCCGTCGGCCATGCGCTGGCCGGCACGGTGTCCGGCATGCTGGGCTGGACCGGCGCGCTGCTGATGATGCTGGCCGTGCTGGGCCTGGCCGCGCCGATGGTGTTCGGCGAAACCTGGCGCAGCCTGTTCCTGCTGCGCCGCCCGCGCGTGGATGCCGACGAGGCACCGGCTGCGGCGGCCGCGCGCCACGAATCACGCCACGAATCGCGCCACGAATCGCGCGCCGATCTGCGCGTGGATGCGCGTTCCGACTTCCGCACGGATTTCCGCTCCGAATTCCGCTCCGATCCGCGCTCCGAGGCCGCGCCCGCGCCGGCCGCGCCGCGCGAATCCGGCGATCGCTGGGAAACGACGTCGATGCCCGGTCAGAGCCGGCCGGCGCCGCGTCACAAGGGTATCGAAGCCGTATCCGCACGCCGCCAGCCAGCCTGGCAACCGCCGCCGCGCACGCGCCAGTCGCCCCCGCAGCCGGGCGAGATCTGGCTGCATCAGGCTGGCGCCCCGGGCGCCGTGAAGGCCGACCCGGTGGCCACACCGGCCCGCGCGGCATTGAGGCCCGACGTGCCCACGCCGCCGTCGCCGCAAGCCCGGCCGCAACCGAAGCCGCAACCGCAAGCCCGGCCCGACGCCAGACCCTCCGCACCACAGGCCACTGTGGTCAGCAGCCCGTTCCGCAATCCGCAACTCGGCCTTCGCTCGGCCATCACGACGCTGCCGGAGGCCATGGCTAAGCCCGCCGCGGTGGCGGCAAGCCCCGCTGCGGCCGTGGCGGCACCCGCTGAATCGGACGTGGCCGTCGCCGAAGCGCCGACCGTGGCCGACACGCAGGCGGCCGCGCAAGCCGATACCCCCGTCGCGCGCGCCACCGAGATCGCGGCTGATATCGCGACCGATATCGCGGCTGATATCGCGATGATCGCGGCTGCCACCGACTTGGCGGAGGAGGCTGTCGCACCGGCGCAGGCCGACGAACCCGTCACGCTGGCGTCCCTTCGCGATGAAGCGATGACGCTGCTGGCCGAATTGCGCGCGCTGGCTGGCAAGCCAATCGAAGCGCCCGCCGTCGAAGTGCCGGCTGAGGCCGGGCCGCTGGAAGCGGCGGCAGACCCGGCGCCGATCCAGGCGGCTGTCAAGCCGTTGGCGGCCGAGGCGGCTGTCGCGTTCGACCCGGCCGTTGAAGCCGAAGCCGAGCCGGTCGCTGCGGAGTGGATCGAGCCGGGCGCGCCGCAATCCCAGGCGCTGGAATCCCAGGCGCCGACAGCCCCGGCGCAAACGGCATCGGAAGCCATCGACGCCGCCGTTGCCGCGTCGATCTCGGAAGCCGAGGCCGAACCGGCCCCCGGGGCCGAAGTGGATACGGCCCTCGATGCGGCGGCCGACCCGCAAGTCGCCACCGTCGTGACGGCACCCATCGACGTGACGGAAGCGTTGCAGCCGGCCGATACCGTGCCGGCGCCGGAGCCTGCGCCGGTAGAGGATGCCAACGCCTTCGTCCAGCCCACGCCAAAGCCGCGCATCGTGCTGCCGGCCGTGGTGGGCAATACGGTGGCGCTGACCCCGGCCCAGCCCGCTGCGACCCAGACGTCGTTCACGGTGGCGCCTGCGCCACTTCCGGTGCCTGCAGCCCCCCGCGTGCCGGTTGACTACCGGCTGCCCGGCACCGACCTGCTGGAACCCGCCGCCGAGACCGGCGAGAGCGCGGAACAGATTTCCGAGGAACGGCTGCAGCAGACCGGCGAACTGATCGCGCAGCGGCTGGCCGAGTTCAAGGTGCCGGTGTCGGTGGTGGGCGCCAGCGCCGGTCCAGTCATCACGCGTTTCGAGGTCGATCCGGCTGTCGGCGTGCGCGGCGCGCAGGTGGTGGGCCTGATGAAGGACCTGGCGCGCGCGCTGGGCGTGACGTCGATCCGCGTGGTCGAGACGATTCCGGGCAAGACCTGCATGGGGCTGGAACTGCCCAATGCAAAGCGCCAGATGATCCGCCTGTCGGAGATCGTCAGCGGCAGCGCGTTCGATGCCCATGCGTCGAAGCTGGTGCTGGCAATGGGCAAGGACATCACGGGCAATCCCGTGGTGACGGACCTGGCCCGAGCGCCGCACCTGCTGGTGGCCGGCACGACCGGTTCGGGCAAGTCGGTGGCGGTGAACGCCATGATCCTGTCGATGCTCTACAAGGCCACGCCGGAAGACGTGCGCCTGATCATGATCGACCCGAAGATGCTGGAATTGTCGGTCTACGAGGGCATCCCCCACCTGCTGGCGCCCGTGGTGACCGACATGAAGCAGGCCGCGCACGCGCTGAACTGGTGCGTGGGCGAGATGGAAAAACGCTACCGGCTGATGTCGGCGCTGGGCGTGCGCAACCTGGCCGGCTACAACCAGAAGATCCGCGCGGCCGAAGCGGCCGGGCAGAAGGTGCCGAATCCGTTCTCGCTGACCCCCGACGCGCCGGAGTCGCTATCGACGCTGCCGCTGATCGTGGTGGTGATCGACGAACTGGCCGACCTGATGATGGTGGCGGGCAAGAAGATCGAGGAACTGATCGCCCGCCTGGCGCAGAAAGCGCGGGCAGCGGGCATCCACCTGATCCTGGCCACGCAGCGGCCGTCGGTGGACGTGATCACCGGCCTGATCAAGGCCAATATCCCGACGCGCGTGGCGTTCCAGGTGTCGTCGAAGATCGACTCGCGGACCATCCTGGACCAGATGGGCGCCGAAAGCCTGCTGGGGCAGGGCGACATGCTGTTCCTGCCGCCGGGCACCGGCTATCCGCAGCGCGTGCATGGCGCCTTCGTGGCCGACGAGGAAGTGCACCGCGTGGTGGAGCACTGGAAGCAGTTCGGCGAGCCGGACTATGACGAAGCCATCCTGGCGGGCGATGTGCCCGAAGGCGCTGCCGATCTGTTTGGCGAAGGCGGCGGCGATGGCGAGGCCGACCCGCTCTACGACGAGGCCGCGCAATTCGTGCTGACGTCACGCCGGGCGTCGATCTCGGCCGTGCAGCGGCAACTGCGCATCGGCTACAACCGCGCGGCGCGCCTGATCGAGCAGATGGAAGCCGCCGGCCTGGTGTCGCCGATGGGCCGCAACGGCACGCGCGAGGTCATCGCGCCCGGCGGCCCGGGCGACTGACCGGCACGCACCGGAACAAGGCCATCGCCATGCGCGCCATCCAGGGCAACCTGCTGCACGACATCCCGGTCCATACCGATGGCGAGGTCTTTACGGACCTGCTGTCGTGGCAAGCCACGGGCCGGGTCCGGATCGAGCGGATCGTCTCGAACGGCCAGGCCAGTCCGCCGGACTTCTGGTACGACAGCGCCGACGACGAGTGGGTGCTGGTGATCAGCGGCAGCGCCAGCGTGGAAATCGACGATGGCACCCGCCACAGGCTCGGCGCCGGCGACTGGCTGCAGTTGCCGGCCCATTGCCGCCATCGGGTGGCCTGGACCGACGCGGCGCAGCCCACGGTCTGGCTGGCCGTCCATGTGAGCCCGGAAGCAAAGTAACCGCCCGGGGCTGCGAGGGGGAAATGGGCGCACGCCGGGATGTCTTGTATGGCCCTCGTATGGCTTTATGATGTCGGGACAACTCACCCGGAGACTCCGGCTTGTCCCCCACGCCCCGGCTGCTCGTCGTCTGGTTCTCGCTTGCCTGTTTGTTCGGCCCGGCCGCCGTCCACGCTGCCCAGCCCGACACCCTGCGCATTGGCTCCAAGCGATTCACCGAGTCGTACATCCTGGGCGAAATCCTGGCGCAGGCCGCGGCGCCCCATGTCGGCACGCGGCACCTGCAGGGTCTTGGCAACACGGCCATCGTGTTCGAGGCGCTCAAGGCCGGCAATATCGATGCTTACCCCGACTACACCGGCACGCTGGCCAGCGAGGTGCTGAAGTTGCCCGGCCGCGCCACGCTGGCGCAGATCAACGCCGCGCTGGCGCCGATGGGGCTGGGCGCGGCCATTCCGCTGGGATTCGAGAATACCTATGCCATCGCGGTTGCCGATGCCCGTGCGGGCAGCCTGCATACGCTGGCAGACCTGGCGCGCCAGCCGAACATGCGACTGGGCCTGTCGCATGAATTCCTGGGGCGGGCCGACGGCTGGCCGTCGCTGGTACGGGCCTATGGCCTGCCGCACAAGCCGGTCGGCATCGACCATGGCATTGCCTACGAGGCGCTGCGCAATGGCCAGATCGACGGCACCGACATCTACTCGACCGACGCCAAGATCCATCGATTCCACCTGCGCGTACTGGAAGACAACCTGCACGTATTTCCCGGCTACGAGGCCGTGATCGTGTACCGGCTGGACGTGCCGCAGCGATTTCCGGCCGCCTGGCAGGCGTTGCGGCAGCTGGCCGGGCGTATCACCGTGACCGACATGATCGACATGAATGCAGCGGCGGAGATCGGCGGGGAATCGTTCACGGCCATTGCGCGGCGATTTCTGTCGGGCCGGCCGGTCGCTGCGGGCGGTGGCGGGGAAGGCCGGGCCGTTGGCCATCGCCTGCTCCCGGTGCTGGTGAGTGCCGATACCTGGCGGCTGACGCTGCGCCACCTGGCGCTGGTGGGCGGCGCGGTGGGCGCGGCTACGCTGGTGGGGTTGCCACTGGGCATCGTGGCGGCGCGCCGGCGCCGGCTGGGGCAGGTGCTGCTGGCGCTGGTGGGCATGCTGCAGACGGTGCCGTCGCTGGCGCTGCTGGCCATGCTGATTCCGTTGCTCGGGCAGATCGGCGTCTGGCCGGCGATGATCGCGCTCTTCCTCTATGCGCTGCTGCCCATCGTGCGCAATGCGTGCACGGGCCTGCAGGAAATTTCCCATGGCATGCGCGACGCGGCGCGGGCGCTTGGGTTCCGGCCGCTGCAGGTACTGCGCTACGTGGAAATCCCGTTGGCCATGCCGGTGGTGCTGGCCGGGGTCAAGACTGCCGCCATCATCAGCGTGGGCACGGCGACCATCGCCGCCTTCGTGGGGGCTGGCGGCTACGGCGAGCGCATCGTCACCGGACTGGCGCTCAATGATTCGACGTTGCTGCTGGCGGGCGCCATCCCGGCCGCGCTGCTGGCGCTGCTGGTGCAGGGCGCGTTCGGCGGCGTGGAATGGTGGATACGCCGCCAGCGTGTGTCCCGAGGCTAACCCATCCGTGATGCCCATGCGTGGATTCAAGATATTCCGATACTGGTGGCTGGCGATGGCGCTGATACCGATGGCCGGCGCCGCGCTTGGCGCCGGGCCAGCGCCGGCTGCCGCCGCCGATCAGGTTGCACGCGGGCGCTACCTGGCCCGCATCGCCAACTGCGTGGCCTGCCACACGGCCGCAGGCGGCGCGCCCATGGCCGGCGGGCTGCCGTTGCAGACCGGCGTCGGCACGGTGTATTCGACCAATATCACGCCCGACGCCGAAACCGGGCTCGGGCGCTATTCGCTCGACGATTTCGACCGCGCGGTGCGCCACGGCCAGGCGCGCGATGGCAAACGGCTGTACCCGGCCATGCCCTATACGTCCTACGCGAAGATGACGCGCGACGACGTGGCGGCGCTCTACGCCTGGATGCGCAGCGAGGTAAAGCCGGTGCGACAGGCCAATCGCGAGACAACGCTGCAGTGGCCGTACAGCATGCGCTGGCTGCTCGTGCCCTGGAACTGGCTGAACCTGCGCGGCGATCCGGTGCGGGCCGATGCGAAGCAGGGCCAGGCCTGGCAACGCGGCGCCTATATCGTGCAGGCCGTGGCCCACTGCGGCGCATGCCACACGCCGCGCGGCATGCTGTATGGCGAGAAGGGCATCGACGAACGGAGCCGCCACTTCCTGTCAGGCGCCACCGTCGAGGGGTGGTCGGCCACCAATCTCACCGGGGATGTCCTGACCGGGCTGGGGGCTTGGTCCAAAGCGGACCTGGTGGAGTACCTGCACACGGGCCGCAACGCCCACGCCACGTCGTTCGGGCCGATGTCCACGGTGATTGCCTCGTCCACGCAGTATATGAGCGCCGCCGATCTCGATGCGGTCGCCACGTACCTGAAATCCATTGCCGGCGCCCGGGGCGAGACGCAGCCATTCCGCTTCGACGCGACGGCGCAGCAGCAACTTGACCAGGGCCGCTTCGACACGCCCGGCGCGCGCCAGTACGCCACCTTCTGCATGCCTTGCCACCAGAGCAGCGGCAAGGGCTTTGCGCGGGTGTTTCCGCCGCTGGCCGGCAATCCGACCGTGGTCGATCCGAATCCGGCATCGCTGGTCAACCTGCTGCTCGACGGCGCCGTGACGGCACGCGTGGACACGGCCCCCACCGACTACCACATGCCCGGCTACGGCTGGACGCTGGACGACCAGGCGCTGGCCAATCTGCTGACCTTCATCCGGGGCAGCTGGGGCAATCGCGCCGCGCCCGTGACCCCGGAAGCCGTGGCCGAGCGCCGCCGCGCGATGGGCGTGCGCGCCCCCGAGACCCCATGACGCCATGACGATCACCCGCAGAGACTTTCTGAACGGCACCGCCATGACCGTGGCAGCGGGTCTGGCCCCGGCGCAGCTGCTGGCGGCCCCTGGGCCGGCCCCGGGCATCTATCCGCCCGCGTTGACGGGCCTGCGCGGCAACCATGCCGGCACCTACACGCTGGCGCACAGCCTGGCGCGCGAAGGCGCCACGTATCCCGGCGTGCTGGCCAGGGAAGCCTACGATCTGGTGGTGGTGGGCGGCGGCATCAGCGGCCTGGCGGCGGCGTGGTTCTATCAGCGCCGGTTTGGCGCCCGGCGTCGCATCCTGATTCTCGACAATCACGACGATTTCGGCGGCCATGCCAAGCGCAACGAGTTCACGGTGCGTGGGCGCACGCTGGTCACGTACGGCGGCAGCGCCGAGATGCCGCCGTCGGCCAACGACAATGCCGCAGTGCGCGCGCTGCTGGCGGGGCTGGGGCTGGCGCCCACCGCGCAGGCGCAGGCCTTGCCCGGCGAAGACTATGAACGCCGCGGCCTCGGGCGTGCCGTGTTCTTCGACGCCGGGCATTTTGGTCGGGACCAGTGGGTGGCCGGCGATCCGTATGCCGGCATTGTCGATGCGCGCCTGCGTGGCGCCGCGGTATCGACCGATGCCATCGACAAGCTGCGTGGTTTTCTGGAGAAAGCGCCATTACCCGCAGCGGATCGCGAGGCGCTGCTGCGGCTGGCGCAGGGTGCCACCGATTTTCTGGCGGGGATGCCAGCCGAGACCCGGCGCACGTATCTGCAATCCACGCGCTACGCCACGTTCTTGCGCGACAAGGCCGGGCTGGGGCTGGGCGCGCTGCGTTTCCTGCGCAGCCGCAGCCAGGACGCCTACGCGCTGGATGCCGACGGGATCTCCGTGGCACAAGCCATCGCCATCGGGTTGCCTGCCGGCGCCGGCATGCCCGACCCGGGTGTGGATGCCCGGCTGGGCAAGTCACCGGCGTCGCGCCAGTGGTTTGCGGATGGCAACGCCACGCTCGCCCGGGCGCTGGTAGCACAACTGGTGCCCGACGTGCTGCCAGCCGGCAGTCTGGCGGCCGGCGTTGCGGGCACGTCCCGCATCGGCTACGGCAAGCTCGACCAGGACGGCAGCGCCGTGCGCATCCGGCTGAACAGCACGGCGATCGCGGTCGAGCCCGATGTGCGCATCACGCGCGTGACCTACGGCTGGCAGGGCAATCTGCAACGCGTCGAGGCACAGCACGTGATTGTGGCCGGCTACGGCATGATGGTGCCGTTCATCGTGCCGACCCTGCCGGCGCCGGCCAAGGCCGCGCTGCGCGCGGAGGTCAAGGCGCCGCTTGTCTACGCGAAGGTGGCACTCGACAACTGGCGCGCCTTTGACGCGCTGAAGGCGTGGCGCGTCCATGCGCCGGCCATGGTCTATTCCGATCTCTGGCTGGAGCCTACGGCTGGCGGGCGGGATGATCCGGTGGTGCTGCACATGCTGTATGTGCCGACCGTGCCCGACAGCGGCATGCAGGCACGCGAACGCTTCCGCGCGGGGCGGGCGTTCCTGCTGGGCACGCCCTTCGATGTGCTGGAGCGCGATATCCGCGCGCAGCTGGACCGCATGCTGGCCGCCGGCGGCTTCCAGTCGGCCCGCGATATTCGCGCCATCACCGTCAACCGCTGGGCGCATGGCTACAGCTATATGCCTTCCACGCTGGTGCCTGACGACGCAGGTCTGCAAGGCGCGCTGGATCAGGCGGGCCTGGGCGTCGGCAATGTCCGTATTGCCGGGGCCGATGTGGCCGGAAGTCCTTCGGTCACCGCAGCCATCGACCAGGCGCAGCGCGCTGTGTCGTCGTTGCGGGCGGACAGTTAAGAAAGGGTGTCGGGCGGTGTCTCGCGGCAGGATGGCGTCGGGTTGGAGATGCCCGGCCGGACTCAGGGTGGTCGCGCGGTGTTCCCCCGCACGTACCGCGCATAACCGGATTCAACCGCCATTCACGAATTTGTACAGCAGTCGGCGAAATTCCTCGAATTCCTCAACAGTAAATCCCTGCAAGCGCTGATTCAATACTTCCGGCGCAATAGTCGGGATTTCGGAGGCAATACTCCGGCCTTTGGGTGTCAGGGTCAAATTCACCACGCGCCGGTCGTCAATGCTGCGGCTGCGTTCGAGCAGGCCTTTTTCCTCGAGCTTGTCGAGCATGCGGGTCATCAGGCCGCTGTCGATGCCAAGGAGCTTGCTGATCTCGAACGGGGTGCTCGCCATTCCTCGCGTGAGGGCAAGCAGAATACCCATTTGTTGGCCGTTGATGTCCAGTGGGCGCAGCGCCGAGTCCATTTCCATCAGAAGGCTGTTGCGGGCCTTGTTCAGGTGAAAGCCAATGCTTTGCGTCAGCTGGAAATTGTCAGGTGTGTAGTGCTTCACGACGGTTTCCTTTTGCGTTGCACTGATCGAAAGTTGATCGGTCAGTAACCGATCCACGCCCCGAACGAATGCTGTGTTGCGGGCATTCGTCGGACCGTAGTCTGGCAAAACCGCTGAGAAAGGGGAATTCAATTTTATTGTGTCTCGAATTAGATGAAATGAAATGCGCGAAACTGTGTCGATGAGATTTTCTGTGGCGCAATTGAAGGCAATTGGATAATCCCCCGTACGGGTTATTGAATGACTCGACATTATGTCAATGTGTGACGCCAGTAATGCTTTCGCCTGCAATATCACGAAGACGCGATGCGAAACTGCTTAAGGCGGGGTGCAAGAAAGTTCATCACGGCGCGGCGTCTATCCGGCGGGGCACTCCGGTACATTGCCCGGCAGGGGCTTGATATGCCACACAGGCCCATGTCGATCATTGCTCTGGAGTTCACCCGATGCGAGTGCCAGCTGGAGGAAAATCCGCCCGTAAATCGCTACGCAAATTCGTAGTGCAGGTTGCCGGCGGCCTATGCGTCGCCGTCGGCGCGTTTCCAGGTGGGGCCGGGGCGCAATCGAGCGCCGAGCTGGCCAACAAGAGCAACAACCCGCTGAACCTGGCGCCGTCATTCAATATCCAGAATTTCTATTCGCCGCGGCTGTATGGCAGCAATGCCCATACCAACGACCTGCTATTGCGCCCGACCCTCCCGGTGGCGCCGGGCAGCCTGATCGGCGTGCCCCAGATATTCCGTGGCACGGTGCCCATCAGTACCCGGCCCAAGGCCGACGGCTCGTACGAAACCGGCCTGGGCGACATCAACCTGTTCGATATCTTCCTGTTGCGCAGTGAAGGCATGCAGATCGGCGCCGGCCCGTTGCTGACGATGCCGACCGCCACCGATCCCAGCCTGGGGACCGGCAAGTGGCAGGCCGGCGTGGCCGCCGTGGTGGTGGACCCCACGCCCGCGCGGCTGCTGGGCATGCTGGTGCAGTGGCAGCATTCGTTCGCCGGGCAAAGCAGCCGGCCCGACGTGCAGTCGCTGACGGCCCAGCCGTTCATGATCTTCAACCTGCCGCATGGGTGGTACGTGCGATCCACGGGGACGTGGACCTTCGACCTGCAGCATGGCACCTACTACGTGCCGATTGGCCTGGGCGCGGGCAAGGCGTGGAAAGACGGGCACACCATCTTCAACGCGTTTGTCGAGCCGCAGTATTCCGTGCTGCATGACGGCAGTGGCGTTCCGCAATGGACGATATTTGCCGGCCTCAACATGACCTTCGGCAAATGAAGCGTACCTGGGCAGTGTTCGCGGTGATGGCATCGGCGTGGCTGGCCAGCGCGCCGGCGCCGGTGCGCGCCGAGCCCGATCTGCCGGACGGTGCAGCCGCGGCGTTGCCGGTTCCGTCAGCCGTGCCATCCGAAGCCCCGTCGGCGGGGGGCAATGCGCCGGCACCCAAGCCGAAGCTGTCGCTGTTCGACCCCGAGGACGGGATGTTCGACATGAGCGACTTCCTGCTTCACCACAAGGGCGCACTGCCGGTGCCGACGATCATCACCGAGCCGGCCGTGGGCTATGGCTTTGGGCTGGCGCTGGCGTTCTTCTCGGAATCGATGGCCGATGCCGCGGCAGAGGCCCGGGCATCGGGCAAGGGGCCGGCGCCGCCCAATATCACGGCCGTGGGCGGGGCCTATACGGAAAACGGCACCTGGGCAGCCGGCGCCGCGCACTTCCATACCTGGGGCGGCGACCGCATCCGCTATCTGGGTGCCATCGGCAAGGTCAACGCCAACCTGGAATACTTTGGCGTGCAGAACCAGCCGCGCGCCTATTCGCTCGATGGCTTCGCGCTGGTGCAGCAGTTGCTGTTCCGCGTGGCCGATTCCCATTGGTATATTGGGCCGCGCTACGTCTATGCGGACACCACGGCGAGCTTCAAGTTTGGCGCTTCGGCCAATGAACTGGGACCGATCGACAAAAGCCAGCGCATCGGCAAGGGCGGCCTGGTGGTCGACTACGATTCGCGCGACAACATCTTCTTCCCGAACAAGGGCAGCTACGCGGAATTCGAGGCCCAGTTTGCCCGTGGCGGCCTGGGCAGCACGCAAGACTTCAATATGTTCAACGCGCGTGGCTTTACCTGGCTGCCGCTGGCGCGCACGTGGATCCTGGGCCTGCGGGCCGATACCAGATTCTCGTCCGGCGACGTGCCGTTCTACGCGCAGCCGTATGTGGACCTGCGCGGCGTGCAGAAGGGCCGCTATCAGGACCGCAACGCGCTGGTGGCCGAGGCCGAGCTGCGCTGGGACGTGACGCCGCGCTGGTCGGTGCTGGCGTTTTCTGGCATGGGCAGGGCCTACGGCCGCTGGAACGACTTTTCGGACGCCTCCAACGTCGTCAGCGTCGGCGGCGGCTTCCGCTACATGATCGCGCGCAAGCTGGGGCTGTCGATGGGCATCGACGTGGCCCACAGCAAGAACCAGAACGCGTTCTACCTGCAGGTGGGCAGCGCCTGGCACTAGGCCTCGACGCCTTGCTGTGTCAGACCACGGCCGGGAAGTCCAGCGTGGTGTCGTTGACGCGATTGATCATGTTCGTGAACAGGATCGCGCTGATGGCCTGGATGGCTTCCACGATCTGCGCATCGCTGTAGCCGGCGGCGCGCACCGCCGCCACGCTGGCGGCCGGTACGGTGCCGCGGGTGCCCACCAGTTCCACGGCGAAACGCGTCAGCGCATCGATCTTCGCGTCTTCGGGGAACGTGCCCCGGCGCAACTGCTGCGTCTGTTCCACGCTGAAGCCGGCAATCTTTGTCGCAGTCAGCGTATGGGCAGCCAGACAGTAATCACAACCGCTGTGCTCGCTGACGGACAGGTTGATCGCTTCCAGTTCCCTGGCAGACAGGCTGCCTTGCTTGAGCACGGCGTTGGTCTGCAGCGCCTGGGCCAGCACGGCCGGCGCGTTGCTGCCGATGGTGGCGTAGGCGTTAGGCACCTTGCCGACGGCCTTGCGGATGGCGCCGAACAGTTCGGCGGTCTGGCCCGTGGCGTCCTGGGCGGCGATGGTATGGAGGCGGGTGGTCATGGTGTTGACTCCTTCAGATCGGATTGGATTGCGGGTTGCATGTCGGGGTTCGGGTGCCGCATCCGGCTTGGTAGCAGCACTGCCTTGGACTCAATGGTAGAGGCGACGACGATCCGGATGGATTAGAATCAAATCAAATTTTTGCTCAATCGTCTCACCACCCGAATGTATCCATGGACAGCCTGAGCGAACTGGTGCGCCTGCTGGCGCCATCCGGAACCGTCGACCTGCATTGCCGGGTGGCAGGTGCCTGGTCTGCCCACAACGCGCAGGCAGCGCCCGGGCACGTGCCGTACCACGCCATCCTCCACGGGCACGCCGATGTATCGATGGGCAGCGAGCCGCTGCGCGTGGCGGCAGGCGATGTGCTGCTGTTCCCGCACGGGGCGGCGCATACGTTGTCGGGCGTGCACGGCGGCACGACACGCCAGGCGGATTCCGGGCCGGAATCGCGCCATTTCAACGGGGTGGTGACCGAGGTGACAGTGCCGGGCGCGGCCGAGCCGCTGGACATCCTCTGCGGCACCTTCGTGCTGGGCAGTTCGGCGGGCGTGCTGCTGCGCGCGCTGCCCGAGATGCTGTGTGTCAAGACCGGCGCCAAGGGTGACGCCGGCCTGGGCTGGCTGCGCGGCCTGATCGGCATGATGCATGGGGAAGCCGAGGCGCCGGGGCCCGGCAGCGCGGCGATCATCGCCGATCTGTCAACCGCGCTGTTCACGGTGCTGCTGCGCACGCTGATCGCGCAGGGGGCGGTGTCGCATGGCGTGATGGCGCTGATGGCCGATGCGCGCCTGGCGCGGGCCGCGGATGCCGTGGTACGCCATCCCGAACGGCCGTGGACGGTCGACAGCCTCGCGCAAGTCTGCAGCATGTCGCGGGCCACGCTGGCCCGGCGCTTTGCACAGCTTGGCATGACGCCGCTGGAACTGGTGACCACGCTGCGCATGGAACGCGCCGCGCGGCTGCTGCGGCGGGACGGACTGTCGGCGGCGGCAGTGGCCGAACAGTGCGGCTACGCCTCGCAGGCCGCCTTCGGCCGGGTATTCAGCCAGCATTTCGGTCTGGGGCCGGGCGCGTACCGCCGCCAGCATCGCGCGCTTCGCCATGCAAGCGGTAGCGCGACCATTGTCCCGCAGCAACACGCCGGGCACGTAGGACGCGTCTGACACTGCACACCGCCCGCGCGCACTGGCAGGGCCCGTGTCTCGCGGACTAGACTGGCTGGACGATGACCTGTTCCTTCTTGCGGGAGGATGTCGCCATGGCCGCACGTTCCATCGCTTCGCTGTCGATCAGCTTCGGGCTGGTTTCCATTCCGGTGAAGGTCTATTCGGCCACCGAAAGCAAGTCGGCCATCAGCTTCAACCTGCTGCACAAGGGGTGCGGGTCGAGGCTGCGCCAGCAATACATCTGCCTGAAGGAAGACGTGGTGGTGGAGCGCGCCGACATGGTCAAGGGCTACGAATTCGAGAAGGACCGTTATGTGACCTTTACGCCCGACGAGCTGAAGGCGCTGGAGGATGCCGCCGAGCAGACCATCGACATCGTGTCGTTCATGCCGCTGGGCGCCATCGACCCGATCTACTACGACAAGGCCTATTACCTGGGCCCCGACAAGCGCGGCGGCAAGCCCTACAACCTGCTGGCCGAGGCCATGCGGGAAACCGGCACCTGCGCGCTGGCCAAGTGGGCCTGGAAGGGCAAGCAGTACATGGTGCAGATCCGCGTGGGCCAGGACGGCCTGATCCTGCAGCAACTGCTTTATGCCGACGAGGTACGCGACATGTCCGACCTGCATGTGGAGCGCATCGACGTGGCGCCCGCCGAACTCAAGCTGGCGCAGCAGCTGATCGAGCAGAATGCGGTGGACGGCTACGACGCCAGCGCCTATGTGGACGAGGAAAAACAGCGCATCCTGGAACAGATCGACAAGAAGATCGCCGGCAAGAAGATCACGGTGGCCGCCGAGACGCCTGCGCCGGCCGGTGGCGAGGTGATCGACCTGATGGAGGCGCTGCGCAAGAGCATCGGCAACAACAAGCGCCAGCCGGCAGCGAAGTCGGCCGGCAAGGCCGCCGCCGTCAAGGCGGCCGCGCCCGAAGCCCCGGCGCGCAAGACCGCCCGCCGGGCCACCGCGGCCCCGGCCGAAGCGCCGAAGCGCGCGGCGCGCAAGTAGGGCGCCTGGGGCGGCAATGCAAGCCTATTCGATGCGCGACGTGCAGGGGCTGCTGGGCATCTCGCGCAGCGTCATCACGGCGTTGATGACGGCCGGCGTGATTTCGCCCAGACGCGGCGCGCGCCAGGAATACCGCTTCACCTTCCAGGATGTGGTGCTGCTGCGCACGGCGCAATCACTGCGCGAGGCGGGCGTGCCCACGCGCCATGTCACACGGTCGCTACGGCACCTGCAGGGACTTGGCGAGGACGGCCGTCCGCCCACCGGCCTGCGCGTGACGGCTGTGGGCGGCGATGTGGCCGTGCAGGATCGCCGGGGGCGTTGGCATGTCGATTCGGGGCAGTTCGTGCTGGACCTGGACGATGCCGACCACCGGCGCGCCGGCGCCGAAGTCGTCGAGATGCGACGTCGCGCCACGCGGCAGGCACCGGGCCCCATGCAGGACGAGATCGGCCCGTCGGACTGGTTCGAACGCGGCGTTTCCCTCGAACATGTGGCGCCACGTGATGCCGAAGCCGCGTATCGGCATGCCCTGGCGCTGGCCCCCGATTATCTCGATGCTTGGCTCAACCTCGGCTGTCTGCTGTGCGACCAGGACCGGTTTGCCGACGCCGCCGCCGAATACCGCAAGGCCCTAAGTTATCTGCCATATCAACCGTTAATCCATTTCAATCTTGGCGTCGCCCTCGAGGATGCCGGTGCGAAGCGTGAGGCACTGGAAAGCTATCACGCGTGTATCGAACTGGCGCCCGACTTTGCCGACGCCCATTACAACGCCGCGCGACTGCACGAGGCGCTCGGCGACCCGCATCGGGCCATCCGCCATTACAACCAGTATCGCAAGCTGGAGCCGGTGGTATAGCCGGCAACATGCCGTGGTCACATCCTCCGTGTAGGCGCGCCGCCGACAGCATTGACACGCCCATCCGCTCCACAATCGGCGGAATCGGGCACAAGACGACAACAAGGGGACCTTGGCTTTGAATTTCTGGCAGGAGCGATTTGGCGGCTGGCATGTGTCGCCGCTGGCGCTGCTGGGGTGGCTTGGTACGTGCCTGTGCTTTGTTGCGGTGGCGGTCTGGCTTGGCCGGCAACGTGCCGATCATCTCGTCACGCAGCGCGAGGCCAGCATCGGCGCCGAGATCGTGGCAGCCCTGGAGCGCGTGGCGGAGACCGTCGATACGCTGGGCCGCCAGCACGTGGCGCCGCTGGCCGGCAAACCGTGCGCGCAAGCCGACCGTGCGCTGGCCACCGCACACAGCTTCATTCCTTATATCCGCACCGCCGCGCTGGTCGAACGCGGCGTCATCTATTGCTCGGGCACGCGGGGCCCCATAAATGTGCCGCTGGCCTACTACTTTGCCGATCCGCAACCGGGCGTGTCGCACCGGCTGATGCTGGTGCAGGGCACGCCGTTCCGCGAGTATGCGCCGGCGCTGGCGATGTTCCTGCCGCAGCCGGGCCAGCCCGACCGGGGCAGCTTCCTGCTGATCGAGGGGCGCTATGTCACCGATGCGCTGTCGCAAGGACTGGGCTTTGGCGCATCGGAAATCGTACTGACGGTGGGCCAGGCGTCGATCTATCACGATGGGACATATCTGCCCGCCCCGGCCAGGACGGCGGACGGCGTGACCACGCTGTCGAAGGCATGGCCGATGCAGGTCAAGGTGCTGGCATCCTTCGAATACGTCAACGCAATGCACCGCAAGTACGACCTGCTGTATGGTGCCATCGGCCTGCTCGCCGGGCTGCTTGTGGTGGCACTGTTCCTGCTTGTGGCTGCACCGCGCCGCCTGTTGCTGCAGGCGGTGCGACAGGCACTGAAGCGCAGCGAGTTTCATCTGGTGTACCAGCCCATCGTCGAGGTGCACTCGCGGCAATGGATCGGTGCCGAGGCTTTGCTGCGCTGGCAGCATCCGCGCTGGGGCAGTATTCCGCCAGGGTCGTATATCGAGACAGTGGAGTCGACGCCGTTGATCGACGACATCACGCATTTCGTGCTGCGCCGGGTGGTGGAGGACATCAACCATTACGGCCCCTCGGCACCGCTGCACGTGGCGGTCAACGCCGCGCCGCTCAGCCTGCGCCGGCGCACCTTCCTGGGCGACCTGGCTGCCTTGCAGCGGGCCATGCCGGACGGGTCGGGGCTGGTGCTGGAAATCACCGAGCGTCACCTGCTGGCGGACAGCGGCGCCACCCGCGAGGCCTTCGACCGGCTGCACCAGGCCGGCATCCGCCTGGCCGTGGACGACTTCGGCACCCGCAACAGCAACCTGGACCTGATCAAGAGCTTTCCGTTCGACTACCTGAAGATCGACCGCCAGTTCACGCAGGACGTGGACGCCAATGCGCAGGCGCTGCTGCGCAGCATCGTCAACATGGCGCATCACTTTCATCTGGTGGTGATCGCCGAGGGGATCGAGACCGAAGCCCAGCACGCACTGATCGTCGAAGCCGGGGTGGACTGGGCGCAGGGCTACCTGTACCAGCGGCCCGCCGCGCCGGCCAGCATCCTGGGGCGGCGCGGAATCTGGGTCAAGGAACGCGACGACGTTGGCGAGACAGCGATGGTGTAGGAAGCCGCAGATCCGCGCCTACGCCAGCGCCGCCTGCCACAACAGCGCCACGTTGAGCAGAATGATGATCACCGCGGAAGCGCCCGCCAGCGCCAGCGGCACGCCACGCACGCGCCAGGCCCCCATCAGGTGGCGGTCGGCGCCAAACAGGATCAGCGGCACCACGGCCAGCGGCAGTGTCAGGCTGAGCACGACCTGGCTGGCCACCAGCAGGCTGGCGGAGCCGTGTTCGCCGAATACCCAGACGGCGGCCAGCGCCGGCACGATGGCCGCGGCACGGGTCAGCAGCGCGCGGCGCATGCGCGACATGCGCAGGTCGAGAAAGCCTTCCATGACGGCCTGTCCCGCCAGCGTGCCCGTCAGCGTCGAATTCAGGCCGCATGCCAGCAGTGCCACAGCAAACAGCAGGCTGGCAAGATTGGAGTGCAGCAGCGGCGCCAGCAGGCGATGCGCGTCGGCCAGGTCTTCCACATCGGTCAGCCCATTGGCGTGGAACACCGAGGCCGCCAGGATCAGCAGCGCCGCGTTGATCAGGAAGGCAAAGCCGAGCGAGCCGAACGTATCGAGGCTCATGCCGCGCAGGATTTCGGCAAAGGACCGGCGCCGTGCCACGCGACTGCCCGGGGGCGGTGTGAAGCGGCGCACCAGCGAGGAATGCAGATAAAGGTTATGCGGCATCACCGTGGCGCCGACGATGCCGGCCGCCAGCCACAGCATGCCCGCATCGCGCACCAGATCGGCGGAGGGCGCCATGCCGCCCAGCACGTCGGCCCACTCGGGCTGGGCCATTGCCAGTTGGGCGACGAAGCAAAGGGCCACCAGCAGGATCAGCCCGGCGACCATGGCTTCCATGGTGCGCTGGCCGTAGCGTTGCACGGCCAGCATGGCCAGCGTCACAACGGCCGCAATCAGCACGCCGACCCAGAGCTTGACGTGGAACAGCAATTGAAGCGCCACCGCGCTGCCGACCACCTCTGCCACATCGCAGGCAATGATCGCGATCTCGCTGGCCACCCACAGGCCAAGGGTCACGCGGCGCGGAAATCGCTCGCGGCACAGCTGGGCGAGGTCGCGCCCGGTCACCACGCCAACCCGGGCGGCAATCCACTGCAACAGCATCGCCACCAGGCTCGACAGCGCAATCACGATCAGCAGGCTGTAGCCGTACTTGGCGCCGCCCGCGATGGCCGTGGCCCAGTTGCCAGGGTCCATGTAGCCCACGGCCACGAGCGCGCCGGCGCCCAGGAAAGCCAGGCGCGACCGCTGCGGCGGCCGTGCGGCGGGCAAGGTGGCGGAGTCGATTGGCGGCGGCGGCATGGTGTGGTGGGTCGGTCATGTGGAGTCGACTGACCCCATGGTGCATTCTAGGACGTTGTTGAGAATTATTCCCAATTGGCTTTGCCTAATTGGGGGATTGCTTTCGCCTTCGCCCGGCGGACACAACGTTTAACGTTTTCGGCACAACCGGACACGTTCTCGGATGCCCGGGGCGCCTACAGTTTGGCTTCCCGGGTTTTGCCTTCCATGCCCGTTCCCTCTTTCCAAACTATACGTAAATAACGTACACTTTGTACGCCACCTTTGTTGAGCTTCCGCCATTCGAGCGGTGCCGGGCCGATTACCTGGACGATGACGCATTCCGCCGCCTGCAGGCGCTGCTGCTGACCAATCCCCATGCAGGCGACGTGATCCCCGGGACGGGAGGCTTGCGCAAAGTGCGCTTTGTCGACGGGTGGCGACAGAAAGGGAAGCGCGGTGGGTTGCGAGTGATCTACTACTACTGGCTCGGCGGTGCCCAGTTCTGGCTATTTACGGTCTACAACAAGGACACCGCCGACGATATGACGCATCGACAGCGACAACAGCTTGCTGCGTTGCTTGAAAGGGAACGGAATGTCAGGAACCGATATGACGCGTGACATCTTCGCTGAACTGATGGAGGGATTCGACGCCCTCGCTGCCGAACGGCAGGGAAAGGCTACGCTGCGTTCGCACAAGGTGCGAATCGACGAATTGCAGGCGATTGCCGCGGAAGAACTGGTCGAGCTTCGCGAACGGTTGAATATGTCGCGCCCGGTGTTCGCGATGTATCTGAGAATCAACCCCCGCACCCTGGAGAACTGGGAGCAGGGGCGCGCCAAACCGAACGCCCAGGCGACGCTGCTTATCCGGCTCGTGCAAAAGTACCCCGAGACAATCCAGCGATTGGCATCGCTTGGCTAAGCGTCAGATCCTTGCTCGCGCGGATCGAAGGGGTGTCAGCGGCTCCAGCCGCCGCCGCTGGCGCGTCCCGCCAGCTTGACCGGACCGCAGCAGGCGCAGGACGCGCCGTGGCTGGAGGCGGCGCCTTCCGTGCTGCCGCCGGCAAGGCCCGGGGCGGCCACCAGGGCGCGTGTGGCAGCTTCGCCGCAGTCGGGGCAGATGGCGGGATCGTCGCGGCGGGCCATGGGCCGGATTTCAGAAAAGTCGCCGCAGATAGGGCATCGGTAGTCGTAGGTCGGCATTGCCGCTCCAGGGACGGGGCCAGTTTCAAGCTGGCCAGGGCCAGCAAGTGTCGGATTGCCGACCAGCTTAGCGTAATCCATGGCGGCGTGTGCAAGCTTGTGGTCGTCGGCAAGCTGCACACCTATCAGACTCCCGCACGAAGCCGGGCATCCCCGGGGGCAAAGCGTGCCATTCAGGGTTTTCGACACCAAACCGAATCCTGCGACTCCCTATAATCCCGCGCATGGAAAAGAATCTTGAAAAGCGCTTCGGCTTTCTGGTGTCGGACGTGGGCCGCTTGTCCGGCAAGCGGTTCGACGACCTGTCGCGCTCCACACTGGACCTCACGCGTGCCCAGTTCCGGGCGCTGGCCTACCTGTCGTATCACGGCGAAATGAACCAGGCCGGGCTGGCCGACCTGATGGAAGTGGCGCCGATTTCGGCCGGCCGGCTGCTCGATCGCATGGAAGAGGGCGGCTGGATCGCGCGTCGTCCCAACCCCGAAGACCGTCGCGAGCGCATGGTGCGCATGACAGACAAAGCCGATCAGGCGCTGGACGCCGCGCAGCATGTGGGTGACGTCGTGACCGCCCAGGCCCTCGATGGCTTTTCCGAAGCCGAGGCCGATCAATTCGTCGAATTCCTGCGGCGCGCCCGCGCCAATCTGTCCCGGCCCCAGCAGGGGTAACGCGCACCCGGTCTACCCCGGAAAGTCCACCACCACCGTCAACCCGCCGCCCGGTGTGTCGGCCAGTGCGACGGTGGCGCCGTGCAGCCGCGCGATCTCACGCACGATGGACAGGCCCAGGCCGCTGCCTTCTCGGCTGGCACTGGCCTCGCCGCGATAAAAGCGTTTGAACACCGATTCTCGCTCGAACGGCGCCACGCCGGGGCCGTTGTCCTCCACCAGCAGCCGGCGCCCGGCCACGCGCACCGTGACCATGGCGCCCGGGCCCGCGTAACGCACGGCGTTGTCGATCAGGTTGCCGATCAGTTCCTGCAGCAGTTCCGGCTGGCCGTTGATATCCGCGTGGGTCTCCGCATCGCCGTCGAAGCCCAGGTCCACCCCTTGCTGGCGCGCCGTGGGGGCCCAGTCCAGCGCCACCTGTTGCGCCAGCGGCCCCAGCCCCAGCAGCCGCAGCGTCGGGGCGTAGCCGCTGTCGGTTTCGAGCCGCGACAGCGATAGCAATTGCGCCACTTCCTTTGCCGCCTGCCGGACCGATCCATTGAGCCGGGCCACGTGGCCGCGCACGCCGGCCAGGTCAGTTTCGCGCAGCGCCAGTTCCGATTCGGCCTGGATGACCGCCAGCGGCGTCTTCAACTGGTGGGCGGCATCGGCAAAGAAACGCTTGCGCCCCTGCACCATGCGGTGCAGCCGCGCCACGTACTGGTTCACGGCGGTGACCAGCGGCCGGATTTCGACCGGCAGCGTGGTGTCGCCGATGGGCGCAAGGTCATCGGGCCCGCGCGCGGCCACGGTGTCCGACAGCCGCTGAAGCGGCCGCAGCCCGCGCCGTACGCCGAACCAGACGATGACCAGCGCCAGGCTTACCAGCATCAGTTCCTGCAGCAGCGACCCGATCAGGATTTCGTTGGCCAGCCGCTCGCGCGGCTCGGTGGATTCGGCCACCAGCACCCAGACCATCTGCGTACGCGCGGAACGCACATCGTGCAGCGGAAGCGCCATGGCGGCCATGCGGACGGGCGTGCCGCGGAAGTCAGCGTCGTAGAACTGCGTCCGATACAGCGAGCGCACCGGACCGGGCGGCATCGGCAGATCGTCGTAGCCGGTGATCGTGGTGCCGTGCTCGTCGCGGATCTTGTAGTAGACGCGCGAACCCGCCTCGGCATCGAACACCTCCAGCGCCAGATAGGGCACCTCCACCTCCACGCGGCCATCGCGCAGCTTGATGCCTTCGCGCATGGCTTTCAGCGATGCGGCCAGGGTGCGGTCGAACGCCTGGTCGGCGGCGGCCATGGCGCGGCGGTCGGTCAGCCACGCGTCCAGCGCCAGTAATACCAGCAGGGGCAGCAGCAGCCAGAGTGTCAGTTGCAGCCGCAGGCTGCCGGCCTTCATGCGCGCGGGCCCGCGCCGGCGGCCGCAGCGGTGTCCTGTGCTTCGAGCAGATAGCCCAGGCCGCGCAGCGTGACGATGCTGACGCCGGAGCCTTCCAGCTTCTTGCGTAGCCGGTATACGTAGATTTCGATGGCGTCGGCGTTGACCGACTCGTCAATGCCGAAAATCTTCTCGGACAGCGCGGCCTTGTTGACCGCGCGGCCGTCGCGCAATAGCAGAATCTCCAGTACGGCCCGTTCGCGGCCGGTCAGTTGCAGCAGTTCGCCGTTGAGCGTGAAAGCGCGGCTCACGCTGTCGTAGTGCAGCGGGCCGCAGGCCAGTTCGGTGCGGTCATGGCCATGGCTGCGCCGGATCAGCGCGCGGGCGCGGGCTTCGAGTTCGGTCAGCGCGAACGGCTTGGCCAGGTAGTCGTCGGCGCCCAGGTTGAGGCCGCGTACGCGGTCGTCCACCGATCCGTGGGCGGTCAGGATCAGCACCGGCAGCGGGTTGCGGCGTGCGCGCAGGCGGCGCAGCACTTCCAGGCCGTCCAGGCGCGGCATGCCGATGTCGAGGATGGCCAGCGCGTAGTCTTGCGTCGTCAACAGGTGATCGGCGCTGGCCCCGTCATGCATGCAGTCGACCGTGAAGCCGCTCTGGCTCAGCGATTCCGTCAGGGAGGCGGCCAGTTTCAGGTTGTCTTCGGCAAGCAGGATACGCATGGGGCTACGGCAAACGGGGTCTACGGGGAATCGCGCTGGAGTGATACCCGTTACCGGCGCCGGCGCCTAGATGGGGAAAGTCCCAATCGTGGTGCATCCCCCACGGCAAAAATCGCAGGCGTATCGAAAGCGAACTGAAAGTGAGGCCCCCATACCATCCGCTCCGTTCACGACAGACCAGAACAACAAAGGAGACTGAGGATGAAACGGAAGGCAGTGGCCCTGGCCGCGTTGGGTTGCGTGGTATCGGGCGGCGCGGCGGCGCAATCGAGTGTGACGCTGTATGGGCTGGTGGATTCGGGTATCGAATACGTGAACCATGCCAGCGCCAACGGCAATTCCCTGGTGAAAATGACCTCGGGCGGCAAGAACACGTCGCGCTGGGGCCTGCGCGGCACCGAAGATCTGGGCGGCGGCCTGAAGGCCATCTTCACGCTGGAATCGGGCATCGCCGTCGATACCGGCAGGCTGGATACCGACAACACGCTGTTCGACCGCCGCGCATGGGTCGGCCTGCAGGACAAGAACCTCGGCAGCATCCGCCTGGGCCGTGACTTCACCACGACCTATGACTTCATGCTGCCGTTCGACCCGATGGGCTACGCGCCGAACTATTCGTGGGCCACGTCCTCGACGGCCACGGGCGGCCGCAAGGACGGCATGTTCTCGCGTTCGACCAACATCGTGCGCTACGACGGCCAGTTCGGGCCGTTCAAGGTGGGCGGCACGATGGCGTTCGGCGAAGTGCCGGGCAGCTACAAGAGTTCGTCGAAATACGATCTGGGACTGGGCTACAACGCGGGCAACTTTGCCGCGGCCGTGACCTGGGATCGCCAGATGGGCGCGGGCGCCAGCACCACGCCAGCCGATTCCACCGACTACATCCAGGGCATCCACGCCGGCGCCAGCTACGACTTCGGCCCGCTGTCGGTGTACGCCGGTTATCGCAATTACCGCAAGACGTTCACCACGACGGCCGCCAAGCAGCTGAGCGACATGTACTGGGTGGGCGCCGCTTACGACTTCACGCCGGCCTTCACGCTGTACGGCGCGGTGTACAAGCAGAACATCAAGGGCGACACGGATGGGGATCCGATCATGATCTCGATGCGCGCCCAATACAATCTTTCCAAACGCACCTCAGCGTACCTGTCCGCAGCGTATGCCAAGGCGCGCAACGGCCAGAACGTGAGTGTCTCGCGCGATTTCGTTGGCTATGCCAACAATCAGGTCGGTGTGACGGCGGGCCTGCAGCACCGCTTCTGATCGTTGTTTTCAGGCTGCCGTGGTGGGCGGCCTTCCGGCGGTGCGAGGGGCTCGCGCCGCCGGTTTTTCATTTCTGGCCCCGGCTTTGCGGCCTTGCGGTGATGCACGCCTGCCGTGGATCAAAAGGACCTGCAAAAGCGCGGCCTGGCGCCGGCACCGGACCTCACGCCGTACGTCCAAACAGGAACGTGCAAGGAGGTCTGATATGAAACGCAAGGCAGTGGTACTGGCCGCAACCGGCCTGGTCTCGACAGCAGCAGAAGCGCAGTCCAACATCACGCTCTACGGGCTGCTCGACGTCGGCGTCGAGTACCTCAGCAACGCCGGTCCCGATGGTAAATCGACGGTGGGGATGGTCTCGGGCGGCAAGAACATTTCCCGCTGGGGCCTGCGCGGCGCCGAGCCGCTCGGCGGCGGAATGATCGCCATTTTCAGGCTGGAATCGGGCGTCCAGGCCGACACCGGCAAGTTCTACGGCGACCGCGGGCTGTTCAACCGGCGCGCGTGGGTGGGCCTGGAGCACGAAACGCTGGGCAGCATCCGGATGGGCGCGGACTATTCCACGACGTTCGACTACATGGCGCCGTTCGAGCCCATGGACTACGCACAAAACTATTCCTGGGCCATGGCCTCGACAGGCTCGGGAGACCGGCAGGACAGCATGTTCGTGCGATCGTCGAACGTGGTGCGCTATGACGGGCAGTTCGGTCCCGTGAAGGTGGGCGGGACGCTGGGCTTCGGCGAAACGCCCGGCAGCTTCAAATCATCGTCGAAATACGACCTGGCGGTTGGCTACACGGCAGGCGGTTTCTCGGCGATGCTCACGTGGGACCGCGTGAATGGGGTCGCCGGCGACCCGACAGACTATGCCCAGGGTATCCATGCCGGTGCCAGGTACGACGTTGGCGCGCTGAAACTCTTTGCCGGCTATCGAAATTACCGCAAGACCTTCACCACGGCGGCCCCCAACCAGCTGAGCGACATGTACTGGCTGGGCGCGGCGTACGACTTCACGCCCGCCTTCGCGCTCTACGGCGCGGTCTACAAGCAGAACATCAAGGGCGACACCAACGCCGATCCGGTCATGGTCTCGCTGCGCGCCCAGTACAGCTTCTCCAAACGCACCCTGGCGTACGTGTCCGCCGCCTATGCCAAGGCGCGCAATGGCCAGCCCGTGAGTGTCTCGCGGGATTTCGCTGGTTATGCGGACAACCAGGTTGGTGTGCTGGCGGGCCTGCAGCACCGCTTCTGACGTTGCTCCGGGCTGCAGGGCCAGCTTTCCGGCGGTGCGAGGGGATCGCACCGCCGGTTTTCATTTTGGCAGCCGTTGTGCGGCCGTTCCCGCGCACATGTCACCCGTTCGCGTGAGAAGCGCGGACTTGTCATTTAAACCGTGCCAGTACTGACATAAAGATTCTTCAGTAGCGTCGCGACATCGAATGCATATGCTAATGAGCATTCCCGATGCCCCCGGCATCGCGCCATGGAGCGCCAACCATGCGATTGATGTCGATGAACGTGAGCGAAGGCCGGCCGGATGCGCGCTGGAATCCAACGTTGTATCTGCAGTTTTCCGATTTGCGGCTGCGGCCCGCGCTGGAACTGCTGCAGCGGGTGCCGCTCGATGCGCCGCACACGGTGTACGACATCGGATGCGGACCCGGCCATGTCACCCGCGTCTTGCAGGACAAATGGCCGCACGCCAGCGTGTACGGCGTGGACAGCTCCCCCGAAATGCTGGCTGCCGCAGCGAGTGAAAGCGGTGCCATCCACTGGGAGCAGGCTGACATCGAGCACTGGACGCCCCAGGCGCACGCGGACCTGATCTTCGCCAGCGCGGTGCTCCACTTCCTGGGCGATCACGAAACGCTGCTGCCAAGGTTGCTGGGCTTTCTGCGGCCCGGTGGCTGCCTGGCGCTGCATATGCCCGACTGGTGCGAGACCCCCTGGTACGGTCTGATGCGCGAGGTGCTGGCCACCGCCGGCCCGGGCGGCAGTGTGCTGGGCACGCCGATGTTGCGGGGAGCACTGGCGCGCAACCACGTGCAGCCCGCGGCGTTCTACTACCAGCTGCTGGTGGATCGCACCGCGCATCTGGACATCTGGAAGACAGACTACCTGCAGGTGGTGGAAGGCGACGACCCCGTCTACGACTGGATCAAGGCGTCGGGCTTGCGCGCGGTGACCGATCATCTCGACGACGGCGAGCGCGGCCGCTTTCTGGCGCAATACGTGCCACGGCTGCGCAAGCTCTATCCAAATGGCGCCGACGGCCGCACGCTGTTTCCGTTTCGACGGCTGTTCGTGGTGGCGCAGGTCCACTGATGACGCCGCTGCAGGTTTCCGCGTCGCGCCAAGGCCCGTCGTACGCCGTGACGATCCGCAGCGGGCATCACGTGGTGCTTGCCGACGCGGCCGCCGACGGCCTGCGCGGCGGAACCGCCATGCGGCCGCACGAACTGCTGGCGGGCGCCTTGGCAGCCTGCGTCTGCATCACCATCGACATGGCCCACCGCGACGCGCAACTGCCGCCGTACCGCGTGGATGTCCGCCTGAACCGCCAGGGCGACATCACCGCCTTCGAGATCGACGTATTTTTCCTGGCCGCCATATCGGCCGACCTGCACGCGCGCGTGCTGAAGACGGCGCGCGAGTGCCCGGTCTGCCAGACACTTTCCCGCCCCGTGCGGATTCGCGTCTGAGCGGCATGTTCTCTCGATGATCCTGACCAGGTGGGGACGATGACACAACGCATACTGATCGTAGGGGGTGGCGTGGGGGGCACGATGTTGGCCAACCAGTTGGCCGGCAAGCTGTTCCGGGAGACCGTCGACGGCGACGTCGCCGTGACCGTGCTGTCCGATACAGCCGATCACTTCTACAAGCCGGCGTTCATGTATGTGGCGTTCGGCGCGTTCTTCCGCGAGGAACTGGTACGGCGCGAGCGGTCGCTGCTGCGGCCGGAGATCGATTTCGTGGTGGATGCGGCCGAGCAGTTCCATCTGGGCCGCCAGGAGGTGCAGGCCCGCAGCGGCAGGCGCTATGGCTACGACTATCTGGTGATCGCCACCGGTTGCGTGCCGGCCCCGGAGCGCATCGAGGGGCTGGGCGAGGCGGGCGACCATTTCTACCAGTACGCGCCGGCCCGTCAGCTGGCCGAGAAGCTCGCGCGCATCCAGCGGGGGCGAATCTTCGTCACGGTGTCGTTCCCGAAGACGCACAACGTGCCACATCAGTGCGGCATCGCGCCGCTGGAAACCACGTTGATGCTCGACGACTACCTGCGCCGGCGCGGGGTGCGCGAGCGGGTGGAGATCGTCTACACCTACCCGACCGTCTCGCAGTTGCTGCGCAATTGCCTGTTCCTGCAGAAGCCTACCTGCGATGTCGTGCCGGCCCTGTTCGAGCAGCGCGGCATCCGCTATCAGCGCGGCTTTACCCTCGCGCGCGTGGACCCCGCCAGGCGGGTGGCGTATTCGGAAGAGGGCGCCGAGCAGCCGTTCGACATCCTGATGGCCACGCCGCCCATCCGCGCCGTCGATGTGGTGCGCCAGAGCGGCCTGTCCGAAGCCGCCGACGACGAGGGCTGGCTGCCCACCGACCATGAGACCTTGCAGGTGCGCGGGCATGAGCGGGTGTACGTGATTGGCGATACCGTGGATCTGCCGGTCAGCAAGGCCGGCGGCTCATGCCACAACCAGGCGCCGGTGATCGCCGACAACATCGCGGCGTCGATACGCCTGGGGCGTCCGGTCGCGGCCTACGACGGCAAGGTCCAGGCCGTTGCCCAGCTTGGGCTATCGGCGGGCATGCCGCTCTGGTACGACTACCAGCGGGACGTGCAACCGATGCCGCCCACCAGGCTGGGTGGCCTGCTGCGCCAGGGCTTCAATCGCGGCGCCTACTGGGCGGTTGCCCGGGGCATGCTCTGACCGCCGCGCCTGCCATCACCCGATGTGATCCACTGTGGAGTCCCCATGGCATCCATTCCCGAGGCTTCCGGGCCAGGCCTTGCGCCGCACGTTGCCCACCATCTGGCCGACAGCCAGCCGGTTGACCCGGCGCCGGCAGCCTGGGCAGAACTGTCTCCAAGGCTGGCCCCGCTGCTGCTCGGCGCGCGGCTGGACAACCTGGTCGACATACTGGCGCTGATGGCCGATCTTGTCGATTTTCTCGATCCGGCGATGATCGAGAAAGTCAGCAGCGTGTTCGAGGAAGGCGTGGCGGCCCATGGCGCGTTAAGCGGCGCGCTGCGGCTGGCCGCTGCCCAGACCCGGCGGGACGCCGAGCCGCCAGGTACGCGGGCCCTGTGGGCGCTGGCGCGCGATGCCGATACGCGGCGCGGTCTGGCGTTATTGCTACGGACGTTGCAGATCGTCGGACGCGCGCAGCGCCCGGTGGCATGACGGCGCAGGCGCCAAACGCGGGCAGCATGTCGGGGGGCGACTTCGCGACAGCACTTCGCGGCACGACTTCGCGCCATTACTTCGCCGCGCTCACGCGCCAGACCACGTTGCCCACGTCGTCGGCCACCAGCAGCCCGCCGGTCTTGTCGATCACGACGCCTACCGGGCGTCCCTGCGCCTTGCCGTCCTGATCCAGGAAGCCGGTCAGCACGTCGAACGGCGCGCCGCGCGGCTTGCCCTGGTCGAACGGGACAAAGATGACCTTGTAGCCCGACCGCGGCTTGCGGTTCCATGAGCCGTGCTGGCTCACGAACATGCCGTCATGGAACTGGGGCAGCAGGCTGTTGCCCGATGCGCCGGTCATGCCCAGCGACGCCGTGTGCGCGCCCACCGCGTAGTCGGGCACGATGGCCTTGGCCACCATGTCGGGGGCGGGCGGCTTCACGCGGTCGTCCACGTGCTGGCCGTAATAGCTGTAAGGCCATCCGTAGAAGCCGCCGTCGCGCACGGAGGTGATGTAGTCGGGCACCAGGTCGCTGCCGATTTCGTCGCGCTCATTGACGGATGTCCAGAGCGCCTTGGTGGTCGGCTCCCAGACCATGCCGTTCGGATTGCGCAAGCCGCTGGCGAAAATACGATGCTGGCCGGTCTGTCGATCGACTTCCCAGATGGCGGCGCGGCCGGCTTCCTTGTCGATGCCGTTCTCGCCCGCGTTGCTGTTCGATCCCACCGTGACATACAGCTTGCTGCCGTCGAGGCTGGCGATGATGTTCTTGGTCCAGTGGTGGTTGATCGAGCCAGCGGGCAAGTCCACCAGTTTCTGGCCCGGCGCCGAGATGCTGGTCTGTCCCGGCGTGTACGGGAAGCGCAGCACGGCATCGGTATCGGCGACGTAGAAATCATTGCCGACCAGCACCATGCCGAACGGCGAGTGCAGGTTTTGAAGAAAAACCGATCTCTGGTCGGCCACGCCGTCGCCATTGGTGTCGCGCAGCAGCGTGATGCGGTTGGCGCTGGGTGTGCCGGCGCCGGCGCGCTCCTGCGTCTTCTTCATGATCCAGCCCCGGATGCCCTTGTGGTCGTCAGGCTTCGGCGGCGCGTTGGTTTCGGCCACCAGCACATCGCCGTTCGGCAGCACGTACAGCCAGCGCGGATGGTCCAGCTTGTCGGCATAGGCCGCCACCCGCATGCCATCGGCCGCCACGGGCATCTTGCCGTCTTTCCAGCCCTCGGCTGGGGCGATATGGATGGTCGGAAGCACCGTCTTGTGCGGCGCCGGCAATTGCGGGTTCGGACCGATGCCCGCCGTATCGGGTAACTTGGCCGATTCGCCGCAGCCGACCAGCAGCGTGACCGCCACGATCGCAAACAGCGATGCCATCGGATAAATCAGATACTGGCGATAGTCGCGCATGGCGGGCTCCCAGATGCCTTGTCTGATTCGAGCATAGGAGTGCACTTGCGCGATGTATGTCAGCGCCGGTGCAAGACCCTGTCAGGAGCCGTCCGACCCGCTGGCGCGCCTGGGGCAAGGCGTTTTGGGCCGCATTCGGCGCGGTTCTGGCGTCTACCTCAGCAGGCCATGCCGCGCGTGCCATTCGCGCAACGATTCGTCGGGCCAGGTGCCCACATGGCGATGGCCCTTGCCGCGCGGCACATCGACCCATGGCGCGACGTAATCGAGACCGGCCTCCACCACATCGGGCGGCCTGGGCAGCGGCGTGTTGATGGCGCCCGCATACGGATGGACCAGGTCCGGCCAGCGCGGGTCCCACATCCAGAGCGGGCTACCGCACAGCTTGCAGAAGTGGCGGTATCCCTTGGACCGCACCGGCCGCTTGCCGGGCTCGCGGATCACGGCGTGGAAATGCGCCACGTGCTGCTGGCCGGCCACGCGCAGCGTATGGGCATCGCCGCCCAGGTTGATGCCATAGCCGCCGCTGCCGCCGGTCTTGCGGCAGATCGAGCAATGGCAATGCAGGTAGGGGTAGGGCGAATCGGACTCAAGGCTGAACTGCACCGCGCCGCACTGGCACGATCCGTCGAGATGCATGGCAACTCCCTGGAATCGATGGTCGATGCGGTTCAGTGTGGGCCACGCGCCTGCCTCGATCAAGCCAAAAACATTGCAAATATCGTCAGAAACTGTGGCGTTGTCGGGCGTTGTCTGTCAGTGCGGGCGAGGTTTTGTAAGGAGATGTGTGAATGCGGCACACGGGGCACCGTGCGGCTTCTAAACTGGGCACGCGGTGGGAAACAACGCACCCGTCGTTTTCGATAACAACCACCTGAGAGGTCTCAACATGTCCAAGCAACGAACCATTCGCACCACGTCCCTGATTGGCGCCCTGGCAGCCGGCATGATCTCTGTCACCGCCTTTGCACAGACCACGCAGGCGCCGGCCGCCCCGGCCGACATCACGACTGCGGCCCCGCCGGTCACGACCCAGGTCCAGCCGCCGAAGGACCCGCTCGTGGAACGCCGCGAGGCCCGCAAGGCCGCCAATGACCAGTACAAGGCCGAGAAGAAGGCGGCCAAGGGCGAGTACAAGCAGGATGTGAATGCGGCCAAGTCCGAGCGCAAGGACGCCAAGAAGGCCGCCGACGAGACGGCCAAGGCCGAACTGCAGAACGGTACGACGAAGCAGTAAGGCTTGATGTCCGCGATGTCTGTTTCCCCCTCTTCCATTCCCGGGAGAGGGGGCAAAACCACCGGACATCGGCGATCTACACCAGCCGCGCCCCCGGCCAGGCGCCCGACATCACGATATTGCGCACGGACTGCCGCACCGTCTGCATGATGTCCCACAACTCCGGCACCACCGGCCGGTTGCGCGCCGTGGCCATCGCCACCTGACGCGTCACCACCGGGTCCACCAGCCGCGCCGAATGCAGCCGGCCCTGGGCCACGCGATCGGCCACAGCCGCGAACGGCAGCAGCGTGGCGCCGCAGCCGTCTTCCACCAGCCGCATGGCCACCGTGTTCGAGGCATCGCACTCCATCGCCATGTTCAGCGAGGTGCCCACGCGCGCCGCCAGCGATTCGGCCAGCACGCGCAGCCCGTGCGACGTGCTGGGCAGGATCAGCGGCACTTCGCCCAGGCGGCGCGCCTGGAACGTGGGGCCGAGGTGGCTCCATGACGTGGGCGTGACCAGCGTCAGGTCTTCTTCCAGCAGCACGTCCACCTTGAGCGCGCCCTGCTGTTCGGGCAGGTAGAGCAGGGCCACATCGATATCGCCGGCCGCCAGCCACGCCAGCACCGGGTTGGCCAGACCTTCCACAAAGCGGATCTTCGTCGCCGGAAAGCGCGCCTTCAGCGCCGTGCCGATGGCCGCGAACGCGGTATTGGCGATGGTCGGCTGCGCCGCGATGACCAGCTGCGCCGGCCCCTGTGCGGTGGATGCCCGCACCGCCGCGCGCGCCTCGGCCAGCGTGGCGGCCACCTGTCGCGCGTAACCCAGCAGCGTGGTACCGGCCTCGGTCAGCACCACGCCCCGGCCGCTGCGATGAAACAGCCGGGTGTCGAGCGCGGCCTCCAGCCGGGCAATCTGCCGGCTGACGGTTGACTGGTCGGCGCCAAGTTCCAGCGCGGCACGCGAAATGCTCTGCGTGTTGGCCACGCAGACAAAGCACGCCAGATCGTCGGAATTCAGCGCGGCCGACATGGTTGTCATCCGGCCGATTTTGGCGTATCGCCGATGGCGAACGACGACAGGTGCTCGATGGCCTTGACCAGCCCCGAGTGATCCCAGCCCGCGCCGCCCTGGGCCACGCACACATTGAACAACTGCTGCGTCGATGCCGTATTCGGCATGCCCAGGCCCAGTTGCTTCGCCGTGGACAACGCCAGGTTCAGATCCTTCTGATGCAGTTCGATGCGGAAACCCGGATTGAACGTGCGCTTGATCATCCGTTCGCCGTGGACTTCAAGAATTTTCGAGCTGGCAAAGCCGCCCATCAACGCCTGGCGCACGCGCGCCGGGTCGGCGCCGGCCTTGGCAGCCAGCACCAGCGCCTCGCTGACGGCCTCGATCGTCAGCGCCACGATCACCTGATTGGCCACCTTGGCCACCTGGCCGTCACCGACATTGCCCACCAGCGTGATGTTCTTGCCCATCAATTGCAGCAGCGGCAGCACCTTGTCGAAGACATCCTGCTTGCCGCCGGCCATGATCGACAGCGTGGCCGCCTTGGCGCCCACTTCGCCGCCCGACACCGGCGCATCCACATAGTCGCAGCCGAGCTTTTCGACCCTGGCGGCGAACTCGCGCGTGTCGATCGGCGAGATCGAGCTCATGTCCACGACGATCTTGCCCTGGCTCAGCCCGGCGGCCACGCCGTTGTCACCGAACAGCACCCGCGCCACGTCGGGCGTATCGGGCAGCATCAGGAAGATGATGTCGGCCTGTCTGGCCACCTCGGTGGCGTTGGCGCATGGCTGCACGCCGCGGTCGAGCAGGTCCTGCGGCACGCCGCTGCGCGTGTGCGCGTAGACGGTATGGCCGCCGGCCTGCAAGTGTTCCGCCATGGGCTTGCCCATGACGCCCAATCCGATAAATCCGAGCTTGCTCATGATTCCTTCCTGTTCAAAATGGCTTCAGGACGCAAAGCGGTCGCGCAGCGCGCGGGCCGCATCGCGCAGCAATACATGGTCGATGCCCACCGCCACGAAGTGCGCGCCCATATCCAGGTAGCGCCGCGCGTCGGCTTCGACCGGCGTCAGCGTGCCGATGGCCTTGCCGGCGTGGTTGGCGGCATCGTAGATCTGTTTCACCGCCGCCTGGACATCGGGGTGGTTCGGATTGCCCAGATGCCCGTAGGCCGCGGCCAGGTCGTTCGGGCCGATGAAAATGCCGTCCACCCCGGGTTCCGCACAAATCTCGGCGGCTGCTTCCACGCCCTTGCGGCTTTCGATCTGCACCAGCACGCAGATGTTGTCGTTGATGGTCTTGAAGAAGTCCGGCAGCGTGCCATAGCGGTTCTGCCGCTGGGCACCCGACACGCCCCGGATGCCGTCGGGCGGATACCGCGTGGCACGCACCGCGCGGCGGGCTTCCTCGGCCGATTCCACGAACGGAATCAGGAAGTTGTAGAAGCCGATATCGAGCAGGCGCTTGAGCATCACCGGGTCGTTCCACGGCGGCCGTACAACGGGGGCGCTGACGCTGTCCTTGAGCGCCATCAACTGGGGCGCGAAGGTCAGCACGTCGTTGGGCGAATGCTCGCCATCGAGCAGCATCCAGTCAAAGCCGGCCAGGCCGACAATCTCGCTGGTCACGGGCTGGCCGAGCGAACTCCACAGGCCAATCAGCCGCTTGCGCGCCAGCACATCGGCCCGGAACCTGTTGGGCAGCGGGTGGATCTGGGGCAGGTGAGGGGTGTTGGACATCGTCGATCTCCTGGATCAGTCGGCGGCCAGCGCGGAAAGCGGGCCCGGCGATTTGCCACGGGCCTGCAGCACGCGGGCGGCGGCATCGTCAAGCTGGGCCAGCGTGCTGCTGTCCACGGGAATGTATTCGGCGCGGGCGCGGCGCCAGGCGCGTTCGGGGTCGCCGGGCAGGCGGACGGCGTCGTTGCCCGGTTGCAGGCGTGACGCCTTCATCCATTCCACGAACGACTCCATCTCGTGGCCGAACGTGGTGCTGCTGCCCAGCCGCCCCGGATCGAAGATGATCGCCAGCATGTTGTTCCACACCGCGTGCTCGTGCGTGAGCGTTTCGGGGCGGATCGTATGGCCGCCGGTCACGGCGGCGCCCAGCAGTTCGCACATCACGGCCAGCACGTAGCCCTTGTGCTCGCCGAACGTGCGCAGCGCGCCCTGTGGCGTGCCGGGGTGCGGGAACATCACGGCGGGGTCGTCGGTGGGGTGGCCCTGCGGGTCCATCAGGCAGCCCGGCGGCACCGGCACGCCCTTGTTGTGGGCCACGCGCACCTTGCCCAGCGCGATGGCGCTGGTGGCGAAGTCCAGCACCAGCGGCGGCTGGCCGGCCACCGGCACGCCAATCGTGAACGGATTGGTACCAAAGCGCGGATCGTAGCCGCCATGCGGGGCCACGATCGGCTTGGATAGCACATTGACGAAGTGGATCGAGATCATGCCGGCCGCCGTGGCCTGTTCGGCCCAGTGGCCCACACGGCCCAGATGGTGCGACCGGCGCAGGCCCAGCACGCACACGCCATGTTCCTTCGCGCGTTCGATGCCCAGGCCCATGGCCTGTTCGGTCACGGCCTGGCCCATGCCACGGTTGCCGTCCAGGCTCAGGATGCCGCCCGATTCATGCACCACGCTGACCTGCTGGTTCAGCTGGAGCTGGTCGGCCTGCCACGACATCACGTACTTGGGAATCATGCCCACGCCATGCGAATCGTGGCCGGACAGGTTGGCCCCCACCAGATGATCGGCGGTCAGCCGGGCCTCGCGGGCGTCGGAGCCCGCCGCCAGCCAAAGGTCTGCCACCCATTGGTGCAGGCCGGCAGTCGGGATACGGTGATCACTCATGCTTACTCCAGGTGAATATTGGCCACCTTGATCAGGTTTGCCCATTTGGCGACTTCGCTCTTCTGGAAATTGCCCAGTTCGGTGGGGCCGGCGCCCGACGGCTCCACCCCCATCGACGCCAGCCTGGCGCGCACGTCCGGCTGGCGGATGATCTTGCCGATCTCGCTCGACAGCTTGTCGACGATGGGCCTGGGCGTGCCGGCCGGCGCGAAGATGGCCTGCCACGACACGATCTCGTAGCCGTTCAGGCCCGACTCCGCCATGGTCGGTACGTCGGGCAGCTCGGCCGCGCGTTTGGCGCCGGTAGTGGCCAGCGCGCGGAACTTGCCCGACTGGATCATCGGCATGGCGGCCACGCTGTTCTCGAACACCAGGTCCACCTGGTTGCCCAGCAGCGCCTGCACCGCCTGGCTGCTGCCCTTGTAAGGCACATGGGTCATGCGCAACCCGGCCATGTTGGCAAACAGTTCGGCAGCCAGGTGCTGCGACGTGCCATTGCCCGACGAACCGAAATTGACCGTACCCGGCTTGGCCTTGGCGGCGGCGATCACGTCCTGCACACTTTTCCACGGGCTGTTGGCATTGACCACCAGCACGTTCGGCAACGTGCCGATCAGCGCGATGGGCTGGAAGTTCTTGACCGGGTCATACGGCATCTTCGGGTACAGGCTCACGTTGATGGCGTGCGAGCTGATCGTGCCGCCCAGTAGCGTGTAGCCGTCAGCGGGGGCCTTGGCCACGTAGTCGGAACCGATATTGCCGCCCGCGCCGGCGCGGTTTTCCACCACCACCGATTGCCCCAGCACCTGCGACAGCCGCTGGCCGATCAGCCGGCCCAGCAGGTCGGTGGTGCCCCCGGCGGCAAACGGCACCACGTAGGTGATGGGCTTGCTCGGGTAGTGATCGGCACCCTGGGCGCGGGCCTGCGTGGCGACCGCCATGCATCCGGTACAAAGCACGGCCAGCATCGGCCGCATCAGGCGATGGGGAAAATTCATATCATGTCTCCTGTAGCGCGAACGTTCGTGTGCGGCAGTCCCGGTCCGGGCTGCCGTTCTGCCTGACGGTTTCCGCAACGGAAACGTGGGTCAGGCGGGGCGTCTTGTGCTGCGCCTCGCCCGCAAATCTACACGGGCCCGGGCGGTGGCGACTTGCAGAATTTGCATAACAGAAATGCACGATAGGCCGCGCAGCCGCGCACGTCAAACGGAACAATTGCAGACATTGCGATCCTGCCGCCGATCTTTCACGTCGATAACGCGACCACACCCGACATGACCTCCCACGCCTCCCAGACGGCCCGCACCGGCGGCCGTGTCCTTGTAGACCAACTACGCATCCATGGCACCGAACGCATTTTCTGCGTGCCGGGCGAGAGCTTTCTCGACGTGCTGGACGCGCTGCACGACCAGCCGGCCATCGACCTTGTGGTCTGCAAGCACGAAGGCGCCGCCGCCAACATGGCCGAGGCCGACGGCAAGCTGACGGGGCGTCCCGGCATCTGCTTCGTGACGCGCGGCCCCGGTGCCACGCATGGCAGCATCGGCGTGCATATCGCCCAGCAGGACTCCACGCCGATGATCCTGTTCGTTGGCCAGATCGCCCGCGAGCACAAGGGGCGCGAGGCATTCCAGGAGGTGGACTACGCGGCCGTGTTCGGGTCGATGTGCAAGTGGGCGGCCGAGATCGACGATCCGGCACGCATTCCGGAGATGGTGGCGCGCGCGTTCCAGGTGGCCACGTCGGGCCGCCCGGGCCCGGTGGTGCTGGCGCTGCCCGAGGACGTGCTCGATGGTCTGGTGGAAGTGGCCGATGCCGCGCCGTACCGCGCCGTGGCCGCCGCACCGCGCCCCGAAGATGCCCAGGCGCTGGCGGCCGCGCTGGCCGGTGCCCAGCGTCCGCTGGTGATTGCCGGCGGCGCCAACTGGACCGGCCAGACCGTGCGCGACTTCGCCGCGTTCGTCAACGCCTGGGATCTGCCCGTGGCCTGCGCCTTCCGCCGCCAGGACGTGATCGACAACCGCGACCCGCACTACGTGGGCCACCTGAGCCTGGGCGTCAGCCCCAAGCTGGCCGAACGCGTGAAGTCGGCCGACCTGATCGTGGCCTTTGGCACGCGGCTTGGCGATATCGCCACCGATAGCTATTCGCTACTGGAAGTCCCGCAGCCGAAGCAGAAGCTCGTGCATATCCATGCCGACAGCTTCGAGCTGGGCCGCGTCTATCAGGCCACGCTGCCGATCCACGCCGGCGTCGAGCCGGGCGCCGCCATGCTGGCATCGCTGGACGCGCCCGCTTCGGTGGCCTGGACGGACTGGACCGCCGGCGCGCGCGCCGACCACGAGGCCTTTGTCACGCCGCCGAAGCCTCACGCCGAACTGACCGGCGTGGACATGGGCGCCGCCATGGCGCACCTGAACCGGGTGCTGCCCGAGGACGCCATGCTGTCCAACGGCGCTGGCAACTACACGGTCTGGCTGCACCGCTTCTATGCCTACAAGCGTTCGCGTACCCAACTGGCCCCGACGTGCGGCGCGATGGGCTACGGCCTGCCGGCCGCCATTGCCGCCAAGCTGCGCTTTCCGGAAAAAACCGTGGTGTGCTTTGCCGGCGACGGCTGTTTTCTGATGTATCCGCAGGAAATCGCCACGGCCGCCGCCCACGGCGTGAACCTGATCGTGATCGTGGTGAACAACCGCATGTACGGCACGATCCGGATGCACCAGGAGCGCCGCTATCCGGGCCGCCAGAGCGGCACGCGCATCGTCAATCCCGACTTTGTGCAAATGGCCAAGGCTTGCGGCGCCTGGGCCGAGCGCGTGGAGCGGACCGAGGACTTCGCCGCCGCCTTCGAACGGGCGCAGCAGGCCGGCAAGCCGGCCGTGCTGGAACTGGTGACCGATCCGCGGCAGATCACGCCGGCGATGCGCGTGACCGATCTGCCGCAATGATAGGGCGGTGAACAGGTCAGCAAAAAGTGATCTGAAAGCAGGATCTGCCAGCGGTTTAGTCCAAATTATAGGATTTCAATAATTCGGACTAAACCTCGGCGGCGTCCGAACGGTGCCTAGAAGAGGGAACCCTGCGGCCGGGCCTCATGCCCGGTTTCGCGCTGTGCGTGCGGGGCGCCCGGCTTGGCCAGGATCTGGCGGATCTGCGCCAGATAACGTTCACCCACCGCCCGGTGGGTCTTGCGGGCCTCGTCGGCAAAGCTGCGGCGCGACGGCGGCCGGATGTTCAGCAGGCGGCAAATCGTTGAGAGATAAGGCTTTTTCCCGTCCGCGGCGGTGCGGCGCGCGGCCGACACCAAGGCTGCGTCGCCAATCCGTCCACGCAGCCAGACCAGTACCTGGCGGTCATATTCATTCTGCACACGGATCAGGTGTTCCATTTCAGGGCTCCGAAGGTTCCGACACTGTTTAATCCATCTCACGACGTTGGTACTGTCTATCCATACAGTACACTGTAAATATATACAGTGGTTCGGAAATTTCAAGGGCGCAGTCAGACACGATGCGAGACGGCGAGGGGGCGCCAATGCCACAATGGCAGCCCACCGCAAGGACACTTGTGCCATGGCCGCGCCTGCCCCCGATCACAGCCAGACCTTTGACCAGCTTCGCCCCCGCCTGCAGGGCATTGCGTACCGCATGCTGGGCGCCGTGGCCGAGGCCGAGGATGTCGTGCAGGACGCCTGGCTGCGCTGGCACGGCACCGATCGCAACGCCATCGACAACCCCGAGGCGTGGCTGGTATCGGTGACCACGCGGCTGGCCATCGATCATCTGCGCGCCGCCAGGCTGCAGCGCGAGCACTACGCCGGTATCTGGCTGCCTGAGCCGCTAATGTCCGAAGGCGCCGATACGCCCGAAGCCCTCTACGAGCGTGCCGACGACGTGTCGGTGGCGTTCCTGTTCCTGCTGGAACGCCTGACGCCCGAAGCGCGCGCGGCCTTTCTGCTGCGTGAAGTGTTCGACGCCGACTACAGCCAGGTGGCCGAGGTCATCGGCAAGAGCGAGGCGGCCTGCCGCCAGCTGGTGAGCCGCGCCAAGACCCAGTTGCGCGATGCCCGACCGCAATCCCCCGTACGCAAGGACGCGCACCTGACCCTGGTGCGGCGCTTTGCCCAGGCGCTGGAGCAGGGCACATTCGACGCGATCCGGGACCTGCTGGCCGACGAAGCCACGCTGATTGGCGACGGCGGCGGCAAGGTGTCGAGCTTTCCGAAGCCGCTGGTCGGCGGCGGCAAGATCGCGCAAGTCCTCTTCGCGGCGCAGCGGCGCGGCCTGGCGGTGCATGTGCAAATGGTGGTGCTCAACGGCCAGTGGGCGCTGCTGCGCTTTGTCGATGGCCAGCTCGAATCGGCCCAGAGCATCGAGACCGATGGCGAGCGCATTGTCAGCATCCACGCACAACGCAACCCCGACAAGCTCAGGCGCATCCTGTCAGCCATCGCGCGCCCGTGAATTCCGCATCCGCCGTGTTTTTTGCTCATTGCCAGCCCCCTGAACCATGCGCCTGCCCAGCCTGATCGCACTCCAGATGCTTGAGTGCGCTGCCCGACTTGGCAGCTTCACGCGCGCCGCGGCCGAACTGAACGTCACCGAAAGCGCGATTTCCCGGCAGATCCAGGCCATGGAGGAACGGCTAGGCGTGCGTTTCTTCGAACGGGTGCGCCAGCGCGTGGTGCTGACGCCCGACGGCGACCGCTATGTGCGCGACATCCGCGCCGAACTGAAGGCCATCGAGCGCGCCACCAAGGATCTGGCGTCGCGCGCTGGCGGCATGGAGGTGCTGGAACTCGCCGTCGTGCCCACTTTCGCCACGCAATGGCTGATTCCGCGCCTGGCCGGCTTCCGGGCCGAGCATCCACGCATCGTCGTCAATATCCACGCGCGGCCCGAGCCGTTCCACTTTGCCGATTCGCTGTTCGATGCGGCCATCTATTTTGGCAACGACGCCTGGGACGGGCATCCGTCGGCCACGCTGCTGGAAGAGGGGCCGTCGATCCCGGTGTGCAGCCCGCGACTGCTGCAGGGCGCGGCCCTGCGCCAACGCGAAGACCTGCTGAGCATGCCGCTGCTGCATCTGGCCAGCCGCCCCGATGCATGGCCCGACTGGTTCGGCGGCGACGACGAGGCGATCCGGCGCCGCGCGCGCCTGGGGCCGCGCTACGACCTGTTCACGATGGTCACGGGCGCAGCGATCTGCGGGCTTGGCATCGCCGTTTTGCCAGAAATGATGGTGCGCACGGAGATCGAAAGCGGCCAGCTGGCGGCGCTGCCGTTCGCCGGGGCGCCGGCGTCCGGTCGGCACGGCGCCTATTTCCTGACCTACCGGCAGGCCAAACCCGGCGACGGCACGGATCGGGACAAGGCGGCGCTGTTTGCCGACTGGCTGCTGCGCCAGTGCGAGGGCACCTGAATTCCGATCGCCCATCCGGCCGGGCATCAAGTTAATGCGTAAAGCGCATCAAGTCGCCCGGAAATATCACTTGCCGCCCGAAAGCCGCCCGACCACACTTGGCGGCTCTTTTTGTGATCCCGTCGTCCCCGGAATAACATGTCTGCCGCTTTCACGTCCCCCAGCCAGATCCGCGCCCAGTTCTCGCGCGCCATGTCCGATATGTACCGTGCCGAGGTGCCGCAGTACGGCACGCTGATGGCGCTGGTATCCGATGTCAATGCCGAAGTGCTGGCCAGCGTCGGTGCCGTGGCCGCCGGTGCGGCCGGCCAGGAATCGCGCATCGAGGTGGAGCGCCACGGCGCCATCCGCGTGGGTACACCTGAGGAATTGGCCACGATCCGTCGCCTGTTCGCCGTGATGGGCATGTTCCCGGTGGGTTACTACGATTTGTCCGTGGCCGGCGTGCCGGTCCACTCCACGGCGTTCCGGCCGAAGGACACCGCCGGCCTGGCCGAGAACCCGTTCCGCGTCTTCACGTCGCTACTGCGCCTGGACCTGATCCAGGACGCCGCGCTGCGCGACGCCGCCGCGGCAGTGCTGGCCACGCGGTCGATCTTCACGCCGGGCTGCCTGGCACTGATCGAGCGCGCCGAGCAGCAGGGCGGCCTGGCTGCCGACGACGCCGCCCGCTTCGTGGCCGAGGCGCTGGAGACATTCCGCTGGCACGGCAAGTCCACCGTCGAAGCCGACCTGTACTGGAAGCTGCGCAAGACGCATCCGCTGATCGCGGACATCGTGTGCTTCCCCGGCCCGCACATCAACCACCTGACCCCGCGCACGCTGGACATCGATATCGTCCAGACGCAGATGCCGGCACGCGGCATCAGCCCGAAGGCCGTGGTGGAAGGCCCGCCGACGCGCCGCTGCCCGATCCTGTTGCGTCAGACCAGTTTCCTGGCCCTGAGCGAGCCGGTCACCTTCCGAGATGGCGGCGAAGCCGGCACCCATACGGCGCGCTTTGGCGAGATCGAGCAACGCGGCGTGGCGCTGACCGCCAAGGGCCGCAAGCTCTACGACGAACTGCTGAACGAAGTACGCAAGGTCATCACCCCGGCTGGCGACGGTTCGAACGCCGACGCCTATCGCAAGACGCTTGGCGACGTCTTCCGGGCGTTCCCGGACGACCACCAGTCGCTGCGCCAGCAGGGCCTGGCGTATTACCGCTACGCGGTGGGCAATGCGGCGGCCGATGGTGGCGATCTGGAAGCACTGATTGCCGCCGGCGCGCTGGTGGCTGAGCCGATCACCTACGAAGACTTCCTGCCGGTCAGCGCCGCCGGCATCTTCCAGTCGAACCTGGGCGACGAAAACCGCGACGACCTGCAGGCATCGCCCAACCGCGCGGCTTTCGAGCAGGCGCTGGGCGCGACGGTCAGCGATGAACTGGCGCTGTACGCCGCAGAGCAACAGGCGTCGCTGGACGCGGCGCTGAAGACGCTGGGGTTGGCCGCAAGCGTTTAATGCACCCTCGGTTTGCTTCCCTCTTCCGCCTGCGGGAGAGGGGAGCAAACCAGACCGCCAGCCGCCACAAAAGAAAGAGGCCCGCCAGGCAGTGACCTGTGCGGGCCCATAGAAAGACGAAGGGAAAGTCTTCGCCGTGGAGTCTGGACGCTTTACGATCCGATGAAGCTCAATCGTTGGTCAGACGTGGATCAGACGTGGATCAGAAGCGGTGGCGCACGCCGATGATGGCGCCGAACTGGCTCTGGCCGGCACGTACCTGCTCGCTGGTGGCGGTCAGCGTGGTGGCGCTGCCGTTCAGCGACGGGCCAAAGCCCGACAGGCCCATCGACGAACCGCTGCGGTTCTGCGCGTAGGCGGTGATCGCGTAGAGGTCGGTGCGCTTGGACAGCGCATAGGTACCCGACAGCACGAAGCTGTACGGATCGCCGTTGCTGTTGCGCACGTCGGTGTAGTAGGCGGCGCCGGTCACGGCGATGGCCGGGGTCACCTGGTAGGTGGCGCCGACCCAGTACAGGTTGGTGCGCAGCGAGCTGCTGGCGAAGTCGCCGTAGTACCAGCGATAGCCGGCAAACGCGCGGCCACGGCCAAAGTTGTAGCTGGCACCGATGGTGGCGCGGCGCTCGCGGTTGTCGTCGGTGGCGACGGTGCTGCCACGCACTTCGTCATAGACCACGCGTGCCGACACCGGACCGGCATCGTAGCCACCGGCCACCGACCAGTTGCGGCCAGCCTTGTAGTCGCCCGGCACTTCGCCGCCGGCGCTGCTGTCGTAGCCGGTGCTGTAGAACAGGCCGTAGTAGAACGCGCCGGTCTGGCCGGTGAACTTCAGCGAATTGTCCGCACGGCCCGACATCCACTTGTCATGCATCAACACCGAATAGCGCGTGGCGATGGCCATCGGGTCGTAGGCCAGCGAAAAGTCGTACAGCACCGTCTGGTGACGACCCAGCGACAGCGTGCCGTACTGATTCTGCAGACCCACGAAGGCCTGCCGGCCGAACAGGCGGCCGCCCTGGTTCAGGCTGCCGGTATCCAGATCAAAACCGCTCTCCAGCGTGAAGACCGCCTTCAGGCCACCGCCCAGGTCTTCGGCGCCACGCAGGCCCCAACGCGACGTCGACAGGTTGCCGGCCGACATCCGCACCAGATTGTTGCTGCCGCCGGTAGTGGTGTTCGGGGCGTGGGTCAGGAACTCCACGCCGGCATCCACCACGCCATACAGCGTGATGCTCGATTGAGCCTGCGCCGTGGCGGGCAGGGCAGGCAGGACGGCCATGGCGGCCAGGCAGGCGAGACGGGTCTTCATGCTTCGTTATCCTTGTAGTGAGACGCGCGCACGCGCGCCTCCGTAAGGGCTCAGGCGCGATGCGGCGCCTGAAATGTAACGATTAGCGACAAAGCAAAGAAGAGCGAATCGTCTGACAGTTTGTCTTGAGATGTGAACAATCGGGGCGGGGGTTCGATGCTGTGCCCGGTTTCAGCGTTCGGCGATTGCGTGTCCATCGGGGCCTATCAAGAATGGGCGCCATTCTTGATGGAGACGACATGGCTGATATCAGGTATGCACTGCGGGACGGCGACGCCACGACAACGGGCGGCGTCCTGATCGCCGACAAACGTTTCTTCTTCACGCATCACGGCAAGACCGTCGCCTTGGAAGGCGACACGGCCACTTGCCCGGCCTGCAAGGCCCAGGGTCGCGTCTATAACGACTGCACCCCAAATTTCGATGTCATGGGAATGCGGCTCCTGGTGAGCGGCGCGCGCGTGTACTGCAAGTGCGCCGAGCCGCCCCGCGTTATCCATTCGCAGCAAGATTTTTCCATCGAGGTCGTTGATCGAGCGGTGGCTGCGCCATTCGCGGCAACTGCGGGCGCCACGGCTTCCGCACCAAGCCCCGATGTTCCGGCTTCGGCGGGTCCCATGTTCAACGAGCGATTCGTATTGCGGGATAGCCGTTCCAAGGCGCCCTTGACTCGTGTTGCGTATGCCCTGCAAAGAGCGGATGGCAGTCTTGAGTTCGGGACAACGGACGCCGAAGGCAAAACCCACATGCTGTCCGCCACCGTCGAGTCTGAACACATCACCATCTACGTGGAGGGGGAAGCATGACCGTGTTCGTAACGAATGCCGAGGGAAAACGATTTAAGCGAATTGCGACGCGTACGACAACCAGCATGAAGGATGACGCCATCAAGAACGTGGAAGTCGAGCGCGAATTCGTTGAAGTGCTAGTGCTGGATGGCGCGATTATATCGGCCGGGTCCCAATGGGGCCATGTTGCCATCGAGATCGATGGGATTGTCTACAGTCGGGTACTTAGCCAATACGAAACCGGATCGTATCGGGACTATGTCATCGGACAGACCCGGCCGCCTTGGGTAGATTTTGATGGGCACCGTCGAGGGGCGCATCGTGATGGAATCGGCTTTCTGCTCTGGGTGACCCCGGACGAAAAGGAACGCATGCGAGCCGAACTCGAAAGGCGGGTGTCGGCGGGCAAACGCTACAACCTGTTGACCAACTCGTGCAGTTCCAACGTTGCCGAAGTCCTGGCGATCGCGGGCGTGGTGTCGAAGGATCCCCGCTTCTTTGACCTCCCCGTGTCGCCGAAGGAGATGCTCAAGATGCTGGGGCGTTCCTCTCGGTTAGTGGAGACGCGCAATTACCCGAAGGGATGGCATGGCGGTGCATCTGGTAACTGGTAAGCGATTGGCGGTGGCGCTGCTGTCGGCGTTGGTCGTGTGCGGCTTTCTGATGACGTTCGGTGGATACCGGCTTCTCGACTGGAAAACATATACGGCCGTGAGACCGGTAAAGCTCTACGTCGACATGGTAGACGTTCGTCCCAGTAGCACGGACAAGCACCCCGAGCGTTTTCCGGTACTGGCGGTTCTCCCGCCAGGCACGAAATGCAGCGTTGTCCAGCAAGCCGCCAAAGACTTCCCCACATGGCGCATGCGATGCGACGGCGGCTTAAATGGTTGGATCAATCAGCCTGGGCACTTTTCTCCGATGGTGCCTGACGACGCCCTTTGGTAGCTATCCTTTGGTAGCTGGAAGCCATATCCGGACCGGCTACGCCACCTCCATCAACCCATCCACCACCAGCGCCCCCTCTGACCCGAGCATGACCGGGTTCAGATCCACAGAGCGGATCTGGCCTTGCGCCTGATGCACGAGGTTGCCGACCCTGGCGGCCACGTCGCACAGGGCGGCAACATCGAGGGCGGCCTCGCCGCGTACGCCGTCGAGCAGTGGGGCCATGCGCAGGCTGCGTATCGCGCGTTCGATGGCGGCTGGGCTGGCGGGGGCCAGCAGTACCGCCGTGTCGCGCACCACTTCTACGTACTTGCCGCCGTCGCCCACCAGCAGCACTGCGCCAAAGACCGGGTCCCAGTGGGCGCCGACCATGCATTCGCGCTGGCCGCGCGACATGCGCGCGACGATCACGCCTTCGCATGGGGCGTGCATGGCGTCGAGTGTCTGCGTTTGCTTGTGGAAGGCGTCGACAATTGCATCGCGGCTGTTGCAGTTCAGGGCCACCAGGCCGTGTTCGCTCTTGTGCGGCACAGCCGGGGAACTGGCCTTGACCGCGACCGGCGCGCCAATCCGCTGCCACGCCGCCACGGCGTCGTCGGCGCTCTGGCACAGGTAGTGCTCGACCACCGGCACGCCGGCTTCTGCCAGCCGGGCCAGGCTGGCGGCCTCGCTGAGCGTGCGGGAAGGCGTGGCGATGTTGAACGGAACGATCGGCGGCATGGCGGGCTCGCCCGCCACGTCGCGCAGCAGTTGCTGGTGGGCGGTCAGCTGATGGAAGGCGGCCAGCGCATCGGCGGCGTGCACGAACGTCGGCACGTTGGCCGCGCGGAATTGGCTGACCACCGTGTCCTGCCACGCGGCCACGGCGATCGGCTTGCCAGCCTGGTCGGCAAACCGTGCGGCATCGCGGGCAAAGCGTGGGACGTCGTAGCCCATGCCGGCCACCGGAATGTCGAGCAGGACCAGATCGGCGGAGGGGTCGGCGCCGACCACCGGCAGGACATCGCCAAACAGGCCGCTGTTGGTCAGCAGGGCAGCGGTGACGTCCACCGGATTGGCCGTGGCCGCAAAGCCGGGCAGGCGTTCGGCCAGCGCGGATTGCGTGGCGGCGGACAGCGGCGCCATCGACATGCCGAGGGTATCGGCGGTATCGGTGGCCATCACGCAGCTGGCGCCCGAGTTGCTGACGACGACCAGCCGGCGGCCGGCCGGCTGCCAGCCGCGCAGGTAGAGCGGGGCGCAGCGTGCCAGCGCGTGGGCGTCTTCGACGCGCCAGATGCCATGGCGCGCCAGAAAGGCATCGACGGCGCGGTCTTCGTTGGCCATGGCGCCGGTGTGCGATGCGGCGGCGCGGGCGCCCGCCTGCGAGCGGCCTGATTTGACGGCCACCACGGGGATGCCGCGCGCGCGGGCCACGGCAGCGGCTTCGGCCAGCATCTGCGGGTCAGTCAACGTTTCCAGATACAACAAGAGCAGGCGCACATCGGGGTCCTGCGCGACGCCCAGCGCGATTTCGCTGACGGTCACATCGGCCTGGTTGCCGGTGGCATGCACATGCCGTACGCCGATCCCCTGGTTGCGCAACAGGCCGTAGACCAGCGCCGCCGTGCCGCCGCTCTGGCTGACCACTGCCACCGGGCCATCCTGCGGCGGAATCTCGATAAACATCGTCGAAAAACTGGCGATCGTGCCATTGCCAAAGTTGGCCAGCCCCTGGCTGTTGGGGCCGACGATGCGCAGCCCGCCTTCCCGCGCGATGCGTACCATGTCGTCCTGCTGGCGCCTGCCTGCCTCGCCCGCCTCACCGAATCCCGACGCGATCACGATGGCGGCACCCACGCCCAGCCGCGCGCAGTCGGCCACGGCCTGTACGGCCGCGTCACCGGCGACCACGATCACCGCCAGTTCGGGCGCCTCGGGGAGCGCATCGAGCGACGGGTACGCGGGCAGCCCCTGCAGCGATGCGCGCTGCGGGTTGACCGGATAGATGGCGCCGGTATAGCCCATGGTCTGCATGTAGTGGATCGGGCGGCCGCCGATCTTGTGGATGTTGTCGGAGGCGCCGACGATGGCGACCGAACGGGGCGAGAGCAGGGTGGCGAGGGTGGAGAGGGCGGAGGACATTGTTTTGAGGTCTGCCGATGGCTGTTCAGATCAAATCCGGGAAAAACGCAGCAGCGGCTGCCCGGCGTGGTGGAACACCGCGGCGCGCACGCGGTCGCCAATGGCGATGCCCGGGTCGGCGTGGCCCATCACGCGCGGGCCTTCATCGAGGGTAGCCAGCACCAGCGTGTAAGGCACCAGCGGCTGGAAAGCTTCGGTGGGGGCCCGGAACACCTCGGTCACTGCGTAGACGTTGGCCTGGCCGTTGCCATCGCGCCAGGCCAGTTGCCGGCTGCCGCAGGTGCGGCAGGCATGGCGCTGCAGCGGCTGCCAGGCGCCGCAGATCTCGCAGGTCTGGTAGCGCACCACGCCAGCGGCCAGGCCTTCGGTGTAGGGGGATTGGGATGGCGGTTCGCTCATGCGGTCTCCAGGATCAGGCTCACATGCGACGACAGCACGCCGCCATCGGCATGAAACAAGGCGCGCTTCCGAGATTGCGGCAATTGCCGGGCGCCGGCCCGGCCGGCCAGCTGGCGCGCCGCTTCGGCAAGGTGCATCAATCCGCCCGCCACGCCCGAATGGCCAAATGCCAGCAGCCCGCCATGCGTGTTGAGGGGCAACGCACCATCTGTGTCGAAATCGCCGGCACGCAGCCGGGCGACGGCCTGGCCGCGCGGGGCGATGCCGATTTCCTCCAGCAGCATGACCAGCGTGATCGTGAACGAGTCGTAGATCGCCAGATAGTCGATATCGGCCAGCGCGCAGCCGGCTTCGGCCAAGGCGCGCCCGGCGGCGTCGGATGCGCCGCTGCGCATCACGTCGTCGAGCGCGCCAAGGTGCTGGTGCCGATGCGCCTGGCCGGCGCCTGCGATGCGTACTGGCGTGCCGGTGCCCGGTTCGGCCGATACCACCAGCGCCACGGCGCCGTCCGAGATCGGGCAGCAGTCCGACAGCCGCAGCGGCGACGCGATCGGCCGTGCCTGGCGGGCGGCCTGCAGCGACAGCGGATCGCGCAGGTGCGCGTCGGGGTGCCCGGCGGCATGGCGCCGCATCAGCACCGCGAAGTCAGACAGCGCATCGGCATCCAGGCCCACCTCGTGCAGGTAGCGCGAGGCCAGCAGCGCGTAGTAGGCCGGCACCGACGCGCCGTTCGGCACTTCGATCTCGGGCTCGCCCACCTGCGCCAGCGTCTGTACCGACTGATCTCGGCTCTGGCCGCTGAGGCGGTTCTCGCCAGCCACCACCAGCACGTTGCGGCAACGGCCAGCGCGCACCAGATCATGCGCCAGCATCGCCATCAGCCCGCCCGTGGCGCCGCCCCCAGCCATGCCGTGGGCATAGGCCGGCTGCAGCGACGCGAATTCGCAGAAACGGTCGGCCAGCATCAGGTGCGGCAGCGTGGTGGCGTAGCCGCACAACACGCCGTCCACCTCGGCGCGCGCCAGCCGCGCGGCATCGAGCGCGGCATCGGCGGCCTGTGCCATCAGCGTCAGCGGGGAGCTGCCGGGCAGGCGTCCGAAGCGGGTGTTGCCCGCCCCGCGCACGTAGCTGGGTATCGCCAATGCAGCCGTCGCGGCAGCGTTCATTTCCTGAGCAGCGGGCACTGCGACCTGGCCACCGGCATGAAGGCCTGGTCGCCGGGCACCGTGGCCAGCAACTTGTAGTAGTCCCACGGGTACTTCGATTCTTCGGGCTTCTTGACCTCGAACAGGTACATGTCGTGGATCATGCGGCCGTCCTCGCGGATGCGGCCGTTTTTGGCGAAAAAGTCCTGGATTGGCAGCGCCTTCATCTGCTTCATCACGGCGGCGGTCTCGTCGGTGCCGGCGGCCTGCACGGCCTTCAGATAGTGCGTGACCGACGAATAGACGCCGGCCTGGCTCATGTTCGGCATCTTCCTGACCTTGTCGAAGTACTTGCGCGACCAGGCCCGCGTGGCGTCGTTCATGTCCCAGTAGAACGCCTCGGTCAGCACCAGCCCCTGCGCCGTCTTCAGGCCGATGGCGTGGATATCGTTGATATAGAGCAGCAGGCCGGCCATCTTCTGGGTGCCGTTCTTCGTCAGCCCGAATTCCGACGCGGCCTTGATGGCATTGACGGTGTCGCCGCCCGCGTTGGCCAGGCCCACCACCTGCGCCTTGCTGGCCTGGGCCTGCAGCAGGTACGAGGCAAAGTCGCTGGTGTTGATCGGATGCCGGGCCGCACCCAGCACCTGGCCGCCGGCCTCTTGCACCACCGTCGTGGCCGATTGCTGCAGCGTGTGGCCGAACGCGTAGTCGGCCGTCAGGAAGAACCAGGTCTTGCCGCCGCGCTGCACCATCGCGCGGGCCGTGGTGTTGGCCAGCGCGTAGGTGTCATAGGCGTAGTGGACCGAAACCGGCGTGCAGAGATCGTTGGTAATGCGCTCGGTGCCCGGGCCAGAGAACACCACGATCCTGTTCTTCTGCCGGGCCACGTCCAGCACGGCCAGCGCCGGCGCCGACGCGGCCACGTCCAGGATGGCATCGACCTTGTCCTGGTCGAACCATTCGCGCGCCTTGTTGGCGGCGACGTCGGCCTTGTTCTGGTGATCCACCACCACCAGCTCCACCTTCTTGCCCAGCACCTTGCCGCCGTAGTCGTCGATGGCCATCTGGGCCGCCGTGGCGCTGCCCCGGCCCGTGACATCGGCATAGAGCCCGCTCATGTCCAGCAGCAGGCCGATCTTGACCACATCGTCGGAAATGCCGGCCTTGGGCTGGGCGTGGGCGGCTAGCGATGCCACGGCCAGCGCGGCGGCGGCGATCCGTTTCAAGGTTGATGTCATAGTCTCCTCCGTCTTGTTATGTCATTTGTTTTCTCCCCTCTCACACAATGTGGGAGAGGGGAGCCTGGTATCCGCTCCGTGCTATACGGTTGCGATCGGCGTGGTCGGCGACCCGACGGCCCCGGGCAGGCGCAGCGGCGGCGCGGTCAGCATGAAGCGGGTACGCCGATGGGCCCGCAGCCAGTCGGCCAGTTCGCGCAGGTACCAGAGTTCGCCCAGCGGCAGCCCCAGCTTGAACAGGCAGTGGTGGTGCAGCGGCAGCAGCGGATGGGCCCTGGTGTCGTCGGGCGGGGGCAACGCCGGGAAGCGTTCGACGGCGTAGTTGTCGGCGATCAGGGCGGCAATGCCGGCGTCGGTGATCCAGTTCAGCAGCCGGTTGTCGCGGCCGTTCAGGGCGGCGCAGCTGTGGTGCAGCACGGCCTCGTCGGGATTGCGCTGCATCGACAGCACCACCTCGGCAAAGCCGGTGCGCAACAGCAGCATGTCGCCGCGCTCCACTTCCACGCGGTGGGCCTCCATGGCGCGCATCAGGTCGTCGTAGCCGACATTGCGGAAGTCCGTGCCGAAGACATCGGCCAGGTCCACCACCACGCCCCGGCCCTGCATGCCCTTGACGGCGAAGTTCTCGATACCGAGCGCGTCGGCGTGGCTGGCGTGGCCGTGGCCGCAGTCGTGCGCCTCGAAGTGGTCATCGTCGGCGTAGTCCACCGGGCCCACGATATCGGCGTTGGCGCGGTAGCCGTTGTAGTAGACGCGTTCGGGCCGGCCGTCGCCGTCGGCATCGAACAGCGCGCCCACGTGCGCCAGCGAATCCCATTGCGTCGAATACTGCAGGCACAGAAGCACCTGGTCGTCGCTGATCACGTCGGTGGCGGCCGGGTTGACCTTGGCCAGCGGAAAATTCAGGTACGGGATGTCATCGCGGAAGGTGGGCCGTAGCTGCGGCGGATGCCGGCGCGGGTTGAGCTTGTTGCCGCCCGGATAGTCCAGCGGCATCGACAGGCAGAAGCTGATGCCGGCCTGGATCTCGCGGGCGCCCTTGACCACCTGTTCCGGGCCGATCAGGTTGACGCGGCCCAGTTGATCGTCGGGCCCGAAATCGCCCCAGTTTGAGCCTTCTGGACGTTGCTTCCAGCGCATGCTTCAAGCCTCCTTCGGTTGTGCCTGTGGTTGGCGGGTGGGATGGCGCCAGGTGGCGGCGATGGCGTCGGCCTCGCGGCGCAGCGCGCGCGCCAGTGCGGCCTCGCGTTCGGTAATGCGTTCGTTGAGGGCGGCAATGCTGATGGCGCCCAGTGGATAGCCGTCTGGGCCGGGCAGGGCGATGCCGATGCCGCCCATGCGCTCGACCACGACATCGAGCAGCACGGCATAGCCGCGCGCGCGCGTGGTTTCCACGTGGCGGCGCAGCATGTCGGCATCGATCCGGGGATAGCGTTTCAGCGACGGGGCGATGCACGCCAGCACCGCGTCGATCTCGTCGTCGGGCAGCGCGGCCAGCAGCGCCAGGCTGCCCGCCCCCACGCCGAGCGGGCGGCGGCTGCCGACATCGAGGTAATTGGCACGGATCGGGAATGTGCCCAGGCGCAAATCCAGGCACACGGATTCCCAGCCGCCAGGCACCGAGAGAATCGCCGAATCTTCAAATGTATGGGCCAACCGGATCAGGGCTGGGCGCGCCAGCGGCCGTATGTCGAGCCGGCGCTGCGCGGCCGCCTGCAGGGTCAGCCATTCGCGTCCCGGCGAAAACGCCTTGGTGGCCGGGTCGCGCTCGACCATGCCTTCGGCAATCAGCGTATCGAGCAGCCGCAGGGCCGACGCCTTGTCGACCTGCGCGGCGGCAGCCAGATCGGTCAGCCGGGCATTGCGGGTGTCCGACAGCGCGCGCAGCAGCCGGCAGGCCTTCTGCAGCGATGTGCTCTGGACGGTCACGTATGCGTCTCCTCCGGGTCGGGTTTTGTGTCATGAAACCTCGGTACGCGCGACAGCCGTTGATTTATAGGCGACGGGAGCGGGCGCGTCATTCTGCGATGCATCAAAATTTTGTCGGCCGAAACTCGGACATCGGCCAGTTTCGGCGTCGTCCTACAGACCCGTGCGGCCGCATGCCGACGTGGCGAAAGCGGCGCGAACGCTACGATGGAACGGGGAACACAGAAGAAATATGAGAAATCTGGAAGGGGGGGGCCATCCAGGAATCGTCCGGTCGATGCGTCCGGCACAAAGGAGCCCAGACATGACAGGCAATCTGATTTCAGGCGAGGCGGCCAATACCCGTATCGCCGCACTCTACGACACCGAGGCCGACGCCACGCAGGCGGTCGATCTGGTCTGCAACACCGCCGGATTGAGCGCGAAACAGGTCAAGCTGGTCCACCCGCACGAAGCGCACTTTGGCCGCAAGCTCGAGCCCGACGAACAGGGGATGGCGCGTACGGCCGTCCGGTCGCACCTGACGCTGGGCGCCTGCGGGCTGATCCTGGGGCTGCTGGTGGTGGCCGTGCTGTATCTGCAGCAAGTCGCGTGGGTCACGCAGAATCCGTGGCCATCGGCGGCCGCAGGGGCGTTTATCGGCGCCATGCTGGGCATGATGGGCGGCGGCCTGATCACGGCGCGGCCCGATCATCAGGCAGTCATCACCCCGGTGCGCGAGGCGGTGAAGCACGGTCGCTGGGCAGTGCTGGTAAATCCCGAGTCGCCGGAGCAATGCGACGATGCCATGCGCACGCTGCGCGGCACCCATGCCGAAGTGATGCGGTCGGTATGACGTCAGCGGCCGGCGGGCGGCCCTTGAGGGGCTCAGGCGCCTCGTCGCTTATTCGCCAAGAAATTCGGCAATGACTTCGAGGCCTTCGACGTGATCGGCGACCACCTTGGCGATGACGGCCAGCGGTATCGCCAGCAGCATGCCCCAGGTGCCCCAGAGCCACGTGAACAGCAGTAGCGACACAAAGACGGCGACCGGATTCATGCGCGCCAGGCGGCCTGTCATCCACGTGGTCATGCCGTTGCCGATCAGCGTGGCGATCACCATCGAGCCGCCCGCCGCCGCTGCCGCCACGGCCAGGGTGCCGGATTGCATGAACCCGGCCACGCCCAGGCACACGGCCACCACCAGCGAACCGAAGTAGGGCACCAGGTGCAGCACGGCCGCAACCAGCGCCCAGGTGCCGGCATTGTCGATCGACAGATACTTCAACAGCAGATAAATGCAGAAGCCCAGCGAGGCGTTGGTGACCAGGAGCATGATCATGTACCGCTGCACCTGCCGGTTGATCTCGTCCAGCATATGCACGTTGATCTTCTTCTGGCTCAATGTCTTGCCGGCCATCTTGATGAACTTGCGCTTGAACATGTCGCCCGTCAGCAGCAGGAACCACGTCAGGAACAGCACCACCACCGACTGGGCCATCAGCGCAAAGGCACTGACCCAGCCCGCCCACACCATGTTGCTGAAGTTGTCGGCGGTGCGCTCCACCACCACCGGGGCGCCCTTGGGGGCGGGAAGCTGCCCGGTGCCGCTGAGGATGGTGGCGGCGCGGCGCACCTTCTGCACCACGGAGTCGTCGCCGCTCATCAGTGCCCCCACCGAACGCGACAGCTTGCTGGCGATCTCCGGCAGGCGGTCGACGATCGACGACACCTGCCCCTGTAGCAGATAGGCACAGCTCAACGCCAGCGCCATCAGGCTCAGCAGCACCAGCGTGGCGCCGATGGCGCGAGGAATGTGACGGCGCTGAAGCAGGTCCACGAGGGGATCGAGCAGATAGGCAAGGATGATGGCCAGCACCACCGGGACGATGAACGCGGTGGCGACATGCAGCGCGTACAGCGACGCCAGCGTGGCCAGCACGATCAGCGCCGAACTGGCGCGCCCGAGTGACTGGGTCCAGCTCGGGGGCGTGTAATCGGAAGTGGTGACGGGTGCCGCCGCGGCACCTGGCATCGGCCCCGTCAGGGCTGCGTCCGGCATGGCGCTCACCGTGTCGCCAGCAGGATCGACGTCAGGTGTCAGCGCGCTGGCCTCTGGCGGCCGCGCGGACCGCAGGGCGGGAGAAGGCGGGACGGTCGACATGGGGGCACGATATGGAGGTCATTATTCTCGGAGGATAGCCCCGGGCCGCATCGCGGGGTGTCGGCGCGCGGCGGGTCGCGGTGTAGGACGGATACACGTAACGGTTGCAGCACCGGGGCGGAGGCACTGGGGCGCAGTACCGTTGCCCCAAAACAAAACGCCGGTCTTGTGGACCGGCGTTTCGGGGAAAGCAATGATTCGATGGGATTGCCCGGAGGTATTTTCGTGGGCTTGCGTGGGCTTGCGTCTGTGTTTGCCTAGCGCGGTGAATCGTCACGGGGGCCGGAAGAGGCATCCAGGAACGGTTGCTGCTTGAGCAGGGGGTCGTTCTTGACCATCCAGCGGACACCGAAAGCCAGTGCAACGATGCAGGCCAGCATATACGCAACGATCGCAGTGAGAGTCAGCATGTTTCTGTCACAGGAGGAGGTTGCGACCGCAGCTGCCACGTCGGTGATCCGGGACGATGCAGGGACAGCGCGTGGCGGGCCGGATGGGAACGGATTGTATGTGACAGCAGACGTGATTCCGGCCCCATTTCGCCTGAAATTTTCTGTATGCCGATCTAAGCGCAACTAATATCGGCAGGTTCTGCTATGTCCGAACATCGGACCCATGACGGTCAGAAATAGCACCCCATGCTGTACTGCTCGGTGCGCAGTGCCTGGGCGGCGTGGCGATAGCGGTCCGCGTAGCTCCAGTATTCGGTGTGCTGCATGGCGCGTTCGGCGGCGCGCGCCTGGTACTCCAGTGCCCGGCACTGGTTCCAGAACGCGTTCTGGCTGCGCCAATCGGCCTCGTCCTCGCGCGCGTCCCAGTTCTGGATCTGCGCGGACATGCGGGCGCGGTTCTGCAGGTACGCCTGTTCGTCCTGGCGGATCTTGGCCGTCTTGGTGACGGTGGTCACGTTGCCGCGCATCGATCCGGTGACGTTCTGGTAGCCGGCCGGACATGACCCGTTCGTGTAGAGCGTGTCACGCGGGCTCTCGCACTTGGTCACGGCCTGCGCCGCGCCCGAGGCGGCCAGGGACAGCAGGAAGGCGCATAGGAGTCTGGACATGGCGCGGCTCGCGGCGGGTTTCGATCCGATCACTGTAGGCAGTGCGAGTGAGGCCCGCCAAGGCCGTCAAGGTATCCAGATATTTCACAGGGTGTCGATGGCGTGGCGGAGTGTGCTGCGGGTAGGGGGGCGCGGTGGCAAGCTGAGACGCTGGCCCTCTCCCCCGGCCCCTCTCCCGCAAAGCGGGAGAGGGGAGAAAACCAGGGGCAAGGAGGGGTGCGCAGCGGCATGCTGGGACGCTGGTCCTCTCCCACGGCCCCTCTCTCGCAACGCGGGAGAGGGGAGACAACCGCTTCCAGTCCTAGAGCAGCTTCCAGACGCCCTCGGCCTCGCTGGCGACGCCATCGGCTTCCAGCTTGCGCAGGTGGGCCATCAGCGAGCGCAGCGCAATCGGATGCTTGGTGACAGGAACGTCGTCGTAGACGCTGGCCACCAGCGTGCCGGCGTCGGCCGGCGCCAGCGCCCGCAGGGCGTTCATCACCTTGGCTTCGCGCTGCATGCGGTGGCGGATCAGCAGCCGGATCGCGTCGTGCGGGCGCGGCATCAGGAAGCCGTGTCCCGGGGCGATCCATTCGATATCCTCGTCCAGCAACGCCTGCAGCGATGCCAGGTACGCGCGCATGTCGCCATCGGGCGGGTTGATGACCACCGTGGACCCCTGCATCACGTGGTCGCCCGTGAACAGCGTCTTTTCCTCTTCCAGCAGGAAACACAGGTGGTTCGACGCATGCCCCGGCGTGTGAATCACGCGCAGCGTGGTCTGCGGACCCAGGGCGATGCGGTCGCCGTGCGTGGGCTGATGGTCAGGCCGGAAGGTCTGGTCCTGGCGATCCACCACGTCGGTGGTGCGGCCCCAGACCGGCGCGGCGGTGGCCTCGCGCAGGCGCACCGACCCCGGCGAGTGGTCCAGGTGGGTATGCGTGACCAGAATCCATTTCACGGGCCCGGGCGCGGCGGCCATCACGGCGTCGAAGTGGGCGGCGTCATCGGGGCCGGGGTCGATCACGGCCCACTGGTTGTCAGCGCCGGCCACGAAGTAGGTGTTGGTGCCAGGCCCGGTCATCACATTGCCGTTGTTGGCCGTCACGCGCCAGACCCGTTCCGACAGCTTGACGGCGAGGCCCGGTTCCAGCGTGTAGCGTCCATGGCCTGCGCCATCCGGGTCGATGCGGGCGATCTCGGCGTAGCTGGGCTCCTCCGGCATCACGGGGCGCTGGCCCTTGGGGCCATGGGCCAGGCGCGGCATCACCAGCGCGATATTGCGCTGCTGCCGCGCGTAGTCGAAACACGCCTGTGCCGTCCCGAAATGCGCGATGGACTGCAGGATCTTGCGCGTGGCATTGACCAGCGTGAGGTTGTTGGCCGGGTCCACCACATCGGCCGGCCGCATCCAGCGGTGCTCCACGGCCTCCACGCCATCGTGGATCGCGGTCTGCCCGGCGGGCAGCACGGCCATGAAGAAGCGCGTGTCGAACCGCTTGGGCAGGCCCGGCGGCGTCAGCCAGTAGGCGCAGTAGGCCAGCTGGTCGACCGCCAGCCGCAGGCCCAGCATTTCGCACACATGGGCCAGGCCCTTGCCGCCGTAGCTGGCCGCCTCGCGCAACTGCTGGTGGACGTCGGGGCCCAGGTCGTCCAGCCGCACGATCTGCCCGCTGGCGTCGTAGGCAAACAGCAGGTTGGCTTCCTCGAACGCCTCGCGCACGGCGCACAGGTAGTAGTCCAGCCCGTTGGCCGGCACCTGCAGCCGCGCGCTGGCCGCCGCGTCGTCCAGGCCGGCGCACAACGGATGCAGCGTGGCGTCCTGGGGATCGAGCACGCCACCCGGAAATACGAAGGCGCCGGCGCTGCGGTCGTCGTCGCGCTGCGGGCGGCGCATCATCAGGATTTCCATGCCTTGGGGCCCGTCGCGCAGCACGAGCATGCTGGCGGCGAAGCGCATGGCCTTGGCGTGGAGGGCGTAGGCGGATTGGGAGGGCGTCTGATTTGGGGAGGTCGGGGCGGCGGACATGTGCGGCGGGCGAAGTCTCTTCGGATTCTCTTATCGGCAGATTCGGCCCATTCTAGCGGGTCGGGCGGTGCCGCGACGCAGCAATTGTCCCGGCCGTGCGCGACTACTGGGGAAACAGGGCCATCTGGCCGGTCAGCAATGTCTCGAAATCGTCGTCCAGGAACGGCAGGATGGCGTCGGCGATCGGCTGCAGCTGGCGGGTGACATAGTGGTCATAGTCGATAGGGGCGGCGCGCGTTTCCAGCGGCTCGGGGCCGGCCATGGTCATCAGGTAGCTGATCCAGCCGCCGTTCTGGTACTGCCTGGGGCGCCCGTGGCGTTCGTTGTAGTCGTCCGCGATGCGTGCGGCGCGGACGTGCGGCGGCACGTTACGCTGGTATTCGTCGAGCTGCCGGCGCAGGCGCTTGCGGTAGACGAGCTGGTCGTCGAGTTCGCCCGCCAGCGTGCGCCGTACCGTTTCGCGCACGTAGTCCTGATACGGCTCGCGGTTGAAGATTTTCTCGTACAGCGTCTGCTGGAACTGCTGGGCCAGCGGCGACCAGTCGGTGCGCACCGTTTCCAGGCCCTTGTACACCATTTCGGGCCGGCCGTCGGCGCGCACCACCTGGCCCGCGTAGCGCTTCTTGCTGCCCTGGTCCGTGCCGCGGATGGTCGGCATCAGGAAGCGCCGGAAGTGCGTTTCAAATTGCAGTTCGAGCGCGCTTTCCAGCCCGTAGGTCTGCCAGAGATGGTCGCGCCACCAGTCGTTGACATACGCCACCAGGCTGCGGCCGATCTGCGCCGCGTCGTCCTCGGTGCGGGCGCGGCGCAGCCACACGAAGGTGGAGTCGGTGTCGCCGTAGATCACCTCGTAGCCGCGCGCTTCGACCAGTTCCCGGGTCTGGCGCATGATCTCGTGCCCGCGCATTGTGATCGACGACGCCAGCCGCGGGTCGAAGAACCGGCAGCCGCTGGACCCCAGCACGCCGTAGAACGCGTTCATGATGATCTTCAGCGCCTGCGACAACGGCTTGTTCCTGTCGCGCTTGGCTGCCTCGCGGCCCTGCCACACGCGGGCGACGATGGCCGGCAGGCAGTGCTTCGTGCGCGAGAACCGCGCGCCCCGGAAGCCGGGCACGGAATCGGCATCGTCGGGATGCGCCAGGCCTTCGACCAGCCCGATCGGATCGATCAGGAAGGTGCGGATGATCGACGGATACAGGCTCTTGTAGTCGAGCACCAGCACCGATTCGTAGAGTCCCGGCCGCGAATCCATCACAAAGCCGCCGGGGCTGGCCTCGGGTGCCTTGTCGCCGAGGCTAGGCGCGACATAGCCCTGCCGGTGCATCAGCGGCATGTACAGGTGCGTGAATGCCGCCACCGACCCGCCGCTGCGGTCGGCGGGCAGGCCCGTGACCGTGGCGCGCTCCAGCAGGAAGTGCAGCAGTTCGGTAGCCTCGAAGATCCGCGTCACCAGTTCGCAGTCGCGCAGGTTGTAGCGCGCAAGCGCCGGCTTGTCTTCGGCGAACATCCGGTCGATCTCGTCCATGCGGTCGTACGGATTGTCGATGGCCTTGCCTTCGCCCAGCAGCGTGCGCGCCACCGCTTCGAGGCTGAACGACGGAAAGCTCCACGTGGCCGAGCGCAGCGCCTCGATGCCGTCGATCACCAGCCGGCCGGCCGCGCCCGCAAAGTAGTGCTGCTGCCGGTTGTGCTCGCGCCATTCCATCTCGGCGCCGCCCCGGCCCAGCCGCAACGGGATCTGGTACTGCTTCGCATGTTCGCGCAACACGCGCAGGTCGAACTGCACCAGGTTCCAGCCGATGATGGCGTCGGGATCATGGCGGGCCAGCCAGTCGTTGAGCCGTTCGATCAGTTGCTGGCGCGTGGCGCAGTATTCGAGCGCAAAGTCCATCTCTGCGGCGGCGTTCTGCGGGGCAGGCCCCAGCATGTACACCTGCCGCTGGCCGCAACCTTCCAGGGCAATCGAATACAGGTCGCCGAACGCGTTGGTCTCGATGTCGAGCGAGACCAGCCGCAGCGTGGGCCGATAGTCGGCGGCCGGCTTCATCTGCGCGTTGCGCAGCACACCGTCGGCGCCGGCATCGCCGTCGAACCAGACCGGTGCGGTGATGAACCGCTCCATCAGGTAGCGTTCCGGCGGCCGGACATCGGCTTCGTAGACGTCCACGCCGGCGTCGCGCAGCGACCGCTCCAGCTGCATCAGCTGCCGGTGCTGCGGGCAGTAGAGCCCCAGCACCGGGCGGCGCTGGAAGTCCTGCAGGGCCAGCGGGCGCAGTGACACATCGCGCTCACCCTGCAGCAGGGCTTCGGCGACGGCACGCTGTTCTTCGGGGATAAAGGCCGTGGAGGGCTGCCACGGCAGGCGCAGCCGGCGCGGCCCGTCGTCCGTGGCAAGCCAGAACTCGACCTCGGTGCCGGCCGGAGTGTCGCGCCAGTGTCGGGTCAGGATAAAACCCTGCTGAAGAGCCACGCTGCAAAACCTTGGGGATTGTTTCTGGCGTGGATTTTAGCGGAGTCGGGCCCAAGGGGCGGAACCGCTTCGCCGGGCGGCGCTGCCGCGTGTCAGGCAGGCGCCTTGATCAACGGACCCTGGAATACCACCGGCCCGCTGGGTGCGTCGCGCTGGGGCGATCCGCCGGGCGGCTCCACGCTGACGGCCAGTGCGGCGATATTGGCGGGTAGCGCGTCGAGCGGCAGGCGCACTTCGCGCGCATGGCCAGCACGCCCAGCGATATCGGCTTGCCGCCCTGAGGCAGGGCCCATAGCTGCAGCGCCTGCTGGGGCGTCAGCGGCAGATGTTGTCTCCCCTCTCCCATTGATGAGAGGGGCGGCTGCCTTGTTACGATCCCGAACCTGCCACCGCGGCTGCGGGCCCCGGTGTGGCGGGTTTCGCGGTGACGTCGGGCGCCGACCTCAGGTCCGCGGGGATCGCCGGATCTGGCGTCTTGCGTAGCGGCTGCGGCTGCGGCTGAGGGGCTGGCGCGGCCTGCGCGAGGGGGACTGGCGCCGGCTGGGGCGCACGGGTCTGTGCAACTGGCGCGGCCGGTGCTGGCGCCGGAGCCGGAGTCGGAGCCGGAGCCGAAACTGGCACTGGCGCGGCCGCCTGTGGCGCAACGGCCCGCGCAGGCGCCGGCTTGCCCGCCACCGGCGGCTGGGTGTTGACGGTCTGCTGCGACCATCCGCCGCCCAGCGCCTTGTACAGCTGCGCCCGGCTGGTCAGCCGCGCGAGCTGGATCGTCACCAGCTTCTTTTGCGCCTCGTACTGCTGGCGCTGGGCGTCGAAGACCGGGAAATAGTCGTCCACGCCGTTCTTGAAGCGCATCTCGGCCAGCCGCCGCGTCTCGGCCACTTCCTTCTCCAGCGACTGTTGCGCGGCGGTCTGCCGGTCGTACGTGCCACGGGCGGCCAGGCCGTCGGCCACCTCGCGGAAGGCGCCCTGGATGGTGCGCTCGTACTGCGCCACGTTGATGTCCTTGCGGACCTTCGATGCGTCCAGGTTGGCCTGGTTGGCGCCGGCATTGAAGATCGGCAGCGTGATCTGCGGCGCAACCGCCCACGCCGCGCCTCCCGTGAACAGCCCCGCCAGCGTGGTGCTGGCCAGGCCGACTCCCGCGGTCAGCGAAATCCGTGGGAAGAACGCCGCCCGCGCGGCCCCGATATTGGCATTGGCGGCCTTCAGCCGGTGCTCGGCGGCCATGATGTCCGGCCGCTGCTCCAGCAACTGCGAGGGCAGGCCGGCTGGCAGCTCCGCCACGAACGAGTTGTCGCCGAACGGCTGTGGGGGCGGCAGGTCGGCCGGAATCGGGCCGCCGATCAGCAGCGACAGCGCGTTTTCGTCCTGCGCCACCTGGCGCGTGAACTGTTCCACGTCCACGCGAGCCGTTTCCACCTGGGTCTGGGTGCGGTGCTGGTCGATGGCGGCCATGCCGCCGGCCGCCTTGCTCTTGCGGACCATTTCCGACGCATCTTCCTGGATCTTGAGCGTGTCTTGCGACAGCTTCAGCAGTCGCTGGTCGGCCTGCCAGGTCAGATAGGCGTTGGCAATTTCGCCAACCAGGCTGATTTGCGTGCTGCGCCGCACTTCTTCGATGGACAAGTACTGCTCCAGGGCTTCGTGCTTGAGGCTGCGGATGCGGCCGAACACGTCAAGCTCGAACGACGAGAAGCCCACGCCGGCGCCCCAGGCGTTGATCACCGGGTCCTGGCCCGGTGGGCGCAAGTCGCCGGTCAGACGCGTGCTGCTGAAGCCCAGGCTGGCATCGACGGCCGGGAACTGCGCCGCGCGCCGGATGCGGTAGTACGCGCGGGCCTCGTCGATCGACAGCGTAGCCACGCGCAGGTCGCGGTTGTTGGCCAGGCCGAGTTCGATCAGCCGGCGCAGCCGCGCATCGGTGAAGAAATCCTGCCAGCCAAGGTTGGCGGCCTGCACCTGCGACTGCGGCGCACCGTTGGCGCCCTGCGTGGTCTGGTAGGCCGGGCCGTCGGGGTAGGCGTTGGGCACGGGCGAATCCGGGCGCTCGTACTTCGGTTCGAGCGTGCAGGCGGCCAGTGCCAGCGGCAGCAGGATGCCGGCGCTCCAGCGCAGAGACGGCAGGCGTGCGGGGGAAAGGCGCATTGTTATCGTCTTCATATGTGAATCAACCTGTGAACGCGCGGCGCAGCAATTGCACGATGGCCGTGCCAGGCAGGCCGCGATGCGCGATGTTGTGAGGGGGCTCGCTGAACAGCAGGCGGATCAGCCGGTGCCGCGCCGCCATGTCGGGAACCAGCGCGATGCCGATCAGCTGGCCGTCGGTGCGTGCCACGCGGCACGGCACCCAGCCAAGCGGCGCGAGCCAGAAGGCCCCTACGGCACCGGGTTCCACCCGTGTGCCGCTATGCGATTCGAGCGCGACGCCGTTGCATGACAGGTCGCGCGTGACGCCCTCGACCTCGCGTGAAATACCATCGGCGCCGTAGAACTGCAGCCGCCCGGCCGCGCGGAACGGGAACCGCTCCTCCTTGCGCGGACGCGGCAGTTCGAAGCAGACCAGCATCGACGCCAGGTAGAGCATCATCGACACCAGGGTCCAGACGACGTTGAACAGGGTGCCGGGCGCGTTGCCGTCGGCGGCCACGGCGCGCGCCAGGCCCATCGCAGACAGGAAGAACAGGCTGCCGTAGAGCAGCGCGAACTTGCCGTGCACCGTCAGCCTGGAGCGGTCCAGCCCCTTGTTCGTCACCTTGAACGGGCGGCCGAACGGCTTGAACATGGCGCTGGCCAGCGTGGCCGTGACCGCCATCGACGCCACGATCTGCGTGACCTCGGTGAAGATCGGCATCGCGCGCGACCCGGTGATCCAGATGCTGTACGCCCAGTACAGCAGCAGCGCCGGCACGCCGTAGGCCAGGAACTGCATCGGGTCGCCATAAAGTGTGGGCACGTTGAAGAACCAGTAGAGCAGCGGTCCGAGCAGCAGCATGATCGTGAACGGACGGCTGACCCAGTGCAGCAGGCCGTGCACATAGTGCAGGCGCTGGCGCAGCGTGAAGCCGCGGCCGCGCATGGGCCCATCGGCGGTCAGGGCCACCTGGATCGTGCCCAGCCCCCAGCGGCTGCGCTGGCTGATGTACTCGGGCAGGCCTTCGGCGGACAGGCCCACGCTGAGGCGCTCGTTGAGCCAGCGCGTGACGTAGCCGAACGGCATCAGCTTGTAGGTCAGGTGGATGTCCTCGGTCACCGTGCCGGTGGGAAAGCCGCCGATATGGGCCAGCGCCTCGCGCCGCACCACGAACGACGTGCCGATGCAGAACGCGGTGTCCCAGGCGTCCTTGGCCGGCTGCATCACATCGAAGAACGCGCGCTGCTCGTCCACCCAGCATTCGGTGGAGCGCAGGTTGTACTGGATCGGGTCGGCGTTGTAATAGAACTGGGGCGTCTGTACCACGCCGACGCGCGGATCGTCGAACAGGCCGATGATGCGCAGCAGGATGTTGCGGTTGGGCGCGAAGTCGGCGTCGAGCACCATGATGTAGGGCGCGCCGCCATCGCCCTGGGCGCTGTGGTACAGCCCGTTGTTCAGGTTGCCGGCCTTGGCGTGGGTGTTGTCGGGCCGGGTCACGTAGTTCACGCCGACCGTACGGCAGAAATCGCGGAGCCAGTCGCGGCGGGTGTCGTCGAGCACCCAGACGCGGAAGTTCGGGTAGTCGATGGCCTTGGCCGCGACGATGGTCTTTTCCAGGACGTCCAGGCCTTCGTTGTAGGTGGCGATGAAGATGTCCACGGCCGGCGCATCGCGGTCACCGCGCAGGCGGGCCTCGCTGGCATCGGCCTCGGCCGAGTGGTCGGTGGTGCGTGTGAGCGTGACGATCGAGATCAGCGTGTAGAGGATCGTCAGCGTTTCGAAACCCAGGAATACATGGGCCCAGATGCTAGGGAACTCCATGCGCCATTCCGGCAGCGTCTCGGTGACGCGCCAGATGTAATACACGATCAGCAGGACCGCCGCCGCCAGGCCGAAAAGCCAACGGTCCGCGGCGCGTTGCCGGTTGCCGCGCAGACACAGCACGGCCACCAGCAGCGCGCCCGCATTGATCTGCACGAGCATGCTGCTATCGAGGAAACTTGCAAAACTCGCGGCGAGCATCGTTACTCCTTGGGTGGATTGTCGGGGGGTGCCGCGGCCTGGTTGGCCGTGGCACAGCTCGCGCCCCGGCAGCCGCCTGGCTGGAACGGATTCCAGCCGGTGGCGGCAAGCACGGCCCAGGCCGTGGCGCCCAGGTGGGGCAGGTGAAAGTAGTAGAAGTCGTCGGTCTTCGAGTCGGGGCCGATCTGCAGCCCCGTGCGCACGCGCTGCTCGGGCGTGGCGAACAGGTAGCCGGACGGCGCGCGCTGCGACACCAGCAGCGGCCAGAGTGGCGCGGCCTCGCTGTCGCGCCCGGTGGCGCGCAGCACCAGCGCGGCCTGCCCGGTGCCTTCGGTCCAGATGCCGTCGGGGTTGGCATTGAAGCCGTAGCCGCCCTTGACGCCGTGTTTGGCCCGCGCCCAGCCGAGCGCCCGCTGCCAGGTGCCGGCGGCATCGGGCATGGCAATCAGCGGCCAGAGCGAGGCATCGAGCGCCGAAGGGCCGCCGTTGAGCGAGCGGCCGTCGTCACGCGTGCCGATCGCAAAGCGGCCTTCGCCGGGCTGCCACATGGTCTCGACGAACTTGCGCGAGCGATCGGCGCCGGTCTTCCAGCGCGGGTCGCTGTCATAGCGCGACAGCCAGCGGAACACCGCGTAAGTGTCGACGTTGTGCTCGGTGGACTTCCAGCCCTGACGCTGCGGCGACGGTTCGTGGCCAAAGTACCCGCCGATGAAGGCGGCGGGCGCGTCGGCGTTGTACGTCTCCTTGTCGACCCAGCCCATCATCGTTTTGGCCGTGTCGAGATAGCGCGTCGAGCGCGTGGCGTCGTAGGCGGCCAGCAGCAACAGCGCGGCCCAGGCCACGTTGCCGGTGGCGGTGCCCACCTGGTAGCGGTCCTCGAACCACTTGTTGGCCTTGGCGTCCCACCAGCCCGGCATCGGCACGGGGCCGTCCGCGGGCATCGCGCCGGCACGATAGGCGTTACGGATGCGCCCGTCGTGATAATGACGATCGCGCGTGACGCCGGCCACGACGCCATCGGCAATACGGCGCGCGGCATCCTTCTGGCCGCACGCGATCAGCGCGATGCCAGCCAGCGCGTTGTCATAGACGAACGCCGACTCCTTGAGCGGGCCGGGCAGCGGATCGCCGCCCGGCGCGGCTTCGTAGCTGGCCAGCATGACCGGCCCGTTGCCCGGGATGGCAGCCACGCGTTGCGTCAGCGTCTGGCAGCCTGCATCGCGCATCTGGTCGCGCGCGACATCGCCCGAGGCGGGCGCCGCGGACAGTGCCAGCGGGGTGGTGAGCACGGCTGTCATCAGTGCTTCGGTCAGCCGCTTGCGGGCGGCCCGGTATGGCATTCCTGCGGTCGTACGCTGCACGGTAGTCTCCTTCCTGCGGGCGTTGGGTGAATGACTGTGCGATCGGCTCCGATCAGATCAGCCGGCGAAACCACGGGCGGTCAAGGCTGACCTTGGCCCAGTGGCCGAGCGCGCAGCGGTCCGTCTTGCCTGCGCCGGGCAGGTCAGGCAGCGGCTTGTTCAGCTTTGCGATCAGGTACAGCTCGTTCTTCTCGATGGGCGGGAAGGGCACGAAATAGCGCGCCTGGTCGCCATCCGGCGCCCGCGGCAGGATTTCGGCTACCTTGCCGGGCAGCGGCGTGGCCACGCCATCGACCATCACCGTGACCGGGGCGCCCGGCAGCAGGTCCTTGCTCAGGCTGCGCGGGAACACGGCCACCACGCTGGGTGTGGTGCAGTTGGTGGCGCGCATCAGCGTGGCGCCGGCGGCCACATGCGTGCCCGGCGGCGCGAGCACGTCTTCGACGATGCCGCCGGCATAGGCCTTGATGTCGAGGTTGGATATGCGGTCCAGGCGCTGCTGCTCGGTGTTGACCAGCTTGTCGACTTCGGCGCCGTATTCCTCCAGCTGCTTGATCTCGGCCTGCAACTGGGCGTTTTCGGCCTTCAGCTCGTCGGACCGCTGCGCGAGCGCGCCCGCGGCGCCGTCGGTGTTCGAGGCATAGACGCGGTTGCGCGTGGCGGCACTGGCGCTGCGCGCACCGTTGAGTTCCGCCTCGATCGCATCCTTCTGACCAGCCAGCACGGCAAGCTGGTTGCGCGATGCCTCGGTGAACGCCTGGCTGACGGCGCCTGCCTGCTGCATGGCTTCGTTGCGCGTGACGACATTGACCTGCGCTTCCATCTGCTGCTGGGCTGCGGCCAGGCGGGCCTCGATGCCCCGGATGCGAGCGTCGTTCTGCTGCTGCGCCACCGATACATAGCGTTTGACATCGCCATTGGTGGCGGCCAGGCGGGCCTGGTTGACTTCCAGTTTCGATCTGGCCGCTTCCAGCCGTTTGTCGTTATCGAGCTTCTTGCCGGTCAGTTCCATCAGCAATGCCCGGTCCATGTTCGGATTCTGCAGCGTCATCAAGGACTGGCCGGCGGTGAAGGCCGTGCCCACCGGCAACAACTGCTTTGTGACCACACCTTCGACAGGCGTAGTGATCAGGCTGACCGGGCTGTTGACGATCGCGCGTTCCGACGAGCGTACGAAGATGTACGGGAACATCACGGAGAGGATGATCCAGATGATGAACCCCACCATCCCGTAACTGGCCAGGCGCGGAATGGCCTGCCATACCGGCCGCAGGCTCAGCGGGCTGCCTTGCTTCGCGACGGCGTCGCGCGGCGGGGTCTGTTGCGGCCGATGCGGCGGCGAGGGCGGTAGCCGCGTTGGCACGGTCGGCTTTTGGTCTGAATTGTTGTCCATGCGAGCTCCCGGATGAAAAAAGGTGGCCACCCACGATCGCCAACGTCGATCGCGGTTGTTAAATTCGCAGACAGCACTATCCCGCCGCACGAGCGCATGCCCGTTCGGTTGGTGCGATGCTGTACGTCCCCCAACAATTGTTATGCGCCGTTTGCCCCGGGCCGTTGCTACGCCGCCGGGACAGGCGAGTGGACCGTGTGTGCCGATCCATTGAACTGTCCGCACACGCCCAGGACGGGCCATATGCAGACAGGCACTACGAGACGCGACGCGCCATGGAAGCCCACAGCACAGCATCGCCGATTGATGCGATGCAACGCTGGAGCGATTCAAAGTTAGTCAGTTTGGCCTGGGCTTGCTGTAAGAATGTGTAAGGGCTGTATATCGGACCACTTACATCTATCGATCGTAGAACCACGAAACCGCCTGCATGCAGGAAACCGCTGATGCAGACGCCGTGCCGGTTAACGCGACGTTAAGGCAACGGCGCAGTGAGCAGGTAGATCTTGCAAGCATTCCCCCGGCGCGGAAGTTTTTGCCAGGCGAGAAGTACAAAGCATGACGGTGTGGTCGCATCGCTGCAATGCAACGAAGCAGGGATCGACGACTGTGTATCAGAGTGTGACGGCGGCCCGTCGAGCGGGGGCCGAGAGCTCCCGCGCCCGCATTCGAGCCGCTTAGCGTAGCGATGCCTTGCATCACGGCGTGATGCAATTAGTACCGAGCGTGGGCCGTGGGAAGCAAGCATGGCCAAGCGGGTGCGGGCATCGGCCTCGGCTCCGGCCTGTTTCCTGGTCATCGGTTTGATCATCACACCAACTCATTGCGATAAGAAAACTTATCGCAATGACAACATTAAACATCCGGAAATACAGCGTGTTCGCTGGATGGTTCGGAGCAGGGAAGGGCATGCCGCTGGAAGGCAGCTGGGGAATTCGTTGCAGCGCAACTCCCTCCCGCACCCTGAGCGCAAGCAAAGTGACCGATCCGCGCTACCGGCTGCGTCGGCGGCACGCCATCTTCTGCAGGGCAGTGCCTTCTCAGTATTCCCGAGCATACAAAATCCTTGACGATTCAACGAAAATGGCTGGAGCGGTGGCGCCTCCGGCATGCCGCCCCATAACAAGAGCCCACGCATGTCCCGCCTATCCTCGCTGCGCCCCGTCATGCCGATCCTGATCGGCGCTTCCGTCATGCTGTCGCTGGCCATGGGCTTGCGGCAGAGCCTCGGCATCTTCGTGCCGCCGCTGACCCGTGATATCGGGATTTCCGTGGGCGACTTCACGATTGCCGTGGCGGTGCAGAACCTGACCTGGGGGCTGCTGCAGCCGTTTGCCGGGGCACTGGCGGTGCGGAGCGGATTCCGGCCGCTGATGGTGGGCGGCGCGCTGCTGTATCTGGTCGGGCTGGTGCTGCTGGCCACGGCCCACGGCATGTGGGCGGTGGTGCTGGGTGGCGGGCTGCTGATCGGCATGGCGATGGCCAGCACCGGCACGGCGATGGCCATGGCGGCCGCGTCGAACGCGGTCGGCACGCAGGTGCGCAGTCTCGTGCTGGGCTGCGTCTCGGCGTCCGGCTCGCTGGGCGCGATGATCGCCGCGCCGCTTGGCCAGAGCATCGCGGGCGAATGGGGCTGGCGCATGGGCCTGGCGTCGTTCGTGATCCTGGCGCTGATCATGCTGCCGGCCGCGTGGTTCGGTGGCCGGGTCGACCAGGTGCGGCAGATCCCCACCCACGCGCAGGCAGAGCAGAGCGGCCGGCAGGCGCTGATGACCGCGTTGCGGCATCCGCCGTTCGTGGTCATGGCGCTGGCTTACACCGTGTGCGGCATGCAGCTGGTGTTCCTGACCACGCATCTGCCAGCCTATCTCGATATCTGCGGCATGGATCCGATGCTGTCAGCCAAGGCCCTGGGCCTGATTGGCGGATTCAACGTGCTGGGCAGCCTGTTCTTCGGCTGGGCCGGCGGGCGGGTCAACAAATTGCTGCTGCTCGGCGGCATCTATATATGCCGGTCGATGGGCTTCATCTGGTTCTTTCATGTCTCGCCGACCCCGGAAACCACGATGGTGTTTTCGGCGGTCATGGGCTTTCTGTGGCTAGGCGTCTCGCCGCTGGTGCAGGGCTGGATTGCCCAGACCTTCGGGCTGCGCTGGCAGGCCATGATTGCAGGCGTGGCGTTTTTCAGTCACCAGATCGGCAGCTTTATCGGTGCCTTTGGCGGCGGCTGGCTCTATGACCTGTTGCACGACTATGCGATGGCCTGGAAAATCGGCGCCACGCTCGGCCTGGCCGTCGGGCTGATCCAGATCGCGTTTGCCTTCCTGGGCAAGACGCAAACGCCGCGGCTGGTGCCACAGGCGGAATAGGGTCCTTGTCCGGACATGTCACATCGTGATGGTTGGTTCGGGGAATGTCCGAAATGTGCGGATTACGTGCAGTGCCCTGCGATTCATCGACGGGCATAATCGGCCGTTAATGCGAAATCGCTTCGAAACCCGCAGCGATTTCACATGCGGGCAACGGCTTCCCGCACGTTGCCCGCATCTTTCTGACCGCAGGATTCATGGCACTGTCCCCACAACAAAAGCGCCTCGTCCAGTTATTGAACGAAGGTTATACACTGCGTATCGTCCGATCCCTGATTAATCATTCGCCAGTTCACGCGGAACTGTTTTGCCCAGAAAACTTCTGCGTCGAAACGGTGCAATGGTGGCGGATCGCCAAGATGCTGAAGACGCGCTGCGTCAGGCTCGATACCGGAAATATGGCCGACGCCACGCAAATCGTGGCCGCCGAGACTGACGCGCCGGATCGGCCCGAGCAGGCCACCGCGGTTATTCCTTGACCGCCCCGGTCATGCCGGACACGTAATACTCGACGAAGAACGAATAGACCACGGCCACTGGCAGCGATCCGAGCAGGGCGCCTGCCATCAGTGCGCCCCAGTGGTAGACGTCGCCTTCCACCAGTTCGGTAACGATACCCACGGGCACGGTTTTGACTTCCGACGACGAGATAAACGTCAGCGCGTAGATAAACTCGTTCCACGACAGCGTGAACGCGAAAATGCCTGCCGAAATCAGCCCCGGCACCGCCAGCGGCAAGATAATCTTGACCAGGATTTCCCAGCGGGTGGCGCCGTCGATCAACGCGCATTCCTCCAGTTCGTACGGAATCGAGCGGAAATACCCCATCAGCAGCCAGGTGCAAAACGGAATCAGGAAGGTCGGGTAGGTCAGGATCAACGCCCAGCGCGTATCGAACAGGCCAAGCTGGAAAACGATCGAGGCCAGCGGGATAAACAGGATCGAAGGCGGAATCAGGTAGGCCAGGAAAATCGCCAGCCCCACCTGCTTGGCGCCCTGGAACCGCAGCCGCTCGATGGCATAGGCGGCCAGCACGCTTGCCGCCAGCGACGCGAATGTGGACACCGTCGAGACGATGACCGTATTGAGCAGCCAGGCCGGGTAGGGCGTGTTGAATAGTAGTTTCTTGAAATGAGCCAGCGTCGGCGCCATCACGAAGAACGGGTTGGCGCTTTGCATCAGCAGTTCGCCATCGGGCTTGAAGGCCGTGATGCCCATCCAGTAGAACGGGAACAGCAGCACGAACAGGAACACGCCGATCGGGATATACAGCGTCACCCAGCGGCGCGGCACGGATTGCAGGTACTCCATGCCTTGCGATTCGTTTTCCACCGCCTTCGCCTTCATTTGTCGCCCCCCTGTTGCCATGCGCGCCGTTGCAGGCCGAAATACGAGAACAGGATGGCGGCCAGCAGGAAGGGCACCATCATCGTGGCCAGCGCCGCGCCTTCGCCCAGCGATCCGCCCGGAATCGCGCGCTGGAACGACAGGGTGGCCATCAGGTGCGTGGCGTTGAGCGGCCCGCCGCGCGTGAGCACGTAGATCAGCTGGAAATCGGTGAAGGTGAACAGCACCGAGAACGTCATCACCACGGCGATGATCGGCGTGAGCAGCGGCAGGGTCACGTAGCGGAACTGCTGCCAGGGCGTGACGCCGTCGATGGACGCCGCCTCGTACAGCGTCGGGGAGATGGTCTGCAGCCCGGCCAGCAGCGAGATGGCCACGAACGGGATGCCGCGCCAGACGTTGGCCGCGATGGTCGAGAACCGCGCCAGCCACGGGTCGCCCAGGAAGTCGATATAGCGGTCGATCAGCCCCAGCTTGACCAGCGTCCAGCTGATGACCGAAAACTGCGCATCGTAGATCCACCAGAACGCGAGTGCCGACAATGCCGTGGGAACGATCCACGGCAGCAGCACCACCGCCCGGAAGAACGACTTGAACGGCAGGTTGCGGTTCAGCAGCAGCGCCAGCCACAGCCCCAGCGCAAACTTCAGCACGCTGGCGATCAGCGTGTAGAAGATGGTGTTGAAGAGCGCCAGCTGCGTGACCGAGTCGCTGGCCAGGTAGCTGAAGTTGTCCAGCCCGATCCACGCGCCGGGCCGTCCGATCTTGGTGTCGGTAAAGCCCAGCCAGACGCCCAGGCCCAGCGGGTAGGTCAGGAAGAGCAGCAGCAGCACGGCCGTGGGCAGCATGAACAGCAGCCCCAGCGCGTGACGGTTGTCGGACAGCCGGGACAGCATCGAGCGCGGAGCCGGCTGGGCAGGGGGCCGCTGCGAGGCAGGCGGCGTCGCAGCGGTATTCTGCATCGCGTCAGGCCTTGTAGTAACGTTCGGCGCGCTGTGCCGCGCGGGCCGCGGCTTCCTTGGGCGTCTTCGCCCCGCTGGCCGCCTCGGCCACCATGTCGAGCACGATGTAGTCGGCCATGGCCGCCGCAGAGGCCGTGCCCAGCGGGCCCGCATGGCCGTTATCGAGCATCAGCGATGCGGCGTCGCGGTACACGGTGTGCTTCGGGTCGGCCGTCCAGATCGGGTTCGCCTCGTATTCCTTGAGCGGCTGGCTCACATAGCCGATGGCAGCCTCCATCCAGGGGTTGTACTGCTCGGGCTCCATCATGAACTGCAGGAAGGCCTTGGCCGCGTTGGGATACTTGCAGTACTTGAAGATCATCATCTGCGTGATCTGCATCAGCTCGGTCGGCTTGCCGCTCTTGCCGATGGGGAAGTGCGCGTGCTGGATATCCTTCGCCATCTCCTGCAGCTTGGGCTCCTTCGAGTTCTTGGCCGCGTAGTAGACCGAAATACCGTTGGCCGTCAGGCTGACCTGCCCGTCCAGGAACGCCTTGTTGTTCGACGGGTCCTGCCAGGACAGCGTGCCCGGCACGAAGGTGGGATAGAGCTGCTTGACGTACTCCAGCGCGGCCCAGGTCTCGGGCGAATTCACCACCACCTTGCCCTTGGTATCGACCAGCATGCCGCCGTGCGACCACAGCAGCCAGTGTGCCCAGTTGTTGCCGTCGCCCACGGCCTTGCCCAGCGCGAAGCCGGGCGGCGTGCCCTTGGCCTTCAGCGCCTGGCACAGCTTCAGGAAGCCGGCCGTGTCCTTGGGGATGCTGTCGAAGCCGGCGGCCTTGACGTGGCTCTCGCGGTAGACCAGCGCGTTGCCCACCACGCCCAGCGGCACCGCGATCCACTTGCCGTTGTGCATGCCGTACTTCTTGCACACGTCGTACCAGCCGCCATGCTTGTTGCCCAGGTAGGTGGCCACGTCGGTCACATCGACAAGCTTGTCGGGGTACTGCTGCGGATCGTCGAACCAGCCCAGCACGATGTCCGGCCCCGTCCCCACGCTGGCCGCCACGGCCGCCTTGGGCCGCACGTCTTCCCAGCCCTCGTTGTCGATGCGCACTTCCACCCCGGTCAGCTCGCTGAACTTCTTTGCGTTGGCATTCCACAGGTCTTCATCGCCCTGCACGAAGCGCTTCCAGCGCAGCACCCGGAGCTTGGCGCCGGCCTCGGGCTTGTACTGCAGCTGGGTGGCGGCGTTTGCCTGGGTGGTGCCCAGTGCCGTGGTGGCAGCCACGGCCGCCGTCGATACCAGGAAATCGCGCCTTGTGAAGTTTCCGGAATGGCTCATTGCTGTGTCTCCTCCATGGTCATGCCAAGGGTGGTTATTGCCGTGCGGCCTGGCGGGGCAGCGCCTGGCCCGATTCGGCGTCAAACAGGTGCGTGTGGTGATGGTCGGGCACCAGATGCAGCGCCTGGCCAGCAGCAAAGTCGTGGCGTTCGCGGAACACGGAAATGAAATCGGTCTCACCGAAGCGCGAGTACACCTCGGTATTGGCGCCGGTCGGTTCCACCACCGACACCGTGGTCGGAAAGCCCTGGCCCGGCGCGCCGTAGGCCAGGTGCTCGGGCCGCACACCGTAGATCACGCGCTGGCCGTCGGCGCCGGCGCCGTTTTCCAGGCGCGCGGGGGCGGGCAGCAGCGTGCCGTCCGGGAATTCGACCCGCGCTTCGCCGTTCTGCCGGCGCAGCACGCCGGGCACGAAGTTCATCGCCGGCGATCCGATAAAGCCAGCGACGAACAGGTTGTCGGGATGGTCGTAGAGCGCCAGCGGGCGCCCGCGCTGTTCCACGCGGCCATCGCGCATCACCACGATCTGGTCGGCCATGGTCATGGCCTCGATCTGGTCGTGCGTGACATAGACCGATGTGGTGCGCAGCCGCTGGTGCAGTTCCTTGATCTCGGCGCGCATCTGCACGCGCAGCTTGGCATCGAGGTTGGACAACGGCTCGTCGAACAGGAACACCTGCGGATCGCGCACGATGGCGCGCCCCATGGCCACGCGCTGCCGCTGGCCGCCGGACAGCTGGCGCGGGTAGCGGTCCAGCAGCTGGCCCAGGCCCAGGATGCCCGATGCCTTGTCCACCTTGTCCTTGATGGTCTGCCTGGCCACGCCCGCCAGCTTCAGCGAGAACGCCATGTTGTCGTAGACCGACATGTGCGGGTAGAGCGCGTAATTCTGGAACACCATGGCGATGTCGCGTTCCTTGGGCGGCAGACGGTTTACCACGCGGTCGCCGATGGCAATCTCGCCGCCCGATATTTCCTCCAGGCCGGCCAGCATGCGCAGCAGCGTGGACTTGCCGCAGCCGGACGGCCCCACCAGCACCGTGAACTCGCCGTCGGGGATGTCGATGCTGACGCCCCGTATGACCTGCGTCCCGCCAAAGGACTTCTGCACATCGCGGATCTGAACCGATGCCATGCGTTGCGTCTCCTTGTCCGGCGCCGCGCCGCCCTGTGGTGGCGGCCGCGCCCGGGGTGGTGCGTCAGTGGTTGTCTTTCGGCACGGCCGCGCCGCTCTTGCCAACCAGGAAGTCCATGTCGGCGCCCAGATTGGCCTGCTGCACGTGTTCGAAGTACAACCGTGTCCAGCCGCGCTCCATGGGCGGCGCTGGCGGCTGCCAGGCCGCGCGCCGTCTTGCCAGTTCCTCGTCCGATACATGGAGGTGCAGCTTGCGGGCTTCCACGTCCAGCTCCACCATGTCGCCGTTCTGCACCAGCGCCAGCGGGCCGCCGGCGGCGGCCTCCGGCGTGACGTGCAGCACCACGGTGCCGTAGGCGGTGCCGCTCATGCGGGCGTCCGAGATCCGCACCATGTCGGTAATGCCGCGCCGCAATAACTTTGGCGGCAGCGGCATGTTGCCGGCCTCGGCCATGCCCGGATAGCCGCGCGGGCCGCAGTTCTTCAGCACCAGCACGCAGTGTTCATCGACGTCCAGCGATTCGTCGTCGAGCCGGCGGTGCATGTCTTCGCTGTCCTCGAACACCACCGCGCGGCCCGTGTGCTTGAGCAATGCCGGTGTGGCCGCCGACGGCTTGATGACCGCGCCATCGGGGCTCAGGTTGCCGCGCAGCACCGCAATGCCAGCGTGGGGCTTGAAGGGCGCGTCGAAGGCGTGGATGACCTCGCGGTTCCAGTTCGGCGCGTCCTTGCAGTTGTCCCACAGTGTGTTGCCGTTGACGGTCAGCGCGTCGCGGTTCAGTAGCGGGCCCAGTTCGCGGATCACGGCCGGCAGGCCCCCGGCGTAGTAGAAGTCCTCCATCAGATGCCGGCCCGATGGCTGCAGGTCGACCAGGCAGGGCAGGGCGTGGCCCAGCGCATCCCAGTCGTCCAGGTTCAGCTTCACGCCGATGCGCCCGGCAATGGCCAGCAAATGGATCACCGCGTTGGTGGACCCACCAATGGCGGCGTTGACCTTGATGGCATTCTCGAAGGCCTGGCGCGTCAGCACCTTCGACATGACCAGGTTGTCCTTGACCATCTGCACGATGCGCCGGCCCGAGGCGCGCGCCAGGATGTTGCGGCGCCCGTCCACGGCGGGAATCGCCGCGTTGCCCGGCAGGGCCATGCCCAGCGATTCGACCATGCAGGCCATCGTCGATGCCGTGCCCATCGTCATGCAGTGACCGTGAGACCGGTGCATGCAGCCTTCGGCCTCGAAGAAATCCTCCTGCGACATATGGCCCGCGCGCACTTCCTCGGACATCTTCCACACGTCGGTGCCCGAACCGAGCTCCTGCCCGCGAAACTTGCCGCTGAGCATCGGGCCGCCCGAAATGCCGATGGTGGGCAGGTCCACCGAGGCCGCGCCCATCATCAGCGCCGGCGTGGTCTTGTCGCACCCCATCAGCAGCACCACGCCGTCGATCGGGTTGCCGCGGATCGACTCCTCGACGTCCATGCTGGCCAGGTTGCGGAACAGCATGGCGGTGGGACGCAGCATGGTTTCGCCCAGCGACATCACGGGGAATTCGAGCGGAAAGCCGCCAGCTTCCCACACCCCGGTCTTGACCTGGTCGGCCAGCGTCCGGAAATGCGAGTTGCAGGGCGTGAGTTCGGAATAGGTATTGCAGATGCCGATGACCGGCCGGCCATCGAACTGGTCATGGGGAATGCCACGGTTCTTCAGCCAGGACCGATAGATGAAACCATCGCGATCCAGTCGGCCGAACCAGGCCTGGCTGCGCCTTTTGGGCGGCCCCGGCGGCTTGTCGTCGTTCACTCGGGTCTCCTGCGTTCTGCTTCTTGTAGGGGGTGCAGATCCGGATGCCCGCGACCCAATCCCGCGCCGCACGCATGCCGAGTTGAACCGAGTCTAGGTCAGGGTATTGGACAGGTAAAGTGGTATTACCAATATGCGGTATGGGGCTTTCCCGGATGCCGGCGGGCCGCCAGCCATGACGCGCCGCAACAGCCCGGGGCCTTCGCCGGGCCGGCTGGATCAGCCGGAGACCAGCCGCATTGCCGCGTGCAGCAGCACGCCGACCATGCCGCCGACAAAGGTGCCATTGATGCGGATGTATTGCAGGTCGCTGCCGATTTCCGACTCGATCTTGCGGCTGATCTCGGCGGCGTCCCAGCCCTTGACCACCTCCGTGATGAGCATCGGCGCCAGATGCCGGTAGCGGCTCACCGTGAGCTGGACGCAGTGCAGCCACCAGCCGTTCATCCTGGCCTGCAAGGCCGGGTCATCGCGCACACTGGCGCCCAGCGAGGCCACCAGATCGGCCAGCATGGCGCGCGCCAGCGAATCCTGGCGTGCGGCGTCGGCGCTGATCCAGTCGCGCAGCCGTTGCCAAAGCGCGCGGTAGCTGTTCTCGCGCTCCAGGTGACGCAGCAAATCGCGCATCCATAGGTGGCCGATGCGCCGGTAGCGGTCCGACGTGCGCAGCCTGTCGATCATCGCCTGCACCGCTTCATCGAACTGCTGGCGCAGCGGATGGCCGGGCTCGGTGCGCACCTCATGCAGCAGCGCAATCACGCCTTCGACGAACTTGTTGACGATGTAGGCATCGAGCCGCACCGGCGTGTAGCGCGACGCCTCGCTGAACTTGGCCTGGAGCAGCCCGGCGTTGTCGGCCAGCCATGCCTCCAGCGCCGTCAGGGCGCGTTCCAGCAGCGGCTGGTGACGCTGGGTGTCGGTCAGGATCTGCAACAGATGGCCGGCGATGTCCGAGACATCGAGCGTACGCAGGCCGGGCAGCGCGCCACGCTGGATCAGGCGGGCTACCTCGTCGTCGTCAAAGACGCGCAGCAGGGCGGGCAGCGTGTCCACGGCCTGGTCCGCCAGCGCGCGGCTATTGCCGGGCGTCGCCAGCCACGTGGCCACCGCCTGCGCGGTGTTGTGCGCGCGCAGCTGGCCGACGATGACTTCGGGCGCCAGGAAATTGCGCTCCACAAAGATGCCCAGGCTTTCGGCAATGCGTTGCTGGTTGCGCGGGATCACCGCCGTATGGGGCACGGGCAGTCCGAACGGATGCCGGAACAGCGCCACCACCGCGTACCAGTCGGCCACGGCGCCCACCGTGCCGGCCTCGGCAAAGGCACGTACCCAGGCCAGCCACGGATAGTAGGGTTGGCCCAGCACGCTGGCCACCAGCAGCGCCAGCATCGCCACCAGGATGCCAGTGGCGATCGCGCGCATGCGGCGCAGGTCGCGGTCGCCGCGGTTGACAGCCTGGCCGGCATCGGCAGGCAGGGCGCCGGACGTCTCCGACCTGGTGGGGGGAAGTCCGGCGCGGTCGCTCATACGCGGCTCACAGCAGGTCCTGCCGCAGGAACCTGCGGATCACGGGCGCTACCTCCGCCGCCCGCGACACCAGGAACAGGTGACCATCGTCGATCACATGCAGCGTTGCGTGACGAATGCGAGCGACCAGGATCTTGGCGTTGGCCAGCGGCACGATCGGGTCGTCGTTGCCATGCATGACCAGCGTGGGCTGGCGCAGTCCGCCCAGCCACGGCAGGCTGCTCCAGCCCCACGCGGCCAGCAGCTGGTAGACATAGCCGCGTCCGCGCGGCGGCTCGATATGGCGGCTGTGCTCGCGCAACAGACCAAGGTCATGGCGATAGGCGCCGCCGTACAGATCCCCGCCAATCTTTTCCAGATAGGCGGGATCGGTATAGCGGCGCGGCCCCAACATCCTGGCCAGCACCGACGGCCTGGCCGGCACCATGATCACGCCGGGCGATGTCGCGGCCAGGATCAGCCGCCGGCAACGCCGGGGATACAGGTGCGCGAACTCCTGGGCAAGCGCGCCGCCCCAGGACACGCCCAGCACGTCCACCTGTCCGGTATAGCCCAGGTGGGTCAGCAGCTTGTCGGCCAGCAGGCACAAGGTGGAGAATCGATACGGCATGACCGGCGTGGGCGACCCGCCTACGCCGGGAATGTCGAAGATGACGACTTCCACGTCGCCAAGCGCCGCGATCAGCGGCTCGACCAGCTCCAGATTGGCGCCGATGCCGTTGAATAGCAGCAGGGGCGGGCTGTCGGTGGTGCCGCGGCGGATGCCGACGCGCAGCGTCCGGCCGTCCACGTCAATGGTGCGAATATCCAGTTTGCCGCCGGTCTTGGCCTGGCACGCTGCCTGATTCATCGGGTTGTCCTTGTCGCGGGCGCCCCGCAAGCCGCCCGCCGGCATTTCATGAGGATCCGCGATCACTGCGCGGGCTTGAACAGCGCCTTCAGTTCCTCCACATTCTCGGCGATTCGCTTGCTGGCTGCCGACACGCTGTCGGCCTGCGTCTTATGGGCGATGTCGGCCAGGTCGCGCAGGTTGGCCAGCGACTTCTGCAGCGCGCCCTGCGTCAGTTCCACCGCGCCCGTGGCGGCGGCGCCATCGGCGTCGCCCGACTGGAGCAGGCGGTCCTGCAGGCCGGACAGCGTGCCGCGCACGACTTCCGCCTGCTTCTGGCTGAACGCCTGCACGCCGTCAAGCAGTGCGAGGTGGATGGCGGCCAGCGCGGCCAGGTCCTTGCGGCGCGCTTCGGCCATGGCGCTCACGTCGAGGCCGGGCAGGCCCAGGCGCTGCAGCACGCCGGTGTAGGCGGAGAACAGGGCGGCGGCGGGGTGGGCCGAGGAGGATTTCGATGCAGTAGTTTCCATGGTCTTCATGCTAAGGGTGCGGTTGAGAAAAGAAACGCTCGGCTACGGCGGTCGCGCGCGATCACGCGCCGGTGACGTAGGTGCCCGGTGCGTCGCACAGGGCGGGGTGGCTAGCACTGCCCACCTGGGCCGGTGCATCGCGCCGGTCGCCGGATCGCTCGGCCAGCCACGTGCGCCAGTTGTCCCACCACGAATCGGGTTGCGCGGTGGCGCCGCCCAGCCAGGCCTCTGGATCTTCCGGCAGGGCCGCCTCGGCATTGACGAAGAACCTGGCCTTCGGGTTGCCCGGCGGGTTGATCAGGCTCTGGATGTGGCCGCTGGAACTCAGCACGAAGCGCGTATTGCCGCCGAACATGCGCGCCGTGTTGTAGACGCCCTTCCACGGGGTGATGTGGTCGGTGATGCCGCCCACCACGTACGTGTCGCAGGCCACCTTGGACAGATCCACCGGCGTGCCCAGCACGGTCAGCGCGCCGGGCCGGGCAAACACGTTGCCGGCGAAGATGTCGAGCAGCTGGCCGTGGAACTTGCCGGGCAGGCGCGTGGTGTCGTTGTTCCAGTACAGGATGTCGAACACTGGCGGGGCATTGCCCAGCAGGTAATTGTTGATCCAGTAGTTCCACACCAGGTCGTTCGGCCGCATCCATGCGAACACGCGGCCCATCTCGTTGCCTTCCAGCACGCCCTTCATGATGCTGTTCTGTTTGGCCGCCGAGATGCTCTCGGGCGTGGCAAACAGGCCGATCTGGGACTCCTCGCTGCTGTCCAGCACGGCCACCATCAGCGTGGCCGCATGGACCAGGCGTTCGCCGCGCGCTTCCAGATGGCCCATCAGCGCCGACATGGTCATGGCCCCGGAACAGGCGCCGTGCAAGTTCACATCGTCGCTGCCGGTGATCTCGCGCACCGCGTGGATGGCTTCGATCAGCGCCGACACGTAGGTGTCCATGTCCCAGTCGCGATGCTCGATGGTCGGATTGCGCCAGCTCACGGCAAACACCTGGAATTCGCTCTGCAGCAGATAGCCGACGATGCTCTTGCCCTTCGACAGGTCGAACACGTAGTACTTGTTGATCTGCGGCGGCACGATCAGCTGCGGGCGCCCGTGCACCTTCGCCGTCGCCGGCTTGTACTGGATCAGTTCCAGCACCTCGTTGCGGAACACCACGGCACCGGGCGACGTGGCCAGGTTCTTGCCCACCTCGAAGGCCGACGTATCGACCTGCGACGGCATGCCCTGGTTGCGCACGGCGTCCATGATGGCGTTCTTGATGCCGGAGACCAGGCTGGTGCCGCCCGATTCGACGATCTTGCGCAGCGCGGCCGGATTGCCGAGCAGCGTGTTGGTCGGCGCCAGCGCGTCGGTCATCAGCTGCAGGACGAACTGCGCGCGCTCCTTGCTGCGGTCGTCCAGCGCGGACCGATCCACAAAGCCGCCCAGCGCGTTGCACCAGGCCAGATAGCTCTGCATTGCCACCCGATAGAACGGGTTGCTCTGCCAGGCGCTGTCGATAAATCGCTTGTCGCCTTTCTGCGGCGCGGGGCCGCCCTTGCCGGCCAGCGCCGCCACCAGTTCGCGCGTCAGCGCGGCGCCTTGTTCGACCAGCAGCCCGGGCTGGCGCACGGTCTGCGCGCCCACCTGGCGCACGGTGTCCAGCACGTCGCACGGGCGCAGTCCGATGAAGGGGTTGAGCTTCGGCCGGTTTGTGCCGGCGTGGCCTTCCTCTTTCAGGCCTTCCGACGCGGCCAGGGCGCGCACGGGGGATTCCACGTTGGCTTGCATGTCTTCGGCTCCTGTCAGCGCGCGGCCATCAGCATGGCCAGCGATTCCGCCAGCAGCGCCGGTCTGGTTTCGCCTTCGATTTCCAGCGTATTGATCAGCCGGGCGATCACCCGGCCGTCGCCCTTGTCTTCCACCGCCGCCAGCGTCACGCGGTTGCGCACCCGAGCGCCGGCCTTGACCGGCGACAGGAAGCGCACCTTGTCGAGCCCGTAGTTCAGGCCCGCGCTGGCATCGTGGGGCACCACGCCCACTTCCATCGACAGCGACGCCAGCAGCGACAGGCTCAGGTAGCCGTGCGCGATGGTGCCGCCGAACGGGCTCTCGCGCTGTGCGCGGTCCACGTCCACGTGGATCCACTGGCGGTCGCCCGTGCAGTCGGCAAAGGCATCGACGCGGGCCTGATCGACGATCAGCCAGCCCGATACGCCAAGCTCGCGCCCGACGAAGTCGCCCAGGGTGTTCATGCTGTAGCCAGCAATGGTCATGGTGTTGTCTCCTCGCACGCATTCCCTCGTGCATTCGTTTTGGCCTGTGGTGCGCCGGAGCCGTCACCCCAGGCGGGATTCAGGCGGCGCGCTGTATGGATGCCATGTTGGCCGTGCAGCCGGGATGGCCGTATCCCCCAAAGAGGGGACCGGAAAGGGGAGCGCGGGGAGAGGAGACCGGGGAGGGGGGGAGGGCGGGGAGGGCGGGGAGGGCGGGGAGGGCGGGGAGGGCGCCGGCGCGGGTGTCAGTGCCCGGTCACCAGCCCCAGCGATTGCGCACGTGCGACGGCGTGCGCACGTTTTTCCACTGACAGCTTGACGAAGATGCTCTTGATATGGGTCTTGACGGTCTCGGGCGCGATGCCCAGCGTCCGCGCGATTTCCTTGTTCGACTGGCCAGCCGCGATCAGCGCCAGGATGCCGCCTTCGCGCGCGCTCAACGCCTCGCGCACCGACGCCGACGACGCCTTTTGCCGCATCTGGTAGCGTTCGTTGCAACGTTCGCGCAGTTCGTCGATGCAGGCCAGCCGTTGCGCGCCGCCGCTGGCGGCGACGGTAGCCTGTCTGACCAGCTCCAGTAGGGCCCCGACGCCGGGCCCCTGGTCCAGGATGATCCGGTACGCACGCGCGGATTCGATGGAAGCCAGCACCCGGCTGCATTCCTCGACGGCCCGCTCCGCCGCACCGCTGGCCTGGCAAGCCAGTGCCAGCAGGGTGCGGGCGCGTAGCGCGAGGTAGTTGGGGTGCCGCTGCGGAAGGCGCCGGAGCAGGGCATCCAGCAGGCGCACGGCGTCATCCGGCCGTGCCCCGGCCATGGCCAGGCTGGCAGCACCCAGCGTCCGATAACGGTCGAGTTCGCTGGCGCAGGCCTCGCAATCGGGCGCATCGACGGTGTTCACCAGTCTGTCGATCTGTTCGACGCACGCAGCGGCCTCCCGGGCGCGGCCCTCGGCAAGCAGCAGCCGGACACGCTCCAGGAGGATGGCCGCCACCAGCCGGTGCCACGCGCGTTGATGGCCAATCGTCAACGCCTGTTCGACCCACGCGTGGGCCTGGTCCAGGTGCCCGCGCGCCGCCGCAATGCGGACCAGCAACGTATAGGCCACCAGCACGCTGTCCAGCAGGACCGCCGCGTCGATGACCGGCATGCGTTCCACCAGCAGCGTTTCGGCGTCTTCGAGCCGGTCCTGCTCGTAGCGCAGCTGGGCCAGCGCGGGCGCGCACAGCGCGGCGGCCGTCGAGGCAGGCCCGGCGTTGTCTTCGGCAAACCGCATCGCCTGCAGAAAGTACCGCTCGGCCACGTCGAAACGCATCTGCTGCAATTCCGCAAGGCCCAGCAGGCAAAGCCGGTAGACCGAAGACAGCGGGTAGCGCCGGTTTTCGTCGGGCGAGTAGGGGATCCATGGCGTGGCATACAGCCGTTCCAGATCGCCGGACTTCCAGTGCGCGAACCGCACGACGTTGCTGAGCACGTTGATCATCCACGGGTCGTCCGACAGCGGGCGGCTCAGGCAGTCTTCCGCCAGCCGCAGCGCGCCTTGGGCATCGTCGCGCAAGGCGGCAAGCAGGGCGCGTATCGCCCTGCATTCCCACAGGTGGCGTTCGCGATCGGCCTCGGGCCCTTGTGCGGCATCCTGCTCGATGGCTTCCACCATCGCGGACGCCTCTTCGAAACGCATGGCCAGCGCCATGCCCCGTGCCAGCGCCAGGCGCACGTCAACCTGCCCACGCATGATGTCAGGCGGCAAACGCCGCTGCCAGCCAAGCAGCGTCTTCAGATCACCCTGGCGGACCAGCGACATCGCACATTGGCCAATCAGCGCAACGGCATCGGCGGCATCGCCGGCTTCCAGCGCATGCCAGACGGCGTCGGTCCACAGTGCCTGCGCGGCATACCAGCGCGACGCGCGCCGATGCAGGTCTGCAATGTCGATGTCGGCGGCGGTCTCCAGCCGCTGGCGCAGGTAGTCGCGCAGCAACTGGTGGTAGCGAAACCAGCGGCCCTCGACGTCCAGCGGATCGAGCAACAACTGACGCGCGGCCAGCGCCTGGAGCATGTTCTGGCTGTGCGCCGCGCCCGTAACGGCCATGCAGAGCGGCGCGGAAAGCCGGTCCAGGATGGCGGTGCGCACCATGAAATCGACCAGTTCCGAGGTCTGGCAGGCCAGCATCTCTTCCAGATAGGCCGCGATAGGCCGCGCCGTGCCCGATGGCGCCACCCAGGCGCCCGACTGGCTGCGGGCCAGCATCGGCGCGGACAGGCGCAACGCGGCTGCCCAGCCTTCGGTCGAGGCGTGCAAGGCGTCTACCGAGGCCTGCGGCAGACCCCCCGCGCATTCGCGCTGCACGAACCGCCCGGTTTCGTCGGCACTGAAGCGCAACATCGTGGCGTCGATCTCAAGCAGCGCATTGCCGGCCCGCAACCGTGCCAGCGGCAAGGGCGGGTCCGCACGCGTGCCCAGCACCAGATGGAAGTTCGACGGCGCGTGGGCCAGTAGCAGCGCCACGGCTTCATGAATCGATTCAGTACCGATCAGGTGATAGTCGTCCACGAACAGGAACAACTCGTCGTCGATCTCGGCCAGCGCGTTGACCAGCGTGGCAATCACCGCGCGCGGGACAAGCAGCGAAACCTCACCGGCAAGCCCCGGCGGCGCGCCTTCAGCGACACAGGCACCGTACAGCGACTGCGCCAGATGACTCAGAAAATGTGCAGGCTCGTCATCTTCCTGATCCACCGACAACCAGGCAACACGAGCGCCATCGGCGCGCAGCCGGTCAAGCCACGCAATGCAAAGCGATGTCTTGCCGAAACCTGCCGGCGCCTTGATAACGGTCAGCCGCTTGTCCCGACCCTGGCCAAGCACGTCCAGCAGGCGCGGACGTTCGATCAATCCGGCCGGCAGACGCGGCGCAAGGATCTTGGTCGCCAGCAGAAACGGAACGGACGGCGCGGACGGGTCCGCAGGAACAGACACCGATGCTTCCGCGACGCGCCGACCGGAAGCACGATTGCGGGCCGCCGGCCTTTTCCCAGGCGGCGCCGATGGAAAGAGTGGGCCTTCGCGCATGAAGTTGATTCTAGGCGCGACAACTCCCGATTCAAGCCGGGCCAGCGCGTGGGCAAGAGGCGGTTGGGCGGCGCCGTGCTGGCCGAAGTGTTCTCGAAATGGCGCGCATCTTATTTAACATAAGATAGATTATTGCTATAACGTATGTTGGGGCTAAATTGCCCAGGTCGGCCTCAATCTCGCCGACGCAACCCCAGCAGTCACCGCCACAGTTCATCGACAAGGGGTCGTCGAACAGATCGAGTGCTGGCCCAAAATTGTCAGGGATCTACGTCGGTATGTCGAACGGCCGCTTCCACAACCAGCAAGCCGCCAGATGGTCCCGGAATTCCACTTAACGTGCCGCAGCACATCAAACCGTCACCACGATCTTGCCGAACTGCTCGTTCGACTCAAGAAAGCGGTGCGCATCGACGATCTGGTCAAAGGCGAAGGTCCTCGCAATCACCGGCCGAAACGCCCCCGATTCCAGTCCGTCGATGATGAATGCCTTGGCCGCCTCAAGTTTCACCGGGTCGCCGGTGATCTCGTGCACGAGGTAACCGCGCAGCGTCAGGGTCTTGCTCAGTACGTCAAACAAGGGAAAAGGCGTCGGCTCCGTACTGAGGCCTCCATATTCGATGAGTATTCCGCCGCGCGACATCGCTGCCGTCAGCGGCTGGAAGATCGGGCCGCCGATTGCGTCCAGCACGACCCGCACGCCAGCTGAGCCCGTTATCTCCTGCAACCGGGTGGCGAGATCGACGTTGGCAGTGGCAATCACGTGGGCGGCGCCTGCGGTCAGCAGGTCGCGCGCCTTGGCGGAAGTCCGCGTGATCGCGATCGGCGTCGCCCCTACCCTGTTCGCGATCTGAATCGCGGCCAACCCGACGCTGCTGGACGCCGCCGTCACGGCCACAAAGTCTCCCGGGCCGAGCTTGGCGATGTCGATCAACGCACCATAGGCGGTGAGATACGGCATCCACACTGCAGCGGCCTCCTCCCAACCCAGCGTTCGCGGATGCCTGACGACAAGTGGGGCGGGAAACGTCACCAACTCGCCGTACGCGGGCCAGCGAACCATCGACTGCGGCGGCACAACGCTGACGGCATCGCCCGGCGCAATCGCCGTGACACCGGTGCCCACCGCCTCGACAACGCCCGCGGCCTCAAGCCCGAGCCCGGACGGAAATGTCGGCCGCTCGATATACGTCCCGGCACGCAGCAGCGCCTCGGCACGATTGAGCCCCAGCGCCTTGACTCGAATCTGTACCTCGCCCGGCCCCGGCGGCGGAACTTCGACGTGCTCGATGCGCAGGACCTCGGGTCCCCCATGCTGATGAAACCGGACAACGCGTGCCATGAATTCCCTCCCAGTCGAAACTTGTTGAAGTGAATCCACTGTAGTCCCGCACGTTTCGCGGATAAACGGCGGATAATCGACGACAGTCGAAACCAATGGTTTTTAATATGGACCGTCTGACCAGCATGGCCGTCTTTGTAAAAGCCGTCGATCTGGGCTCGTTTGCGGCCGCCGCTGATGTGCTGGGCCTATCCGCCCCCATGGTCGGCAAACATGTTCACGCATTGGAAACCCGCCTTGGCGTGCGCTTGCTGATTCGCACCACGAGGCGCCAGAGCCTGACGGACTTCGGGCAGGCCTACTACGATCGCTGCAAGGTCGTGCTGGCGGAGGCTGAGGCCGCAGATGCGCTTGCGGCCGATCAGTTCGGCGAACCGCGCGGGAGGTTGCGTGTCACCATGCCCGTGCACTTTGGCCGGCTTTGCGTGGCCCCGGTGCTACTGCGATTTGCGCAGACGTATCCGGCGCTGGAGCTCGATCTGTCATTCAATGACCGTTTCGTCGATCTGGGCGAAGGCGACTTCGACATCGCCATCCGTACCGGCGATCTGGACGACAAGGCTGGCGTGATCGCGCGTCGTGTCGCACGCCAACCGATGATCGTCTGCGCTTCGCCCGCCTATCTCAAGGCGCACGGCCAGCCCGCCACCGTCGACGCGCTCCAGCGGCACCAAGCCATCGTGTACAGACGCTCAGGCCGGGTCAGCCCGTGGCTGTTTCCCAGGGAAGGGCTTCCGCCGGAAGAGATGATTCCGCTCAACCGGGTCCGGATGGATGATCTCGACGCCATTGCCGAGGCCGCGACGCGCGGCATGGGACTCGCCTGGCTTCCCTATTGGCTTGTCAGCGATCGCATCCGGTCGGGGGTGTTGGTCGCTCTATTGCCGGACCGGCCGGCATTTCTTTACGACGCCTACGCGTTGTGGCTGCAGGCGCCTCACTTGCCGCGCAAAGTCCGCATGGCCGTCGACGCGCTCGTTGAGGCTTTGCCCGCGCTGATGACGTAAGTGGCAGGTTCAGGAAGTCGAACGCGCATGTTGCACCGCGCAACGCCCCAGTCGGACACCCGTTTGAACATTGGCGTGACGTATCGCCGCGGTTACATTGGCCGGGCGTTGCGTCACGCGGGGGAAGCATGTCGTGAAAGCATGATGGCGGTCGAGGACGCGTGCCGACGCACTCCCACACGCACGATAAAGAAGACAGAGGAGACATCATGCATCGCGTATTCCAGAGCACTGCCCTGGCGTTGGCGGCCGGCTTCCTGCTGTACGGCTGTGGTGGCGGCGACGACAACGGTTCGGCCACCACCGCATCCACACCCGCTCCCACAGCGCCGACGGTCCAGCCCGAAGAGGTACGTCCGCAAGACAGCCGGACCTTCACCGTCGATACCAACGCGCTGGCAGCAAAACTGGCGCCGCTGGCCGGCGCGCCTGCGTCCGACCGCTGGTCCGGTCAGCTCGGCAATGCCGGTTATGTCGTGGAAGTGCCCGCCGCCTGGAACGGCAAGCTCGTGATGTATGCCCACGGCTACGCCGGGATGGGTTCCGCGCTGTCCGTCACCATTCCGGGCATCCGCCGGCATCTGCTGGAAGCCGGCTACGCGTGGGCCGCGTCCACCTATTCCACCAACTACTACGACGTCCGCGCCGGCCTGGAGGACACCAACGCGCTGGCGCTGGCGTTTACCGATATTGCGAAGAAGAATGGCCGCACGCTGGCCGCGCCCACCCGCACATATATCGTTGGCCATTCGATGGGCGGGCATGTGGCGGCTGCCGCCGTGGATGCCGAGAATATCCAGACCGCCGTGCACAAGGTGTCGTACAACGGCTCGGTGCCGATGTGCGCCGTGCTGGGCGACACCGAACTCTTCAATTACTTCGGTGGCTATCAGACTGCCGCGCAGCAGTTGGCTGGCATGCCGGCCACATCGTGGCCGGTCACGAACTGGGCGCAGATCGTGGCGCCGTTGATGTCGGCGTTGTTCACCACCTACCCCTCGGCGACGACCGCCGCGGGCGACAAGCTCAAGGCCGTGGTCAAGAACCTGACCGGCGGCGAGCGCCCGCTGTTCGAGCTCGGCTTCGGGCAAAGCCCCGCGTCGAAGGCTTACCAGGACGCGGTGTGGAGCACGTTCGGCTCCGACGGCACCGTCAACGGCATCCTGACGCAAAACGTGGTGGACACCACCGCCCTGCTCTACCAGTTCGACAACGACCCGGCCCAGTCCGCCGAGGAACAGGCGTTCAATGCGGCGATTTTCCGGGTGCGCCCGGTCGCCGATGCCAACCGGCTGCGCCGCGACGGCCTGCGCTGGATTCCGCAGAACGCCGCGAAAATCAGCGTGCCGGTGCTGACGCTGCATACGCTGGGCGACATGTACGTGCCGTTCAGCATGGAGCAGATCTACAAGCGCCGCGCCGACGCCAACGGCACGGCGTCCTGGCTGGTGCAGCGCGCGATCCGCGGCATCGCGCACTGCGATTTCACGGTGGCGGAGCAGACCAGGGCCTTCGACGACATGGTGACGTGGGAGCAGACCCACACGCGACCCGCCGGCGACGATGTACTGACGGCGTCCGTCGTGGCCGATGCCAGGTATGGCTGCACGTTCACCGACAATACCGTGGGTGCCGACGACGACCCCGTGACGAAGAACCTGCGACTGGTGATCGCAGCGACGCCCGGCACCAGCTGCCAGTAGCAAGGCGGCCGCCGCTCGGCGGCTTCCGTCACGCGCAGGCGGATGCCGCCGTCCGCCCGGTCTGCCAGCCCCGGGCAATCCCTGCCGTTGCCGCCCCCCCATTGCCCCAATGAGCGCCGCCCACGCTGCACGCTAGGACGTTGGTCCAATGGCAGCACCGTCCGGATCGGTCTACCGTGTCCTGACCCGTTGCTGGCACATGGGGAGGAACCAGCATGTCGGCTATCAATCCGTCACAGAGCGACAGCGTCGAGGATCGGGCTCCGGCCCTGGACGTGGTCGATCGCGTATCCGAAATGTGTTTCGGGCTGTACATGGCGCTGACGTTCGTGGGCGCCGTGTCGTCCGCCACGGCCGGGCCCGATGCCGCCCAGACCATGCTGCGTGCCGCTCTCGGCTGCAATCTCGCCTGGGGGCTGGTCGACGCGATCATGTATCTGGTGCGGACGCTGGCCGGGCGCGGCATGCTGCAGAAGCATGCCCTGACGGCCAAGCATGGCGACGCGCCCTCGGGCATCGCGGCGATCCGCGACGCGCTGCCGCCCGCCATGAATCCGCACATTGCCAACGAGGATCTCGAACCGGTACGGCTACGGCTGGTGTCCGGCGCCACCGTGCCGGACCGCCCGACGCTGCATGGCGGCGACTTTCTTGCCGCGATCCGCATCTTCTTTATCGTCGTGCTGTCCACGTTCCCGGTGGCCCTGCCCTTCGTGCTGCTGCACGACCTGTCCACGGCGCTGCTGGTGTCCCGGGTGCTGACGCTGATCATGCTGTTCGTCGGCGGTGCGGCGCTGGGCCACTACGGCGGGATCAACCCCTGGCGGGCCGGATTCTGGATGATGGCGCTCGGCGTGGCCGTCACCATCGCCGTCATCGCGCTGGGGGGATAAGATGCGCGCGCCCCTGGTGGCAGCTGCGATCTGGCTCGCGGCAAATGGCGTGCAGGCCCAGGAGGTCGCCGTTATCCCGCCGGCGCCCGCTGCGGATACCCCGCCGCCCGCCTGGAGTTTCCTGGCGACCGGCTTCTGGAACATGCCACGACACGAAGACAGCTACGCTTCGGGCATTTTCGGGGCCGATCATGGCCAGTTGCATCTCGAAGCGCGCGTCAACTACGAGGCCAGGCATGCCCAGTCGGGTTTCGTCGGCTGGTCGTTCTCGGGCGGGGAAACGTTCCAGTACAAGGTCACGCCCATCGTGGGCGTCGTGGTGGGCAGCGCGCACGGGCCCATTGCCGGCGTGGAGGCCAGCCTCGCGGTCAGCAAGTTCGATTACTACATCGAAGCCGAGTATCTGCCCGGCACGGGTTCCACCACGCCCTATACCTATGCGTGGAGCGAACTGGGATTCCGCCCCGTCCAGTGGCTGCGTGTGGGTCTGGTCGCCCAGCGCACGCGGATCTACGGCGGCGATCGCGAGTTCCAGCGCGGCGGCCTGGTACAGCTCACGTTGGGCAAGGTCACCGGCAGCGTCTACTGGTTCAATCCGGCATCGCACGATCAGGTGGTCATCGCCGCCATGACGCTCGCGTTCTAGCGCGTGCGCCGGCCTGCCGGAACCCGCCCGGCTACCGGCATACCGGCAGGGGGCCAGATCGTCACGTATGCCGTGGGAGCGGCCGCGCGCCGTGCCTACATGACCCGATGCGCAAAATGGCCGCGCCGCGCTTCGGACATCAGCTGCGCGAAATCGTCCACGTTCATATGGACCAGCGCCTCGCGGTCGCCGGCCTCGAAGTAGACGTCATCGTGGGTCAGCAGGCTGTCGTCGATCCAGGTCAGCGTGCCGTAGGCCATGCCGACCGGCGGCAATGCCTGCCGATCGCAGTCGCGGAACACCTCGCGCACGCCGTCGGCACGGGCGTAGGCCACCTTGCGCCCGGTCTGCTCGCGCAGTTCGGCCAGCTTCAGGTGATGGCTGGCAGGAATCACGGCGGCCAGGTAGCCCTTGTCGTCCTCCAGCAGCACCGTGCGGGCCAGCCGGTCGGCGGGGATGCTGCGGGCCGCGTCGTCGCCGGGGTGGGCCAACTGTCCGGGCCGCCCGGGGCGACGCACGGTTTCGAACCGGGCCTCGGTCCTGCTCAGGCATCGCGCCAGCTTCGTCGCCATGGTCATGATTGCCGCCTCCCGGCGTCACGCGCCGCAGTGGTCTGGTGTACCGGAACTATAGGTCAGGCGCCGCCCCCAATGGTCGGTGCTAACCCGAATCGTCATGGCGCCACCCCCATAGCAATGCCCTATCGCGCCGATTGCAAAGCTCTCATGTTGTTGGCATGCGCTCTCGCCTATATTTCTCGTGCGACAGGGTCTGCCCAGGCAGAGCCTCGTGGAAGTGTTGACGCGTGAAGACAGACAAGAACTACCGTTTGGATCCCCCAAAGGAGAGAGCATGTCTAACGAAAAGTGTCCCTTCAACCATGCCGCCGGCGGCGGGACCACCAATGCGGACTGGTGGCCGAAACAGCTGCGGCTCGACCTGCTGGCCCAGCATTCGGACAAGAGCAACCCGCTGGGCGAGACATTCGACTACGCCGCGGCCTTCAAGAGTCTCGACTACGCCGCGCTGAAGCAGGACCTGGCCCACCTGATGACCGATTCGCAAGACTGGTGGCCGGCCGACTTTGGCCACTACGGTCCGCTGTTCATCCGCATGGCCTGGCACAGCGCCGGCACGTACCGCATCGGTGACGGCCGGGGGGGTGGCGGACGCGGCCAGCAACGTTTTGCGCCGCTCAACAGCTGGCCCGACAACGTCAGCCTGGACAAGGCCCGCCGGCTGCTATGGCCCGTCAAGCAGAAATACGGCCAGAAGATTTCGTGGGCCGACCTGATGATCCTGGCCGGCAACGTCGCGCTGGAATCCATGGGCTTCAAGACCTTCGGCTTTGGCGCGGGCCGCGAAGACACCTGGGAACCCGACCAGGACGTCTACTGGGGCGATGAAAAGACCTGGCTCGGCGGCGATATCCGCTACGGCAAGGGCGCGGCCGGCAGGCAGGACGATGGCGGCGTGCTGGTGGCCGATGTGGAAAAACACGGCGAGGAAGTCAGCCGCACCGACCCGGGCCGCAATCTGGAAAATCCGCTGGGCGCGGTGCAGATGGGCCTGATCTACGTGAACCCGGAAGGCCCGGACGGCAATCCCGACCCCCTTGCCGCGGCCTACGACATCCGCGACACGTTCGGCCGCATGGCCATGGACGACGAGGAAACCGTGGCGCTGATTGCCGGCGGCCATACCTTCGGCAAGACGCACGGCGCGGGCCCGGCCAGCAACGTCGGGCCGGAACCCGAGGCGGCCGCGCTGGAACTCCAGGGGCTGGGCTGGCAGAACAAGTACGGCACCGGCAAGGGCGCGGACACCATCACCAGCGGCCTGGAAGTGACGTGGAGCAGCACGCCGACCCAATGGGGCCAGGGTTTCTGGGAAAACCTGTTCAACTTCGAGTACGAGTTGACCAAGAGCCCGGCCGGCGCCAACCAATGGGTGGCCAAGGATGCACCCGAGACGGTGCCGCACGCGCACGATCCGTCGAAGAAGCTCAAGCCGACCATGTTGACCACCGACCTGTCGCTGCGCTTCGACCCGGTCTACGAGAAGATCTCGCGCCGCTTCAAGGACGATCCGAAGGCCTTTGCCGATGCCTTCGCCCGTGCCTGGTTCAAGCTGACCCACCGCGACATGGGCCCGGTGGCGCGCTACCTGGGCCCCGAAGTGCCCACCGAGGAACTGCTCTGGCAAGACCCGATCCCGAAGGTGGACCACCCGCTGGTGGACGACAAGGACATCGCCGCGCTCAAGCAGCAGGTGCTGGCGTCGGGGCTGTCGATCTCCGAGCTGGTCAAGACGGCGTGGGCGTCGGCCTCGACCTTCCGCGGCTCCGACAAGCGCGGCGGCGCCAACGGTGCCCGTATCCGCCTGGCCCCGCAGAAGGACTGGGCGATCAACGAGCCCGATCAGCTTGGCAAGGTACTGTCCAGGCTCGAAGCCATCCAGAAGGACTTCAACGGCGCGGCGTCGGGCGGCAAGAAGGTCTCGCTGGCTGACCTGATCGTCCTGGCGGGCAATGCGGCCATCGAGAAGGCAGCGGAAAAGGCCGGCAAGACGCTGACCGTGCCGTTCTCGCCGGGCCGCATGGATGCGTCGCAGGACCAGACCGACGTGAAGTCGATGAACGCCATGGAGCAGACCGCCGACGCGTTCCGCAACTACATCAACCCGCGCGTGCGCGTGCCGGCCGAGCACATGATGATCGACAAGGCGCAGCTGCTGACGCTGACCGCGCCAGAGATGACGGTGCTGATTGGCGGCCTGCGCGTGCTGAACGTCCATCATGGCAAGGATGCGCACGGGGTGCTGACGGACCGGCCCGAGACGCTGACCAACGACTTCTTCCGCAACCTGCTCGACATGAGCCTGGAGTGGACGCCGCTGTCGCGCGACGTGTTCGAGGGCGCCGATCGCAAGACCGGCGCGGTCAAGTGGACCGGCTCGCGGGTCGACCTGGTGTTCGGCTCGCACGCGCAGTTGCGGGCGCTGTCCGAGGTGTACGCCAGTGCCGACGGCGCAGACAGGTTCTACACGGACTTTGTCGCCGCCTGGGCCAAGGTGATGGACCTCGACCGCTTCGACCTGCGCAAGTGATGTAGCCTGTGGCATGCGGGGCGCCGATCGGTATCGGCGCCCCTTTTCCTTGGCTTTTCCTTGGCTTTTCCTTGGCTATTCTTTGGCTTTTCTTTGGCTTTTGACGCCGGGGCCGTTCAGGCGGTGCACGCCCTCAATGCCTGCAGGCAAAATTCCGCCACCACACCGGCCATCTGGTCGATGTCGAGCGGTTCGGCCGATAGCGCCGATAGCGCCGACAGGCGCGCGTTGCTGGCGGTAGCCGTGGCCAGGCCGTGGGCGGCGATCCAGACGGCGAAGGCCAGTTGTTCTTCGGTCAGGTGGGCAGGCGCCTTGCCGTCCAGGCACGCGGCCACGGCCTCGCGCACGCGCGAGAACGAGTCGCCGGCGGCCTGCGTCAGTTCCGGGTAGTCGCTGCGGCGCGCGACGCCGGGGCCGAACATCAGGTGGAAGCGCGCCGGATAGGTGTGGGCGAATTCCGCATAGCCCACCAGCAGGCCGCGCAGGCGGTCGGCCGGGGTGGCGTTGGGCAGCCGGGCGGCGCGTTCGCTCCTGAAATGCTTGAGTTCGCGGAACGCCTGCGCGGCAATGGCCGCCAGCAGGCCGTTGCGGTCTTGGAAGTGGTGCGATGGCGCGCCGGCCGACACGCCAGCAAGCCGGGCGGCGGTGCGCATGCTCATGGCGGCCACGCCTTCGGTATCGATCAGATGCAGGCCCCAGGCGATCAGCGACGCGCGCAGATCGCCGTGGTGCCACTGCCCTTCCGGCTTGGTGGCCGCCCCCGTGGGCGTCTTGCGGGGCCGGGGCGCACGGGTCGCCTTGGATGGCTCGGTCATGCCGGGTTGCTGCCTGGTGTCGCGGGGTTCCATGCTACCGCGGCCGTCGCGCATCCGGCGGTTACAGAGCCGCCTGGCTGTCCAGCGCGGCCTCGGCGTCGGCGACCGGGGCCGGGCGCCGGCGCAACGCGGCTTTCACCACGCCGTACTGCACGCAGAACAGCACGCCCTTGGACACCGCCGGATAGATCGCGATAAAGGCCGGCCACGACGCCGGGTGCCAGATCGCCACCGCTGCGTTCAGCGCGGCGGACACCAGCATCAGCACCGCCCAGGCGTAGCCGAAGAACGTCATCTCGGGCTCCACGCGCGGCGCGATGGCGGTCGGCACATAGCGGTTCATCCAGCCGCCGCGCAGCATGACCACGCCGATCACCAGGAACAGGATGCTCGGTTTGGCCATCACGAAGCGCGGATCGGACGTGACCCAGGTGGCGATCGACGACACCACGACCGACGCCAGGCTGATCCACTGCAGCACTGCCACGCGGCGCCGGTGGACGATTTCCCGGCCGACCACGGCCAGTGCCACGACCAGCCCCGCCAGCGTGGCGATGCGGACATCCACGTTCAGCGCCATCAGCACGGCAAACACCAGCACACCCAGCGTGTCGAGCATGACGGGCCACGCCACCCGCAGGAGCCGGCTCATGCGTTGGCTCCTTCCACCCAGTTGCCGTGGAAGCCGAACGGCACGCGCTGCGGCAGCTCCACCGTGGCCACCGGCCCGGCCTCGATATCCAGGGCATCAAGCACCAGCAGTTCACTGGTATGCGATGCAGCGCGCCACACCACGGCCAGCAGCCAGCCGTCGCCCTCGGCGCGGCCACGCGGCGCGAACACCGGCTCGGAGGTCGCGTCGCCCGGCGGCAGCCACAACGTGGCCTGGGCGCCGGTCACGGCGTCGAGATGCACGATGCCCTGCCGTTCCGCCTCGTCCGATGGCCCCTGGCGCGCGGCTTCCCCGGGCACCGACGCGGCGAACCAGCCATGCCGGTGCTGGCGACCGGCAAGCCGGTCGTCGATGCGCGGAAATTCGCCCGGGATGTCGCACAGGCGCTGGCTGGTGAAGGTGTCGCGGCCATTGGCCAGATCGAAGGTCCAGCGGGTCAGGTAGGCCAGCTGGCGCGACCGGTCGCCCGGCGACCCGTCCGGGCGCGGAAACAGCGGCGCCTCGTCGTAGACCATGACGTCGGCGTGTATCGTGTCGCCCTCTTCCCACGCGTTCATCGCGTGGAACACATAGCACGGCGGGCCCTGGAACCAGCGCGGCACGCCGGACGGTGCATCGCGCCGCATGATGCCGATCATCGACGGCCGGTCTGCCTCGAATGCATACGGCGGCAGGCCTTTGTCCAGCCGCTCGCGGCTGCCTGTCAGCGGCAGGACCGGAAACAGCAGATGCCGCGTGGTCATCATGAAGTCATGGACCATGCTGCAGTACGGCGTGTCGAACTTGAGATGCCGGGTCAGCCGCGCATCGGGGCCAATGGTGCCGGTGGTGATGGCAGCCGTCAGCGGGCCATCGGCGTTGTATCCGAAGAAGAACATTTCGCCGGTCAGCGGATCAATCTTCGGATGGGCCGTGAACGGACCCTGCAGCGGACCATAGTCGGCGTAGCCCAGCGTTTCGAGCGTGCCGGGCGTCATACACGTCGGCCGGTGCGCCTCCTCCAGCGCCAGCAGCCGCTGGCCGTGCCACACGATATGGGTGTTGGCCACGCCCCGGTCGTCGCCCGCCCATTCAGGGGCATCGGGCAGCTTGCCCGCAAACGCGCGGAACAGCGCGCGGCCGGCCCGATCTTCGTCGCGCCATTTCGGCGTGCGGACCCAGCGGTTGCGATAGCTGGCCGCGCCATCGGCCAGCGCAATGGCGTGGATCATGCCGTCCCCGCCGAACCAGTGCGTGGCCGCCGTCGGAAAACGCGGATTCGGACCATTCCGATACAAGGTGCCGGCCAGTTCCCGGGGCAGCTCGCCCCGCACCCTGAGCCCGGCGGCGGCGATTTCCCGGGTCACCGGCGCAAAGTTGCCCTTCGACCAGATGCCGTCCGGCGCTGGCTGGGCTGCCTTGCCATGCGCCTCTTCCTGCACGCGTTGCTGCGCTGTTTCCACGCTGTCTCCCCGATCCGAACTGATCACTGTTCAGTTTGCGTATTCAAGGCGGCGTGCAAGGGGAAGTCAAGGATATCTGGCTTGGGGATTTCGCCAATGCGGCCCGGTGGAAGCACTGCGGGGCCGGCGCCCTTGGCGGCTTCGCGCCGGGTTGCCTACCATGACATCACCGTCCATCCCCCATCTTCCCGGACCCTCCATGCCGACCGACGCCAGTCCGACGACAGCCGCCCTGCCCCAACTGCCCCTGCACGCCAGCCTGCGCAACGGCCAGCCGGTGGTGGTGCGCAAGATCCGCGAAGACGACAAGGCGGGCATTGTCGAAGCGTTCTCGCTGCTGTCCGACGATTCCCGCTACACACGCTTCATGGCCGCCATGCACGACCTGCCCGAGGCGCTGCTCGACGATGTGGTTCACCCGGTGCCGGGGCAAGACTGCACGCTGACCGCCGTGGCGGGCACCGCCGAGAGCGGGCATCTGGTGGGCGGTGCGCGCTACGTGGCGCTGCCGGGGCGCGATGCGTGCGAGTTCGCCGTGACCGTGCTCGACGGCTGGCAATCCTCGGGCCTGGGCAGCCTGTTGATGCAGACGCTGATCGCACTGGCGCGGGCGGCCGGGTTCGGCACGATGGAGGGCTATGTGCTGTCGGCCAATCGCGGCATGCGGGGGCTGGCGCACCGTCTTGGCTTCGCGGATACGGTCTGCCCCGACGACGCCACGCTGCGCGTGGTCACGCTCGACCTCCGCCATCCGCCATCTTCCTGACCAAGGGCGCGGCCGGACGGAAGGTGGCGGGCTGAGGGCTGAGGGCTGTGGGCTGTGGGCTGAAGACTACTCCGCGCCGGCCAGCACGGCCTTCTGGGCGGCCAGCCGGGCGCCCATGGCTTCGGCCAGCGCATGCAGGCCGGACATCGGCCGCACCATGACCTCGAACTCCTCGATCTTGCCGGCCTCGTCAAACCGCAGCATGTCGATGCCTTTCAGCGCCTTGCCATCGACCTCGGCACTGAATTCCAGCACGGCGCTCTTGCCATCGTCCGTGGCAAACATGCGGTGGTAGGTGAAGTTGTGGAACACCGTGTTCACCGTCTTCAGCACCAGCTTGATCGCCGCACGCCCCGGATATGGCGTATGCGCCACAGGCGAGCGAAATACGATGCGGTCCGACAGCAGCGGGTCCAGTTCTTCCATGGCATTGCGCGCCAGCAACGCGTGCCAGGCAGCCAGCGTCTGTTGCGCGGCGGGGTTCAGGCCTTGAACGTCCATGCAGGTCTCCTTGGGTGGCAAAGATGGGGATGGGCAATCTTCGGATAACTTATGCAACTGGTTGCATAAAAACGCATCGTAGCGTGTGGCCCGCCAAATTGCCAGCGCGATACCGCGATGCGGGGGAAGCCATGCACGGCCTGCATTCCGGGCCTGAACGCGGGGCCAAACTGCCAGAAATGCAAAATCAGACAAACGCCTACAGCTTGTGCATGTGCCTCACTCTAAGCTTCATCGCAGGACCTGACCCGTCCTGTTTAACCTCCCCCTGCAAGCCCGCCTGATTCGCGTCAGGCGGGTTCTTTTTTTGACGGCCAGCCGCCAGCCCCGACTTACCGGCCCTGCGGCGCGGACCCGATCCCGGCCGCTCCGGCTCCGTCCAGCGCCTGCAGGATCGCGTAGGCGGCCTGTACTCGCGCGGGGATCGGCAGATTGCGGTTGGCCAGCATCACCACGCCGATCCGCCGCCCCGGCACGAATGCCACATAGGCGCCAAACCCATTGGTCGAGCCAGTCTTGTTGATCAGGACGTCGGCCGGCGCCGGTTGCGGCGGATCGATGCGCTGCACGGCCTGGGCGTCGCGCACCATGCGCGCGTCGTTGCCGGCCTGCAGCACATCCAGCGATACCGGCCAGCCATAGCGTTCCCAGCCCAGTCCCTGCGTCATCCCGCCCACCCGGAAGTAGCCCGCATGGGTGGCGGCCAGCGCCTGGCGCAGGGCGGCGTCGGAGACAGCCTGCCCATCGATGTTCAGCTCCACGTAGCGGATCATGTCGGCGGCGGTGGTCTTGATGCCGTAGGCCTGCCCATCGAACACGCCGGCCGACGCGCGCACGGGCTTGTCGTCGCGGTAGCCCCATGCGTAGTGGACCATCTGCGCGCGGGGCACCTGCACCCACGAATGGGTCAGGCCGAGCTTCGGAATCAGTTGCCGCGCCATCGCGCTGTCGAACGAGGCGTCCAGCGCCTGGGCGGCCGCCAGGCCGAACAGGCCGACGCTGACGTTCGAATAGCGCCGCTGCGTGCCCGGTGCGGCGTCGGGCTGCCAGCGGCGCAGCCATTCGATCATCTGCGGCATGGTATTGACGGCGTCCGGCACCTGCAGTGGCAGCCCGCCCGCCGTGTACGTGCCCAGTTCCAGCAGGCTGATACGGTCGAACGCGCTGCCGGCAAGCCTTGGCAGGTAGCGGGTGGCCTTGTCATCGAGCGAGAGCACGCCGCGCGCTTGCGCCCAGGCTGCCAGCGTGGCCGTAAAGGTCTTGCTGACCGATCCGATCTCGAAAAGCGTGTCGTCGGTAACGGGCCGGTTGCCCTGCCGCGAGGCCACGCCATAGTTGAAGATCCGGTGCTGGCCGCCGGCGGTAATCGCCACAGCCATGCCCGGCACCTGGTACTGGGCCATGACCGGCTGCACCGCCGCATCGACAGCCCGTTGGATGGCATCGGCATCGGCCGCCTGTGCCGCCTGTGCCGACCCGGCAATCGCCAGCGCGGACAGTCCGGCCCACAGCGGAGGAAGGATGGCAAGGCAACGCAAAGTGCGAGCGGCTGGAGGCATGGGCGGACATAAGGTGGCTGGGGCGAGGACGCATTGTAGCCGTGGCGATGGCGCGCAACGAGGGCCGGCGACCCGGGTTCGGCCCCGCTGCGGCGTGGCCGGCAGATTCAGCCGATAGCGGCCTACAATAGCGGCCAACTACGGCGGCTTCGCCGTCCCGATAGGTCTATCGCCATGCAGCCTGGTGCGTCGCTGAACCTGCTTGAAATCGTCGGCCTGCTGGTGGGCGGGCTGGCCCTGTTCCTGTACGGACTCGATTGCATGACAGGCGGCCTCAAGGCTATTGCCGGGGCGCGGCTGCAGTCGCTGCTTGGCACGCTGACGGCCAGCCGCTGGCGCGGCGTGCTGGCCGGAGCGGGCATCACCGCGCTGCTCAATTCGTCCACCATCACCACGGTCCTGCTGGTCGGCTTTGTCTCGGCGGGGCTGATGACGCTGGCGCAGTCGATCCCGGTCATCATGGGCGCCAATATCGGCTCCACGCTGACCGCCCAGATCATCGCCTTCAATATTTCCGCGATCACGCCGTTCCTGCTGGCGCTGGGCTTCCTGCTGCATGGTTTTGCAAAGCGCGAACTGTTGCGCCAGCTGGGCGGCGTGCTGCTGGGCCTGGGGCTGCTGTTCCTGGGCATCGAGTTCATGGGCAACGCCACCCGGCCGCTGCGCAATTTCGAGCCATTCATCGCCGCGATGCAGGACATGCGCAACCCGCTGCTGGGCATCGTGATCGGCGCGGTATTCACGGCCATCGTGCAGAGTTCGGCCGCCACGCTGGCCATTGTGATCGCGCTGGGCAGCCAGGGGCTGATTCCGCTGGAATCGGGCATCGCGCTGATCCTGGGCGCCAATGTCGGCACCTGCGGCACGGCACTGCTGGCGGCCATCGGCAAGAATGCCGAGGCCACGCAGGTGGGCATCGTCCATCTGCTGTTCAATGTGCTCGGCGTGCTGTTCTTTGCGTTCATCATTCCGCAGTTCGCGGAGCTGGTGCGGATGGTGTCGCCGAGCGCGCCCGCGCTGACCGGGGCGGCGCGGCTGGCCGCCGAAACGCCGCGCCAGGCCGCCAATGCCCATACCATCTTCAGCCTGTTCAGCACGGCCATCCTGATCTGGTTCACGGGGCCCATCGGCCGGCTGGCCCAGCGCATCGCGCCGGCCACGCGCAAGACGCTGCACGACCCGGGCGTGCCGCGCTACCTCGATGACACGCTGCTCGACATGCCCGCGCTGGGTATCGCGCGCGTGCAACTGGAACTGGCCAGCCTGGGCCGGCAGGTGCAGGGGCTGGTGGAGCGTGGCGCCGATATCGCCGTACGCGGCACGGCGCAGGACGCGGTGGCCATCGCCGGGCAGGACCAGTCAGCGGAATCGCTGAGCACGGCCATTCTCGGCTATATCGGCCAGTTGTCCGATGGCAACGACAGCGAGGACGAAAGCCACCAGATGGTGGGTCTGACCCGCATCGCGGCCACGCTCGATGCCATCCGCGAAGTGGCTACCACGAGCATGCTGGCGCTGAGCCAGCGCCGGCTGTCGCAGGGCGCCGCCACCGAGCGCCTGGACCGCCTGCGCAATGCCGATGCCATGGCATTTGCGTCGGCCGTCATCGCCCAGCTGGAAAGCGCGGTGAATACGGTGGTGCATCCCGATATCGACGCCGTGGCCCGCATCGTGGCGGCCAAGCCGGCGCTGGAATCCATGGCCGCCACCGCCCGGCAGGCCATCATGGCCGAACTGCATCTGCGCAGCCCCGAAGACGTGGCCAACTTCCGGCTGGCCAACGACATGATCGAACATCTGAACGAAATCGCGCGGCTGTCGCGCGCCATCGCCAAGGCCACCGCATCGCTGCGCGACATACGCCTGGACGATGTCGCCGCCGTGCCATCGCCCGTGCCATCGCCCATCAAGGAGACCCCATGAAACCCCGCATCTCGGTGCTGACGCTCGGCGTGACCGACCTCGAACGCGCGGTGGGCTTCTATCGCGATGGCCTTGGCTTGGCCACGCCGGGCATTGTCGGCAAGGAATTCGAACACGGCGCGGTGGCCTTTTTCGACCTGCAGGCCGGCCTGAAGCTGGCGCTCTGGGCACGCGACAATCTGGCCTGGGATACCGGGCTGCCCCCCAGCGCGCCCTGCCCCACCGGCTTCTCGATCGGCCACAACGTGTCCAGCAAGGGCGAGGTGGACCAGGTGATGGCGCAGGTGGAACGCGCGGGCGGGACCATCGTCAAGCCGGCCCAGGATACGTTCTATGGCGGCTACGCCGGCTACTTCCAGGACCCGGACGGCAATCTCTGGGAAGTGGTGTGGAATCCGTCGATCCTGCCGGCCGATTGATGCCTGCTACGCCGTCTGCTGGCAGAAGCAGAGCCGGTTGCCGAACGGGTCCTTGACCTGCAGCTGGCGGCCCCAACCGGCGTCTTCCACGCCGGGCCTGGCATAGCGGTACTGCCGCGCGGTCAGTTCCCGGTGGAGCGCATCCACGTCGTCGATCGGCACGAAGATGGCTGACCCCGGCGTGGCGTCGCCGTGGTGCTCGCTGAGATGCAGCGTCAGCCCGGACCGCGAGACCTGGGCATAGAGCGGGAAGTCGTCGCCAAACCGGTGTTCCCAGTCCAGCGTGAAGCCAAGGAAGTCGAGATAGAACTCTTTCGCCTTGTCGACCGAGAAGATGCGCAGGATTGGGATAGCGGGTGAAAGTTGCATGGGAGGCCCCGGGATCGCGGCAAAGTGCCATTCTGCCACCGGAAGCACGTGCGCAAATGCCTTCTTGTCCACTTCAAACACGCAGATCCCGGTCTTAAGCTTTTATTTCGATTTATAAAAACCCTATAATTATGGGAATCCAATAATTCAGACCAAACCCGCCATGACCTACGTCTTCAAGCGTCCAGAGCTTGCCCGCCAGATGGCGCGGCAGTTGCTGCATCCGAGCGTGCTGGACGAAGGGCTACGTTCCGGCCTGTTCCTGTCGGGCCTGCGGCGCATCGGCAAGACCACGTTCCTGGTCAACGACCTGATACCGGCGCTGGAAGACTTGGGCGCCATCGTGATCTACGTCGATCTGTGGAGCGATACCCAGCGCAGCCCCGCCACCCTGATCCGCGACGCCATCCGCGAAAAGCTGTCCGAACTGGAATCGCTGCCCGCCGCCGCCGTGCGCAAGCTACGGCGGCTGGCCGGCGCCGATATCGGGGCGCTCGGCTTCAAGTTCGGGTTCAAGCTGGACACGCTGGGCGAGCCCGGCGGCGCCACGCTGGCCCAGGCGCTGAAAGAGGTGGTGGACCAGGGCCGAACCGATGTGGTGCTGATTGTCGATGAAGTGCAGCACGCCATCACGTCCGAGGAAGGCAACCAGATGCTGCTGGCGCTGAAAGCCGCGCGTGACGCCATCAATCCCCGGCCGAACACGTCCGGGCACTTCCTGTTCGTCGGCACGGGGTCGCACCGCGCGCTGGTCGGGGAGCTGACGGCGCGCCGCAACCAGGCGTTCACGGGCGCCACGTCGGTGGCCTATCCGGTGCTGGACAAGGAATACGTGGCCTACCTGCTGGAACGGCTGTCCGCCGAGGGCTTTACCGCCCAGCCTTCGTTGGAGGTGGCCGTCAAGGCGTTCCAGACGCTGGGCAACCGGCCCGAGGAAATGATCAAGGCGCTGCGCCAGCTGCATTTCCACCTGCCGCCCGGCAGCGATCCCGACGAACACCTGCCCGTGATTGCCAACACGCTGCGCTCGACCGCCGCCGATATCGAACTGATGAAGCTGGAACAACTGGGCGGCCTGGCCACGGCCATCTTCGACCGGATTGCCTCGGCCGACGGCGATGCGCGCGGGCTGTTCTCGGCCGATGCCGCCGCGGCCTACTCGAAGGCCATCGGCCGGGAGGTCAAGGTGGAAGAGGCGCAGCCGGTGGTCAATGAACTGATGGCCACCAACCTGATCATGCGCAAGGGCCACGGGCTGTATGGCATCACCGACCCGTTCGTGCAGGAGATGTGGCGCGAGCGCAAGGCGATCGAAGGCAAGCTCTGACCGCCGGCCGACGCGCCGGCAACAGAAAGATTTTCGGAAAACCTGTCACAACTGCGCCTCGCCGTTCGTCTTATGGACAAACGGATGCGAATTGCCGCGTCCGTCTTCCTGAATCCGACAAATTCTGACGAATTGGAGAACCGCATGTCTGCACGCCTCAACTTCTTCCCCCTTACCCAGGCCAGCCAGAAGGCCTTGATCGCACTGTCGCAATCGTGCAAGAAAAGTTCGCTTGGCGAACGGTTGGTCGAAATGGTCCAGTTGCGCGTATCGCAACTGAACGGCTGCGGCCTCTGCATCGATATGCACTGGCGCGACCTGATCAAGCAAGGCGTTGACCCCCGCCATCTGAACGCCATCGCCGGCTGGCGCGAGGCCCCGTTCTTCGATGCCCGCGAGCGCGCCGCGCTGGGCTGGGCCGAGGCCATGAACGCCCTGCCCCTTCGCGACGATACGGACGCCGCCTATCTGGCACTGCGCGAACACTTCAGCGAGGAAGACATCGCCCAGCTTTGCTATACCGTGGCCGCCATCCGCGCCTGGAACGTGATGAACCTGAGCCTGCGCAACCAGATTCCGCTGAACCCGCCGCCGGGGATGTAAATCCCCGGGTTGTCTCTCGCTCTCCCGGCCTGTACATGCCCATGCGGGAGAGAGGAGAAAGCTTCAGGCCGCCCCTCGCCCGCCCGCTGCCGCCGCACCTCGACGCGCCCACATAAGGGTAAATACCTGGTTTTCATATAACCAGAAGAGCGTAAGGTGCTGGCCTATGCAGACACGGCCCATCACCTTGACCGAGCGCGTCATCCAGCAGTTGCGCGGCGAGATCGCCGACGGGACATTTCCCGTCGGGGCGCGGCTGCCCACGGGCAAGCAGCTATCGGAGCGTTATGGCGTCAGCGCCGCCGTCATCCGCGAGGTCACTGAACACTTGCGTTCGCAAGGGATGATCGAGAGCCGCCAGGGCCTGGGCAGCACCGTGCGATCGCGTGTCAGCGACAGCGGATTCCGCCTGGCTGGCAGTGCCGACGCCACCGACCTGGCCGCGATTTTCGAGTTGCGGATCGACCTGGAAAGCGCGGCGGCGGCCATGGCCGCCCGGCATCGCACCGAGGCGGACGTGACGCGGATGGGCGCCCTGCTCCAGACAATCGCCGCGCATATCGACGATCCCGACCATGGCGTGGAACCCGACATCCAGTTCCATATCGCCATCGCCACCGCCACGCACAACCCGTATTACCTTCAATTGCTGCAGTACATGAACCTGCAGCTTCACCACGCCGTGCGCGCCGCCCGCGTCAATTCCAGCCGCCAGCCGGGCCTGCCGCGGCAGGTGCACGGCGAACACGTGGCGATCTTCGACGCCATCCGCGCGCGCGACGCCGAACTGGCCCGCCAGCGCGCCACCGAACACCTGCGCAATGCCGCGGGCCGCCTGGGCCTGCCGCTGCGCCAATCGTAATTTCTCCATTTCGCTTCCATTGCCGATCATGTTCGATACCGCATTCGCCCAACGCCTGACCGAAGCCCTTGGCCCAGAGGTGGTTGCCACCGCGCCCGATGACGTGGCGCCCTGGCTGTCCGATTGGCGCGGCCTGTACAAGGGCCACGCGCAGGCCGTGGTGCGGCCGCGCACGACCGAACAGGTGGCGCAGGCGGTGGCGCTGTGCCAGCAGTCGGGCGTGCCGGTGGTGCCGCGCGGCGGCAACACCGGCCTGTGCGGCGGCGCGGCGCCCGGCAACAGTCCCGCCAACGTGGTGATCAGCCTGGATCGCATGGACAAGATCCGCTCGATCGACACCATCGCCAACACCATGGTGGCCGAAGCGGGCTGCATCCTGGGCAACCTGCGCCGCGCCGCCGAGGAAAACGACCGCCTGTTCCCGCTGTCGCTGGCGGCCGAGGATTCGTGCCAGATCGGCGGCAACCTGGCCACCAACGCCGGCGGCGTCAACGTGGTGCGCTATGGCATGACGCGCGAACTGGTGCTGGGCGTGGAAGCGGTGCTGCCCAGCGGCGAAGTCTTTCACGGCCTGCGCACGTTGCGCAAGGACAACACCGGCTACGACCTCAAGCAGCTGCTGATTGGATCGGAGGGCACGCTCGGCATCATCACGGCCGCCGCGCTGCGTCTGTCGCCCCGCGCCGATTCGCGCGCCGTGGTGCTGGCCGCCGTGGAATCGTCGCAACAGGCGCTGGAACTGTATGCGCTGCTGTTCGCCCGCTGCGGTGCCCGGCTGCAGGCTTACGAGTTCTTCACCGGCGCCTGCCTGGACCTGGTGCTGACCCACGCCGAAAACGTCCAGGCGCCATTTGCCGAGCGCCATCCGGCCTATGTGCTGCTGGAAATTGCCGATACGGCGTCCGAAGACGTGCTGAACGCGCTACTGGAATCGGTCATTGGCGATGCGCTGGAACAGGGCCTGTGCCGGGACGCGGCCGTTTCCGCGTCGCTGGCCCAGCTGCAGGGCCTGTGGCGCCTGCGCGAGGAAATCTCCGAGGCGCAGCGCGCCGACGGCCTGCACCTGAAGCACGACGTATCGCTGCCGATCGAAAGCATTCCGGCCTTCATGGCATCGATGGAAGCCCGCCTGCTGGCGCGGTACCCGGGCATCCGGCCGTTCATCTTCGGCCATTTCGGGGATGGCAACCTGCACTACAACCTGTCGCGCCCGCTTGGCGCGGACCCGAAATGGGCACTCGGCGACGGCAAGGCCGTCAGCGACGAGGTGATGGAGGAAGTGGCACGCTACAACGGCAGCATCAGCGCCGAGCACGGCATTGGCCAGCTCAAGCGCGACGCCTTCCTGGCCCTGAAAGATCCGCTGGAACTGCGGCTGATGCGCGCCATCAAGCAGGTGTTCGACCCCAGCGGCATCATGAATCCGGGCAAGCTGCTGTAACGGCGTCCGGTGGACGTTCTTTCAGGCGCTTTACCCCCTTGCACAATCGCTATACTGGGAGCCTTTTTCTGCATACCGCAACCAAACGGTTCCCAAATTGGCTGATCAAGACCTGAGCAAGCTGAAAATCGACCGCAGTGCCATGGCGCCCGCGCCACGCCGGCGCCGCCGCTGGGTGCGCTACGCGATCATCGCGGCGATCCTGCTGGTGGTGATTGGCGTGGGCGCCCGGCTGGCGGGCCCGCAGCCTGTGGAGACCACCACGATCACGGCGGCCTACCCTTCCCAGAACTACACGCTGCTGAACGCCACGGGTTACGTCGTACCCCAGCGCAAGGCCGCGGTGGCCTCCAAGGCTCAGGGCCGGCTCGAATGGCTGGGCGTGCTGGAAGGCTCGCGCGTCAAGAAAGACGAGATCATCGCCCGTGTGGAAAGCCGCGACGTGGCGGCTTCGGCCGCCCAGGCGCGCGCGCAGGTGCAGGTGGCCGAAGCCAACCTGCAGTTGCAGCAGGCCGAACTGCGCGATGCCGAGGTCAACCTGAAGCGGTCGGAGATGCTGCTGGAGCCGAAGGCCATCTCGAAGCAGCAGTACGACGCCGACCTGGCCCGCTACAACAAGGCACGCGCGTCGATCAGCAATGCCCAGGCATCGATCACGTCGGCCAGGGCCAACGCCCGCGCGGCCGAGGTCTCGGTCGAGCAGACCGTGATCCGCGCCCCGTTCGACGGGGTGGTGCTGATCAAGCACGCCAACGTCGGCGACAACATCACGCCGTTCTCGGCCGCCGCCGACACCAAGGGCGCGATCGTGACCATCGCGGACATGGACACGCTCGAAGTGGAAGCCGACGTCGCAGAATCGAACATCGCGAAGATCACGGTGGAGCAGCCCTGCGAGATCCTGCTCGATGCGCTGCCCAACCTGCGCATGGCCGGGCGCGTGTCGCGCATCGTGCCGACCGTGGACCGGTCCAAGGCCACAGTGCTGGTCAAGATCCGCTTTGTCGACCGCGACCAGCGCGTGCTGCCCGACATGAGCGCCAAGATCGCCTTCCTGTCCAGGCCGGTGCCGCCCGAAGACAGCAAGCCGCTGACCGCGGTGCAGCCATCGGCCGTGGTGGAGCGTGACGGCAAGGCCGTGGTGTTCGTGGTGGCCGACGGCAAGGTCAGGCAGGTGCCGGTGACCCGGGGCGCAAAGATTGGCGAACTGCAGGCCGTCCAGGGCGTGAAGGCCGGCGAGACCGTGGTGCTGGCACCGGCCGACAAGCTGTCGGACGGCGCCCGCGTCACCGTCACAAAGAAGTAAGCCATGGCCACGCCGCTCGACCCTTCCGCCCCAGCAACCGCCGGCGCCCCGCTGGTTTCGATCCGCCACCTGGCCAAGTCGTACCAGCGTGGCGCGCAGACCGTGCCGGTGCTGTCGGACATCTCGCTGGACATCGCGGCCGGCGACTTTATCGCGCTGATGGGTCCGTCCGGGTCCGGTAAGAGCACGTTGCTGAACCTGATTGCCGGCATCGACCGGCCCGACAGTGGCGAACTGCTGGTGGGCGGTGTCGATATTTCGGAGCTGCCCGAGGCCTCGCTGGCCGACTGGCGCGCCGCGCACGTGGGTTTCATCTTCCAGTTCTACAACCTCATGCCGGTGCTGACCGCTTTCGAGAACGTGGAACTGCCGCTGATGCTGACGCGGCTGGGCCGCGCCGAGCGGCGCGAGCGTGTGGAAATGGTGCTGGGCATGGTCGGGCTGGCCGGCCGCATGGACCACTATCCCACCGAACTGTCTGGCGGGCAGCAGCAGCGTGTGGCCATCGCCCGGGCGCTGATTACCGATCCGACGCTGATCGTGGCCGACGAGCCCACGGGCGACCTGGATCGTAGTTCGGCCACAGATATCCTTGCCATGCTGCAGCGGCTCAATAGTGACCTGGGCAAGACCATCATCATGGTCACGCACGACGCCCATGCGGCCGAGGCCGCCCGGTCGCTGGTCCATCTGGAAAAAGGCGAACTGCTCCAGAGCGAGCGGCGCGCCTGAGGCATCGGTCCATGTTCCTGCCCAAGCTGATCGCCCGCAACGCCATGCGCCACAAGCTGCGCACGGCGCTGACCGTGCTGGGCCTGGTGATCGCGGTGCTGGCCTACGGCCTGTTGCAGACCGTGGTCGATGCCTGGTATGCGGGCGCGTCGGCGGCTTCCAACGCACGACTGGTGACCCGCAACGCCATCTCGCTGACGTTTGCATTGCCGCTCAACTACGAGTACCGGATCAAGGGCGTCGATGGCGTGACCCAGGTGGCGCGCTCGAACTGGTTCGGCGGCGTCTACCGCGACCCCAAGAACTTCTTTGCCCAGTTCGCCGTCTCGGATAACTACCTGGACCTGTACCCCGAGTTCATCGTCCCGCCCGCACAGCGCGCCGACTACCAGCGCGACCGCCGCGGGGCGCTGGTGGGCCGGCAGCTGGCCGACCTGTACGGCTTCAAGATTGGCGACGTCATCCCGATCAAGGGCACGATCTACGCCGGCACGTGGGATTTCGTCGTGCGCGGCATCATGGACGGCCGTGACGACAGCACGATCACGCGCCAGATGGTGTTCCACTGGGACTACCTGAACGAAACCGTGCGCAAGAAGAATCCCAGGCAGGCCGACCAGGTGGGCGTCTTTATCCTGGGCGTCGATAACCCGGACAATGCCGCCGCGATCTCGCGCAACGTCGACAACGTGTTCAGGAATTCGCTGGCCGAGACGCTGACCGAGACCGAACAGGCCTTCCAGCTTGGCTTTGTGGCGATGTCGAACCAGATCATCGCGGCGATCCGCGTGGTGTCCTATGTGGTGATCGTCATCGTGATGGCCGTGATGGCCAATGCCATGGCCATGAGCGCACGCGAGCGCATCACCGAGTACGCCACGCTGAAGGCGCTGGGCTTCGGGCCGGGCTTTCTGTCACTGCTGGTTTTTGGCGAATCGATGATCATCAGCGCGTTTGGCGGGGCGCTTGGCATGGTATTGACGCCGCCCGCGGCCCGCTTCTTCAAGCAGGCGGTGGGCGGGGTGTTCCCGGTGTTCACCGTGTCGCACGAGACCATGGCGATGCAGGCCGGCTGTGCGCTGGTGGTGGGGCTGGCCGCCGCCATCGTGCCGGCGGTGCAGGCGGCCCGGGTGCGCATCGTCGAGGGCCTGCGGGCCATCGGCTGACCGGATCGCGCGCCAATGGTCATCCCGCTCCATTACATCGCCCGCAACGTCTGGGCCCGGCGTCTGACCACGGCGCTGACGGCCGGCGGCCTCGCGCTGGTGGTCTTTGTGTTCGCGACGATGCTGATGCTCGATGCCGGGCTGAAGCAGACGCTGGTGACCACGGGCGAGCGCGACAACGTGGTGGTGATCCGCAAGGGCGCCGAGACCGAGATCCAGAGCGCGATCACGCGCGACCAGGCCGCCGCGCTGGAGATGTATCCGTCCATCGCCATGACGCCCGAAGGCCGCCCGATGGCCTCGCGCGAAGCCGTGGTGCTGATTTCGCTGACCAAGACTGGCTACACCACGCCGTCGAACGTGGTGATCCGGGGCGTATCGCCGCTGGGCGTGCCGCTGCGGCCGCAGGTGCGGCTGACCGAGGGGCGCGTATTCAAGCCGGGGTCGTCGGAGATCATCGTCGGCAGCAGCATCGCCAAGGGCTACGGCAACGTGCGCATTGGCGATCACTTGCGCTTTGCCCAGCGCGACTGGACCGTGGTGGGCCATTTCGATGCCGGCGGCAGCGGTTTCGATTCCGAGATCTGGGGCGATGTGGACCAGCTCATGCAGTCGTTCCGCCGCGCCAGCTATTCGTCGATGGTGCTGCGGCTGGCCAACACCGACGCCTTCGACAAGTTCCGCGCCGACATCGACGTCGACCCGCGCCTGGCGAACGAGGCCAAGCGCGAGCAGCAGTTCTACAGCGACCAGTCCAAGGCGCTGTCGGCGTTCATCAATATCCTGGGGCTCACGCTGACGACCATCTTCTCGGTGGCGGCCATGATCGGCGCCATGATCACGATGTACGCATCGGTGGCCAACCGCGTGGGCGAGATCGGCACGCTGCGTGCGCTGGGCTTCCAGCGCGCCAACGTGCTGATGGCCTTCCTGATCGAGGCGGTGCTGCTGGGGCTGGTGGGCGGCATCGCCGGTCTGCTCTGCGCGTCGCTGATGCAGTTCGCATCGTTTTCCACCACCAACTTCCAGACCTTTGCCGACCTGTCGTTCCGCTTTGTGCTGACGCCGGCCATCATCGTCAAGACGCTGCTGTTCTCGATGGCGATGGGCCTGATTGGCGGATTCCTGCCGGCGCTGCGGGCGTCGCGGCTCAATATCGTGGATGCGCTGCGGGCCCGGTAAGCCGCGCGGCCAACGAGCAAGCCCCCCTTTCGAAGCGATTCAGGGCGGCGCCTCGCCGTGCCGCCGGGGAGCCTGACGCTCGCGCGATTCCGGTTTGGCGCGCAGCGACCCGAAGCGGTTGGCATAGAGCCACGTGAATTCCGCCCCCAGCAGGAAGATTTGCGCGGAGTAGTACACCCAGACCAGCACCACCACCAGGGACCCGGCCGCGCCGTAGCCGGTGGCCACGCCCGTCTTGCCGATATACAGGCCGATCAGCAGCTTGCCCACCGTGAACAGCACCGACGTGACCACGGCACCCAGCCAGACGTCGGGCCATTTCACGGCCGCGTGCGGCATGATCTTGTAGATCATCGCGAATACCACGGTCACCAGCACAAAACTCAGGCTCATGTCGAGCAGGTGCCCCAGCAGCTCACCCTCGCCCAGCATCGGCGTCCAGTACCGGCCGATGGCCGCCAGCGCCGCGCTGGCCACCAGCGAGACGATCAGCAGAAAGCCGATGCCCAGGATCATGCCGAACGACAGCACCCGCGCGCGCAGCAGTTCCCAGATGCCGGAAGGCTTCTTGCGCTCGGGCACGCGCCAGATGCGGTCCAGGGCATCCTGCAGTTCGGCAAAGACCGTGGTGGCGCCGACGAACAGCGTGACGGTACTGAGCACCGCCGTGAGCGATCCCTTGGCGGGCGAACTGAGCGAGATCAGCATGCTTTCGATGGCCTTGGCGCCCTCCACGCCCACCAGGCCGCCAAACTGCTCGACCACCGCGCCGCGCGCCGCCTCGTCGCCATACACCAGCCCGGCAATGGCAATCACGATCAGCAGCAGCGGCGCCACGGAAAAGACCGTGTAGTACGCGAGCGCCGCGCCCATGCTGGGCGCATAGTCGTCCAGCCATGCCGAGACGGTGTCGCGCAGCAATCGCGCAAAGCTCCGGACCGATCGTCTTTCCGCCACCTTCTGCTGCATCGTCAGGACTCCCATGCGGCTCCTGACTGAAGCCTAGAGGCTGTGCGGCAGGCCAGGTATCGGTCGGGGTCTGACAGATTCCGCCGCCAGCGGCCTACCCCATCACCTCCTCGCAGACCTGCAGCCACGCCCGGGCCGCGTGGGACAGGTAGCGCCCCGGCGACCAGATATGGGCCAGGGCCCAGTCCATGGTGGGTTCGGTCAGGCGCGCCACGGCGAGTTTGTCGCGGGTCTCCAGCCGCTTGAGCAGCGGCTCGGGCAGGAAGGTCGTGCCCAGGCCGGCGGCGGCCATCGATGCCAGGAAGTCCCAGTGCCCGCTTTGCGCCACCACTTGCGGCTCGATGCGGGCTTCCAGAAACGCCTGCCGCAACTTGCGCGTCAGCGAGAACTCGTCGGTCAGCATCACCAGCGGTTCGTCGCGCAGGGCCTCCAGCGTCACCGTACGGCTGCTGGCCCAGGCGGCGCGATGCGGGCCGACGGCCCAAATTGGATATTTTGCGAACTGGCGCGTCTCCAGCGCCAGGCCGGTATCGCCGGGCAGGACCGTGGCACCCACTTCAAGTTCACCATTCGCCACTTGTTGTTCGACGACTTGGCCCCCGTGCTCGGACAGGGTCAGTTGCAGGTTGGGATATCGCTTGCGAAACGCACTGACGGCTGGCGAGAAGAACAGGTTGACCATCGGCGGGATGCCGACGGTGAGCTGACCGCGCCCCAGCGATGACAGATCCGCCACTTCGAGCGTGAGCCGATGCACCACCCCGAGCGCCTCCTGGCCCCGGTCGTACACCACCCGGCCCACGTCGGTCAGCCGCACCGACTTGCCCTCTCGAATCAGCAGCGGCTGGCCGACCTCGTCCTCCAGTTGCTTGACCATCTTGCTGATGGTCGATTGCGTGACGTAGAGCGACGATGCCGCCTGGGTGAAGCTTTTCAGGCGCGCGGTCTCCACGAAATAACGCAGCGCGCGGATGTCGATGGGCATGTCAGGCCTTTCATGAAAATTCCGACTGAAGCCGCGAATTTTAAATCATGGATGGAATTTCTGTGAGCCGACTACACTGCCGCTCCTACGCCCCCGATTGCCGGACCCCCGGCGCATCCCCATCATGGCTAGCTGGCCGCATGCCCGACAGTGGCTGTTTTCGCTGATGGCATTCGCTGCCGCGATGCTGGCGCTCTACATCGCCCTGTCTTTCGGCCTGCCGCGCCCGTACTGGGCCATGGCCACGGTCTATTTCGTGTCGAACCCGCTCACGGGCGCCACGCGCTCCAAGGCCGCCTATCGCGTGGCCGGCACGATACTCGGCGCGATGGCGGCCGTGATCACCGTGCCGCAACTGGTGAGCATGCCGATCGTGCTGATGGGCGCCATCGCGCTGTGGATCATGGCGCTGGTCTACCTGTCGCTGCTGCAGCGCACGCCGCGCAGCTATGTGTTCCTGCTGGCGGCCTATACCTTGCCGATCGTCGCGCTGCCCGCCGTCATGCAACCGGCCGACATCTTCGATATCGCCGTGGCGCGCATCGAGGAGATCGTGATCGGCATCGTTTGCGCGAGCCTGGTCGGCGCCATCGTGTTTCCGGCCAAGGTGGCGCCCGCGCTGCGCGAACGGGCGCGCATCTGGCTGGACGATGCGGCGGCGTGGGCCAGCGATATCGTGGCCGCCAACCCGCGCGCCGCCGCCAGCCGGCACCGCCTGGCGGCCGATATGCTGGCGCTGGACCAGCTGATCGTCCATCTGTCGTTCGATATCGAGAGCCGACAGGCCGTGGATCACGCACGCGCGCTGCGTGGCCGCATGTCGCGGCTGATGCCGGTATTGTCCAGCCTGGAAAGCGTGCTGCAGGCGCTGCGCGAAACGCCCGATGCCAGGGCGCCCCGGCTGCCGCGCGCGGCGCTGGAACAGGCGGCCGCCCTGCTGCACACCCGCCACACGGTGCTGATGGGCGTCTGCGCCGACCTGCGGCAACGCATCGTGGACCGGCCAGACACGCCGCCGGGCCATCCAGCGGGCACCGGTACGGCTGGCAGGGACGCCGGGCGCGATCCCGAGCCCGAAGGCGACACGCTCCACCACGACCACGCCATGCTGGTCTTCGGCGCGGTATCGGCCGGGCTGGCCGTGTTCTGCGCCGGCCTGCTGTGGATCTTCTCCGGCTGGGAAGATGGCGGCGGGCCGGTGGCGGTGTCGGCCATCGCCTGCTGCTTTTTCGCCACCATCGACGAGCCGCGCCCCGTGGCGCGATCGTTCATCCGCTGGGCCGCGATCTGCCTGCTGATCTCGTCGTTCTACCTGTTCATCGTCGTGCCGCATGCGCAGACGTTCGAGACGCTGGCCGGCATGCTGTCAGTGCCGTACCTGGGCATTGGGCTGCTGATCCAGCGCCCCGGCTTCAACCTGATCGCCATGCTGCTGTCGGTCAATACCGCGTCGTTTGCCAACGTGCAGGCCGTCTATGACGCCAACTTCATCGGCCTGATCAATACCAACCTGGCAAATGCCGGCGCGATGCTGTTCGCGCCGCTGTGGGCCATGCTCGCGCGGCCGTTCGGTGCGCACGTGGCGGCGCAGCGGCTGATCCGCGCAAGCTGGCAGGATCTGGCGCGGGCGGCCACCTGGCGAGGCGCCGACGCCCACACGCGCGTGGGTGCGCGGATGCTGGACCGCCTGGGGCAACTGATGCCACGGCTCGGCGCGGGCGGTGGCCGCCTGGCTTCGGATGGCTTCACCGAACTGCAGATCGGCTACTGCACGGTGACGCTGCAGCGCGCGCTGCCGTCGCTGCCCGGTGCGGCCCGCAAGCCGGTGCGTCGCGTGCTGGGTATCGTGGCGCGCCATTTCCGCGCGCAGATCCGGTCCGGCCACGGCGTTGCAGTGCCAGATACCCTACATCCGTGGATCCAAGCGTCGCTCGGGCCGCTGGCCGCGCTGCAGGATCGCGCCCTGGCCGCCGACGTTCAGTGCGCGCTCGTGGTGCTTGGCGTCACGATGCGCGCACATGAAAAAACCGACTGATCCATGATTTTTTAAATCATCACAGGAATGCTCGGGGCGACCTACACTTCGTCCCGTGCCGCACCACTCCGATGCGACATCGCTCACAAGGCGTTCCGGACGGCGCGTCCTCCCCACCCCCGCCGACGCACCGTCCCCCAATCAGTTGAAGACAAGAGATGCACAACAACACGATCAAATCCCTGCTTGCCACCACGATGCTCTGCGCCTGCACGCTGGCTGCCGCGCAATCGGGCCACGGCATGCAAGACCGCGGCGTCGATGCCGACCGCTACGGCTATACGATGCACAACGGCCCCCGCGACGTCTTTACCGAAGGCGCCAATGTCCTGGAAAAGCGCGATGTCTACAGCCAGGGTGCCTATGGCACGCGCAAACCCGACCCGTACACCGACGGCGCCCACACCCTCGCCGGACGCGACCGCACCGGCGTGTCGGCGCCGCCGGCCCACAGCGCCTGATCGGCCTGCGCCCTGCTTCTTTTCTGCTTTGTTCTCAGCGAGATGAGACCTTGTACCGCGTCCTTCGGGACGCGGTTTTTTTTATGTTCAGCGGAACCTGAACAGGCCTTCCCAGAACGATTCGAAGGCACTGGCGGGCTTGTGCGCCCGGACCGAATCGGCCGACGGCTGCGGGGCGGCCTCGGTGGCCGGCGTGTCGTCGGGCTCGACGGCCGCCTTGCGCGACTCGTGCAGGGCCCAGACGCTGTCGGCGATACGGCCAGCGAGGTCCGGCTCGCAGTCCCGGCCCAGCAACACGCCAAACAGCACGTCGCGGCCGTGGCCGTCGTCGGCAAAGCGCATGGCGATGGCGACCATCTTCTCGTAGTGTTCCTGCGCGATGCGGCGGGCGGCTTCCTGGGCTTCCTGCTCCTGGGCTGCTTGCTCGGCGTGCTCGGCCTCCCAGCGGCGCATTTCCCGTTCGAAGACGTCGTCGTAGACCTGCCGCTGCTCGGCATCGGACAGGATCGAATAGGCATCGCGAATCTGCTGGAACGCGGCATGGGCCTCTGCCTCGCGACCCGGATTGCGGTCCGGATGCCACTTCATGGCGGCGCGGCGATAGGCGCGCTTGATCTCTTCGAGGGTGGCGTCGGACTCGACGCCAAGCGTCGCGTAGAGCGTGGTCATGGGGATGGGGCGGATATGGCGGCAGCGGCAAACGCGGTCATGCTAGCACGGCGTCGGGACGCCAATTTCCGCCAGCTTTGGCCTGCGACGAACCGTCCACTTTCCGGAGCGGGCGACGGCTGCCAACGTCGCTCCACATGACGGCGGCATCATGTTCCAGATGAATTTGGCCCCATTCTGGTGCTAAGCTTCGTGCCTGTTCGAGACATCCAGCCATAAGCCTCAATGTTCGGACATTGACGGCATCTGTCGACCTCCGCGCCCTTCCGGCCGGGTTTCCCACCAGGACGCATGCCACGGCGCCAACCCGACGCGCCATTCCAGGACGGCCCTGTTTCCCCCGCCGCTACGGCCAGGATGCCGGCGCCACAACAGCCCAGAAGACAAGACTGAGACATCGTGACTTTCCAATCCATCGATTCCTTCCTGGCCGGCGTTGCCCGGCGTGACCCCAACCAGCCCGAGTTCTTCCAGGCCGTGAAGGAGGTCATGATGACCTTGTGGCCGTTCGTCGAGCGCAACACGCGCTACCGCGAACAGGCGCTGCTGGAGCGATTGGTGGAGCCCGAGCGCGTGATCCAGTTTCGCGTGGCCTGGACCGACGACCGCAACCAGGTACAGGTGAATCGGGCGTTCCGGGTTCAGCACAGCTCGGCGATCGGCCCGTACAAGGGCGGCATGCGTTTCCACCCGACCGTGAACCTGTCGGTGCTGAAGTTCCTGGGCTTCGAACAGACCTTCAAGAATGCGCTGACCACGCTGCCCATGGGCGGCGGCAAGGGCGGCTCGGACTTCGACCCCAAGGGCAAGTCCGACGCCGAAGTGATGCGCTTCTGCCAGGCGCTGATCGCCGAACTGCACCGCCACCTGGGGCCCGATACCGACGTCCCGGCGGGCGACATCGGCGTTGGCGCGCGCGAAGTCGGCTTTATGGCCGGCATGATGAAAAAGCTGTCGAACCAGTCCGCCTGCGTCTTCACGGGCAAGGGCCTGGCCTTTGGCGGCAGCCTGATGCGCCCCGAAGCGACCGGCTACGGCACCGTGTACTTCGCGCAGGAAATGCTGCATCGGCGTGGCCGCGACTTCAACGGCCTGCGCGTGCTGCTGTCCGGTTCGGGCAACGTGGCGCAGTACGCGGCCGAGAAGGCCATCGAACTGGGGGCCAAGGTGCTGACGGTGTCGGACTCCGGCGGCGTGCTGCACTTTCCGCAAGGCATGGACAGCGAACAGCTTGCGGCGCTGATGACGTTCAAGAACGAGACACGCGGCCGCCTGGCCGACTTCGCCGCGCAGCACGACCTGCGCTTCGAGGCCGGCAAGACGCCGTGGCATGTGCCTGCCGACGTGGCGCTGCCGTGCGCCACCCAGAACGAACTGGACGGCCACGACGCCGAGCGACTGCTGTCGAACGGCGTATTTTGCGTGGCCGAGGGCGCCAACATGCCATCGACGCTCGACGCCGTGGACCGCTTCGTGGCCGCGCGCATCCTGTACGCCCCGGGCAAGGCCAGCAATGCCGGCGGCGTGGCCACGTCGGGCCTGGAAATGTCGCAGAATGCCATGCGCATGGCCTGGCATCACGCCGACATCGACGAAAAGCTGCACGCGATCATGAAAGACATTCACGGCAACTGCATCCACTACGGCCAGAAAGACGATGGCTACATCAATTACGTGGAAGGCGCCAACATCGCCGGCTTCGTCAAGGTGGCTGACGCCATGCTGGCGCAGGGCGTGATCTGACGGGCAAGCCGGCGGCCCGGGGCGCGGATCGGGCCCGTTGGCTTCACAAAACTGGAGAAAATGCGACGAGAATGGCCTCGTCGCTTTTTTTTCACACCGTGACATTGCGCAAAAAGCACGCCCCTCTTTCTTGGGGTCTGGATTCCATCCTGCACGGCCGTTAACCGACCCGTATCTATCCCACCATAAGGAGAGAGCTTCATGGGTCGTCGTTATCTGGTCGCGCTGGTGCTGGGCGCGAGTGTTCTGGCAGGCTGCGCCACGGTGCAAAAGCCGATTCCCGCCACCCGCGCCTTGTTCGACAACAAGGAGCGCGTGGTGGCCGTTGCCATCGAGAAAATGCCCGAGCCGGGTCAGGTCATGCTGGGCAACCAGGGTTTGCTGGACATCGCGATCAACCGCGCCAACGCCAAGGCCATCGTCGATCGGCTGCAGAAGCAAGACTTCACGGTGGTGAGCGGCCTGCCCGAAGCGTTCCGCAAGGGCCTGGAGTCGCGCCAGATCCCGGTTGTCATGATCGCGGAGCCGATCGATACGGCAACCATCCCCAAATTTACCGAAGGGTCCGGCGAAGGCATGGCCCTGCGCGACTATCGCCCGCTGGCAAAAAAATACAAGGCCGACAAGCTGCTGCTCGTGACGGCACGCTCGCTGGGCACCGTCCGGTCCTACTACGCCTTCATGCCGCTGAGCGCACCGGAGGGCTACGTCGCCTTGACCGGACAGCTGATCGACCTGTCGACCAATCGTCTCGAATGGTATGAGCGCGTGGAGACCTATGCGAGTGCCAAGGGCGACTGGGACCAGGCACCCGAGTACGACAACCTGATGCACGCGGTGGATGAAAGCACGCGCGCGGCGGCGGCGAAGCTGCGCGGCGCGTTCTTCATGGAACGGATCAGCCCGACAGCCCCCGTGGCGCCGGCCGCCCCGGTCGCAACGGCCGCGCCCGCCGTACCGACGGCGTCCGCCGTGCCGCCGGTGGCCGGTTCGGCCGCCAACGCTTCGGCCCAGTAACACCGCCCAGCGCGGGGCGAAGGCAGGTCAGCCTGCCCCGTCCCGCCAGCCAGACGCTAGCGCACGGTTACGTCGGCCGTATTCGCCGCAACCTCCAGCACCTTGGTGCTTGCCGTCGCCGGCGACGGTGCCGTGCCCCCGGAAAGCCGCTGCATCACGTGGAATGTGCAAGTGAGCTTGTCGGGCGTCAGCGTCACGACTGCGTACCCCTCCGCGTTGGTGTTCACATGCCGCAGCCACGGGTTGAACGTGCGCAGCGTGCTGTCCAGCGTGTCGGTCACCGTGCCGCCCACATTGCTATAGATCAAATCGCGCAGGGCCGCGAACGCCTGGTCGTTATCGACGAGCTTGCGCACGGAATTGAGCAGCGTGTTGCTCGACAGCCCGGCAGTGACCAGATCGACCATCACGGGCGCAGGGCTGGCGGCGTCGTAGTCGTCCATCACCTGGCCGGCAAAGAACGCGTGGATGTCGCCGCTCAGCGTCACGACGTTGCGCACGTTGTGGGTCTTCAGGAACGCCATCAGGTTCTTGCGCTCGGCATTGAAACCGTCCCACTGGTCGGCATTGAAAATCATCTTGCCCAGCAGCGAAACGGGCGGCAGGCGCGATTCGACGAATGGCTTGACGTTCGCATCGAAGGTGGCCGTGTTGATGCCGGCCTGCGACAGGACGTTGCGCAGCGCCGTATAGGCCAGGCCCGCATAGGTGCCGGCCGTTCGCGCCGCCGCGAGATCGCCGGCCAGCGCCGTGGCCAGCGCGTTTTCGACCGAGGCCAGCGCGCCGTTGGACGATACCAGCGCCCGAGCGATCAGGGTCGATATGGCTTGCGTGATATCCACCTGCATCCGCAGCATCGCCAGCTCGTTGCCCCAGAGCTTCCAGGTGGTGTTGGCGCCGCCGACCCGGTCCTGCCACCAGGCGCGCTGCGTGTCGCCCAGCATCGACACGGGTGTCAGTGCCCCGCCAGCGGCCGAGATCTTGGCGGCTTCGGCCGAGGCCAGCTTGTCGGCCGCCACCAGGTACCGGCTGCCGACCGCACTGCCCACCGATTCCTCGGTAATGACATGGTCCGCACGATACAGGCGTTCGTCCGTCATCATCAGCGTGGCCAGATTGCCAAACGTGAACGAGCGGTAGATCTGGATGTCCTGGAACGACGGATTGGCCGGATCGAAGCTGACATCGGCCGGCATGTATTCGAACCAGGCCTGGTTGGCGGCACGCCGGCGCGCGGTACGCGGCGTGAGGTCGTCATCGGCGGCGTAGGTCTGGCGGTCCTGCCAGCAGTTGTCGGAAAACTCGTGGTCATCCCAGATCGCGATCATCGGCGCCGCCGCGTGCAGTGCCTGCAGCCGGGCATCGTTCCGATAGCTGCGGTACAGGTAGCGATAGTCGTCGAGCGTGGTGGCATAGACACTGCCATCGGGCAGGACCGTGCCGTTGGGCAACTTCAGCGCGGTGTGCCGGTCCTCGACGTTGCCGGCGCGCGAGCCGCCGGGCACCGCTTCGTAGACGTAGTCGCCCACGTGGACGATGAAGTCCAGGTCCTGCTGCGCCAGCTCTTCCATGCCGGCCCAGTGGTTGACGTTCCAGTCCTGGCAGCTCACGAAGGCAAAGTGCAGCTGCGCCAGCGCGGTGCCGGCCGGCGCCGCCGTGCGGGTGCGGCCAACGGTGCTGGCCCGGTTGCCGAGCAGAAAGCGGTAGTAGTACCGCGTACCGGCCGTCAGCCCCGTGACCTTGTTGCGGATCGTATAGTCCCATTCGGGGCGTGCCATCAGGGGCTGGTTCACAAGCAGGCTCTGCGGCGGAAAATCCGCCTGCGTGGACACCTGCAGCCGCACCACCACGGGCCGTTTGCCGTTGCTGCCCTCGACGCGTGTCCACACGATCACGCTGTCCGGTCGCGGATCGCCTGAGGCCACGCCGTGGACGAAGTTGAAGTTTTCGGGATTGCCGGTATCGGACGGTTGTTCGTCCCCGCCTCCGCCACCGCCGCAGGCGGCAAGCCCGCCAGCGGCAACGGAAACGGTAAGAAAACCTCCCAGCTTGAGAAAATGACGACGGTCCATGACTGGTTCCTGTATGTGGGGACACGGACAGCCAGGGACGGGATGCCACGCAAGTCGCATCGGGGCTGTCTCGCGTGGCAGGTCGCATCTGGATACTAGTGCGGGGGCGTGCGATGCGCCGTCAGCAAATCGCGGACAACGGTATCGGTGAAAAGATGACTTGGGGCACGCATGGCCCCGGTAAGCCGATGCTTAAGTCCGGCCCCGGCGGCGCCCGACGCGTTGCGCGCCGGGCCAGGGCATCACGGATGCGTCGACACGTCGCCGTAAAGCTGCCGCATGAATGCCCGGAACACCGGGTTCATCACGTCGTCGTGGTTTCGGATCACATCGCCGTCCACCTGGATATTCCAGACCATCGTATTGGCCCGCATGGCCCCGCCGCCGCCGTCGGCCATCGTCAGGTAGCTGCCACCGCAGAACGTGCGCGCCCAGTCGGGCTTCAGCAGATGGTCCGCCCCCAGGTTCTGCTGGAAGAATGCGGCGGCGTTCTGCGCTTCGAGTGTCTTGTTCAGGCGCACCGCCTGGCCCAGCGCATCGCCATGCAGGGCCTTCAGTTCGGCCTCGGACTTCCATCCCGGGCAAGCGTCGTCCGCCCCAGCCGCGGCGCCGGCTTGCCCGGCCCCTTCCGCCGCCGGGACCGGGCCCGGCGCGTGTGCGCGGAGCTGGTGCGTCAGGTACTGGTCGATATGGCCGGGGGTCTTCTTCATGGCCGTGCCCTGCTCCGGCGTGGTCTCGCGCTCGAACAGCGTATTGACGGAACGCCCGATCGGAAACGCGATGCCCGTCGCCCAGTCCTTGGTCGACGTCACCGACACCAGCAGCGGCGGCTGGAAGGTGGGCGGGGCGTAGCGCCTGGAAACATGGTCGAGCGCCTCGTAGCGCGACGCTTCGAAGGCGGGATTGATCAGCACGATCATGTCCGCCGGCCGCTCTGGGGGCGCCGGCTTGACGCCCGGGCGGGCCAGGTCGCGCTGGGCGCTGAGCGATTCGATCAGCGGTCCCGACATGGCCGCATAGAGGATCAGCCCGCCGAAGCTATGGCCGATCATCAGTGTGCGGATACGCGGGCGCCGCGCGCCCTGCTCGGACGCTGCGCCGGTCTGTTCGGCCACAGGTGGCCTGACTGCCGCCGCCGCAGGCGCGGGGGGCGCGGGGGGCGCCGAGGACGCGTCCGGGTCTTCGTCCGGCGGCAGCTGGTTGTAGTACGTCCGCAGCGAGCGCAGTCGGGCGAACAGTTCGCGCGCCGATCCGATCGACACGCGCCGCGCGGCCTCCTTGCGCGCCCAGAACGTCAGGCTCAGCACGGGGTCCGGTATCGCCCAGGACTTGCCGCGCCATGCCACATAGACGCCCACCACCGTTCTCGGATTGCCGCCGGGCCCCGCGCGGTCGCGCTCTTCGGCACCGGCCGCTTCCAGCAGGGCACGGAATTCCTGCACATTGGCGTCATCGGCCTGCGCGTTGTGCTTCCAGCCGTGCACGAACACCACGATGCTCAAGTCCTTGCGCTGCGCCAGCAGCGACCGCAGCCGCGCCATCAGGTGCTCGATCTGGTCCGATGGCGCGAGCGAAAGCGCGTCCGCCGCCAGCGGCGTCGGCGCCGCATCAGGAAACAGCCAGCCCTGGTCGTCGAACTCGACAAAATGCAGTTCGTACAGGCCCTCCACCGCTTCGGGCGAAACCTGCGCGCATCCCTCGGGCATGGGCGGCGGGGCGCCGGCCGTGCCGATGCCGGGCCGCTCGCAGCGACGGTCCTGGCCCGGATCCACCAGATGGGTGCGATAAGCGCGGTTGGGCGCGCAGGCGCAGAGTGCCAGCAGGGCCAGGCCGCAGGCGATCCGGGCCGGCCGCGCGCCGCGCCGGCTATCCGTTCTGGTCATTCGCGCCGGGTGCCGTCTTGAAATATTCGGCAAACGGCCATGCGTTCTTCAGCGTGGATTCGGTCCCGAGGTAGCAGTCGCGATCGGTCGCGGCCATTCCGGCAAACGCATGCGGCGCCGGCCCCAGCCTGCCGTCGGTGTATTGCCAGAGCGTGAAGTGCGGCCAGGTGTCCGTAGGTATCCCGATCGGCTCGCTTCTGTACCGCGCGTACCAGAGCGGACAGTTCTTGAGGATGGGGTCGGCGCCATGGGCCTGCACGGCGTCGCGCAGCATGTTGCCGCCGTAGATCATTGGCCAGCGGCCGGTCTTGTCCCGCACCCGGGCCACGAAGTCCTGGGCCTGCGCCAGCGTCATGTCCGGGCCGCTCGAACTGGGTTCGAAATCGAGGCAGAACAGCGTGGCGCTATTGTCCACGTCGGGATCGCCGGCCTGGGTGATGTCGAGAAAGTTCTTCGCCTGATCGGCTGCCGGGCGGGCGCTGGAAAAGTGGTAGGCGCCCCACAGCAGCCCGGCGGCCAATGCTTGCTGGCGACGCTCCCGGTAGAACGGGTCCTGGAACGTAGCGCCCTCGCTTGCCTTGTGGATCACCGCCCTGACCCCTGCATTCCTGAGCTTGACGGCATCGAAGTGGTTGTCATGGTGGATATCGATGATCACATCGATCGATCCTGGCAGGGTCTCTGGCATCGCAAGCCTCCCGATTCGGTGCAGTCAAGCTACGGCGCAGCCGGTGGCCCGCCACCTGGCCGGCCGTACGCGCCCGCGCACACCCGGGCCGTACGAGGCCGCGCCGACGGACGTTTGGCAAACAGGCCTCGCTTGCCCGTTGGGAAGCATAGGCAACGGGTCGGGCAAACCTTCTCAGCCAGGTGGATGACTTCGTGCTGCCGATTTTTCAAGGCTGAGTTACACGCGATTTTTCTCGCGCGGCCGACAACATGCCACGCCAGTTGCTTCAGCATGCGCCAGCGCCACTTCCGGAACGCAGTCGACAATGATTTGCATTGCCCGGCGAAGGTTCGGCCGGCCACACACCAATTTGCCAGGGCTTAATGTCCTCTTAACGGTCTGGTGACACAGTGGCCTCCACAAGGCGAGGCAGGTTGATGCCAACCGCATGACGGGCGGCAGCATGTCATGGGCCCTCGCGGCAGGAACGGGTCGAGATCATCTCGCATGCGAGGGGGCAAGCCATGAGCGCCGTCTGGACAGATACCGTGGGCCGATTGCTGGTCGAGTCCGCCACGGTGTATGCGATCGTCGCGGCAAGCCTCAGCCGGCGTCATCCCGATCCCAGCGCCCTGCCCCGGCACTACGCGCCGGTCTCGGTGCTCAAGCCGCTGTGCGGCACCGAGCCACGCCTGTATGAAAACCTGGCCGGGCTCTGCCGTCAGCAGCATCCATGTTTCCAGCTGGTTTTTGGGGTCTGTAGCGCCGACGATCCGGCCATCGCCGTCGTGCATCGGCTACAGGCCGAGTTTCGCGATTGCGATATCGCGCTGGTCGTCGATTCGCGCATCCATGGCCGGAATCCGAAGGTCAGCAACCTGATCAACCTGTACCGGGCCGCCCGCCACGATCACCTGGTGATCGCCGACAGCGACATCGCGGTGCCACCCGACTATCTGCAGCGCCTGGCCGGCCCGCTGGGCGATCCGCACGTCGGCGTGGTGACATGCCTGTATCGGGGCCGGCCGGTCCACAACCTGTGGTCGCGGCTGGGTGCCGCGTTCATTGACGACTGGTTTGCGCCATCGGTGCGCGTGGCCCATGCCGGTGGTTCGCGGCGCTTCGGATTTGGCGCGACCATCGCCTTGCGGCGCGACACGCTCAATGCCATCGGCGGCTTCCACGCCCTGGCCAACCGCCTGGCCGACGACTTCTGGCTTGCCGAGCTCACGCGCCAGTCGGGATGGCAAACCGTGCTGTCCGAAGTGGTGGTGCAGACCGACGTGGTCGAAACCAGCCTGTCCGCGCTGTGGCGCCACGAACTGCGGTGGCTGCGCACGATCCGGTCGCTGAGTGCCCCGGGCTTCTACTTCATGTTCGTGACGTTCACCTGGCCGATGCTGCTGCTGGGTGGCCTGCTGGCCCCGCTGCCGATGGTGCTGGTCATCGCCATGGCCGGTGCGCTGGCCCGTTGCGCCGCGGCGGGCAGCCCCGGCAAGGCCCTGATGGCCCCGCTGCGCGACGCCCTGCTGCTGGTCGAATGGGTGGCCGCGCTGGGCAACGGGCACGTGCATTGGCGTGGCCACGTGATGGCCACCGCCGACAGCCCCGGCCTGCCCGGCACAGCCCCGGACAGCCGTCCCGGCATCGCACCCGCGGCGATGCCGCATGCCCTGGGCGGCGGTCTGGCGGCGTCCGCTCATCCCCATCCACAGGATAAAACCCGATGAAAACGCTGTTCCTGCAGGCGCCCTCCTACGATGGGTTCGACGGCGGCGCCGGGTCGCGCTACCAGGCCAAGCGCGAGATCAAGTCGTTCTGGTACCCGACGTGGCTGGCGCAGCCGGCGGCGCTGGTGCCGAACAGCCGCGTGCTCGATGCCCCGGCCGACGGGCTGGGCGTGGAGCAGACGCTGAATATCGCCGTCGACTATGACCTCGTCATCATCCATACCAGTACGCCGTCGTTCCCCACCGACGCCAGGTTTGCCGAGCAGCTCAAGGCGCGGCGCCCCGGCCTGTTGATCGGCATGGTCGGCGCGAAGGCCGCCGTGGACCCCGGCGGCACGCTGTCGGCCACCACGGCCATCGACTTCGTATGCCGCGAGGAATTCGACTACACCTGCCAGGACGTGGCGGCCGGCAAGCCGCTGCGGGACATCGCCGGCCTCAGCTACCGCTTGCCGGACGGATCGATCGAGCACAACGCGCCGCGCCCGATGATCGAGAATATGGACGAACTGCCATTCGTTGCGCCGATCTACAAGCGTGACCTGAAGATCCGGAACTACTTTATCGGCTATCTGCTGCATCCCTATGTGTCGATCTACACCGGGCGCGGCTGCCGGTCGCGCTGTACGTTCTGCCTCTGGCCGCAGACGGTGGGCGGGCATCGGTACCGTACCCGGTCCGCGCAAAGCGTGATCGAGGAAGTCAGGTGGATCAAGGAGAACATGCCCGAGGTGCGCGAGATCATGTTCGATGACGACACGTTCACCGACTTCAGGCCGCGCGTGGAAGAGATCGCCCGGGGGCTGGGCCAGATCGGGCTGCCGTGGTCGTGCAACGCCAAGGCCAACGTGCCTTACAGCACGCTCAAGATCATGAAGGACAACGGCCTGCGGTTGCTGCTGGTGGGCTACGAGTCCGGTGACGATCAGATTCTTCTGAATATAAAGAAAGGGCTACGCACCGACATCGCACGGCGCTTTACGGACGACTGCCGCAAGCTCGGCATCCAGATCCACGGCACGTTCATCCTCGGGTTGCCCGGCGAGACGCGCGAGACCATCGAGAAGACCATCGCCTACGCCAAGGAGATCAATCCGCATACGATCCAGGTGTCGCTGGCGGCCCCGTATCCGGGCACGACCCTGTACCGGCAGGCCGTGGACAACGGCTGGCTCGAAGACAACAAGGTGATCCATCTGGTCAACAACCAGGGGGTGCAACTGGCCGCCATCAGCTACCCGCACCTGAGCCGCGAGGAGATCTATCACGGCGTGGAAACGTTCTACCGGCGCTTTTATTTCCGGCCGGGCAAGATCTGGGAAATCGTCAGGGAGATGATGGGCAGCTGGAGCATGACGCGGCGGCGCCTGCGCGAAGGCGTGGAGTTTTTCCGATTCCTGCATTCGCACGAGGCCTGAGGCCATGGCTCGCCGCCGGATGCTGATCGTGACCGCCGATGACTTCGGCCTGCACGGGGACGTCAACGAGGCCGTGGAACGCGCGCATTGCGAGGGCATCCTCAATGCTGCCAGCCTGATGGTCGGGGCCCCGGCCACCGCCGATGCCGTGGCGCGCGCGCGCCGGCTGCCCGGGCTGCGCGTGGGGCTGCACCTGGTGCTGGCCGATGGGTGGTCGACGCTGCCCTGGGAGTCGATTCCGGACCTGGTCGATATCGACGGGCGCTTTGGCGATGCCATGGTGCGCGATGGCGTGCGCTTCGCGCTGTATCCCACGTTGCGCGCGCAGCTGGCCGCCGAGATCCGCGCCCAGTTCGAAGCGTTCGCGCGTACCGGCCTGCCGCTCGACCACGTGAACGCGCACAAGCACTTCCACCTGCATCCCACCGTGCTGGGGCTGATCCTGCGCATCGGGCGCGACTATGGCCTGCGCGCCATGCGGCTGCCACGCGAGGCCCGTGGCCCGCTGTTCCTGCGCCCTTGGCTGGCGTTGCTGCACCGGCGGATGGACCGCGCCGGCATTGCCCACAACGATTTCGTGCTCGGGCTGTCTTCCAGCGGGGCGATGGACGAAGCCGCGCTGCTTGCCGCGCTTGATCGGCTGCCGGACGGCGTGGTGGAGATCTATTGCCATCCGGCTGTCAGCTCGGGCGCGCGGATCGGCGCGTCGATGACCGGCTATCGGCATGCCGACGAACTGGCGGCGCTGCTGTCGCCCCGGGTACGCGCGGCGGCCGAACGCGTGGCCCCGCGGCGCGGCGGCTTTGCCGACCTGATCGCCGCATGAGGCTCAAACGCCTGGCGCTGGCGGGCGCGCTGGCGGGCTTGCTGATCCTCACCGCCGTGGTCACCCAGGCGGGCCTGGCCGAAGTGGGCGACATCCTGCGGCGCGCCGGCTGGCCATTGCTGTGGCTGGTGCCCATCCACCTGGCCGCGTTATGGCTCGATGCACGCGGATGGCGCACGCTGCTGGCGCCGGCCGATCCCGCGGCCCGGGCCGATACCGGTTTCCTGCTGTGGGTTGCCACCGTGCGCGAGGCCGTCACGCGGCTGCTGCCAAGCGCCGGCATTGGGGGCGAAATCGTCGGTATCCGCCTGGCGTGGCGCCGCGTGCCCGACGGCAGCGCCGTCACGGCCAGCGTGGTGATCGAAGTCATGGTGACGATGTTCGCGCAATACCTGTTCGCGCTGGCCGGCGTGCTGCTGCTGGTCTCGACCACCCCGCTGACCGGGCATGGCATGCTGATTGCGATCGGGCTGCTGCTGTCGCTGCCGGTCCCCGCGCTGTTCGCCTGGGCGCTGCGGCACGGCGCATGGTTCACGCGACTGGAAGGGGCGGCGCGCCGCATCCTGGGCCATGAGCACTGGCTGGCATCGCACATCGATGGCAAGCGGCTGGATGCGCAGATTCGCGCACTCTGTGGGCGCGCACGCGCGCTGTTCAGCACGCTGGCATGGCAGTTGGCCGGCCTGTCCGTGGGCACGGTGGAAGTCTGGTGGGGCCTGTCACTGCTGGGCCATCCCGTGAGCTTTGGCGCCGCGCTGGCCATCGAAGCCCTGACGCTGGCGGCGCGCCAGGTCGTCTTTTTCATCCCCGCCGGCCTGGGCGTGCAGGAGGCCGTGCTGATGGTACTGGGCACCGGCCTGGGCATTGCACCGCAGACCTCGCTGGCACTGGCCCTGGTCAAGCGCGCGCGGGAACTGGCATTCGGCGTGCCGGCGCTGCTGTCGTGGCAGTGGGCCGAATGGCGCAGCCTGCGCAAGGCCTAGCGTTGCGCCCTGCTGCCCCATCCCGCCCCTTTGCGGTTTGTCGATTGACCTGGCGTGCCGGCGTTTCAGCGCGCCGCCTGCTCCACCCATTCACCGATGGCATCGAGCAGCAGCCGCGAGCCGTGTTCGCGCGAGCCCGCATCGTCATAGCCGTCCAGAAATGCGCCATGCTCGGTCAGCGTCAGTTGCGTGCCCTGCCCCACGGCTTTCAGCTCGAACACGGCCAGCGACACCGAGATCTTGCGGTCGCCCATGTGCATTTCGTAGCTGTACACCAGCCGCTCGTTCGGAATCACGTCGAAATAGACCGCGTCGAACGTCGACACCAGGCCGTTTTCCCATTTGCCCTGCAGATGCTCGCGGCCGCCGGGCCGCACGTCCATGGCGCGTGACACGGTCTGGTAGCCCGGCCCGCCGCGGAACCACTCGGCCTTGGCCGCCGGGTCGGTGAGCGCGCGGAACAGGAGCGCCGGCGGGGCATCGAACGTGCGCGAAATCGAGAAGGTGCCGTGGGCCACCGAGCGCGGCGGCGCTTCGGCGACGATACGGGCCACTTCCTGCTCCAGACGGTCCAGCGTCTGCTTCCAGCCGGCCTCGGCGCCACGGGTGAAGTCGCCGGCCGACGGATCGAGCAAGGTGTAGTCCTGCGTCACGCGCATCTCGGTGCCGCCGCAGACGGTTTCGAAGCCGACTGTCGTCAGGGCATTGAACAGCGGCTTGCCATCGACGGTGACCACGGTCATGTCGATCACCAGCCGCGCGTGCGGCATGACCTCGACAAAGTGGCCCCGGATCCAGTGCTCGAATTCGCCGCCCTGCGAGCGCATGCACAGGTCGAACTTGCCGCCCGGATGGAATTCGACCTCGCAGGCCGGCACGGTGAAGCCCTGTGGGCAGAACCAGTGCTTCAGGTGATCGGCCGTGCTCCAGGCCTTGAAAACAAGGTCGCGCGGGGCGTTGAAGGCGCGCGATACGGTCAGCCGGTGCTGGGCGTGCTGCGGCGTATCAGTCTTCGTTGCGGTTGCGGTCGCGGGTGCCATCGGATGCTGCCTCCTTTTTCATGGTTTCCAGATATTCGCCCAGGCGGTCGAAATGGCCTTCCCATTCGGCGCGGCGGGCGCTGATCCACTGCTCTGCCTCGCTCAGCGCATTGGGCGCCATGCGGCAGGTGCGTACCCGACCGACCTTCTCGGTACTGACCAGCCCGGCCTGTTCCAGCACCGAAAGGTGCTGCATCACCGCCGGCAACGACATCGCCAGCGGCTTGGCCAGGTCCGAGACCGACAGCGGTCCGCGTGCCAGTTGCACAAGCATCGTGCGCCGCGTGGTGTCGGCCAGGGCCTGGAACGTGGCGTCGAGAGGATCGGAATAGTTAAGCATGTCCTTTAGTATAGAGACTTCCGATAGTTAAGCAAGGACTTTAGTGATTGGTTTCACGCCGTGCGTTGGTGCGCCCCGGGGCCCGTCATGGCGTCGCCTTGACCGCCCCTGCTGCAGGGGTGCGGGAAAGGGCGTATTCTCGTGAACTTGTCTTTCGGGCGTCGTAGGCGTAGTGTTCCGCATCGCCTGGCGCGCCGAAGTGCCGGAGCCGCCCCTCCAGACCAGTTTTGACGGATGAACCAGAAATCCCCTAAATACCCGGATGAACCGCCCTTGCCGTCCACCTGGGATGCCCGCCTTGCCCGCCATCTGGTGCGGCCCCTCAAGAACACCCGTGTCTCCCCGAACCACCTGACCACGCTGCGGCTGCTGATCGGCGTCGCCGGCATCGCCTGCATTGCGCAGGGTGGCTACGCGTGGAGCAACTGGGGCGCACTGCTCGTCGTCATTTCCAACTTCGTCGATCACACCGACGGTGAGTTGGCCCGGATTAGCGGCAAATCGAGCAAGATCGGTCACTTTTACGACCTGGCCAGCGATGCGCTGATTACGGTGCTGCTGTTTGTCAGCTTTGGCATGGCCGTGGCCAATACGACCGCGCCCGGCGGCACGCCGGAGGTTTTCGGGCCGGTGCTGCGCGGCACGATCGCGGGCCTTGCCGTGGCGCTGATCTTCTTCCTGCGCATGCGTATAGAATCGCGGGTTGGCAAAAGTGGAACCAAACAGGCATCGGCGGGCGGATTCGAGACCGAAGACGTGCTGTACCTGCTGCCGCTGGTGACGCTGACGGACGGTATCGGTCCTTTCCTGACCGCCGCCTCGATCGGCGCCCCGCTTTTTGCCCTGTTGGTCATCATCGATTACTGGCGAGTCATGCGGCGCCCCCAGCCAGTCGCAACCTCCACCGAACACTGAGGCAGCCCATGCCAGAGCAAGTTACCGGCGACATCGCCATCGCCCCGCAGTTGGCGCGCGAAGCCGAACCCGTGGCCGGACGTCCGGCCACGCGCCGCCCGGACGCCGCCGTGGCCAGCGTGGTGTCGCAACTGGACACCCCCGCCCTGCGCCAGGACTTCGACCGCCAGGGCGCGTTCCTGTACCTGGACAAGTTCCTGGGCCCGGACGAGACCGCCCAGCTGGTGACGCTGGCCCGCGCGCTGCAGTCCGGCCTGAACCGCAACTACCTGCCCGGCCACAAGCAGGGCGGCAGCGTCAGCCGCCACACGATCGACGAAAAGGCCCCGTTCATTGCCGAGCTGTATCGCTCGAAGGCGCTGATCGGCTGGCTGGAAGCCGTGACCGGCGACAAGCTCCAGGTCTGCCCGGAAACCGATCCGCACGCCTACGCGCTCTATTACTACACGCGCCAGGGCGACCACATCGGCTGGCACTACGACACGTCCTATTACGACGGCCGGCGCTACACGTTGCTGATCGGCGTGCTGGACGAATCGACCTGCCGGCTCGACTACGAACTCCACACGCGCAACCCCGACATCGCGGACGAACCGGGCTCGGTGCAGATTCCGCCGGGCGGCATCGTGCTGTTCGACGGCGACAAGCTGCGCCACCGCATCACGCCGGCCGGCCCGAACGAGATCCGCGTGTCGCTGACTTTCGAATATGTGACCGATCCGGGCATGCGCCCGTGGCTGCGCTTCATCTCGAACATGAAGGACGCCGTGGCGTACTTCGGGTTCCGCCAGGTGTTCCGGCGCCTGCTGGGCGGGAAGTCAGCGAGGTAGTTGGCAGCGTGAATCGTGCAGCTTTCATTTTTCTGTCGGTAGGCGCGGCGCTGTTCGTGGGGCTGCTGGCCTGGCAGGGCTTTGGCGCGGTGACCACCACGCTGATGTCGGCCGGCTGGGGCCTGGCCGTGGTGGCCGCGTTCCATCTGGTGCCGCTGGCGCTCGATGCCGGCGCCATTGCCGTGCTGATGGACCGCAAGACCCGCCACGGGTCGTTCTGCAGCGCCCTCAAGGCGCGCTGGACCGGCGAATCGGTCAACAGCCTGCTGCCGGCCGGCCAGATCGGCGGGCCGGTGCTGATGGTGCGCTACCTGTCGCAGCGCGGCGCGCGCATGCGCGACGCGGCGGCCGCCATCACCGTCAGCACCACCACCCAGGCGCTGTCGCAGATGCTGTTCGCGCTGCTGGGCATTGCCGTGTTCGGCGCCAACGGCGACATGTCCGAGTACCGTACCCCGATCATCGCCGTGACCGTGGTGCTGGGCGCCTGCGTGCTGGCGTTCTGCGTGCTGCAGCGGCGCGGGATGTTCGGCCGCATGATGCGCATCGGGCAGAAACTGTTCGGCAAGCGCGCCGATGCGACGCAAGCCGCAGCCAACGACGGCAGCGACGGCAGCGACGCCAGGCCGGGCCGCTGGGCCGGGCTGGCCCTGCGTGCAGACGCCGTGGACAGTGCGATTCGGGAACTGTATCGCGACCGCAAGAAGGTTGCGGCCAGCTTCGGGCTTAACCTGCTGGGCTGGATCGCCGGCACCGGCGAGGTCTGGCTGATTCTTTATTTCCTGGGGCATCCGGTGGACTGGCACGAGGCGTTGCTGCTCGAAAGCGTGGGCCAGGCCATCCGGGGTGCCGCGTTTGCCATTCCGGGGTCGCTCGGTGCGCAGGAAGGCGGCTACCTGCTGCTGGCGCCGCTGGTGGGCCTGCCGCCCGACGCCGCGCTGGCGCTGTCGCTGGCCAAGCGCGTGCGCGAGCTGGTGCTCGGCATTCCCGGACTGGTGTATCTGCATTTCAGCGAACGGAAGTTCCAGCGCCGTCGCGCCGCGCACGCCCTGGCGGCGGATCGAGGCTAGCGCGGCCACATTCATTTCTCATGAGAACAACGTGATGCGAGCAATCATTCTTGCCGCGGGCCTTGGCCTGCGACTTCAGCAACAGCCGGGCAAGCAGTTCCCGAAATGCCTGTTGCGCTTTGACGGGCTCACGCTGCTCGAACGTCACCTGCGCCTGCTCGATGCGGCCGGCGTGACCGAAGTGGTGCTGGCGCTCGGCTTCGAGCCGGACCAGGTCAAGGAAGAGCTGGCCCGAATCGGCCGCGACCTCGAAATCGTGATCAACACGCGCTACGACCTGGGCAGCGTGCTGACCGTGCATACCGTGGCCGACGCCATGACGCGCGGCGACGACGTGCTGCTGATGGACGCCGACGTGCTCTACGACGAGCGCATCATGGCCAAGCTGGTGGCCGGCGACACCGTGAACCGCCTGCTGATCGACCGCGACTTCGAAGCCGGCGACGAGCCCGTGAAGCTGTGCCTGAAGGACGGCGTGCCCGTGGAACTGCGCAAGCAGCTCATGGCCGACCTGCAGTACGACACCATCGGCGAGTCGGTCGGCTTCTTCCGCTTCAAGGAAGACTGCGCGCGCCGCCTGGCCGACATCGTCAAGGGCTACGTCGACTCGGGCCGCGCCAACATGCCGCACGAGGAAGCCGTGCGCGACCTGCTGCTGGAACAGTCCCACGTATTCGACACTGCCGACGTGACCGGCGCCCCGTGGATCGAAATCGATTTTCCCGGCGACGTCTCGCGCGCAGCCGTTGAAGTCCTGCCCCAACTTCTGCCTGTAGGAATCGCCCAATGAACGCCATCGACCCGAACCTGCTCGCCAACTCCGGAACTTCGGTGCCCCTGTCGCGCGCCGCGCGACTGCGCCAGATGCTGCTCTCGAACGAGCTCGAATTCATCATGGAAGCCCATAACGGCCTGTCCGCACGCATCGTGCGCGAGGCCGGCTTCAAGGGCATCTGGGCGTCCGGCCTGGCCATTTCGGCCCAGTTCGGCGTGCGCGACAACAACGAGGCCAGCTGGACCCAGGTGGTGGACAACCTGGAGTTCATGGCCGACGCCAGCGACCTGCCCATCCTGCTGGATGGCGACACCGGCTACGGCAACTTCAACAACGTGCGCCGCCTGGTACGCAAGCTGGAGCAGCGCGGCATTGCCGGCGTCTGCATCGAGGACAAGATCTTCCCGAAGACAAACAGCTTCATCGGCGGCGAGCAGCAGCCGCTGGCCGATATTGACGAGTTCTGCGGCAAGATCAAGGCCGGCAAGGATTCGCAGGCCGACGACAACTTCTCGATCGTGGCCCGCGTGGAGGCCCTGATCGCGGGCTGGGGCATGGAAGAAGCGCTGCGCCGCGCCGAGGCCTACCGCCAGGCTGGCGCGGACGCCATCCTGATCCACAGCAAGCTGTCGAAGGCCGACGAGATCGTGACGTTCGCCCGCGAATGGGGCAACCGCGCCCCGCTGGTGATCGTGCCGACCAAGTACTACAGCACGCCGACCGACGTGTTCCGCAAGGCTGGCATCAGCCTGATCATCTGGGCCAACCACCTGATCCGCGTGGCCGCATCGGGCATGCAGGCCGTGGCGAAGGATATCTACGAGAACCAGACGCTGGTCAATGTGGAAGACCGCATCGCCACCGTCAACGAGATCTTCCGCCTGCAGGATGCCGACGAATACTCGGCCGCCGAGAAGATCTACCTGACCGGCGGCCAGGCGCCGGGCTCGGCCGTGGTGCTGGCCGCAGGCCGTGGCAAGGGCCTGGAGGCGCTGACCGAGGACAAGCCCAAGGTCATGCTGCCGGTGGCCGGCAAGCCGCTGCTGCGCTGGCTGGTGGACGGCTTCAAGAACCAGGGCATCAACGACATCACAGTGGTGGGCGGCTACAAGGCCGAGGCCATCGACGCGGCCGGCATCAACCTGGTGCGCAACGACCGCTATGCCGAAACCGGCGAGCTGGCGTCGCTGGCGGCCGCCGCCGACACGCTGCAGAACGACACCGTGATCGCCTATGGCGACCTGCTGTTCCGCAGCTACATCCTGCGCGACCTGGTGGACACCGATGCGCCGTTCAGCGTGGTGATCGATTCGTCGGAATCGGCGCCGTCCAACCAGAGCGTGCGTGACTTTGCCTGGTGCTCGGCATCGGACGACCGCGACCTGTTCGGCCAGAAGGTGCTGCTCAAGAAGATCTCGGACGACGTGCCGGCCGGCGACGCCCCGCACGGCCGCTGGATCGGCCTGATGAACGTGCGTGGCGAAGGCCGCGCTCGCCTGCAGACGCTGCTGGGCGAACTGCGCCAGCGCCCGGACTTCGACAAGCTGGACCTGCCCGACCTGCTCAACGCGCTGGTCGCCGCCGGCGAACAGGTGGAGGTCAAGTACGTGCACGGCCACTGGCGTGGCGTGAACGACCTGGAAGACTTCCGCCGCGCCGGCGATTTCGCGCACGGCCAGACGCCGTTCGCGGTGGGCAACGGCGAGGCCGCTCAATGATCGAGGCGGTCCAGTTCGTGGAAGCCGCGCGCGAGCGCGGCTTCGAGTGGTATGCGGGCGTGCCCTGCTCGTACCTGACGCCGTTCATCAACTACGTGGTGCAGGACCCGTCGCTGCACTACGTGTCGGCCGCCAACGAAGGCGATGCCGTGGCGTTTATCGCCGGGGTGACGCAGGGGGCGCGCGATGGCGTGCGCGGCATCACGATGATGCAGAACTCGGGCCTCGGCAACGCGGTGAGCCCGCTGACGTCGCTGACCTGGACGTTCCGCCTGCCGCAGCTGCTGATCGTCACGTGGCGCGGCCAGCCCGGCGGCGCGGCGGACGAACCGCAGCACGCGCTGATGGGTCCGGTAACGCCCCAGATGCTCGACACGATGGACATCCCGTGGGAGCTGTTCCCCACCGAGCCGCAGGCCGTGGGCCCGGCGCTGGATCGGGCCATCGCCCATATGGACGCCACGGGCCGCCCGTACGCGCTGATCATGCAGAAGGGCAGCGTCGCACCCTACCCGCTCAAGTCGCAGAAGGGGCCCATCGCACGTGACAGGGCGCTGCCGGAAGTGTCCCGCACCGGCGCCGCCACGCTGCCGAGCCGCACGGATGCGCTGCAGCGCGTGATTGCCCATACGCCAGTCGATTCGACCGTGGTACTGGCATCGACCGGCTTTTGCGGCCGCGAGCTTTACGCGCTGGACGACCGGCCAAACCAGCTTTACATGGTGGGATCGATGGGCTGCCTGACGCCGTTCGCGCTCGGCCTGGCCCTCGCACGCCCGGACCTGAAGGTGGTGGCGGTCGATGGCGACGGCGCCGCGCTGATGCGCATGGGTGTGTTTGCCACGCTGGGCGCCTATGGCCCGGCCAACCTGACGCACGTGCTGCTGGACAACAACGCCCACGATTCCACGGGCGGACAGGCCACGGTGTCGCACAACGTGTCGTTTGCCGGTGTGGCGGCGGCGTGTGGCTACGCGTCGGCCATCGAGGGCGACAACCTGGCCATGCTGGACGCCGTGCTGGCCCGTGCGGCCACGGCCACGGCGGGCCCGAACTTTGTGTGCCTGCAGACGCGCCCCGGCTCGCCGGACGACCTGCCGCGCCCCTCGGTGACGCCCGTGCAGGTGTCCACGCGCCTGGGCCGCCAGATTGGCGCCAACCAGGGCAACGCCAGCCACGCCTGACTCCAACCCGCTTGAGAGAACACATGCTGCTTCTGAATCCCGGCCCGGTAACGCTGTCCGAACGCGTCCGCAAGAGCCTGCTGCAAACAGACCTGTGCCACCGTGAAAGCGAGTTCTTCGACTTGCAGGACGAAGCGCGCCAACGGTTGCTGGACATCTACGGGCTCGACCCGGCCGCCTGGACGGCGGTGCTGATGACCGGTTCCGGCACGGCGGCGCTGGAAGGCATGATCGCCGGGCTGGTCCCGGCGCAAGGCAAGCTGCTGATCGTGCAGAACGGCGTCTATGGCGAGCGCATCGCGCAGATCGCCACGCAGTACCAGATCCCGCACACGGTGGTGAAGCACGAGTGGATGGAAGCCCCGGACCTGGCCCGCATCGACGCGGCGCTGGCGGCTGACAAGGCCATCACCCACCTGGCCGTGATCCATCATGAGACCACCACGGGCCGCCTGAACGACCTGCCGGCCATCGATGCGCTGTGCCAGGCGCGCGGCGTGCGCCTGCTGGCCGATACGGTCAGCAGCTTCGGCGCCGAGGCGATCCACTTCAGCGGCAATATCGACGCCGTGGCAGCCACCGCCAACAAGTGCCTGCACGGCGTGCCCGGCGCGGCCTTCGTGATCGTGCGCCGCGCGGCGCTGGCCCATGCGGTGAGCCGCACCTACTACCTCGATATCGCCCGGTACGCGAAGCAGCAGGACCAGCGCAACACGCCGTTCACGCCGTCCGTCCATGCGTTCTATGCGCTGGTCGAGGCGCTGCGCGAGCACAGCGACGAAGGCGGCTGGCAAGCGCGCCACCAACGCTATGCCGCGCTGGCCGAGGAAGTGCGCAGCGGGCTGGCGGCGCTGGGCATCGAGGCCCTGTGGCCGGCAGCGCAGTCGTCGGTGGTGCTGCGCGCGTACAAGCTGCCGCAAGGTGTCACGTACGAGCAACTGCACGACGGCCTCAAGGCGCGCGGGTTCGTCATCTATGCCGGCCAGGGCGGCCTGTCTTCGCAACTGTTCCGGATCTCGACCATGGGCGCGCTGACGGCGGCCGACATGCACCGGCTGATCGCCGGCTTCCGCGAACTGCTGCATCGTTGATGTCCACGGGCGCCATCGGCGTGCGGGCTTGCCCGCCCCCAGCGCCTCTCGCTGCACTCTCCCGCCCGCTCCCCTGCATGGGAGCGCGGCGACCACCCCGTCAAATGTTCAAAGCTGCTCTTCCACCGGCAGCAGCCGCAGCACGCCCTGCTTGAACTTGTCCCACCCGTTCATATCCGGTTCGCTGGTGTAGGTGCGCACCACCCCGCCCTCGCGCGTCACCCACTGCAGCGATTCTCCGTCGTCGCTCAGCACGACCTGGTACGCCGCGTCGAGCATCGCATCGTCAACGCCCTGGGACAGCATGTCGCATAGTTCCTTGCTGTCGACGACGATGCCCATCTCCGTGTTGAGCCGTGCCGAGCGCGGGTCCAGGTTCAGCGATCCAATAAACAGTTCGTGGCGGTCGACCATATAGGTCTTGGCGTGCAGACTGGCGCGGCTGCTTCCGCCCGGGCCCCGGTGACGCTTCTGCTTGGCCATCTCGGCATAGGCGGTCGGTTTCAGCTCGTACAGGATGACGCCGGCCTTGAGCAGCGCCTTGCGCTTGGGCGCATAGCCGGCATGGACCGCGGACACATCGGTGGCGCCGTAGGAATTGGTCAGGATGCGCACCTGCACGCCGCGCTTCTGCATGTCGGTCAGCCAGGTCATGGCGGCGTCCGGCGGCACGAAGTACGGCGAGATCAGCGTCAGGTCGTGTTGCGCGCCTTCCAGGAATTTCACCAGCTTCGGAATCGCGTGGGTGGAGTCGTCCTCGGGCGGCAGCAGCACCTTGGCCGCGCGGTCGGCAATCACGGTGGCCTGGCCCCAGTACTCCGGCAGCTTGTTGTCGCGCAGCAGCTGCACGATGCCGGTTTCCAGCAGAGACTGCCCGTAGGGCGTGGCCCGCATGTTCACGGCGTGCTCGTCCAGGTAGGTGCGCAGCTTCTGCTGCTGGGTGGCCGCCTCGTCGCCGCTCAGCGGCTTGGCCATCGCCGATAGCGGATACACGGCCTCGCTGTTCCAGAAGTCGTCGAACACGGCCGACACCTCGGGCACCACCGGCCCGGCGGCCAGCAGGTCGAGATCGGTGAAATCGGTGTCGGCCGCGCCATAGTACTGGTCGCCGATATTGCGCCCCCCCACGATGGTCAGCTGGTTGTCGGCCGTCAGTGACTTGTTGTGCATGCGGCGGTTGATGCGCCGAAAGTCGGTCACGTACTCGAACAGCCGCACATTGCGACTGGCGAACGGGTTGAATACCCGCACTTCGACGTTGGGATGGGCATCCACGGCGGACAGCGCGTGGTCCTGCCGTGCCAGGTGGATATCGTCCAGCAGCACCCGCACCCGCACGCCCCGGTCGGCGGCGGCCATGATCTCGGCCAGCAGCGTCAGGCCGGTGTTGTCGGCATCGAAAATGTAGTACTGGACGTCGAGACTGCGTTGCGCGGTGCGCGCCAGGGCGATCCGCATTGCCAGGGCATCGGTACCGGACAGCAGCGGATAGAAGGCCGACTGGCCCGGATGTTCCGCCAGCCTGGGCGCCATGCCGCGCGCCAGCATGGTGTCGCCGGTGTCCTGCAGTGCCATCTCGGGCGCCAGCGGCGGTCGTTGCGGCAACCCGGCGCAGGCGCCCATCAGTAGCGCCAGCATCACCATCAGCGGCCGGCTCACCTGCCTGAGCGCAGCGTGCGTGACATGCATCATGCCCCCTCCCGTGATTGTTCCAGCATGAACAACGGACATGTACGGAAACAACGATAGCGATCTTACCGCGCGCTGCTATGCTTTCGATACTTTCATTTTGAAAGCCTTATAGCCCAGCCGCATAAGCATATGACTACCCTTTTCGATCCGCTCCAGATTGGTGACCTGCACCTGCCCAACCGTATCGTGATGGCGCCGCTGACGCGTCTGCGCGCCGCCGATCCGGTACATGTTCCCAACGCGCTGATGGCCGAGTACTACGCCCAGCGCGCCAGCGCCGGCCTGCTGATTTCCGAAGGCGTGCCCGTGTCGCCCGATGGCGTGGGCTACCCGAACGTGCCGGGCCTGTGGTCCGACGAACAGGTTGCCGGCTGGAAACAGGTGACCGATGCCGTGCACCGTGCCGGCGGCCGAATCGTGGCCCAGCTGTGGCACGTCGGCCGCATTTCGGACCCGAGCCTGCTTGATGGCCGCACGCCGGTGGCGCCCAGCGCCATCGCGGCCGGCGGCAACGTCAGCCTGCTGCGTCCGCAGCGTCCGTTCGTGGTGCCGCGCGCGCTGACCGTGGCGGAAATCGCCGATGTCGTGGCCGATTTCGGGCGTGCCGCGGCCAATGCCAAGGCCGCCGGCTTCGACGGCGTGACGATCCATGCCGCCAACGGCTACCTGCTGGACCAGTTCCTGCAGGACGGCAGCAATGTCCGCACCGATGCCTATGGCGGATCGGTCGAAAACCGCGCCCGCATCCTGCTGGAAGTGGCAGACGCCGTCACGGCGGTCTGGAACCCCAGCCGTGTGGGCGTGCACCTGGCCCCGCGTTCGCCGAGCCATTCGATGAGCGAGACCCAGCCGGCGCAAACGTTCGGCTACGTGGCCAAGGCGCTGGGACAGCGTGGGCTGGGCTTCCTGTTCGTGCGCGAAACGCAGGGGGAAGGTGCGCTGCTGCCGCAGATCAAACAGGCGTTTGGCGGCGCGATCATCGCCAATGACGGGTTCGACCAGGATGCCGCCCAGGCGGTGCTGGCGAGTGGCGACGCCGACGCGGTGGCATTTGGCCGCGCCTATATCGCCAACCCGGATCTGGTGGATCGCCTGAAGCAGCGTGCCGCGCTGAACGCTGTGGACCCGACCACGCTGTATGGCAGCGCGGGCGAGCCGGCCCAGGGCTACACCGACTATCCGACGCTGTCCCAGGCCATCCAGGCCTGACTTTGCCCGCGTATCCCGGACGCCCCGGCATTCCGGCCGGCCCGGGGCACCCCGGGCGCCCGGAACACCCGGCTTGGCTCAGCCTGGCCCGGCCGGTACGGGGTGGATGGGGATCACCGTGCGGGCGCCGCACTGGCGCAGCAGATCGCGCAGTTCCTTGATGACCGGAAACACCTCGTGGTTCCAGTCCTCGCCCTGGCGGTCATGGGCCGCCTGCTCCATCTCCACGATCTCGCGGTCTTCCTTGAAGATCCGCTCGGTGAACCACACCAGCAGCGGCCACGCGGCATCCAGCAGCAGCGGAATGCCCGGCCGGCGGATCGACAGCATGCCGAACGTGCGATTGGTGCGCTGCGCGGCGTCCAGCGGCACGTAGACGATCCACAGGTCCATGACCAGCGTGCCGGACCCCGAACGGATCTGCAGCGTCTGGTACGGATAGCCGGTGCGCACCGTCATCACGTCCTTGTTGTTCTGGCCGCCGTCCTTGCCGAAGACCAGCGCCTCGCCCACGGGCTGCTTGCCGCCCTCGCGCTCGAACACATAGTCCACCTCGACAAAGTCGTCGCCACGGCGCCGGCCCAGCGAACGCGCCCGCATCATGCCCATCTGCTTGCGGTGCAGGAACTGATGGTTCATGTCCATCAGGTTCTCGTGCATGAACGAATAGTGGCAGTTGACCGCGCGGCCCAGGCGGCGCGTCTTGTACTTGGGGTCCGACACCGACGCGAACTCGGGCAGCGGTTTCTGCTCGGCCAGCCCCGGATCGCCCGGAAACACGAAGATCAGCCCCGCCCGCTCCTGGCACGGGTACGCGCGCACGCCGTTGGGCAGGCGTTCCTTGCCCAGGTACGGCACGTCGATGCAGCGGCCGGTGCAGTCGTAGGTCCAGCCGTGGTAGCAGCAGCGGATCGACTCGCCGTCCACCACGCCGGCATGCAGCGGCACCTGACGGTGCGCGCAGCGGTCTTCCAGCGCGAACACCTTGCCGGTGGCCGTGCGCACCAGCACGATGGGGTCGCCGGCGAATGTCACGCCATGGGCGCGGCCCGCCTTCACCTCGCGCGACCAGGCCAGCGGATACCAGAAATCGGGATGGATGGGGACACGGCGCAGGTCGCGCGGCGGCGCTTCGGGCAACGCAGGGGGTACGGCCGACGCGGAGCCGGCTGCGGCCGGGTCGGAGCCGTGATCGGGGGTACGGCGGTCTAGCGCAGACTCTGCATACATGCGGGACGTCTCCTTGGGTCCAGGCACTCGATCTCCGGCGCCTGCCATGGCGCGGCGGGAGACATCGGGGCAGGAAGTTTTCGAGTCTAACCCAACGGCGGCGTCCGGTCTGTCAGCTTTTATCCGACTGGCGGCCCACGCGCGGCAGCCGATCGATGGCCCCGCCGGCGCCGGCGCGCGTCACCCGTCTGGAGGGTGAGAAGCATTCGGTCCATGCCCCAGACGGCTGATTTGCAACACATTTGCCGCGCCTTCGAGCGAACGGCCTGTCTCGGGTTATCCTTTCAGACGATCAAACCAGAGACATGCAAGACCCCCCAGATCATGTCCCGTTCTGCCCCCGATCCGGTGCCGCCCCGCGACACCGGCGACGACGCCTCCTACCGCCTCCTGGTCGAGTCGATCTACGACTACGCCATCTTCCGGCTCGACGCCACCGGACGCGTCATGAGCTGGAATGCCGGCGCCGCCCGCATCAAGGGCTATAGCCGCGACGAAATCATCGGCCAGCATTTTTCGCGCTTCTATACCGAAGAGGCCAAGGCGCGCCACTGGCCGGACACGGAGCTGGAAGCCGCCGCACGGCTGGGCCGCTTCGAGGACGAAGGCTGGCGCGTGCGCAAGGACGGCACGCAGTTCTGGGCCAACGTGATCATCACCGCCCTGTACGACGATCACGGCAAGCTGACCGGCTTTGGCAAGGTCACGCGCGACATGACCGCGCAGCGCGCCACCGCCGAGGCGCTGCGCCAGAGCGAGGAAACCCTCCGGCTGCTGGTCGACAGCGTCAAGGACTACGCGATCTTCATGCTCGACCCTTCCGGGCATGTCATCAGCTGGAACGCCGGCGCGTCGTACATCAAGGGCTATCGCCGCGACGAAATCCTCGGCAAGCACTTCTCGGTGTTCTACCCGCACGACGACGTGGCCGCGGACAAGCCCGGCCGCGAGCTGCTCATCGCCCGCGAGAAGGGCCGCGTGGAGGATGAAGGCTGGCGCGTGCGCAAGGACGGCTCGCTGTTCTGGGCCAGCGTGACCATCACGGCGGTCTACGACGATACGCGCGCCCTGCGCGGCTTTGCCAAGATCACGCGCGACATGAGCGAGCGCAAGCGGCTGGAGGAACTGGAGCAATCGGAACGACGCATGAACGAATTCCTGGCGACACTTTCCCATGAACTGCGCAACCCGCTGGCGCCCATCCGCAACGCGCTGACCGTCATGCAGATGCGCCCGGAGGACCCGCAGGCCATGCAGAAGAGCGTGGGCCTGGTCGAGCGTCAGATGTCGCACCTGACGCGGCTGGTGGACGACCTGCTCGACGTGGGCCGCATCGCCGCCGGCAAGATCGACCTGCGGCTGGAGCCCGTTGACGCCCGGGACATCATCGCCCTGGGTATCGAGGCCGCCGATCCGGCCCTGGCGGCCAAGGCGCAGACCGTGACGGTGACCGCCGACACCGTGCCGCTGCCGCTGTACGCCGACCGTACCCGGCTGAGCCAGGTCATGCAGAACCTGCTGCTCAATGCATCGAAATTCTCGTCTCCGGGCGCGCAGATCGCCATCTCGGCGTCGGTGCGCCACCGCACGCTGGTGATCCAGGTCATCGACCACGGCCGGGGCATTGCGCGCGAATCGCTGGAATCGATCTTCAACCTGTTCGCGCAGGAAGACCGGCCCGGCAGCAGCGCGCAGGGCGGGCTGGGCATCGGCCTGTCGCTGTGCCGCTCGCTGGTGGAAATGCATGGCGGATCGATTGCCGCCACCAGCGAAGGCCCAGGGCTGGGCGCCACGTTCACCGTGCAGCTGCCGCTGGCGCCTGCGGCCGAAACGCCCCGGAGCGACGACGGCCCCGGCCATGGCGGCGGCCACGGGCGCCGCGTACTGCTGGTGGACGACAACCGCGACGCGGCCGACAGCATGTCGATCCTGCTGGAAATGTCGGGCCACCAAGTGACCATTGCCTACGACGGCATGGAAGCCATCCACGCCGCCGCGCGGGTACGGCCCGACGTGGCGCTGATCGACCTGGCCATGCCCGGCATGGACGGTTTCGCGGTCATCCACGCGCTGCGCGGCATGCCGGCGCTGTCCGGCACGCGCTACGTGGCATTGACCGGCTTCGGCCAGGCGTCGGACCGGGATCAGACCGCCGCCGCGGGCTTCGATGTGCATCTGGTCAAGCCGGTGGAACTCGACGTGCTGCTGAAGGTGATTGCCGGAGACTGACGCGGCGCGTGCTCCCGGGGGGCGAGGCGGTTCAATTCGAGGCAGTCGCGGGTTGAGCTGCTTGCCCTCTCCCCCGACCCCTCTCCCATACATGGGAGAGGGGAGACAACCAGCAGGCATGGCAGTCTCCAACGGTTTGCTCCCCGCTCCCGCACGGCGGGAGCGGGGACCGCGCGAGGCGGTTCAATTCGAGGCAGTCGCGGGTTGAGCTGCTTGCCTCTCCCCCCGCCCCTCTCCCATACATGGGAGAGGGGAGACAACCAGCAGGCATGGCAGTCTCCAACGGTTTGCTCCCCGCTCCCGCACGGCGGGAGCGGGGACCGCGCGAGGCGGTTCAATTCGAGGCAGTCGCGGGTTGAGCTGCTTGCCTCTCCCCCCGCCCCTCTCCCATACATGGGAGAGGGGAGACAACCAGCAGGCATGGCAGTCTCCAACGGTTTGCTCCCCTCTCCCGCCCGGCGGGAGAGGGGCCGGGGGAGAGGGCACGGCGCATCCGGCACGAGGCGTCATCCGCCGGGCAGCGCCCACACCCGCCCGTCGCCCACCGGATAGAGCCGCTCGCCCTGCCCCGCCCGCACCGTGGCGTGGCCGGTAAACGCGCCGAACGCCGGCAAGATCATCCCCCGCTCTCCCACCACGAAGCACGGCAGCCGCAGCGCGTCGGCGCCCGTGCCGCGCAACACGCAGGCTGGATGCAGGTGCCCGGCCAGCGCGTAGCCTTCGGCACGCGCGCCCGGTTCGTGGCACAGCGCGAATGGCGGCGCCACCAGCGGTTCCGTCGCCACGGCAAAGCCCAGCTCGGCTGGCGGATCGCCCGCGTGCGTGTCGTGATTGCCCCGCACGAGCGTGCAGCGCACGCGCGACGGCATGGCGCGCCGCCAATCGTGCAGCGCCACCAGCACCGCCGCCGTGCGCGCGGCCCGCGCGTGCAGGAAATCGCCCAGGAACGCCAGCTCCCGCGCCGGATAGCGCCGCGCCAGGCTCAGCAGCCGGGCCAGGTTGTCGGCCGTGGTGCCATGGGGCACAGGCTGGCCCAGCGCGCGGAACGCGGCCGCCTTGCCGATATGGACATCCGCCACCATCAGCATGGACGCCGATGGCCACCAGACCGCGTGCTCGGGCAGCAGCCAGACGGTCTCCCCGGCCAGCGTCACGGCCTGGGCCCCGGCCTCCTCCGGTGTCAGGGCAGCCAGGTTCATAACAGCGGCAGCGGCTTCGACGGCTTGCGTGGCCGCCGGGGCTTGCGCGGGCCGGCCGGCCCTGCGTGGTCAGCCATGCCGAAGCGCGCCAGTTCGGCCACGCGCCCGGCGTCCACGGCGGGCGGGTTGTCGTGCATCGGTCCGCGGTAGGCATGGCCCTTGCCGGGTTCGTCCTCTGGCTGCGCGGCCGCCTGCTCCAGTTCGGCCAGCATTCGCGCGATGCGGTCGGCCAGCTTCTCGGTGCTGAGCTTTTCGCGCAGGAACTCCACGATCAAGGGGAAGGCCAGCGGCGATGGCCGCTGCAGCACGCGCAGGTCGAGCCGCCGCGTCGCCATGCGCTGCAGCGTGTCGGCCAGCCGGTGGGCGTCCAATTCCTGCATCAGCACCTCGCGCTCGGCCTGGCCCAGCAGCAGGTTGCCCGGGTCGTGCTTGCGAAACACCTCGTAGAACAGGCTCGACGATGCCTGCAGCTGCCGCGCGCTGTGATGCGCGCCGGGATAGCCCTGGAAGATCAGGCCGGCCACGCGCGCGATCTCGCGAAAGCGCCGCAGCGACAGTTCGCCGGCGTTGAGGCTCCCCAGCACGTCGGCAGCCAGGTCGCGCTGGCGCTCTTCGGCCAGCACCCGTGGCAGCCAGTGCGCCCAGTCCACCGGCGCCGACGCCAGCAGTTCCAGCCCGTAGTCGTTCACCGCCACCGAGAACGTGGCGGGCACCTTCTGGCCCAGCCGCCACGCCAGCAGGCTGCCCAGCCCCAGATGCACCGAGCGCCCCGCGAACGGATACAGGAACAGGTGCCAGCCTTCGCGCGAATGCAGGCTTTCGGCCAGCAGCGTCTGTGGCGTCGGCAGCGCCGACCAGCGCGCCTGCAACGCCACGATCGGCGTGATCAGCGGCAGTTCGGGTGTGGTGGCCGGGTCCAGCCGGCCGGCCTGCACGGCGTCGAGCGTGGTCACCACCGCGTCGGCCAGTTCCGTCGACAGCGGCATCTTGCCGCCGTTCCAGCGCGGCACCGACGGCCGCTTGCCCGTGGCGCGCCGCACGTAGGCCGTCATCTCCTGCACGCGCACCAGTTCCAGCAGCCGGCCGCCGAACAGGAAGCAGTCGCCCGGTGCCAGGCGCGCGATAAACCCCTCCTCCACGGTGCCCAGCGATGCCCCGCCGCTACCCGCGCGCGTCCAGAAGCGGACCTGCATCGATGCGTCGCTGACGATGGTCCCCACGCTCATGCGATGCCGCCGCGCCAGCCGGGCATCGGGCACGCGCCAGACGCCCGCATCGTCCGGCATGGCCCGCCGGTAGTCCGGATACGCGGTCAGCGTGGGGCCGCCCTGCCGCACGAACTCCAGGCACCAGCGCCATTCGTCGTCGGTCAGGTTGCGATAGGCCCACGTCTGGCGCACCTCGGCCAGCAGCGCGTCGGCCCGGAAGCCGCCGCCCAGCGCCACGGTCACCAGATGCTGCGCCAGCACGTCGAGCGGCTTGTCGGGCGATTCGCGGGCCTCGATGCGGCCGGCCTGGATCGCCAGGCGCGCCGCCACCGATTCCACCAGTTCCAGGCTATGCGCGGGCACCACGGTCACGCGCGATGCGCGCCCCGGCGCATGCCCCGACCGCCCGGCCCGCTGCAGTAGCCGCGCCACGCCCTTGGGCGAGCCGATCTGCAGCACGCGTTCGACAGGCAGGAAATCCACGCCAAGGTCCAGGCTTGACGTGCAGACCACGGCACGCAGCGCGCCATTCTTGAGGTTCACTTCCACCCATTCGCGCACGGCACGGTCCAGCGAGCCGTGATGCAGCGCGATCTGCCCGGCCCAGTCCGGCCGCGCATCGAGCATGGCCTGATACCAGATTTCGGCCTGCGAGCGCGTATTCAGGAAGACCAGCGACGTGCTGCTGGACTCCAGTTCGCGCAGCACATGCGGCAGCATCGACAGGCCCAGATGGCCGGCCCACGGGAATCGCCCGGCGGCATCGGGCAGCAGCGTATCCACGATCAGCGTCTTCGGCGTATGGCCGTGCACCAGTACGCGGCGGCGCCCGGGGACACCGGCCAGCAGCACGTCGCGCGCATGGTCGAGGTTGCCCAGCGTGGCCGACAGGCCCCAGACGCACAGATCCGGCTGCCATCCATGCAGCCGTGCCAGCGCCAGTTGCACCTGCACGCCGCGCTTGCTGCCGATCAGCTCGTGCCATTCGTCGACCACCACCAGCCGCACGCGGCCCAGCGCATCGCGGGCATCGGCCCGGGTCAGCAGCAGCGACAGGCTTTCGGGCGTGGTGACCAGCGCAGTCGGCAGGCGCCTGGCCTGGGCCGCGCGTTCGCTGCTGCCGGTGTCGCCAGTGCGCAGCGCCACAGTCCAGTCCAGCCCCAGCTCCGCCAGCGGGGCCTGCAGCGCCCGCGTGGTATCGGCGGCCAGCGCCCGCATCGGCGTCAGCCACAGCACGGTGAGCGGCGGCGGCAGCGCGCCCGCCCGCGCCGGCGGCACCGCGTAGGCCAGCAACGCGCCCAGCCACGCCGCATAGGTCTTGCCGGTGCCCGTGGTGGCGTGCAGCAGCCCGCTCTTGCCTTCGCCGATGGCCTGCCAGACGGCGCGCTGGAAATCGAACGGCTGCCAGTGCCGTGCCGCGAACAGCGCCGGCAGCGATTGCGCCACCGGCGGGGCCTGGACGAACGGGGCGTCGTCGGCGCTCATGCGGCGTCCTTCGCCACGGCCGCCGGCAGCATCGCTTCCAGCGTCTGGAGCGTGTCGGCTTCTTCCACCGGCTTGTCGGTGCGCCAGCGCAGCATGCGCGGAAAACGCACCGCGATGCCGCTCTTGTGGCGGCCGCTGCGCCCGATGCCCTCGAAGCCCAGTTCGAACACCTGGCTCGGCGTGACACTGCGCACCGGGCCGAACTGTTCCACGGTGGTGCGCCGCACGATGGCGTCCACGGCGCGCATTTCGGCATCGGTCAGCCCCGAATAGGCCTTGGCGAACGGCACCAGCGCGCGGTCGGGCGTGCCGGGCGGCGCGTTCCAGACCGCGAACGTGAAATCGGTATAGAGGCTGGCGCGGCGCCCATGGCCGCGCTGCGCGTAGACCAGCACGGCGTCCACGGTGTAGGGGTCGATCTTCCACTTCCACCAGAGGCCCACGTCGCGTGTGCGTCCGGCCCCGTAGGCGGCGTCTGCCCCCTTGAGCATGAAGCCCTCCACGCCCAGGGCGCGCGATGTGTCGCGCAGCCGGGCAAAGTGCGGCCAGTCGTCGGCCTCGACCAGCGGGCTCAGTTCCAGCGCCGGGTGGATGTGGTCGGCCACCACGCGGGCCAGTTGGGCGCGGCGTTCGGCCTGCGGCCGGGCGCGCCAGTCCTGCCCCTGCCATTCCAGCAGGTCATACGCCATCAGGATGGCCGGCGCGTCGCGCAGCAGTTTCGCGCCCACGGTCTTGCGGCCGATGCGCTGCTGCAGCAACGCGAACGGCTGCACGCGGCCATCGATCCAGACGATGATCTCGCCGTCGAGCACCGTGCCGTCCGGCAGCCGCTGCGCCGCGTCGGTCAGCTCCGGAAACCGCTCGGTGATCAGCTCTTCGCCGCGCGACCACAGCCACGTCTGGCCCGCGCGGCGCACCAGCTGGGCGCGAATGCCGTCCCACTTCCATTCCACCTGCCAGCGCGACGGGGCGCCGAGCAAGGCGTCGAATTCCTCGACCGGCGCCTGTAGCGGATGGGCCAGAAAAAACGGGTACGGCTGACCGCCGCGCACCGGGCTGCCGCCGCCCGCTTCGCCTTCGGCCCGCGCCGGCTCGATCAGGGCCAGGAACCGCGCTGGCGTGGGCAGCGTGCGGATGTCGGTGTAGCCGACCAGGCGCTCGGCCACGCGTTTCGGATCGATACCGGCCACCTCGCCCAGCGCCCGGGTGACCAGCAGCTTCGACACCCCCACGCGGAAGCTGCCCGTGATGAGCTTGAACAGCACCAGCCGGCCGCGCGCATCGAGCGGCCGCCACAGCGCGTCCAGCGCATCGTTGAGCACCTCGGGCGGCTGGCTGCGCGCCAGCTCGCGCAGCGGCAGCACGCGTTGCTCGACCCATTCGGCCAGCCCGGCCGTGTCGACGTGATCGGCATCGGGCAGCAGCAAGGCGATGGTCTCGGCCAGGTCGCCCACGGCCTGATAGCTTTCCTCGAACAGCCATTCGGGCAGCCCGGCCGCCCGCTGCGCCAGCGCGCGCAGTGCGGCCACCGGCACGATCTGGCGCGGCTTGCCGCCCGACAGGAAGTAGACCGCCCAGGCGGCGTCGGCCGGGGCGGCGTTGCCGAAGTAGCGCGCCAGCGCCGCGAGCTTGGCCTTGCTCGACGTGGTGCCGTCGAGTTCGCTGTAGAGGTCGGCAAACGCCTTCATGCGGCGCCCTCCCCGGCCAGTGCGTCCGCTGTCGCGGCGTCGGAAGCCGGCTCGGCGGCGGCGCCCGTGGCATCGTCGTCATCGCCGAACTCGGTGCGGAAGCCCTGCGCGTCAAGGCCCTGCTCGCACAGGTAGCGCACCATCACGGGCACGTTGCCATGGGTGACGATCACGCGCGCGGCGCCCGTGGCGGCAATGGCCGACAGCAGTCCTGGCCAGTCCGCGTGGTCGGACAGCGCAAAGCCGCGGTCCACGCCGCGCCGCCGGCGCGTGCCGCGCAATTGCATCCAGCCGCTGGCAAAGGCGTCGGACGCCTCGCCAAAGCGCCGCAGCCAGGTGGATCGCTGCGCCGGTGGGGGCGCCAGCACCAGCGCCCGGCGCAGAGCCGGGCTGCGCGCGGGCAGATCCGCAGTGGCCATGGTCGGCGGCAAGGCCACGCCGGCTGCTGCGTAAGCGTGATTCAGCGCGGCCATCGCGCCATGGACGACAATCGGGCCCGGCATCGCCAGCGCCGCGCCGGCATGGCGCATCAGCCCGTTCAGGATGCGCTGGGCCTTGCCGAATGCGTAGCAGTACAGCACGCTGGCCCGGCCCGCCGCCGCGTTGTCCTGCCACCAGCCGAAGATCTCGGCCATCAGCGCGGCCTCGCGCGGCCAGCGGTAGATCGGCAGGCCAAACGTGCTTTCGGTGATGAACGTGTCACAGCGCACCGGCTCAAATGGCGCGCAGGTGCCTTCGGGCTCCACCTTGTAGTCGCCCGAGGCCACCCAGACCTGGCCGCCGTGTTCCAGCCGCACCTGGGCCGACCCCAGCACGTGCCCGGCCGGATGCAGGCTCAGCGTCACGCCGTGGTGCGTGATGCGCTGGCCGTATGGCAGCGTATCGAGCGATATCCCCGGCAGGCGTGCCAGCAGCACGCCCCGGCCCGGTTCGGCGCACAGGTAATGGCCATTGCCGGGGCGGGCATGGTCCGCATGGGCGTGGGTAATGACGGCCCGCGCCACCGGCCGCCAGGGGTCGATATGGAAGTCGCCGGCCGGGCAGTACAGCCCCTGCGGCGTTGCCACGATCAGGTCCGATGTCCTGTCCATCCCGATATCCATCCGGATTCAGCCGGGGGCGCCTTCCTGGCCGGACTTGCCGGCATGCTGGGCGCGGTCGGCCTTGGCCTGGCCGCGGATATTGAGCACGGCCAGCGCGAACTGCAGCAACACCAGCGCCCAGGCGCCCGTATGCCATCCCCAGCCGACCCACATCGCGTTGCTGACCAGGAAGCCCCAGAACCCCGCCTTGCGGCGGCGTGCCGATTCGCTGCCCACCAGCCAGGTGGCCAGCACGGTCACAGCCATGGCGGGCCATTGCAGCGCGTCAAGCCAGTCCACAGTCACCCCTCCTTTGTCCGATGCTACAGACTAGACAGGGGCGTGCGGCGCCGTCAGCCGGGGCGGTCCCGTTCCCGTGTCGGCGCATTCTCACAAGGGCGGCGACCATGTTACCGATAAGGCGTCTGCGCCGCACCGCTGCCGGTAACGCCGATTTCGGTTGTGCCGTCAATCAGCCGGACGCCGATAGTGTGAGCTATCAATCTCTCCTAGAATGGGTTGGGATCACCATTCCGCCGCCACAGCCTTGCGGCCGGGCCTCCCCAACCCCATCATAGCCACGCCATGCGGACCCAAAACCTGCGACTTGCCGACTTCCTGCGCACCGAACACGAAGACATCCTGCGCGGCTGGACGGCGGAATACCATAACTATGCCGAGGGCCGCGGCCTGACGCAGAACGTGGCGGCCGAACAGACGGCCATCCTGCAAGGCCTGGAAGCGGGCCTGCGCGCCGACGGCGACGCCAGCAACTTCAATAACGGCCCGTGGGGCACGTTGCGCGACGCCCTGACGCACCTGTCCCGCAACCGCGCCGCCCAGGGCGAGACGGCCGACGTGACCAGCGGCTTCGTGCTGGCGCTGAAACGCCCGATCTTCGATGCGCTGCAGCGCCAGACCGGCGGCGTGGACGGTCAAATCGAAGTGATCTGGACCACCTCGGCCATCGTCGACCGCATGGCGCAGTGGACCGTTTCCGCGTACCAGAAGACGCGCGAGGACATCATCGTGCGCCAGCAGCACGAACTGATGGAGCTGTCCACGCCGGTCATCAAGCTGTGGGACGGCGTGCTGGCCGTGCCCGTGATCGGCACGCTGGACAGCAGCCGCGCGCAGATGGTCATGGAATCGCTGCTCGAACGGCTGGTGGAAACCGGCTCCCCACTGGCCATCATCGACATTACCGGGGTGCCCACCGTGGATACGCTGGTCGCGCAGCACCTGATGAAGACCGTGACCGCCATCCGCCTGATGGGCGCCGAAAGCATCATCAGCGGCATCCGGCCGCAGATTGCGCAGACCATCGTGCATCTGGGTATCGACCTGCAGGGCATCATCACCAAGTCGACGCTGGCCGACGCGCTGGCCACGGCCATGCGCATGACGGGGCACACGGTGACCCGCGACGCCAACTGAACCGCGAGCCAGCCATGGAACGAATTCCAATCCTGCGGATGGGCAAGCACCTGCTCGTCACCATCCAGATCGACATGCAGGACCAGACCGCCCTGCTGCTGCAGGAAGACCTGGCCACGATGGTCGAGAAAACCGGCGCGCACGGCGTGCTGATCGATGTGTCGGCGCTGGAAATGGTCGATTCCTTCATCGGCCGCATGCTGGTCAGCATCTCCGACATCAGCCGCATCCTGGGCGCCATGACCGTGGTGGTGGGTATCCGCCCGGCCGTGGCCATCACGCTGGTGGAACTGGGGCTGTCGCTGGGCGGGGTGAAGACCGCGCTCAACGTGGAACGCGGCATGGCGATGCTCGACGCCGCCCGGGTGCTCTGACGTGACGACCGAACTTGCCCAGGCGGGCAGCGCCCCGATCCGCGACGAGCGCGACATCGTGCACGCACGCGCCGTGGTGCGCACACTGACGGCCCAGCTGAAGTTTTCGCTGGTGGAGCAGACTAAGATGATTACGGCGGCCAGCGAGCTGGCACGCAACACGATGGTGTACGGCGGCGGCGGCGAGATGCGCTGGGAAATCCTGGCCGAAGGCATCCGGCGCGGGCTGCGCCTGCACTTCGAGGACCACGGGCCCGGCATTCCCGATGTCGAGCAGGCGCTGGTCGACGGCTGGACCACCGGCAGCGGCCTGGGCATGGGCCTGTCGGGCACGCGCCGGCTGGTGAACGAGTTCGAAATCCGCACGCAAGTTGGCGAGGGAACCTGTGTCAGCATCACTCGGTGGAAGTAAGGGCCACGGCCCGCATCACGCGGTGCCGATGAGCGACCCCAGCCGCGTGGGCGAAGCCCGGCGCCACGTCGCCGAGATGTCCGCACGGCTGGGGTTCGACGCCATCCAGTGCGGCCGCCTGGCGGTGGCCGTCAACGAGCTGGGCAACAACCTTGTGCGCCACGCGCAGGGTGGCCGGCTGTTGCTGGCCGCGTGCGAAGTGGACGGCAGCCTGGCCATCGAACTGATGTCGATCGACGACGGCCCCGGCATGGCCAACCTGCAGGCCTGCATGCACGACGGCTACTCCACGGCCGGCAGCGCCGGCCAGGGCCTGGGCGCTGTCAGCCGGCTGGCCGACGATTTCGATGTGCATACCCAGCCCGGCGCGGGCAGCCTGATCCTGGCGCGCTTCTATCGCGACCGCGACGCGACCGGCAATCCCCGCCGGCTGAACGGTGGCTTCGCCGTGGGCGCGATCTGCCTGGCCGCCCCCGGCGAGCAGGTCAGCGGCGATGGCTGGGGCGTGGCCGTACACGATCATCGTGCCGACGTGGTGCTGGTGGACGGGCTGGGCCACGGGCCCGATGCCGCCGCCGCCGCCACGGCGGCGCTGACGGTGTTCGACCCGCAGCGCGGCGGCAGCCCGGGGCAATACATCGAGCGCGCCCATGCCGCGCTGCGCGGCACGCGCGGCGCCGCCATCGGGGCCTACCGCATCGACGGCGGCACCCAGCGCATCCGCTTTGCCGGGGCGGGCAACATCCTGGGCCGCGTGATTTCCGGCATCGCCGACCGCACGCTGGTCAGCCAGAACGGCACGGCCGGCATCCAGATGCGCTCGGTGCAGGAACAGGAACTGGACTGGCCTGCCCATGCGCTGGTGATCCTGCATTCCGACGGCATCCAGTCGCGCTGGCAGCTCGACGACGCCACCGTGCTGCAGCGCGACCCGGCCATCGTGGCCGCCTTCGTACTCTGGAAATTCGCCCGCGGGCGGGACGACGCCACCGTGGTGGTGATCCGCCGCGCGGAGTTTTGAGATGACTGCCCCGGACGCGATCCCGGACGACGCCATGCCCAATCCATCCGAGCCATCCCCCACCGCCACCTTCGATGCACCCGACGACGTGGCCACGTTGCGCGCCGCGCTGCAAGCCCGCACGCAGGAAGTGGAAGCCTTGCGCGCCGAAATCGAGGAAACCAACCGCGGCGTGGTGGCGCTCTATTCCGAACTGGACATCCAGGCCGAACAGCTGCGCCACGCCACCGAGCTCAAGAGCCGCTTCCTGGCCTACATGAGCCACGAGTTCCGGACGCCCATCGTGGCCATCCAGAGCATCACGCGGCTGCTGATGGACCGCGTGGACGGCCCGCTCACGCCCGAGCAGGAAAAGCAGGTCGGCTTCGTGCGCGACACGGCCGCGGAGTTTTCGGAGATGGTCAATGACCTGCTGGATCTGGCGCGGCTGGAAGCCGGCCGTGTCGAGGTGTCGCCCGCCTGGTTCGACATGGTGGCGCTGTTCGACGCCCTGCGCGGCATGTTCAAGCCCGTGCTGACCAACCCCGACGTGTCGCTGATCTTCGAGGAACCGCACGGTGTCTCGAAGCTGTTCAGCGACAACCGCAAGGTGTCGCAGATCCTGCGCAACTACATCTCGAACGCGCTGAAGTTCACGCCCAGCGGCGAGGTGCGCGTGTCGGCCACCTGCGACACGCCGGACACGATCACGTTTTCGGTGCGCGATACCGGCATCGGCATCCCGCCCGCATCGCACGGCGAGGTGTTCCAGGATTTCGTGCAGATCGATTCGCCGCTGCAACGCCGCTATCGGGGCTCCGGCCTGGGCCTGGCGCTCTCGAAGCGGCTGGCCGAACTGCTGGGCGGCTACGTGGGCTTCGAGAGCGAGGTCGGCGTCGGTTCGCGGTTCTACGTGACGCTGCCCACGACCTACCCCAGCCCGGCCACCGCGCCCAATGCCAGTCCACCGGCAGCCCCTGCAGCCCCGGCCACCGGCTCCGGAGACGACCATGCCGGATGAAACCCGCAATGCACGCCTGCCCGGCGCTTCGGACTCGCTGGTGCTGGTGGTCGACGACAACCCGGTGACGCGCTACGCCACGGTACGCGTGCTGACCGCGGCAGGCTACCGGACGATCGAAGCCGAAAGCGGGCAGGAAGCGCTACAACTGGCCGACACCAGCGTGTCGGCCGTGGTGCTGGACGTCAACCTGCCCGATATCGACGGCTTCCAGGTCTGCCGCATGCTGCGCGACCGGCCCCAGACCGCGACCGTGCCCGTGGTGCACCTGTCCGCCACCTACGTGGCCGACTACGACAAGGTGCGCGGCCTCGATGCCGGTGCCAGCGCCTACCTGGTCCACCCGGCCGAGCCTGGCGTGCTGGTGGCCACCATTGCGTCGCTGCTGCGTGCCAGCGCCGCCGAGCGGTCGATGCGCGAGAGCGAGGCACGCTTCCGCGCGATCTATCACCAGGCCATCGGCGGCATCTGCACGCTGGACCTGGCCGGCCGCTTTGTCGACGTGAACCCGGCCATGCTGACGATGCTCAAGCGCACCGACGCCGAACTGGTGGGCCAGCCCGTGGCGGCCTTCGCCCCGGCGGCGTACCGCGACAAGATTGCCGAGGCCACCGGCCACGCGCGGGTGGACGGCTGGCAGGGCACGTTCCCGCTGGAGGACGCGCTCGGCGAGACCATGCACCTGGAGTGGAGCATCTCGCCCGTGCTGGAAACGGGGGTCAAGGTGGCCGTGGTGTCGAACATCACCGACCACATCAACCTGGAACGACAGCGCGAGCAGCTGATCGAGCGCGAGCAGGCCGCGCGGGCCGCCGTGGAGCGGCTGAACCGCATGAAGGACGACTTCATCGCCATCCTGTCGCACGAGTTGCGCAACCCGCTCAACGTGATTTCGGTGTGGACCCACGTGCTGGCGCGCCATATCGATACCGAGGAAGGCCGGCGCGGACTGGCCGCCGTGGAGCGCAACGTGGCCATCCAGCGCCGGCTGGTGGCCGACCTGGTAGACGTGTCGATGCTCAATGTCGGCAAGATGAAGCTCGAACGCGAGCGCGCCAACGTGGCCGAGGTGGTGCGCGGCGCGCTGGACACCATGCAGGCGCAGGCTGCCGAACGGCAGATCAAGCTGGAATTGCATCTGGCGCCGGCCACGGCGGAGTCGGCCTGGCTGGACGCGGCCCGCTTCCAGCAGATCCTGTGGAACCTGGTGTCCAACGCGATCAAGTTCTCGCCCGAGGACGGCACGGTGCGGATCGACGTGTCGTCCGACACCGACTACCTGCACGTGCGCGTGATCGACAACGGCCGCGGCATCCCGGCCGACTTCCTGCCGCTGCTGTTCGACCGTTTCACCCAGAGCGAGGACACCAACCGCCGCAAGCACGGCGGACTGGGCCTGGGCCTGGCCATCGTCAAGCACCTGTCTGAAATGCATGGCGGCACGGTGCGGGCGTTCAGCGCCGGGGCGGGACTGGGCGCCACCTTCGAGGTGATCATTCCGCTCGCCGATGCCGGCGCGCCGGAAGTGCCCGCCGCCACCGAAGCGGTGCCGGCGCTGCAGCAATCGGTGCCGCTGACGGCGCTGGACGTGCTCGTGGTGGAGGATGATGCCGACGCGGCGGCGGCGCTGTCCGCGATCCTGACGGAGTACGGCGCCCGGGTGCGTACGGCGCGCGATTGCGAAGAGGCACTGGACGAAGTGGCGCGCGTCACGCCGGATCTGGTCATCAGCGATATCGGCCTGCCCGGCCGCGACGGCAATGACCTGATCCGCGAGATCCGCGTACGCGAGGCCGTGGAGGCGCTGCAGCGCGTGCCCGCCGTCGCCCTGACCGCGTTCACGCGCCAGCAGGACCGCCGCGCCGCCATCGAATCGGGCTTCGACGCGGTGTGCGGCAAGCCGCTGCGGCTTCAGGAACTGATGGATGCCATCGAGACGGCGATGGCCCCGGCGCCATAGCGGCCGGCGCCGCGGCGCATCGCCAGTCGCACCTTGCGTGACTCAGACCAGCGCAAGCGCCGGCCTTGGCCGGGCCCTGAGCTGGGCGAGCTGGCGCGCCAATGCCTCGGCGGCGCCCTCCAGATTCTCCAGGACGACCTGATCTTCGTGCGGGTCCAGCCCGCATTCCCTAAGCTGCGCGACAACAGCCTGCTGCTTGGCGACCCGGGTCTGCAGATACTTGACGTACTGCTCCAGCATCGCCGCGTCGCGTAAGGCATTGCGTACCATCGCGATCTCCTGATCTGTGACATGGCTCACATCACGGTGTGAGCTATCCCCTCTGCCGCGACAAAGATACCGGACCTGAGCCGATTTTGCATGTCCATAAAGATATCTATACGGACATAATCGGTCGCACGTTCGATCCGCTAGATTGGCGACGCGCCCGGACACATCCCGGTTGCGGGTGCTTGACGGCCGCGCCGCCCTGGGCGCGGCATTTTTTTTGGACGTGGTCACCTGGAGGCCCCGCTCGCCAGATCCTCCTCGATGAACCGCAGCAACGCTTCCGTGAGGGCTTCGCGCGGATAGGCGTTGCGGGTCACGAACATGGCGCCGATGGTCGGGCGCGAGCGCGCGACCGGCACGGCCAGCGCCCAATGGTCGGCGTTGACGTACCCCACCAGCGCACTGCCCGGCACGATCTGGTCGTAGAAGATCACCTGGCTGTCGTTGCGGCCGTCGATGCGCGCCAGCTTTTCGTAGCTCGATTCAAGGATCGACGAAATGCGATCCGGGGCCGGGAACGTCACCAGCGAGTAATAGCGCGGCCAGCCGGGCAGCGTGTGGCCAGCCAGCCACGCCTTGCGAACCGCCGGCCGCAGGCTTTCCACGCCCCGGCCATCGCCGGCCTCGCACTTCGACCCGGGGAAGTGCTGCAGCAGGTTGGCCTGGTACTGCTCGGCGTCGTTGGCCAGCGGCGAGCCACCCACGGCACCGGCCGCGCTGACGACTGCCACCACACGGCTGCCGATTTCCGGATACCCGGCCACGGCCTCCAGGATGTCGGGAGCGCCCTTGGAATAGCCGATCAGCACGACATAGGGCCCGTCGGGGCCCGCTGGCAGCGCCAGGACGGCATCGCGCACCTGGCGCGCGTTGTGCGCCGAGCCGGACAGGGCATCCACCCGCAGCAGCACGGCATCGTAGCCAAACTGCCGCACATGGGTGGCCACCGTGCCGGGCGGATCGAGCCACGGCTCGAAGCACTCGTAGCCGATGCCGGGCACGATCATCGCCACCAGATGCCGCCGCGACGGACCCAGATCGACCGGCTTGCCGGTGCCGGCCGGCTCGGTCCCGACCCGCGTCAGCGCGTCTTCGCAAGGCCGGTGGTCAGGCAGGTCCTGCTGGCGCGCATTCAGGACGGCGCAATAGATCTCCCGGAAGCGCCCGCGTGCGTCGCGCACCCCCGCACTGGCGGCCGGCACCAGCGCCAGCGGCGGCGTGTCCGCGGAATACGGAACCAGTGGCTTCGATGCGCAGCCGGCCAGCATCAGGCAGGCACAGGCCAGTGCCCCGCCCCGCGGCAGCCTAGCGCGCCTGCGCGGTGTCCTCGGCGGCATGCTGATCCTTTTCGGTGGCGTCGGTCTTCGCGGGCTGGCCCAGGGGCACCCAGTCCAGGATCTCAAGATCCGCAATGCTGAGCGGCCGGGTCACGAAGAACATGACCGCGCGCAGACCGTCGGTAAAGTACCGCGCCCCGTTCAGGCTGCTGCGCTCCTGCTGCCGGATGACCGGCCCCACCCCGGTCACAAAACCGAGCTTCTCCAGGCCTTCGGAGTAGATGCAGTCCTGAACCACCATGTTCCGGGCCTCGTCCGCGTCTTCGTGCAACATGGACTGCGCCGGCGCAGCGCCGAGACGGCCACCGGCTGGCCGGCCAATCTGCAAGACGTAGACCGATTGCCCCCGATAGCGAAACGGCGCCAGCCAGGCACGCATCCAATTTGGTGACACCGACCCGGCAGGCCCCTGCTTGCGCAGGACGGCGTCCGGGACGCGGCCGAACACATACTGCGTGTCGTCGAGCGGCTGGTGGTTGCGGCGGTAGTTCCGGCGCACCATGGCCGCCCCGAAATCCTCCAGCCCGCCGATGGCCACCCCGTTCAGCGGATCGCCGCCGTGCTGGCCGCTGGCGTCGGTGGCGCAGCATGGCAGGCGTTCCAGCGCGGCACGCAGCGTCGCCATGTCCTGATAGTCAGTCACCTGCGGATCGGGGTACGTGAACAGCGACCGCGAGAAATTCGGGTCATCGGCGTCATCGGGCACCCTGAGGAACAGCGTGAAGACCACCAGGTGCTGATTGCCGAGCAGATCCACATTGAGCAGCTTGGTGCCGCGCGCGGCGTTGGTGAACACGATGCCCGAGCGGGTTTCACCGGGCGGCACGGGATTGTGGAATCCCGCCTGGTTGAACCAGTCGTCGATCTCGGCATTCCGGCTGCCGCTGAACCACCCGTGCAGCGACCACGCGACTTCGAGCGGCGAGAAGTAGTCGGGATCGGTGCCGGTACGCAGCAGCGCCAGCGACTGCGGGGTGTCGTTGCGCACCTCGATCCAGACCGGCTGCACCCCCAATGCACCGATATTCGCACCCAGCAGGCGGTGGCTTTCCATCTTGCCCAATACGACGGCGCGCAGCGTGATGCTTTCCTTCGTGACACTGACCGCCCGGGCTCGCAGCGGCGCGTCGCCGTCCGGGGCGGGCCGTTGCCAGGTGGTGCATCCCGCCAGCAGTAACGCCAGGCAGGCCATCAGCGCCAGGGCAGCCGCCCGATGCCGGACACCCGGAGCGGCCATCATCGCCCCACCCCGACACCCGTGGCACGGCGCCCGTCCGGCCCGTTTTCGTCATGCCAACTGAAGCGGCGGATCGCCGACAGCGACACGGGGCGCTGGTAGAACACCATGACCAGGCGGTCGCCGTCCGTGTAATACGGGTCGGTGGTCAGGTTCTGGCGCGGCGCCCGCTGCGGCGCCGGACCGACGCCGCCCACGTACCCGACCACGGCCAGGCTCTGGGAGTACGCCATGTCTTCGGCCAGCGCCGTGCGCGCCTCGTCGACATCGGGGTCGATCTTGTGGGTCGTCAGCGTTGGGGAATGGATCGTCATGCGGCTGCCGATATCGCGGCTGATCTGGCCCACCCATACCGGCTTGCCCTGATAGCGCATGGGGCTGAGCCAGAGCCGCAGGTGGTTGCGCTGGTGAACCGAATCGCGGGCCTTCTGCAGCGCCAGGTCCTGCGGACGGCCGAACAGGTAGAGATCGCTGACCGGCGCGTTCAGGTAGCGATCGCCCGACAGCGCCGATGTCACCACGCGCATGATGGCCCCCGACCATTTCGTCTCGGTCGGACGCCAGCCGCGCCGTACCAGGGCCGGGAAGGCGTCATCGAGGCCGCCCACGATGATCAGGTTCAACGGATCGCCGTTGCGCGAGCCGTCGCCATTGGTGGCGCAGCATGGCAGCGACTCCAGGGCGGCCCGGAATGCGGCATCGTCGTCGAAGTCACGGATGGCCTCGGGCGGATAGATCTCGCGCGTGAAGACCTTGCTGGCGTGATAGTCGCCCCGGAAGCCGGGCACCACGGTGAAGACCGAGAACGTGCGCGTGCGGCCATCGGCAGCCAGGTCGATCTGCACCAGCTTGACGCCTTCCTCCAGGCTGGTCAGCACCATGCCCGATACGGTCTGGCCGGGCGGCACCGGATTGCGGAAGGCCAGCGCCGCAAAGCGATCGTGCAGCTGGCGTTTCACATCGGCGGGCTCGTTCTCGGCGAACGCGTCGGCGGCCTCGGAGGCCGGGACAAAGTTGGGATCGAGCCCGGGGAACAGCAGGTAGTACGGCCGGTCGTCGTCATTGCGAACCTGCACCCAGACCGGCTGCGTGGCCTTGTGGGCCAACGGCACGCCATAGACGTCCGCGCTCTCGCGCGCCGACAGGACCGAGACGGCCACGCTGACGCCGCCGTCGGCACGCGTGACGGCCCGCGAGCGGAAGTCGCCCACGGCTTGCTGGCGCTCCGGCGCGGCACAAGCCGCCAACGCCAGCAACGCCATCGACGCACAAACCATAGCGGCAGATTTCATGGCTGCCCCGGCGAACGCGGAACCGACTGTCACGGGTTCGGAGCAGGCCGAAAGCTGGCCGCATCCGGGCCAGATTGCCGCACTGCCTTCCATCGTCTAGTCTGGGATACGTTCCCGCGTTTCACAAGAAAGAGCTGCCCCCTGGGCGCACGACAGTACGGTGAACCGGCGATCGAACGAGGCAACCGGCGTGTTGCACACTGGCCGGCGCTGCAAAAGCAAGGGGCCTGGCGCCCCGTTACGAAGAAAGGGGGCAGCAATGCATCGACGAATCGCCATCCTGGCACTCCCCACCCTGATCGCAGTCCCGGCGATCGCACTGGGCGCAAGCAAATCCGAAAAGCAGGCCGAGGTGCGCACGGCTGCGCAGAAGGCGCTGGATGCGCTCTACAAGGCGCAGCCATCGGCCCGCAGCGCCGTGGCTTCGGCGGCCGGGTATGCGGCTTTCAGCAATTTCGGCATGAAGATCCTGCTGGCCGGCAGCGGCACGGGTGAAGGCATCGCGGTCAATAACAAGACCAAGGCCATGACCTACATGAAGATGGTCGAGCTGCAGGCGGGCCTTGGCATCGGGGTCAAGAAGTTCCAGCTGGTCTGGGTGTTCGAGAAGGAATCCGCGCTGAACGACTTCATCCAGTCAGGCTGGACCTTCGGCGGACAATCGACCGCCGCGGCCAAGGCCGGCGACAGCGGCTCTTCCTACCAGGGCGCACTGGCCGTCGGGCCGGGAATCTGGCTCTACCAGATCACGGACAAGGGCCTGGCGCTGGAACTGACTGCCAAAGGCACCAAGTACTACAAGGATGACGAACTGAATTAAGTCGCTACAAAAAAGCGGCAGGCCCTGGGGCGGCAAGACCGGCCCCGGGGGATGACTTGCCTGTTGAACGGCCCCCGCGACGTCGCCGTGCCTGATCCAACCGATGCCCGCCCACGCGAGCCGTCTCGGTGCACGCCCCCGCCTGCGGTGCATGACGGCGTGCATGCGTGCCCCGCGATGTCCCATCGAGCCCCTTCCAGACCCCGGCCCTGCCCGCCCTGACCCGCGCCTGACCCGGCGTGCCCCCCGCCAATCCGCCGCCTGACGCCCTTTTCCGGCCCGCCGCCTATTCGGGTTTCCACTGGCATGGATCGTGCTGGATTATTTCGCAAAGATATCCTTAATATATTTAGAAGATATTTTCACGCGGCGCACCGGGGCGGCCGACAGACCGCCGGGTGCGCAGCCTCACCTTCCCGACCGAGGAGTTCCTCATGAGCAATCCGCGCTGGACCGGCATCTTCCCGGCCATCACGACCAAGTTCCACGCCGACGAGCGCATCGATGCCGAAGGCACCATCCGCCATATCGACTTCCAGATCCGCAACGGCATCCACGGCCTGGTCACGTGCGGATCGCTCGGCGAGGCCAGCACGCTGTCGCTGGAAGAAAAGCTCGACGTGGCGCGCATTGCGCTGGAGGCCGCCGACGGCCGCATTCCCGTGCTGGCCAATGTGTCCGAAACCAGCACGCGCGACGCGCTGCGCTACATCGACGGCGCCAACAAGCTCGGCGTGGCCGGCTTCATGGTCATGCCGTCGGTGATCTACGTGGCCGACGCCCGCGAGGCCATGCAGAACGTGCGCGCCATGGCCGAGGCGGCCCAGAAGCCGGTGATGGTCTACAACAACCCGGTGGCCTACCGGGTCGATCTCAAGCCCGAGCACATGGCCGAGCTGGCCGACTGCAAGTGGATCGCGGCCGTCAAGGAAAGCACCGGCGACATCCGCCGCGTGACCGACCTGCGCAACACCGTGGGCGACCGCTACCAGATCTTCATGGGCGTGGACGACCTGGCCTACGAAGGGCTGGCGCTCGGCTGCGACGGCCTGCTGGCCGGCGTGGGCTGTGCCTTCCCCCGCGAGACCGTGGCGCTGTTCGACCTCATGCGCGCCGGCAATTTCGCCGAGGCACTGAAGCTCTACCGCTGGATGACGCCGATGCTCCATCTCGACGTGTCGAACAAGCTCGTGCAGAACCTGAAGCTGATCGACGCCATCGTGGGCGTGGGCACCGAACACATGCGCCGCCCGCGTCTGCCGCTGATCGGCGAGGAACGCGCCTTCGTCGAAAAGGTCGTGCGCCAGGCGCTGGCCACGCGGCCGGCCCAGTACCAGTCGGTGGCCTGACGCGCGCGATGCCGGCCGGCGCCCTCCAGCGCGCCGACTGGCATCCAACTTGCACGACCCGGCCCGTCCGATATCCACGCACAGGAGCTTGACAGCCATGCCCGACCTCTCCTCGATCACGGCGGACGCAGCGCCCGCCAGCCCGCCCGTGGCCCGCCCGGTGCGCTGGGTGCTGCGCGCCTCCGACGCCGTGCTGGCCGTGGAGCGCCTGGCGCTTGGCGGGCTGATGACGCTGCTGGTGCTGCTGATCCTGCTGAACGTGGCCACGCGCTACGCCGGCCTGCCGCTGTACTGGGTGGACGAGGCGTCGGTCTATTCCGTGGTGTGGCTGACCTTCGTCGGCGCATCGGTCATGACGCGCCTGCGCCTGGATTTCGCGGTGGGGCTGCTGACCGAGCAACTGCCGCCCCGGCTGCAAAGGGCCGCCAAGGTCATCGCCACGGGCGGCGTGCTGGTGTTCGGCCTGGCCATGATCGCCATGTGCTGGCTGTGGATGGACCCGGTCGGCATCGCCAATTTCCACTTCGACGCAAAGGAATACGCGGCCCAGTCGTTCAACTTCCTCTACACCGAGCACACACAGACACTGGAATGGCCGATGTGGGCGCTGCAGTTGATCATGCCGCTGTTCGCCTGCACGCTGAGCCTGCATGCGCTGGCCAACCTGCTCGAAGACCTGGACCTGGCGCCGCGCCGGGCGTACCCCGAGTTCTACGTCGGCGATGCCGAATCGGTGAACTGAAGCCATGACCACCACCTTCTTCTTCTGCGCCGTGATGCTGGCCGGCGTGCCCATCGGCATCTGCCTGTGCCTGTCCGGGCTGGCCTTTATCTTCAGCACCGGCGACACCGTGCTGCTGCAGTCGTTTCCCACGCAGATGTTCGCCGGCGTGGACAGCTACGGCCTGATCGCCATCCCGCTGTTCATCCTGATCGGCGAGATCATGAACAGCGGCGGCATCACGCGCCGGCTGGTGGACCTGTCGATGGCCTTCGTCGGCTCGGTCAAGGGCGGCCTGGCCTACGTGAACATCCTGGCCAACATGCTGGTGTCGTCGATCATCGGCTCGGCCACCGCGCAGGTGGCCATCATGGCGCAGGTCATGGTGCCCGAGATGGAAAAGCAGGGCTACGACAAGACCTTCGCGGCGGGTCTGACCGTCTACGGCGGCATGCTCGGCCCCATCATTCCGCCGTCGGTGATGTTCGTGGTCTACAGCGTGCTGGCCCAGGTGGCGGTGGGCGACATGCTGATCGCCGGCATCCTGCCCGGCGTGCTGCTGACACTGCTGTTCTTCGTGATCATCGCCATCATGGGGATGTTCTACAACTACCCGCGCAGCGCCCGCCAGACGCTGCGCGAGCGGGCGACGACCGTGCTGCAGGCCAGCCCCACGCTGCTGATCCCGATCGTCATCGTCGGCTCGATCCTGGCCGGCCTGGCCAATCCCACCGAGGCCGCCGCCGTGGGCGCGCTGGCCGCGGCGCTGGTGGGGCGCTATGTGACGAAGGAATTCGACATGCGCACGCTGCCGGCCATCCTGCTGCGCTCGGCCATCTACTCGGCCATCGTGCTGTTCCTGGTGGCGGCGGCGGCCGTGTTCTCATGGCTGCTGATCTACGGGAAGATCCCGCAGATGGTCGCCACCTGGATCCAGACCGTGGCGCACAGCCCGATCGCGTTCCTGCTGCTGGCCAACGTCATCCTGCTGATCATCGGCACGGTCATCGACGGCATTCCGGGCCTGATCATGACCGTGCCGATCCTGCTGCCCGTGGCCACCGAGGTCTATCACATCGACCCGCGCCACTTTGGCGTGGTCATCGTGATCAACCTGGTGCTGGGGCTGATGTCCCCGCCCGTGGGGCTCAGCTTCTTCGTGGCGTCTGCCGTCACCGGCGCCAAGCCCGGCAAGATGTTCATGGTCACCCTGCCCTTCTTCCTGATCAGCTGCGTTGGACTGGTGCTGCTGTCGCTGTTCCCCAGCCTGTCCATCGGACTGCTGAAGTAGCCGCTTCCCCTTCCCTCTCCCCCCTCGACATCCCCCGAAACGTACAGGAGCCTGCCATGTCCCACTTCACCCGACGCCGCTTTCTGAAGACCACCGCGCTGGCCACCGCCGCCGCGCCGCTGGTGATCACGTCCACCACGCGCGCCGCTACCACGAAGGAATTCCGCCTGGGCCTGATCACGCCGGCCGGGCATTCCTGGAACCGCGCCGCCGTGGCGTTTGGCGAATTGCTGAAGAAGGAAACCGACGGCCGGCTCAGCGTCACGGTGTTCCACTCGGGCCAGCTTGGCAACGAATCGGCCATGATGCAGCAGTTGCAGTCGGGCGCGCTCGACATGGGCTGGATCCAGGCCGCCGAACTGGGCTCGCGCGTATCGAGCGTGGCCGCCATCAACGCGCCCTACCTGGTGCGCTCCACGGCCAGCGTGGCCAGGCTGGTGCGCACGCCGGCCGCGCTGAAGCTGCTCGATGCGCTGCCGCGCGAGACCGGCACCATCGGCCTGGGCTGGGGCATCACGGGCATGCGCGTGGTGTTCGCCACCAGGGACATCGGCTCGCCCGACGACCTCAAGGGCATGAAGCTGCGGATCAACCCCACGCCGGTCTACCGCGACTTCTACTCGATGCTGGGCGCCGCCCCCACGCCCATCCCCACCCCGGCCGTGTTCGACGCCATGACCAACGGCCAGGTGGACGGGCTGGAAGCCGACATCGAACTGTCCTGGAACCAGCGGTACGACAAGATCTCGAAGGCGCTGCTGCCGATGAACGCGCTGTTCATGCCGTTCGCGCCGCTGGTGTCGGGCCGCATCTGGGCCGGGCTCGATGCCAGGGACCGCGACCTGGTGCGGCAACTGGTCAACCAGGCGCTGACGGCGCAGATCAATGACATCGTGACCACCGAAGCCGGCCTGGTGGACAAGCTCAAGCGGTCGTCGGTGGCCTTCAAGAGCGCATCGAGCTACGACCCGCAGCCGGTCGTGAAGAAGTTCGACGAACTCTGGGTGGCCAAGGCCCCGGCCATCCCCGAGCTGCGCAAGATCGGCGCCACGCTCTGACGCACCGTCCGCCTGCGGCATAAGACGGCCACCGCCAGCCCGCCGGCTGGCGGGCCCCGCTCCTTCGTTCGAGATGCCTAACGCTTCCAGTTCCCTGGGTACGACCGCACACGCGCCGGAAACCGGCAAGCGCCGCGCCGCCGATATCGCCTATGACCGGATCGAGACCATGATCTCGAAGCTGGAGATTGCGCCCGGCAGCCCCGTGGTGGAGGCCGAACTGGCCGAGATGACCGAACTGGGGCGCACGCCGGTGCGCGAGGCGCTGATGCGCATGGTGTCGATGGGCCTGATCGTGCAGCAGCCGCGGCGCGGGCTGATGGTGTCGACCATCGACGTGATGGACCACCTGGACGTGATTGCCACCCGCCGCGTGCTGGAACGGCTGATCGCCGCCAGCGCCGCGCGGCGCGCCACCGACGCCCAGCGCAAGGCGCTGATGGCCAGCGCCCAGAAGATGGTCAAGGCGGCCCAGCGCGGCAACCTGGACGAATACATGGCCGCCGACCAGGCGCTGGACCACGTCAACCATGCCGCCTGCCGCAACCGGTCGGCCGTGAAGGCCGTGATCCCGCTGATCGTGCAGTGCCGCCGCTTCTGGTACGCCTACCAGCACGAAGGCGAGATTGCCGAGGGCGCCCAGGCGCACCAGGCGATGGCCAGCGCCATCGCCAGCGGCAACGAGGCCGAAGCCGCGCGCGGCGCCGACCTGCTGATGGACTATCTGGAACGGTTCGCGCGGCGGGTGATCGACGCCTGACCGCCGCGCTTCCCCACCCCCCCCCCGCAGCCTCCCTCAGACCACCCCGTCGCGCTTCAGCCCGTCGATATCGTCGGCGGTCAGCCCCAGCCCGCCATACACCTCGGCATTGTGTTCGCCCACGCCCGGCCCGCTGCGCGCCGGGGCCGGCGCATGCCGGGAAAACCTTGGCACCACGCAGGGCGCCGGAATCGTGCCCAGATCCGGATCGGGCAGCCGCACGATGGCCTGGCGCGCCTGGAAGTGCGGATCGTCGACGATATCGGCAATCGAGAAGATCTTGCTGAACGGAATCTCGTGCGCGGCTAGCGCCTGTGCCACGGCCGCGTAGGCATGCGCCGCGAACCAGTCCTTGATGGCCGCGTCCAGGGCGTCCAGATGCCGCACCCGCGACGGATTGGTGGCAAAGCGCGCATCGTCGGCCATGGCCGGCTGGCCGATGGCCTGGCACAGCCGCCGGAAGATCGGTCCCGACGAGGCCACCAGCGACACCCACTGGCCGTCAGCCGTCGCGTACATGTTCGACGGCGCCGTGTACGTGGCCCGGTTGCCGGCACGCTCGCGCACCTGGCCCAGTTGCTCGTATTCGACGGCCAGCGGTTCCAGCACGCGGAACAGCGCCTCGGTGGCCGCCAGGTCGATCTCCTGGCCCGGCATGGTCTCGTTGCCCGCGCGGCGGCGCTCGGCCATGGCGCTGGCGATGGCAAACGCGCCAAACAGGCCGGCCACCATGTCGCCCATCGGATAGTTCATGTGCAGCGGCGCGCCGCCGGCTTCGCCGGTCAGGTTCGTGAATCCGCTCATCGCCTCGAAGATCCGCGCAAACCCGGCGCGCTGCGCGTAGGGGCCGGTCTGGCCGAAGCCGGTCAGGCGCAGCACCGTCAGCCGGGGATTGGCGCGATGCAGCGTGGCCAGATCCAGGCCCCAGCGGTCGAGCGTGCCGGTGCGGAAGTTCTCGACCAGCACGTCGAAGTCGGGCAGCAGCTTCAGGAACAGTGCACGGCCGGCCGGCTTGCGCACGTCGAGCGTGATGCCGCGCTTGCCCCGGTTCGTGACCTTCCAGTACAGCGCCAGATCGCCCTTGACCGGCGCCAGGCCGCGCAGCGGATCGCTGCCGTCGGGCAGTTCCAGCTTGACCACCTCGGCGCCCATGTCGGCGCACAGCGCGCTGGAAAACGGCGCGGCCAGCACCGTGGCCATGTCGAGGATGCGGATGCCGGCCAGCGGGCCCTGGCCTGCGTGCCCGGATGCCTGCGCGGATGCGTGCGGGGTTGCGTGAGTGGATGCGCGCGTCATCGTCAGTCCAGCGTAGTGCCGGTGGATTTCACCAAGGCCGCCCACCAGGCGGTATCGGTCCGGATCTGCTGCGCGAACTGCTCGGGCGAATTGCCTACCGGCTCGGCACCCTGTTCGACCAGCCGCTTGCTGATCTCGGGCCGCGCCAGTACCTTGACCATGGCCTGGTTCAGGCGATCGACGATGGGGCGCGGCGTATGGGCCGGCACCATCAGCCCCTTCCACGCCGTCACCATGTAGCCCTTGAGCCCGGCTTCCTCGGCGGTGGGCACGTCTGGCGCACCCGAGGCGCGCTTCTCGCTGGTCACCGCCAGTGCCCGTAGCTTGCCCGATTGCACGTGCGGCCAGATCGCCGGCATGTTGTCGATCATCAGCGTGATATGGCCGGCGATCAGGTCGGCCACGGCCGGGCCGCTGCCCTTGTACGGCACATGCTGCATCTTCAGGCCGGCGGTCTGGTTCAGCAGTTCGCCCGCCAGTTGCGCAGGGCTGCCGTTGCCGGGCGACCCGAAGGTGATCCGGTTCGGATGCGCGCGGGCATAGGCGACGAACTCCTTGACGTTCCTGACCGGCAGCGACGCGTTGACCGCCATCATGTTGTGGTCGCGGGCAATCATCGTGACGGCCGCCAGGTCGCGCGCGGGGTCGTAGCTCATCTTCGCGTACAGGCTCGGGTTGATGGCGATCTGCCCGGCGGCGGCCATCAGCAGCGTGTAGCCGTCCGGCGCAGCCTTGGCCACGATATCGCCGCCGATATTGCCGCCTGCGCCGGGCCGGTTCTCGACGATCACGGTCTGGCCCAGTTCCTCGCGCAGCGGCTCTGAAATCAGCCGCGCGACGATGTCGGTGGACCCGCCCGGCGCGAATGGCACCACCAGGCGGATTACCTTGCTCGGATATTTCGCATCGGCGTCGGCCGCGTGGGCCGGCATCATCGGCATCACGGCCATGCCGCACGCCAGGCCGGCGGCAATCAGGATGGGCTTGAACATGTTGTCTCCGTCTTTCTCTGTGCTACGGCAGCCGCTCAGCGGGTGCCGGCCTGCGCGAACGTGCGTTTGGCAATATTGAGCTGGTGGATCTGGCTGGTGCCCTCGTACAGCCGGAACAGTCGCACATCGCGGTAGAAGCGCTCGATGCCGTAGTCGGCGATATAGCCGTAGCCGCCAAACAGCTGCACGCAGCGGTCGGCCACGCGGCCGCACATCTCCGACGCGAAATACTTGCAGATCGACGCCTCCATCGTCACGTCCTGCCCGTCGTCGCGCTTGCGCGCCGTGTCCAGGATCAGCGCGCGGGCTGCGTGGATGTCGGTCTGGCAGTCGGCAATCATCGCCTGCACCAGCTGGAAGTCGGCCAGCACCTGCCCGAACTGCTTACGCTCGGTGACGAACCGCACCGCATCGTCGAGCATGCGGATGGCCGGTCCGGTGCACAGCGCGGCCAGGTGGATGCGCTGCTTGTTCAGCACCTTCATCGCCGTCCTGAAGCCCTGACCTTCCTCGCCGCCGATCAGGTTGGCGGCCGGCACGCGGCAATCGTTGAAATAGACCTCGGACACCGGCGATCCGGCCTGCCCCATCTTCTGGTACGGCTGCCCGGTGCCAAGCCCCGGCGTGCCGCGCGGCACGATGAACGCCGAGATGCCGCCCGCGCCGGCCTTGTCCGGATCGGTGCGCGCCATCACCGTGAAGAGCCCGGCAATGGGCGCATTGGTGATGAAGCACTTGGTGCCGTTCAGGATGTAGTGATCGCCATCGCGCACGGCCGTGGTCTTGAGCGCCGTGGCGTCGGAGCCTGCATCGGGCTCGGTCAGCGCGAACGACCCGGTCAACTCGCCACTGGCCAGCAGCGGCAGGTAGCGCGCCTTCTGCTCGGGCGTGCCGTCGGCCACCAGGGCCTCGGAGCCGATCCCGGTATTGGTGCCCACACGGGCCCGGAACGCCACCGAACACTGCGACAGTTCCATCGCGGCCAGCACCAGTTCCTCGGTGGTCATGCCCGCGCCGCCGTATTCCTCCGGAATCGAATAGCCGAACATGCCCTGCGCGGCCATGGCGTCCACCACGTCCTCGGGCACCAGGTCGCGCGCGGCCACCTCGGCTTCGCGCGGCACCAGCCGCTCGCGCACGAAACGGCGCAGCGACTGCAGGAACGGCTGGAATACGTCCGGATCACGAATCATCGTCTCGCTCCCTCGATCTCTTGTCTTGTGATGGGCCCAAGCGTACCGCCCGCTTCGATATGCCGGCATCATTGTTTCGCTATCTTGAACACTCGACGGTCCGGCGCCATACTGGCTTCGGTAGGATGACAACCCGATGCCCGCACCCAAATCTCCCCGCCACCATCCCGATCCGGCCTTCGCCACCACGCTGGCGCACGGCCTGGCGCTGCTGCAGTGCTTCCGGGTGGGCGAAACGGTGCTCAGCAACAAGGAGCTGGCCGAACGCACGGGGCTGTCCAAGGCCACCATCAGCCGGCTGACCTACACGCTGGCCGTGCGCGGGCTGCTGCTCTATGACGACCGGCTGCGCCGCTACCGGCTGGGATCGACGGCGCTGTCGCTCGGGTATCCGCTGCTGGCCAGCCTGCGCGTGCGCCAGGTGGCGCGCCCGCTGATGAAGACGCTGGCCGACCGCATGGGCGGGTCGGTGTCGCTGGGCCTGCGCGACCGCCTGCGCATGGTCTATGTGGAAACCAGCCGGGGCCACGACGCCATCGCGTTCCGGCCCGATATTGGCGCGTCGCTGCCGATGCTGGCGTCGGCCATCGGCCGCGCCTGGCTGGCCCAGGCACCTGCCGACCTGCGCGCCACAATGCTGGCGGGCCTGCGCGAGGCCGAGCCCGACGACTGGCAGCGCCATGCGGGCGCCATCCCGGCTGCCATCGACGATCTGGCGACGCTTGGCTTCACGCGCTCGGCCGGCGACTGGCTGCCCGATGTCCACGCCGTAGCCGTGCCCATGCGGCAGCCGACCGATGGCGAAACGCTGGTGTTCAACTGCGGCGTGCCCGCCACCCGCATGAGGCCCGGAAAACTCGAACGCGAGATGGGACCGCGCCTGATCGAACTGGTGGCAGACGTCGAGGCGCTGCTGGCATGACACGCGAGATCCTCCCCGGCAACTCCGCCCCGCCTTTGCCAGCCACGGACGACGACCCGGCCGACCGCCAGTTCGCCCGCACGCTGGCCAACGGCATCGACATCCTGCTGGCCTACCGCCCCGGCGAAGCGCTGCTGGGCAACCGCGATTTCGTGCAGCGCACTGGGCTGTCGAAATCCACGGTGGCGCGGCTGACACACACGCTGGCCGTGCTGGGCTACCTGCGCCATGAGGCGGCGCTGGGCAAGTACCGCCTGGGGGCGCCGGTGCTGGCGCCCGGCTACCCGCTGCTGGCCAGCATGCAGATCCGCCAGGTGGCGCGCCCGCTGATGAAGGCGCTGGCCGATGAAACAGGCGGCGCCGTGTCGCTGGGCATCCGCGACCGCACCCAGATGATCTACGTGGAAACGGCGCGCTCGACCGACAACCTGGTGATGCCGCCCGATATCGGCGCGGCACTGCCCATGCTGACCACCGCCATCGGCAAGGCATGGCTGTGGCGCGTGCCGGCCGCATTGCGCGATCCGGTATTGAACCGCCTGCGGCTGGCGTCGCCCGACGCCTGGCGCCGCGCCGAACCGGCCCTGGCCCAGGCGCGGCACGACCTGGACGTGCTCGGCTATTGCTCGAACCGGGCCGAATGGCGACACGACGTGTTCGGCTTCGCCGTGCCGCTGTGCAAGCCCGTCGATTCCCAATGGTTCGTGGTCAATGGCGGCGTCCCGGCGCGGCCGGGCACGTTCGATACCGTGCAGAAGCGCGTCGGGCCACGCCTGGTCGCCCTGGCGCGCACGCTGGAAGACCTGCTCGGACTGCGCTGACCGCCTGCCGGCCCCCCGGCCATCAACGGACCGGCGCGCCTGTCTTGTCCGGATTGCATGCCCGCTGCGACGTGTTGGAAATATGACGAAGCCCCTGGGCAAGCCACGGCTTTCCCTTGACGGTGCAACGGTTCAATGGGCATCATTCGCCCCTCGATATCGTAATGCGAGTCGTTCGTATTACGGTTTACGTTTTCATTGACGAGCCCACCCGCACCATGACGTCCTGTCCGTCGCCGGCATCCCCCCGCCAGCACGCGCCCTCGCGCATCCGCCCTCTCGCCGCCTTTGCCCGCATGGCTGTCCTGGCCGGTTTTCCGCTTTGCGGAACGGCCGTGGCCCAGACCACCCCGGCCGAACAGGCCCTGCCGTCGGTGACCGTGAGCGCCACGCAGGAGATCGATCTGGGTCCGCAGCTTCAGAAAAAGGCTTCCGGCGGTGCGCTGGGCAGCCGTTCGCAGTTGGACACGCCGTTTTCCACCACGGTCGTCAGCGGCGAAGACCTGGCTGACCGCCAGGTGACCAAGGTCGGCGACGTGTTCTTCAACGACGCCTCGGTATCGGACAACAGCAACGGCAACAACGCCTGGGCGTCGTACACCACCGTGCGCGGCCTGCAGCTGGACTGGCGCAACGCGTTCAAGATCAACGGCATGCCGTTCATTGCCTACGGCATTACGCTGCCCTACGAACAGCTGGAACAGGTGGAACTGCTCAAGGGCGCGTCCGGCTTCATGTACGGCTTTGGCAACCCGGGCGGCACGGTCAACTACGTGACGAAGAAGCCGACCGACCAGTTCACGGCCAGCGTGGAACTGGGCTACCGGTCGTCGCATGTCTGGACCGAGCACGTGGACGTGGGCGGCCGGGCCGGCCCGGACAACATGTTCGGCTATCGCCTGAACGTGACTCACGAGGAAGGCAAGCCGGCCAATGCCGTGGGCATCAACCGCAATTCGGTGTCGCTGGGCCTGGACGCCCGCCTGACGCGCGACCTGACCTGGACGTTCGACAGCCTCTACCAGGACCGCAATACCTGGGGCGCCACGCCGTCGTTCTACTTTGGCAGCCTCGCCGGCAACCAGCTGCCCGGCGTGATCAGCGGCCGCGGCGGTCTCTACGCCGGCCCGGACACGCATTTCTACTCCAACCTCCAGGTCTACCAGACCGGCCTGCGCTACACCTTGAACCCCGACTGGACGGTCAGCACGACCTACAGTTTCAGCAAGCAGGCGCGCAGCCGTAACGAAAGCACGTTCTTCGTGTCGGACGCTGCCGGCAACTACACCAGCTCGCGCTACGACGGGGCCGAGAACCAGCAGTTCAGCAACTGGACGACGATGGTCGAGGGCAAGTTCCGCACGGGCCAGTTCCGCCACGAGCTGGTGGCCGGCGTGAGCTGGCAGCAGCAGATCGACCGCTATACGAGCAACTTCTTCAACGACCCGTTGCTGGCATCCGGCAACCTGTATGGTCCGTACACGGGCGTGCACTACAGCAACACGGCGTTCCAGAAGTACCGCGCCGGCGATACCACCCAGAAGGCCGCCTTTGTCAGCGACACGATGCACCTGACCGACAAGTGGTCGGTGCTGGCCGGCCTGCGCGTGACCAACTACGAGCAGAACAGCTTCACCGGCACGGGTTCGGGCGACACCAGCTTCACCAGGAACGGCCTGCTGACGCCCACCGCGGCGATCATGTTCAAGCCGATGCCAAGCACCACGCTGTACGCCAGCTACGTGGAGTCGTTCGACGGTGGCGGCGTGGTGGCCTCCAACTACGCGAACGCCGGCCAGGGCCTGACGCCGGCCCGGAGCCGCCAGTACGAGGTGGGCGCCAAGACCGACCAGGGCATCTGGACGGGTACCGCGGCACTGTTCCGCATCGAACGCCGCAGCGAATTCGCGCGCGACAACGGCGCGGGCGCGCTGCCGACCTTCGTGCAGGATGGCCAGTCGGTCTATCAGGGCCTGGAACTGGCCGGCTCGTCGCGGATCGGCTCGCAGTGGGAAGTGGGCGGCAGCGCGATGTTCCTGCACACCGAGTACACCGAAGGCGATACCAACATCGGCAACCGCGTGGCGGGCGCCCCGAACTTCATGCTGACCGGGCGCGTGGCTTACCGCATCCCGTTCGTGCCGGGCCTGAAGGTGGGCGTGGACGGCAAGTACACCGGCCCGATGAAGGCCGACGCCGCCAACAACCTGAACCTGGGTGGCTACACGGTGTTCAATCTCGGCGCCACGTACAACACGCGCGTGTCCGGCAAGGAGCTGACGCTGCGCGCGGCGCTGACCAACCTGACCAACAAGCGATACTGGGGCTTCCAGTACGAAAACTACGCCCAGCCGGCCGACCCGCGCGCCATCAGCCTGAGCGCGAAGATCGCGTACTAGGATATACAATCGCGGTTTTTCCTTCCCGCCGAGCCCCCGCCATGACCACCCTTGGAACCCCCCTCTCCCCGTCCGCCACCAAAGTCATGCTGCTGGGCTCCGGCGAGCTTGGCAAGGAAGTGCTGATCGCGCTGCAGCGTCTGGGCGTGGAGACCATTGCGGTGGACCGCTACGAGAACGCGCCGGGGCAGCAGGTGGCACACCACGCGCGCACCATCACGATGAGCGATGGCGACCAGCTCAAGGCGCTGATCGAGGCCGAGCGCCCCGACCTGGTGGTGCCCGAGATCGAAGCCATCGCCACGCCGATGCTCGAAGCCCTGGAAGCCGCCGGCGTGGTCCGCGTGATCCCCACCGCCCGCGCCGCACGCCTGACGATGGACCGCGAAGGCATCCGCCGCCTGGCCGCCGAAACGCTGGGCCTGCCCACCAGCCCGTACAAGTTCTGCGATTCGCTCGAAGAACTGCAGGCCGCCATCGACGGCGGCATTGGCTACCCGTGCGTGGCCAAACCGGTCATGAGCAGTTCTGGCAAGGGCCAGAGCAAGATCGACGGCCCCGAGGGTGTCAAGGCGGCGTGGGACTACGCCATGGCCGGCGGCCGCGTCAGCCACGGCCGCGTCATCGTCGAAGGCTTCATCGATTTCGACTATGAAATCACGCTGCTGACCGTACGCGCGGTGGGTGCCAACGGCCAGGTGGAAACGCAATTCTGCGAGCCGATCGGCCACGTACAGGTGGCGGGCGACTACGTGGAAAGCTGGCAGCCGCACCCGATGCACCCGAAGGCGCTGGAATCGGCCCGGCATATCGCCCGTGCTGTGACGGCGGACCTGGGCGGCCAGGGTCTGTTCGGCGTGGAATTGTTCGTCAAGGGCGAGCAGGTCTGGTTCAGCGAAGTCAGCCCGCGTCCGCATGACACCGGCATGGTGACGATGATCTCGCAGCGGCAGAACGAATTCGAATTGCACGCCCGCGCCATTCTGGGCCTGCCGGTGGACACCAGCCTGCGCGCCCCGGGTGCCAGCGCGGTGATCTACGGCGGCGTCGACGCCGAAGGCATCGTGTTCGACGGCGTGGACGAGGCTCTGCGCGTGCCGCAGACCGAGCTGCGCCTGTTCGGCAAGCCCGAGTCGTTCACCAAGCGCCGCATGGGCGTGGCGCTGGCCTACGCCGCCGATGTCGAAACCGCCCGCGATCGGGCCAAGGAAGCCGCCGGCAAGGTCAAGCCGCGCAAGGCCTGAGCCCCGCCTGAGCACGGCCTTAGGGGTTTTCTCCCCTCACATCACCTGGTCTGCCCGATCCGTCGGCGCCGCCATCGGCTCGCGCGCGCCCGGGTCGGCCGCCGCCGCGGCCAGCGCCGCATGCGCGCCGCGCGGAGAATCGCGCAGGCCGCTCAGGTCTGCGCCCGACGGCGACTGGTACAGCCGTAGCCCCAGCTCCGGCAGGATCGCAAACAGGTGGTCGAAGATGTCGCCCTGGATGCGCTCGTAGTCCATCCAGCCCGTACGCGTGCTGAAGCAGTAGACCTCGATCGGAATCCCCTGCGAGTCCGGTTCCATCATGCGCAGGTTCAGCAGCAAGTCGTGATGGATATCGGGATGCGCGCGCAGGAACGCGATGCCATAGGCGCGGAACGTGCCCAGGTTGGTCAGACGGCGCCGGTTGACCGGGTCGGCGTCCGGGCCCTGCAGCGCCCGGTTCGTTTGCTCCACCTCCTGCTGCTTGACCTCCAGGTAGTCGTGCAGCAGCCGGAAGCGCATCAGCGCGCGCACTTCGGCATCGTCCAGAAAGCGTACCGACGTGGCGTCGATGCGCAGCGTACGCTTGATGCGCCGCGCGCCGGACTCGAACATGTGCCGGTAGTTGCGGTAGCTCTCCGAGAACAGCTTGTAGGTCGGCACCGTGGTCACGGTGTTGTCCCAGTTCTTCACCTTGACCGTGTGCAGCGCGATGTCCATGACGAAGCCGTCGGCATTGGACTGCGGCATCTCGATCCAGTCGCCGATGCGCAGCATGTCGTTCGACGTCAGCTGCGTACTGGCCACCAGCGACAGCAGCGTGTCCTTGAACACCAGCAGCAGCACCGCCGAGATCGCGCCAATGCCGGACAGCATCCACAGCGGCGAGCGGTCGATCAGGATCGACAGCACTAGCACGCCGCAGACCAGCCACAGCGCCAGCTGGGCAATCTGCACGTACCCCTTGATCGAGCGCGTCTGCGCGCGGCGGCTGTTGGCGAACACGGTCTGCCAGGCGCCAAGCACGCCCGACAGCATCAGGAACACGCTGACCCACGTGCCGGCATGCGCCAGCCGCTCGATCAGGATCGAAAACTTGCCCAGGTCGGGCACCTGGCTGATGCCAACCGTGATCACGGCCAGGAACACCGCATAGCCCAGCCGGCGGTAGGTGCGGTGGCGCATCAGCGCGGCCGCCCAGTCACGGTTGCCCGACAGGCTCAGCACGCGATACACCACACGGCCCACCACACGGGCCACCAGCCACTGCGCGATGGCGGCAATCATCAGCAGCGCGAGCACATACAGCGAGATCTGCGCCCAAGGATGGGCGGGAATACGTTGCTGGAACAGGTCCAGCAGGGCATCAAATGTCATCAGGGCAATGCAAAGGCAATCGGTTCGGAACAGGCGACAAGTCTACTAGCCATGCGCCCGGGCGCCACACTTTGCATGCCTGATCCGGCAAATTCGGACTTGTCTCACGCCGGAAGCAGCTTCAGGCCGCCGATCCCGACAAAGATCAGCGCGATCAGCGCCAGCCGGGCCGGCGACGCGCTTTCGCCAAGAAACAGGATGCCCACCAGCGTCACGCCGATGGCCCCGATGCCGGTCCAGATCGCATAGGCGGTGCCCACCGGCAGTTGCCGCAACGCCGCGCTGAGCAGGTAGATGCTGGCCAGCGCCGCGCCAATGCCCAGCAGCGTCGGCCCGGGCCGCGTCCAGCCATCGGTGTGCTTCAGCGCCAGCGCCATCACGATCTCGATCAGTCCCGCCACGACCAGCAGCGTCCACGCCATGGTGTTCTCCTCAAATCGGGCAACCCCGGTTGCCCTTCCTTCCGCCACACTGTAGGCTCTGCAAATCGGCATAACAATTCGCGTAAATCGCGGAAAGGCAATGCAAAAATGCAGGAGGCAGACTGGGACGACCTGCGCGTCTTTCTGGCCGTCAGCCGGCACGGGTCGCTGGCGGCGGCGGCGCGGGCGCTGCGGGTCAATCATTCGACCGTGCTGCGCCGGCTGAACCATCTGGAGGAAGACCTGGGCACGCGGCTGTTCTCGCGAGACCTGGGCGGCTATGTGATGACGCCGGCCGGCGAAACGCTGGCCGGGCAGCTTGACGGCGTGGGCGAACAGATCGACGCCGCCCAGCGCGTGCTGGCCGGGCGCGACACCGAACTGGGCGGCCCGCTGCGCGTGACGACCACCGATACGCTCGCCTATGGGCTGCTGATGCCGATCCTGGCCGATTTCCGGGCCCGGCATCCGCGTATCGAACTGCAGGTGGTGATCCACAACAACTTCCTGAACCTGACCCGCCGCGAGGCCGACGTGGCCGTGCGGCCGGCCTCGGCGCCGCCCGAACACCTGCTGGGCCGGCACGTGGGTCGGCTGCAGACCGCGCCCTATGCGTCGCGCGCTTATCTGGACCGGATGGAAGCGCCCGCCCAGGCGCACTGGGCGGGCCACTGGTGGGTGGTGCCGGACGACAGCCTCGCGCATCTGGCGCAGGCCCGCTGGGCACTGGCCAACGTGTCCCCGGACCGCTGCGCCGTGCGCGCGGACAGCCTGGTGGCCATGGCGCAGGCCGTCCGGCTTGGCATGGGCGCCGGCATGCTGCTATGCATGCTCGGCGATGCCGACGCGTCGCTGGTGCGGCTGGCCGACCCCGACCCCGCGCTGGACACCCCGCTGTGGCTGCTGACCCATCCGGACCTGCGCCACAGCGCGCGCGTGCGCGCCTTCAACGACTTCGTCACCGACGCGCTGCGGCTGTCGCCCTGGGTGCTGCAGGACTGACCCGCCCTGCGCGCCGCCCTACTTGGCGTGCGGCGCGTACATCGCCATGAGCTGCTCGTCGCTGAAGCCCCACTGGCGGGCGTCCTCGAACGCGATCACGGTGTCGTCCGCCTGGGTCAGGTCCAGCACCTCGGGCGGCAACGGCCTGGCGTCGGTCACCGAGTAGAACACCATCACACGCGGGCGCAGCGGTTCGCCTTCGTTCTGGCCGCAGACTACCGCCAGCCGGCCCGAACGCAGGCGCAGCACGGTGCCCAGCGGGTAGATGCCGATGGTGCGCGTAAACGCCTTGAATACGCGGCGGTCGAACAGCGTGTCCACACGCACCGCGATGTATTCCATGGCGCGCGCCGGCGACCACGCCGGGTGGTTCGGGCGCGGCGAGGTCAGCGAATCGTAGGTGTCGCAGATGGCCGCGATCTTGGCGTGGACGCTGATCTCGTGTTCCAGCAGCCCGAACGGGTAGCCGCGCCCGTCCACCCGTTCATGGTGGTGCACGCAGACATCGAGCGGAATGTTGGTGTAGAGCCGAGCCTCGTTCAGGATGCGGTAGCCGGCCGACGGATGGCGACGCATCTGCTCCTCTTCCGACGGCGACAGGTCGCCACCCTTCATCAGCAGGGATTCGGGCAGCGTCAGCTTGCCGATATCGTGCACCAGCCCGGCCAGGCCTAGTTCGCGCACCTCGCCGTCGGGCAGCTTGAGATTGCGGCCCACGGCAATCATCAGCGCGCAGACCGAGAACGAATGCAGGTACGTGTAGTCGTCCTTGACCTTGAGCCGGGCCATGGCCAGCAGCGCCTGCGAATGGCGCGACAGCGATGTCGACGCCGAATCCACCAGCAGCAGCGCGCCGTGGGTTTCGAGCGCGCGGCCCATGCGGACGTCGTTGAACAGGTTGCCGACCAGCACGCGGCCGGTCTTGATCAGTTCGCGCGCACGCTCCAGTTCGTCCTCGAAGCTCGACTCGGGATCGTCGCTGGCGTCGTCGGCCTCCATCATTTCCGGGGCTGCCGGTGTCGGCAGGTTCCGGCCCTTGAGGATGTCGATCCAGACGTCCTGCACGTTGGCGGACTGGATCTGCTCCACCTGCTCGTCGCTCGTCACCAGAAAACGCGACCGCCAGAACGGGTGGTTGATCCACGGCCCGCCCAGCCTTGCCACGAACATGCCAATCTGCAGCTGTTCCGCCTTGATTCTTCTCAGCATGCAATCGCCCCTATCAAATGGCCCACGAAGCCCATGCCCCGCGTACCCGTTCAGGCGGGGCTCTGGTCAGGCCGGCCCCTCGCGCTGATTCTTATCATTGGCCGCCATTATCGGCAGGCGGCCGGATTTCTTTAGTGTTTTTTAGTGTTTTCGTGGCACGCCGATCCGGCGGCGTCTGCATCCCGCAGCATGCCAAAGCCAAGCTCGCTCAGACCATACTGCCGCCAAAAAACAACACCACCGGCAACGGCGCAGCCCGGCGTCGGGCGCTGCGCCCGGTGGCCCGGCGGGGCTTTGTTCGCCACCCCGCAGACCCCATCCGCCGGTTGCGCCAGACTTGTCCGCGCCAGGCCCGGCCCGCGCGTTCAGCTTGATATTCGCGGCGACTTGCCGTTATCTGTTGTCGACCACCGCCATTGCGTCTTCCTGCTTGATGCACACCCACTACGACAACCTCAAGGTTTCACGCGACGCCCCGACCGAAGTGATTCGGGCCGCCTACAAGTCCTTGAGCCAGAAATATCATCCTGACCGGCACGCCGACAGCGAGGAAGCGAACCGCATCATGCGGCTGCTGAACGCCGCCTATGAAGTGCTGCGCGACCCGGAGCGCCGCGCCGAGCACGACCAGTGGATCCTTGCCGAGGAAAGACGCGAGGCCGAGCGGATGCAGCGCCAGGCGCAGGCCCAGCGGGCGGCGGCGGCCCAGGCCCAGCGCCAGGCCGCACAACGCCAGCAGGCCGCGCGTCAGGCCACCTCCCGCCCCGCGCAGCAGGCGCGTGCCGCCGATCCGGAGCCCACGGATGCGCCGCCCTTCCGTTCACGCAAGGCGCGTCCGGACCGCCAGGAGCGCACCCGCCGCGCCGCCCGCGAGCGTGCCCCCGATGGACCCGCCGTCCCGCTGCCAAAGTACGGATCGGCCGCACTCTACGCGGCCATCGGTGCCATCATCGTGATCATGCTGGGAGACTGGTCGGGCTCCGGCGACGCCACGGCGGGCAGCCACGACGCGCGGGCCGTGCCGGCCAGCGCCCCCCAGGCCTTGGTCAGATCGGTGTTACCGGGCGTGCAGCGGGTTGCCGGCGAGCGTGGCTATACCCGGCCGTCGTTGACGCCGCGCGGCATGCCCTGGCCCGATCATTCGGGCTATCTGCCGGGCTATCCGGTACTCAACGGGAATGGGTTGTCCACGCTAACGGTCGACAACTCCGGTAGCGCGTCCGACGTGATCCTGAAACTGGTGGCCGTCGACGGCAATGCGCCGCTGCCGGTGCGCACCAGCTTCGTGCGCAGCGGATCGTCGTTCACGATGGAAAATATCTCGCCCGGCGCCTATGACCTGCGCTACCAGAGCCTCGACACCGGCGAGATCTTCCGCTCGGAACGCTTCGATCTATCGGAAATCCGCGAGGCGGCCGGCACCAGCGCCAACCGCAATGTCTTCAAGCTGTACGCGGTACCTGGCGGCACATCGCGCTCGGTGACCATCTCGGAGCGCGAATTTCCCTGAGCCGGCGACGGGACGCCGTCCGCCGCAGGCGCGGGAATGCGATTAGCAGGGCTCAATAGGCCTTGGGCTGCGGCTGGCCGTTGGGCGCGACGTAGGGCTTCGGCTTGGGTGCCGGTGCCGGCACATTCCCGTAGAGCTTTTGCCAGCGCGACTTCAGGCCGTCGGCGATTTCCTTCTGGTTGTACTGCTCGGCGAAGTCGATCACCGTCATGCCCTGCTGGTTCTTCAGGCGCATGTCGGCGCCTTCGTCCAGCAGCAGCTTGACCGTCTCGATGTGCCCGCCGCGCGCCGCCATCATCAGCGGCGTGGTGCCGTTCGGGCTTTCGGCGTCCAGATAGGCGGCATGGTCCACCAGGTACTTGACCACGTCGTTGTGCCCGTTCGTCGCGGCGTAGTGCAGCGGCGCCCAGCCCTTCTTGTTGACCTCGGCCTCCTCGCCATCGACCATCAGCTTGATCATGTCAAGGTCGCCGTTCAGCGCCGCCATCATCAGCGCGTTCTCGCCGGCCGGGTTGGTCTTGTCGAAGTCGATGTTCTTGGCCTTGATCAGCGCCGTGGCCGCCTTCTTCGACTTTTCGCGCAGCGCCACCACCAGCATCGGGTTGCCGCGGTTGTCCACCAGGTTGGGGTCCACGCCCTTGGCCAGCAGCTTCTGCACGGTGTTGCCGTCGTCGAATTCCACGGCCTTGCGCATGTCGTCGGCCGGTGCGGCCTGCACCAGCGCGCAACCCGACATCGCGGTCAGGCCCACCAGGGCCATGGTCGATGCCAGGCGTCGAATCTTGATGTCAAGCATGAGCATTCCTGTCTATGTGCTTGAAAAGACGGAAGAAGTTTTCCGTCGTCTGTTCCGCCACCGCCTCCACGGGCACATCGCGCAGGCGGGCGATGAACTCGCCCACATGGCGTACCCAGGCGGGTTCATTGGTCTTGCCACGATACGGCACCGGCGCCAGGTACGGCGAATCGGTCTCGATCAGCATGCGGTCCAGCGGCACCTTCTTCGCGGTTTCCTGCAGGTCGGCCGCGCTCTTGAACGTGACGATGCCCGAGAACGAGATATGGAAGCCTTCGTCGAGCGCCTGCTTCGCGATGTCCCAGGTCTCGGTAAAGCAGTGCATGACGCCGCCGGCCTCGCGCGCATTCTCTTCGCGCATCAGCCGGATCGTGTCGTCGGCCGACGACCGCGTATGGATGATCAGCGGCTTGCCGGTCTGGCGGGCAGCGCGGATATGGGTACGGAAACGCTCGCGCTGCCATTCCATGTCATCGACGCTGCGGCCATTGAGCCGATAGTAGTCCAGGCCGGTCTCGCCGGTGCCCACCACGCGCGGATGGGCGGACAGCGTCACCAGCCGCTCCAGCGTCGGCTCCTCGGCGTCTTCCTCGTAGTCGGGGTGCACCCCCACCGACGCGTAGAGGTTGGGATGCTGTTCGGCCAGCGCCAGCACGCGCGGAAAATCCTCCAGCGTCACGGAGATGCACAGCGCATGCGTGACCTGGTTGGCCTTCATGTTTTCCAGCAACTGGGGCAGGCGCTGCGCCAGTTCCGGAAAATCGATATGGCAATGGGAATCGACAAACATGGTGTATTCCTTCGCGCTCAGCCGAGGCGGCGGCCCAGGATCACGAGATCTCGCTCGACGCCATCGAGCACGGCCACGCGCGGGAGGTCGCCCCAGCGCGAGAAGCCATGGCGCTCGAACAGGGCCAGGCTCGGCGCGTTATGGCCAAAGATAAAGCCCAGCAGCGTGTTGACGCCCACCCGGGGCGCATGCGCAATGGCCTGCTCCAGCAGGAAGCGGCCCAGGCCCTGGCCCCGAAAGTTTTCGTGCAGGTAGATCGAGACTTCGGCTGTGGCGCCGTACGCAGGACGGCCATAGAAGTCGGAGAAGCTGACCCAGCCGGCCATGCGGCCATCGGCGGCTTCGCACACCCAGAGCGGGCGGCGTTCGGGCAGGTGCGCCGCGAACCAGGCCTCGCGCGAAGCCACCGATACCGGCTCCGTATCGGCAGTCACCATGCGCGACGGCACCGTGCTGTTGTAGATCTCGACGATGCCAGCCAGGTCGTCACGCGTCGCCAGACGCACCGAAAAACCACTATGACTCATAAAAACAGATACTTGCGAAGCAGGCTTCGCATTTCACATGAAGTTAGAGGGTCTGCGTGGGGCGGCCCGATTCGATGGTCTTGCCCAGCAGCTCTTCCACCGCACGCCTGAGCATGCGGCCATTGTCATCATCCGGCAGATGCACGCCCACGCCGGGCGTCTTCATCGGCGTGCCGGCCGGGGTGATCCAGGCCACAGTGCCCTGCACCTGGTATTTCTGCGGCCGGTCCAGCAATGAAAGCACCAGGTAGACCTGCTCGCCCAGCCGGAACGGCCGGTTCGACGGTACAAAGATTCCACCGCGCGCCAGGAACGGCATGTAGGCCGCGTAGAGCCCCGCCTGATCCTTGATCGACAGCGACAGCACATTCGGCCGCTGCGGTGCGCCGCCGGTGATGGGCCCGACCGGATTGACGGGCGCAGCCGTCGCCGGACGCGGCGGCATCGTGACTGGTGCATTCATGTTTGACCCCTGCTGTGATTTGCCCGCTTGGGCGGGCTATGGAATATGGGAACTGCGTGGCTCGACTTTTACCACGCGTGCCCATCGATGCCTATGCTTTTGGCCGCTTCGGTCCTTTTTTTGTCGCTTTCAGCGGAACAACTGCCGGTAATCGAGAAAAACCGACTCCAGGACCAGCCGCGCCGCCAGCGGATGGTTCTCGCTACGCCGGTGATTGACCAGCCGGGCGGCAAACCCCTGCAGCCGATGGGCATCGGTGGCCCCGGCGCAGCGCCCCAGCGCGGCCTGCTCCTTCGGGAAATAACGCACGGCGCCGGTGCCCAGGCACAGCGCCAGCAGATCGTACGTCCAGCGCTGCAGCACGCCCAACACGGCCGGCACGGGCAGCTTCTGCAATTGATCGGCCGCCGCCAGCGGATCGAACGCGGCGCCGGCACCCAGCTGCCCCACCAGCAAACGCTGCAGCGGCTGTTCCTCGGCCTCCGCGGCATGCAGGGCCGTCAGCGGCGCCCCGCCCGACAGCGCCAGTTGGGCCTCGACATCGGCCACGCCCTGGCTGCGCAACCATTCCAGCGCGGCGGCGTGGGTGGGACGCGCCACCGAAAACTGCCGGCAGCGCGACAGGATCGTCGGCAGCACGCGGTCGATCCGGTCGGTCACCAACAGGAACACGGTGGACGGCGGCGGCTCTTCCAGCGTCTTGAGCAGCGCGTTGGCGCCCTCGGTCTGCAGCGCGTCGAGCGGGTAGATCACCACCACGCGCAGGCCCGCGCGATGCGTGCCCACGCCCACGGCCTCGATCAGCCCACGCACCTGCTCCATGCGGATGATCTTGCTGGGCGCCTTCTTCTTGCTGCTACCGCCGCCTTCGCCGTCACCATCGGCATCGCCCGTGCCGGCTTCCAGCGCCTCGGGGCGTACCACGGTGAAATCGGGGTGATTGCCCTGGCTGAACCAGTGGCAGGCGCCGCAGGTGTTGCACGGCTGGCCATCGGCCACGGGGGATTCGCACAGCAGGCCCTGGGCGAAATGCAGCGCCAGGTCGCGCTTGCCGATGCCCTGCTGCCCATGCAGCAGCAGCGCGTGCGGCAGCCGGTCGCGTAGCGCGGCCAGCCGTTGCCAGTCTTCTCGTTGCCAGGGATAAAGCATGCCGGATCAGTCAGTTAGCGCGATCGTCTCATGTATTGTCCGAGCTGTGCCCGTCCACATCAGCGTGCGCGTATATACCCAATAAATCAGAGACTTGAGATGATTTGCTCAAGCGTCACGCGAATCTCGTCGATCGAACGCGTGGCGTCGATCACGCGGAACCGGCCCGGCGCTTCGGCCGCGCGGCGCAGGTATTCGGCCCGGGTGCGTTCGAAGAACGCGCCCGATTCGGCCTCGAACTTGTCCGGCTCGCGGGCACTGGCCAGGCGCTGGGCCGCCGTCTCCAGCGGCACGTCGAACAGCAGCGTCAGGTCGGGCTGCAGATCGCCCTGCACCCATTGCTCCAGCACTTCCAGCCGCTCGCGCGGCAGCCCACGGCCGCCGCCCTGGTACGCAAAGGTAGCGTCGGTGAAGCGGTCGGAGATGACCCAGTCGCCGCGCGCCAGCGCCGGTTCGATGACCTCGGCAATATGCTCGCGGCGTGCCGCGAACATCAGCAGCGCCTCGGTCTCCAGGTCCATCTTCCGGTGCAGCAACAGGCCGCGCAGGTCTTCGCCCAGCGGCGTGCCGCCCGGCTCGCGGGTGGTCACAACGGTTGCGCGTTCGCGCAGGCGACCGGCGACCCATTCGATATGGGTGCTCTTGCCGGCGCCGTCGATGCCTTCAAAGGTGATGAATCTGCCGCGCATGAATTCAGGGCTTTCCGCGCTGGTACTTGTCGACCGCGCGATTATGTTCGGGGAGTGAGCTGGAAAAATGGCTGCTGCCGTCGCCTCGGGCCACGAAGTACAGCGCATCGGACGGCGCCGGCGTGGTGGCTGCGGCCAGCGAGGCCAGGCCTGGCAGCGCGATCGGGGTCGGCGGCAGGCCGGTCCGGGTGTACGTATTGTACGGGGTGTCGGTCTGCAGATCCTTCTTGCGCAGGTTGCCGTCGAAGGCGGGGCCGATGCCGTAGATCACGGTCGGGTCGGTCTGCAGCATCATGTTCTTGCGCAGCCGGTTCACGAACACGGCGGCAATCAGCGGCCGCTCGGCCGCCTGGCCCGTTTCCTTCTCGACAATCGATGCCATGACCAGCGCCTCGTACGGCGTCTTGTATGGCAGGTTGGGCGAGCGAGCGTTCCAGGCGTCGTTCAGGCGCTTCTGCATGGCCCGGTAGGCGTGCTTGTAGAGGTCCACGTCGCTGCTGCCGCGTGCGAACAGGTAGGTATCGGGAAAGAACAGGCCTTCCGGCGATGTCTCGGCCGCGCCGATGGCCTTCATCAGGTCGGCATCGGACAGGTTCTGCGTGTCGTGCTTCAGGGCCGGATTGGCATCCACGGCCGCGCGCATCTTGCGGAATTCCCAGCCCTCGATCACGGTGACCACATAGTGCGTGACCTCGCCCTTGGCCAGCTTTTCGATCACATCGAGCGGCGTCACGCCGGTCTCGAACTGATATCCGCCAGCCTTGAGTTCGGCGGCATGCCCGGTCACGCGGGCCAGCAACTGGAACAGGCGCGGGTCCATGCCCACGCCGCCGCGCTGGATCTGGCGGCCAACGCTGGCCACGCCGGAATTCGGCTTGATGATGACTTCGACGGGGGATGCGGACAGGGCCAGCGGCTGGCGGGCCCACCAGGCAAAGCCGCCGGCGGCGGCCATGGCAAAGACCAGCAATACCCCGACCAGGCGCAGGAACAGACGTTTCATGGCGTGAGAATAAACACCGGCCGCCATGTCCCCGCCGGCGGGTCGGGATCATTGGGGCGGCCGGTCGGAATGGCGACAGGCCCATATAATACCGGGAGCCTTGTGGCCAATGTGTCACCGAGCGTTACCTGACGGGCATCACCTGAAGGCCCGCAGTGATCCGTAACGCCGATCGCGTGCCGCCGGACACGCCGGCGTCGCCGTACGTTGTGTTCCGCACTTGCGCCCCCAATTTACCCATCCATCCGATTTTCAGGACCGTCCGCATGTCCGCCACTGAATTCCCGACCCTCGCCGACAGCTTCGCCGCCCTGCCCGCCGCCGGTATCGTGACCGCGCCCGCCGGCCTGGGCCTGATCCGCGTGGCCGGCGACGACGCCGCTGCCTTCCTGCACACCCAGCTGACCAATGCCGTGGAAGACCTGCCCGCCGATACGGCGCGGCTGGCCGGCTACTGCTCGCCCAAGGGGCGCCTGATGGCCAGCTTCCTGATGTGGCGCGATGCCGAAGGCGTCGTACTGCAGTTGTCGGCCGACATCCAGCCCGCCATCCAGAAGCGCCTGACCATGTTCGTGCTGCGCGCAAAGGCCAAACTGTCGGACCTGTCGGCCACGCACCGCGTGCTGGGCGTGGCCGGCGCCGGTGCCGAGGCCGCGCTGCGCCAGGCCGGGCTGCCCGCGCCGCAAGGCCCGCTGGCCGTGGCCCACGCCGATGGCGTCACGGTGATCCGCCTGGCCGATGCCGAAGGCGAGGCGCGCTGGCAGCTGGTTGCCGCCGCCGACCGCGCCGATGCCCTGCAGCAGACGCTGGGTGCCACGCTGGCGGCTGCCGACCCGGCATTCTGGGACTGGCTCGAGGTTGGCGCCGGCATCCCGCGCATCACGGCCCCGACGCAAGAGCAATTCGTGCCGCAGATGATCAACTTCGAGCTGGTGGGCGGCGTCAATTTCCGCAAGGGCTGCTATCCCGGCCAGGAAGTGGTGGCGCGCAGCCAGTATCGCGGCACGCTCAAGCGGCGCATGTGGCGCGTACAGGGCGAAGGCCCCGTGCCGGCCGCCGCCGCCGAGATCTTCCGTCCGGAAGACCCCGAACAGCCGTGCGGCATGGTCGTCAACGCCGCCGCGTCGCCGCTGGGCGGCTGGGACGGCCTGGCCGAACTCAAGATCGACGCCGCCGCCGGTGCGTTGCACCTGGGCGCCGCCAACGGACCGGCACTGTCCACGCGTGCGCTGCCGTACGAAGTGCCGCTGCCAAACGAGGCCGAATCGGCCAGCTGAACGCCCGGGGAACGCCGCCATGAGCGATCATCTCTACGTCTATTTCAAGATACCCGATGCGCACGCGGCTGACGCGCTGCCGCACTGGCACCGCTGGATGGAAACGGTCGCCGAGGCGACCGGGATTGGTGGTACGCTGATGCGCAGGCCCGAGACCCGAGCGGGCCTGCAGACGTGGATGGAGAGTTACGCCGATGTGCCGCCCGCGTTCGATGCCACGCTCGACGGGCTGTGGCGCCAGAGCGGGCTGGCGCAATGGATCAGCGGCGACCGGATGAGCGAGCGGTTCATCGATCTGGACGTGCTCTGACCGCGCGAGAGAAGCCGTAGAAAGGAAGCCCCCATGTGTCTGATACTGGTGGCCTGGCAATCGCACCCGGACTATGCCCTGGTGGTAGCTGGCAACCGCGACGAATTCTATGCCCGCCCGGCGGCGGCCGCGCACTGGTGGCAGGATGCCCACGAAGTGCTGGGCGGCCGCGACCTGGCGGAGGTGATTGGCGATGCCGGTACGTGGATGGGCGTCGCCAACGCCGAATCGCCCGAATGGCCCAATGATTCGCGCGCCCGCTTTGCGGCGCTGACCAATTACCGCGCCCCTTCCGAAAAACGTACCGATGCCCGCTCGCGCGGGGAACTGGTGTCGCATTTCCTGCGCGGCAACCAGACCGCCGACGAGTATCTGCACGACCTGGCCCGCGCACCCGGGGCGTACAACGGCTTCAACCTGCTGGCGAGCGATCTGCACGATCTCTGGTGGTACAGCAACCGGTCCAAGTCGCGCCAGCCGCAGAAGCTCAAGCCGGGCCTGTATGGCCTGTCGAACGCCCTGCTCGATACGCCCTGGCCCAAGGTGCGCAGCCGCGTGGGCGCCATGTGCGAGGTACTGGCCGCCGACCGCGGACAGCCCGGATCGGACCCCGAGCCCTACCTGCAGCTGCTGGCCGATGAAAAGCAGGCGCCCGACTGGGAACTGCCAAGTACCGGCGTGGCACCCGAATGGGAAAAGCTGCTGTCGTCGGCATTTATCCGTTCGCCCAGCTATGGCACGCGCGCCAGCACCGTGCTGCGCGTGCGGCACGATGGCCGCTTCGATTTTGTCGAGCGCAGCTTCGACGCCGATGGCAAGACTGGCGAGGTGTCGTACCAGGGCCGCCTGAAGGTGGCACGCGATACCGGGACCGTCCCGGCACCCCGGTAATCGTCATCGCAGCCGGGCCGCCCCCGGCCCGGGCTCGCGCCGCCGTTTGCAAAGCTGGCGTGCAAACTTTCACGGCGCGAGCAGAACCGCCAGTCCATCCTTCGGTCAGTCGGTCAGGTCCTTCGGCAGCTTGCCGCCATTGGCGGCCAGTTCCTGCATGACGCGCTTGTGCAGCCACATGTTCATCGCCGCGGAATCGTTCATGTCGCCGGTGTAGTTCAGCTCCTTGGCCAGCGCCTTGCGATGTTCGAGGCTGCTGTCGATGCCGAGCGCCTTCAGCGTATCGACGATCGATGTGCGCCAGTTGAGCGGTTGGCCGGCCTCGCTGGCCGCCTTGTCCATGACCGCTTCCACATCGACCTGTGACAACGATGGCTGCGCCTGTGCGGCGGCCGGCGCGGGCGCGCTGCCCGGCGGCGGCACGGCGCCCGGCGACGGCGCGTTCGGGCTGGCCGACGGCGACGTGGTGCCGGTCGTGGCGCTCGGCGTCGTGCCCGGCGTGGCGCTGGCGGTTGCGGACCCGCCCGACTGGCTGCGGTGCAGCAGCTTGTTGAGGATGTCCTTGAAGATGCTCATGATGGCCTCCGGTTTCAGGTAGACGGCCACGCCATCCCGCAAAATCCGTTCCTCCGCAGCCCTCTGCGACCGAATCCCCCCATTCCGCGAACGCTATGCCGACGCCGCGTCGGCCAGCAGCACCAGGTCCGCCAGCGCCTTGCCGCCCGCCGAGATATGCGTGCGCATGGCCTCGGCCGCAGCATCGGCCTGCCCGCTCAGAATGGCCTCGACCACCTGGCCGTGCTCGCGGTACGACGTCGCCACGCGTGCCTCGTTGATCAGGTCCTTGCGCTGCCAGTAGATCGCCAGCCGGCGCCGCAACTGCACGATCTGCTCCGACAGAAACGGATTGGCCGCCGCCTGGTACAGCACCTCGTGGAAGACCCGGTTCGCGTCGGCGTACGCCAGCGCATCGCGTTGGCGCGCCGGGACGCCGGCGGCCTCGTGCGAATCGGCCAGCGCACGGCGCCCTTCGGCCGAAATACGCCGGGTGGCCAGGCGGGCCACCACCCCTTCCATCTCGGCCAGCGTCTCGAACATCGCCACCAGCTCTGCCGCGGTGGGCTTGTGGACGAACATGCCCGCGCGCGGCGCGATCGACACCAGCCCCTGGGCGGCCAGCATCAGCAGCGCCTCACGCACCGGCGTGCGTGAACTGTCGAACTGCTCGGCCAGCCTCTTCTCGTCAATCTGCGCGCCGGGCCGCAGATCGCCCGCCTGGATGGCGGCGATCACGCTTTCGCGAATCCGATCTTGTAGCGATTGCATGGGTTTACCCTCTACCTTCCGCATAAAAATATCTGTAGCCTTTTTTAATATATCAAATCGGCTATGAGATATAACAAGATGGATGATACCTCACCCTCGCTGGCCATCGAAGGCCGCGTTGCCACCATCACGCTGCGCCGGCCCCATGTGGCCAACCGGCTCAGCCCGGCCGACCTGATTGCCCTGCGCGACCACGTTGCCGCCGTCAATGCCATGCCCGACGTGCTGGTGCTGTGCTTCGCCGCCACGGGCAAGTACTTCTGCAGCGGCTACGACATCGGATCGCTGGGCGGCAAGCCCGAGGAAGGCGCGGCCAGTTTCGGCGACGTGATCGACGCCATCGAGGCCGCGCGGCCCGCCACGATTGCCGCCATCCAGGGGGGCGTCTATGGCGGCGCCACCGACCTGTGCCTGGCGTGCGATTTCCGGATCGGCGTGCCCGGATGCGACATGTTCATGCCGGCCGCCCGGCTGGGCCTGCACTTCTATCGCGGCGGCATGGAACGCTATGTCTCGCGCCTGGGCCTGAACGCCGCCAAGCGGCTGTTCCTGACCGCCGACCGCATCGAGGCCGACGAGATGCTGCGCATCGGCTTCCTGACCGAGATGGTGAGCGCCGATGCGCTGGCCGCCCGCGTGGCGGCATTGAGCGCCCAGCTGGCCGGCATGGCGCCGATCGCACTGACCGGCATGAAGCGCCACCTCAACGACATCGCCTGTGGCCGGCTTGACGCCGACGCGCTGCAACGCGACATCCACCGCTCAGAAACCTCGGAAGACCTGCGCGAGGGCGCGGCGGCATGGAAGGAGAAACGAACCCCTGCGTTCCGCGGCCGATAGCCACGCCAGGCACAGCCGCGTCCATTCACTCAAGTGGCGAAACAGCTACGGAGGAGACATCATCATGACGACCACCCTGACCACCCTGACCACCCTGCCCCATCGCGCCGCGCTGGCCATCCTTGGCACGCTGTTCGCGGCGCTGCCCGTTGCCGCATCGGCGCAGACTTCTTACCCCAACAAGCCGATCCGGCTCGTGATCGGATTTCCGGCCGGGGGCGGCGCGGACAACACCGCGCGGCTCTATGGCGATGCGCTGAGCCGCGAGCTGGGGCAGCCGGTGGTGGTCGACAACCGGCCCGGCGCCGGCACCACGATTGCCGCCGAGTACGTCGCCAAGTCGGCGCCCGATGGCTACACGCTCTACATCGCCACGGCCAGCCTGATGGGCGGCGACAAGGTGCTGTACAAGAACATCCGCTACGAACCGTCCGACTTCGCGCCGATCACGAAACTGTCGGCCGCACCGCTGATCCTGGCGGTCAACAAGGACACAGGCATCCGGAACGTGCAGGACCTGATCGCGCAGGCCAAGGCGCACCCGGGCGCCATCAACTATTCGTCGTCGGGCAATGGCGTGATCACGCACCTGGCTGGCGTCTATTTCACCAAGCTGGCCGGCGTGCGCATGACGCACGTGCCGTACAAGGGCGGCGCGCCGTCGGCGCAGGCCGTGGCCGCCGGCGACGTGCAGGTGACGTTCGGCACGGCGCCATCGGTCAAGCCGATGATCGACACCCACAAGGTCGTACCGATCGCGGTCACATCGGCCCAACGCTCGAACGCCAACCCGCAGCTGCCGACCATCGCCGAAAGCGGGCTCAAGGGCTACGACCTGTCGGCCTGGTACGGGCTGTTCGCCCCCGCGAAAACGCCGCCCGAGATCATCGACAAGCTGTTCGCAGCCACCGCCCGCGTCATGGCCGACCCCGAACTGCGCAAGCGATTCCTGGCGCAGGGCGACGAGGTGTCGGTGTCGGCATCGGTGGCTGAATTCCGCGAATTTGCGGCCCGCGAAGGCAAGATCGGCGTGGACCTGGCGCAGTCCAGCGGCGCGAAGATCGACTGATGCCGGCCCGCGCACCGAACCTGAAGGAGTCAAGCATGACAACGCCAAACGGCCCCCTCCACGGCATCACCGTCGTCGACCTCACGCGCGTGCTGGCCGGCCCGTACTGCACGATGATGCTGGCCGACCTGGGCGCCCGCGTCATCAAGATCGAGAATCCCGACCGGGGCGACGATTCGCGCCAGGTGGGGCCGTTCGTCGATGGCGAGTCGGCCTATTTTGCGTCGGTGAACCGCAACAAGTCGTCGATCGCGCTCGACCTCAAGGACGCGTCGGACCGCGCGGTGCTGGAAAGGATGCTGGAAGGCGCCGACGTGCTGGTGGAAAACTTCCGCGCCGGCGTGATGGACAAGCTCGGCTACACATGGGAGATGCTGCGCGCCCGCTATCCGCGCCTGGTGTATGCGTCGATCTCGGGCTTCGGCCAGACCGGCCCCTACCGCAACCGGCCCGCCTACGACATGGTGGTGCAGGCCATGGGCGGCCTGATGAGCGTGACCGGCGAGCCCGGCGGCAATCCGGCGCGCGTGGGCGTGTCGATTGGCGATATCGGCGCGGGCCTGTATGCCACCATCGGCATCCAGGCCGCGCTGCTGCGCCGCGCCGCTACCGGGCTGGGCGAACGGGTCGATATCTCGATGCTCGATTGCCAGGTGGCGCTGCTGGAAAATCCCATCGCCCGTTTTTCGGCCACCGGCAACGTGCCGAAGCCGCTGGGCACGCGGCACCCGTCGATCACGCCGTTCGACATGTTTGCCACGCAGGACGGCTTTATCGTGATTGCGGTGGGCAACGACGCCTTGTTCGACCGGCTCTGCCGCGCCCTGGCGCGGCCGGAATGGGCCGACGACCGCCGGTTCGCGTCGGTCCCGGCCCGCAACGAACACCATGCCGACCTGAAGCAATGCCTGGAAACGCGTCTGCGCGAGGCACCGACCGCCGAATGGGAAGCCATCCTGGAGGCCGCCGGCGTGCCGCATGGTCCATTGAACGGGGTGCCGCAGATCATGGAGAACGCCCACGTCGAGGCCCGGCAGATGCTGCTCGACGTTGGCATCGGCGCCGACAAGTCGCTGCGCGTGGCAGGCAATCCGATCAAGATCGGCGACGCCTGGCAGACCGGCGCGGTGCGGCCGGCCCCCCGGCTCGACGAGGACCGCGAGGCGCTGCTGCGCGAGTTCGGCGCGTAGCCGAAAACCGAGGAACCGGCAGACTCAGCCGATGCGCTTGCGCATCTCGACGTGCGGAATGCCGGCTTCCTCGAATTCCTCACCGACCTGCTCGAAGCCCACGCGCGCGTAGAACGGCGCGGCGTGGGTCTGGGCATTGAGAATCAGTGCCGGGTAGCCCAGTTCGGCGGCCTTGGCCATCAGCGCGTCCAGCACCCTGGCGCCCACGCCGGTGCCGCGCGCCACCTTGAGCACGGCCATGCGGCCGATATGGCCATCCGACAGCAGCCGGCCCGTGGCCACCGGCGTGCCATCGGCGGCAAACGCCAGCGCGTGCCAGCTTGGGGCGTCCATGTCATCCCACTCCAGTTCCACCGGCACGCCCTGCTCCTCCACAAACACGCTGTAGCGGATGGCGCGCGCACGTTCGCGGGCTTCATCCCAGGGGCAGACCAGTACGGAATCGGCGGAAACGGACATGATGTTCGAGGGGCGGGGAAGTCTGGAAAGACGCAATCATACGACGGCAGGCCCGTGACGGCGGTCAAGGTGATGCAGCAGGGCCGTGCGATTATCGGCCATCGGCCGCACCATCCTAGGGATTACCCCCTCTGCCAACCCTTGGCGAAATTTGTATGATGACCTGACTACCCGATGACGTGACGATGATGTTCCAGAAGATTCCCGCCCGTGCGCTGACCGACAGCGTGGCCGAACAGCTACTCGAAAAGATCGAAGGCGGCGCTTTTCCGCGTGGCGCCAAGCTACCCACGGAGGCCGTGCTGTCGGAGGAGTTCGGCGTCAGCCGCACCGTAATCCGCGAGGCCATTGCGCGGCTGAAATACGAAGGGCTGGTGGAATCGCGCCAGGGCAGCGGCGTTTTCGTCACGGAACAGGCCGGCATCCGGCCGCTACGCATCGACTACACCGACGTCGGCACCCTTGAATCGGTGCTGCAGATCGTCGAACTGCGACGTTCCATCGAAGCCGAGGTGGCCGCGCAGGCCGCCCGCCGCCGCACCGATGCCGCCATGGCCGGCATCGACGCCGCGCTGGCCCGTCTGGATGCCGAGGTGGCCGCCGGCGGCGACGGCGTGGACGCCGACGTGGGCTTTCACCGCGCCATCGCCGAAGCCACCGGCAACCCCTACTTTCTCAAGACACTGGCGTTCCTGAGCCAGTACCTGGAAACCGCCACCCGCGTGACCCGTACCAACGAGGCGCGCCGCGAGGACTTCTCGCGCCAGGTGCGCGAGGAACACCAGGCCATCGTCGCCGCCATTCGTGCCGGCGACCCCGACGCCGCGCGCAATGCCGCGCAGAACCACATGTACAACGCGGCGCGCCGCCTGTCGCAACTGGGCGACGACGATGCTGCCGCCGGCGACCTGCCGCAAGGCCCGTCGCATTAATCCCGCTTTCAGGAGATTTCCATGTCCAGGAATATTGGTGTCATCGGCTTGGGCGCGATGGGCTATGGCGTGGCGCAGTCGCTGCTGCGCGCCGGCTTCAAGGTCCATGCGTTCGATCTGCGCGATGAAGTGCTGCGCCGCTTTGCCGACGCCGGCGGCGTGCCCTGCGGCAGCCCGGCCGAACTGGGCGAACGCTGCGACGTGGTGATCACGCTGGTGGTCAACGCCGCGCAGACCGAAGCGGTGCTGTTCGGCGAACGGGGTGCCGTGCCGGCCATGGCCGCGGGCAAGCTCGTGATCGCCAGCGCCACCGTGCCCCCCGGTTTTGCCGAGGCGCTGGGCAAGCGCCTGGCCGAAAAGGGCCTGCTGCTGATCGACGCGCCGGTCTCGGGCGGCGCCGCCCGCGCGGCCACTGGCGAAATGACGATGATGACGTCAGGACCGGCCGAAGCCTACGCGCTGGCCGAAGACGTGCTGGGCGCCATCGCCGGCAAGGTCTATCGCCTGGGCGACGCCCATGGTGCCGGCTCGAAGGTCAAGATCATCAACCAGCTGCTGGCTGGCGTGCATATCGCCGCCGCGGCCGAAGCCATGGCGCTGGGCCTGCGCGAAGGCGTGGACCCGGACGCGCTCTACGACGTGATCACGCACAGCGCCGGCAATTCGTGGATGTTCGAAAACCGCGTGCCGCACATCCTGGCCGGCGACTACACGCCGCTGTCCGCCGTCGATATCTTCGTCAAGGATCTGGGCATGGTGCTCGATACCGCGCGCACCAGCAAATTCCCGCTGCCACTGTCGGCCGCCGCGCACCAGATGTTCATGATGGCGTCCACCGCCGGCCACGGCGGCGAGGATGATTCGGCCGTCATCAAGATCTTCCCGGGCATCGAACTGCCGGCCGGCAAAGGCAAGGAGTAAGGCGATGACGACCGATCGCCAGAACCGCCCGAATGGCCCCAATGGCCCGAATACGCCGCTGCTGGGCTGCATCGCCGACGACTTTACCGGCGCCACCGACCTGGCCAACACGCTCGTGCGCAACGGCATGCGCACCGTACAGACCATTGGCGTGCCCACGTCGACCGTGGAAGCCGACGCCATCGTCGTCGCGCTGAAGTCGCGCACGATTCCGGCGGCCGACGCCGTGGCGCAATCGCTGGCGGCGCTGGCCTGGCTGCGTGAACAGGGCTGCCGCCAGTTCGTGTTCAAGTATTGCTCGACGTTCGATTCGACTGACACCGGCAATATCGGCCCGGTGGCCGAGGCCCTGCTCGACGCGCTGGGCAGCGATTTCACGATCGCCTGCCCGGCCTTCCCCGAAAACGGCCGCACGATCTTCCGTGGCCACCTGTTCGTGGGCGACGCGCTGCTCAACGAATCGGGCATGGAGCACCATCCGCTCACGCCGATGACCGATGCCAACCTGGTGCGCGTGCTGCAGCGCCAGAGCCGGGCCAAGGCCGGCCTGCTGCGCTATGACACCGTGGCCAAGGGGCCCGAGGCCGTGCGCGCCCGCATCGACGCCCTGCGCGCCGAGGGCGTGAAGCTGGCCATTGCCGATGCGATCTCCGACGCCGATCTGTTCACGCTGGGCGAAGGCTGCGCGGCGCTGCCGCTGATCACGGGCGGGTCGGGCATTGCGCTGGGCCTGCCGCAGAACTTCCGCCGCGCCGGGCTGCTGCCCGTGCGCACCGACGCCGCCGATGTGCCGGCCGTCAATGGCCACGGCGTGGTGCTGGCCGGCAGCGCATCACGCGCCACGAACGGCCAGGTGGCGCACTGGATCGCCCAGAAACGCCCCGCCTTGCGGATCGATCCGCTGCGCCTGGCGCGTGGCGAGGCCGTGGCCGACGAGGCCCTGGCCTTTGCCCGCGATCATGACGAGCCGGTGCTGATCTACGCCACCGCGCAACCCGAACAGGTCAAGGCCGTGCAGGCCGAACTGGGCGTGGCGCGCGCGGGCGAACTGGTCGAGCACGCGCTGGCCTGCATTGCGGCCACGCTCAAGGCGCGCGGCACGCGCCGCTTCGTGGTGGCTGGCGGCGAAACGTCGGGCGCGGTGGTGCAGGCGCTGGGCGTGCAGTCGCTGCGCATCGGCCGCCAGATTGCGCCCGGCGTGCCGGCCACGGTCACGCTCGATGCCGAACCGCTGGCGCTGGCCCTGAAATCGGGCAACTTCGGCGGCGAGAACTTCTTCGACGAAGCCTTGCAGGCGCTGGGAGCCGCGCGATGAGCCTGACCATGAGCCAGAACGAAAGCGCGCTGCGCGAAGAGATCTGCCGCGTCGGCGCCAGCCTGTTCCAGCGCGGCTACACGGTCGGCACGGCCGGCAACATCAGCGCCCGCCTGGAAGACGGCTGGCTGATCACGCCCACCGATGCCTGCCTGGGCACGCTCGACCCGGCCAGGGTGGCCAAGGTGGCCACCGACGGCACCTGGGTATCGGGCGACAAGCCGTCGAAGACGCTGACGCTGCACCGCTGCGTCTACGACAACAACCCGAACGCCCACGGCGTGGTGCATACCCATTCGACGCATCTGGTGGCCCTGACGCTGGCCGGCGTCTGGCAGCCCGACGACGTGCTGCCGCCGATCACGCCGTACTACGTGATGAAGGTCGGCCATATCCCGCTGATTCCGTACCACCGGCCCGGCGACCCCGCTGTGGCCGCCCGCGTGGCGCAGCTGGCCCGCGAGGTACGCGGCGTGCTGCTGGCGCGCCTGGGCCCGGTGGTGTGGGAAGACAGCGTGTCGCGCGCGGCCTGGGCGCTGGAGGAGCTGGAAGAAACCGCCCGGCTCTGGATGATGCTGCGGGACAAGCCCGCCCCGCTCGATGAAGCCGCGCTGGCGGAACTGCGCGACACGTTCAAGGCGAGGTGGTGAACCTGTAATACCTACCGACTGATTGTTTCTCCCCTCTCCCGCCTGGCGGGAGAGGGGCCGGGGGAGAGGGCCAGCGCATCCCCCAGGCGACGCCACAAAACAAACGCCCCTGCCCTTTCCCCAACCCTCTCCCGCCCTGCGGGAGAGGAAGCAAACCGGCTGAATTTTCAATACACGTGGAGACCTTCCAGATGACCGCTTCCAACCCCGCGGTGGGGACCCCTGCCGCCGACGCACGGCTCGACGCCGACGCCGCCACCGAAAAGACTGCCTACACCAAGGTGTTCTGGCGCATCATGCCGTTCCTGATGCTGTGCTACGTGATCGCCTATCTCGATCGCGTCAACGTGGGCTTCGCCAAGCTGCAGATGGCGCAGGACCTGCAGTTCTCGGAGACCGTGTTCGGCCTGGGCGCCGGCCTGTTCTTTATCGGCTACTTCCTGTTCGAGGTGCCCAGCAACCTGCTGATGCACCGCATCGGCGCGCGCGTCTGGATCGCGCGGATCATGATCACGTGGGGCATCATCTCGGCCGCGTTCGTGTTCGTGCAGACGCCCACGCAGTTCTACGTCATGCGCTTCCTGCTGGGCCTGGCGGAGGCGGGCTTCTATCCGGGTGTGATCCTGTACCTGACGTACTGGTATCCCTCGCACCGCCGCGCCAAGATGATCGCGCTGTTCATGTCGGGCATCCCGGTGGCCGGCATGTTCGGCAACCCGCTGTCGGGCTGGATCATGGACGCGTTCCACGACACCCACGGCTGGGCCGGCTGGCAATGGATGTTCTTTATCGAGGCGCTGCCCGCGTTTGCCATCGGCATCGTGACGATCTTCGTGCTGCGCGACGGCATCGACAAGGCGCCGTGGCTCAGCCATGACGAAAAGCGCGTGCTCAAGCGCAATATCGAGGAAGACGAGCGCGCCGCATCGGCCGCCGCCGCGGCCAATGGCCAGCGCGACATGCATTCGCTGGGCGCCGTGTTCAGCGACCGCCGCGTCTGGTGGATGTGCCTGATCTACTTCTGCTTCGTGACCGGCCAGTATGCGCTGACGTTCTGGATGCCGACCCTGGTCAAGGCCAGCGGCGTGACCGGCAACCTCAACATCGGCCTGCTGTCCGCCATCCCGTTCATCTGCGCGATCGTCGTCATGAACATCCTGGGCCACAGCGCCGATGCCCGCCGCGAACGCCGCTGGCACCTGATCGTGCCGGCGCTGATGGGTGCCACGGGCTTTGCGATTGCGGCGTCCTTCACCCACAATACCCCGGTGGCCATTGCGGCGCTGTCGCTGGCCGCGGCCGGTGTGCTGACCTGCGCGCCGCTGTTCTGGTCGCTGCCGACCGCGTTCCTGAGCGGCATTGCCGCCGCGTCGGGCATCGCCGTGGTCAACTCGGTGGGCAACCTGGCAGGCTTTGTGTCGCCGTACATGGTGGGCGCGCTCAAGGACCTGACGCAGAGCACGCAATTGCCGATGTATGTGCTGTCTGCCATCCTGATCGTGGGCGCCCTGCTGGTGTGGCTGACCCCGGCCCGGCTGGTCAACCGCTGATCGAACCTGAAGTTCAAGGAGACCTGACATGCCGCGCTTTGCCGCGAACCTCTCGATGATGTACACGGAACACGACTTCCTGGACCGCTTTGCCGCTGCGGCAAAGGACGGCTTCCAGGCCGTGGAGTACCTGTTCCCGTACGACCATCCGGCCGCCGAGATCCGCCAGCGGCTGGACGCGCACGGCCTGACCCAGGCCCTGTTCAACGCGCCGCCGGGCGACTGGGCCGCCGGCGAGCGCGGCATCGCCGCCCTGCCCGGGCGCGAGACCGAGTTCCGCAACGCGTTTTCCAAGGCGCTGGAATACGCGGCCGTGATCGGCAACGACCGCGTGCACGTGATGGCCGGCCTGGTGCCGGCCGACGCCGACCGCGCCCGCTGCCGCGCCGTCTATCTGGAAAACCTGGCCTACGCCGCCGCGTCGGCCGCCGCGCACGGCATCACGGTGCTGATCGAGCCGATCAACACGCGCGACATGCCGGGCTACTTCCTGAACCGTCAGGACGACGGGCAGGCCATCTGCCAGCAGGTGGGCGCCGCCAACCTGAAGGTGCAGTTCGACTGCTACCACTGCCAGATCGTGGAAGGCGACATCGCCAAGAAGCTGGCACGCGATGTTGCCGGCATCGGCCATATCCAGATTGCCGGCGTGCCCGAGCGACACGAGCCGGACATCGGCGAACTGAACTACCCGTACCTGTTCGACGTGATCGACCGGCTCGGCTACACGGGCTGGATTGGCTGCGAGTACCGGCCGCGTGCCGGCACGTCCGAGGGCCTGGGCTGGCTCAAGCCGTACCTGAAGCGTTGATCCTCTGAAACCCACAGGATTGTTGCAACCATGAACGTACTGATTACCGGCGGTGCCGGATTCCTGGGCCTGCAACTGGCCCGCCTGCTGCTCAAGCGCGGCACGCTGAACCTGGACGGCCGCGCCGTCACGATCGACAGGCTCACGCTGCTCGACGTGGTGGCGCCCCAGATCGACGATGCCCGCGTGCGCGTGGTGACGGGCGACCTGTCCGACCCGGCCGTGCTGGCGCAGGCCATCGACCGGGATACCGGCGCGATCTTCCACCTGGCCGCCGTGGTCAGCGGCCAGGCCGAGGCCGATTTCGACCTGGGCATGCGCGTAAACCTGGACGCCTCGCGGGCACTGCTGGAAACGTGCCGCCAGGTCGGCCACGTGCCGCGCGTGGTGTTCACGAGTTCGGTGGCCGTCTATGGCGGCAAGCTGCCGGCCGTGGTACGGGACGATACCGCGCTGAATCCGCAGTCTTCGTACGGCGCGCAGAAGGCCATCGGCGAGCTGCTGCTGTCCGATTACAGCCGCAAGGGCTTTGTCGATGGCCGCGTGCTGCGCCTGCCGACGATCAGCGTGCGGCCCGGCAAGCCCAATGCCGCCGCGTCGTCGTTTGCCAGCGGCATCATCCGCGAACCGCTGTCGGGCGTGGCGGCCAACTGCCCGGTACACCCGGACACCGCGCTGTGGCTGCTGTCGCCGCGCGGCGCGATCCAGGCGCTGGTCAATGGCATCGAACTGGACGGCGCGCGCTTTGGCAACCGTCGCGTGGTGAACCTGCCGGGCCTGTCGGTGACGGCCGCGCAAATGGTGGACGCCCTGCGCCGCGTGGCCGGCGATGCGGTGGCAGACCGCGTGACCTGGCAGCGCGAGGAGCGCATCGAGAAGATTGTGGGTACCTGGCCGGCGGCTTGGGACCCTTCCCGCGCGCTGGAACTGGGCTTTGTCAGCGACGCCAGCTTTGACGATGTGATTCGGGCTTATGCGGAGGATGCGGGGATCTCGCTTTGAGTGAGCCGTATCGCTATTGAGCCGCTGGCCCTCTCCCCCGCCCCTCTCCCGCCTTGCGGGAGAGGGGAGAGAACAAGAAGCACGGCAACCGCTGTTGGTGTGCTCCCCTCTCCCGCTCTGCGGGAGAGGGCCGGGGGAGAGGGCGAGCGCCTCAAACCCTCCCCCCGCTTTACGCAGCGGGCCTGGTTACCTCCCACGCCTCGATCTGCTCCCTCACCTGCGCCGGAATCGGCGCCGACTTCTGGGTGTTCGGGTCCGCGCACACGTAGACGATCTCGCCGGTGATCAGGTGTTCGTCGCCGCGGTACATCTCCACGCGGAACAGCAGGCTCGACCGGCCCAGCCGCGCCATGCGGCCGCGGATATCGAGCATGTCGTCGAAGCGTGCCGAGGCGTGGTATTCGAGCGTCGACTTGACCACGAAGATGTCCACGCCATGCGCGTGCAGCACGTCTTCGGGGTAGCGGATGCCCACCGCGCGCCAGTATTCGGTCACGCAGATATCGCAGTAGGTCAGGTAGTGCGCGTTGAAGACGATCGACTGCGGATCGACCTCGGCCCAGCGCACGCGCAGCGGCATGCTGTGGCGGAAATCCTCTTTGGCCATCTGGCACAGGCTCCCAATGAAAAACGGGGCGCTCCGTGGAACGCCCCGCCCGATGACAGGCTTATTGCGGCTTGTTCAGCCCGAGCTTCTCGATGATCGCGCGCTCGCGCTTGACCGTGTCTGCCGCAAATGCCGCGTACTGGGTGGAGCTCATGTAGTACGGCTCCATGTCGAACTTGGCCAGCGATTCGCGGTAGTTCGGCATTTCCATGGCCTGCTTGAACGCGTCATGCAGCTTCTTGACGATGGCCGGATCGGTGCCCTTGGGCGCCACCAGGCCAAATGGCGAGGTCTGCACGATGCCCATGCCCAGTTCCTTCAGCGTCGGCACGTTCGGGAAGCGTGCCGACCGCTTGTCGCCCCAGGTGGACAGCAGGCGCAGCTTGCCCGATTCCACGTACTGGGCCCAGGCCGGCGTATCGGCCACCGACATCACATGGCCGCCCAGCAGCGCCTGCATCGACTCCGAGTTGCCCTTGTACGGGATGTGCGAGAACTGCACGCCCTGGCGCATGGCCAGGTCTTCCATGGTCAGGTGCAGCGTGGTCATCGATCCCGGCGAACCGTAGGTCAGCTTGCCCGGATTGGCCTTGGCGTAGGCGATGTAGTCCTGCATCGTCTTGATCGGCGAATCGGCCGGCACCACCAGGCCAAACGAATAGCCGGCCAGGTTGATGATGTAGCTCAGGTCCTTGACCGGGTCCCAGTTGATCTTGGTGGTGTACGGCAGGCGGTACACGGGCATGGCCACCTGGGCCAGCGTGTAGCCGTCCGGGGCCGTGGACTGCATCATCTGCGCGGGCAGCACGCCGCCGGCGCCGGGCTTGTTCTCGACGATCACGGGCTGGCCCAGGATCTTCGAGGCGTTTTCCGCCAGCACGCGGAACGGGATGTCGGTGGAACCGCCGGCCGTGTAGCCGATGATCAGGCGAATCGGGCGATTCGGGAATTTGTCCGCCTGGGCGTGTGCCGGCATGGCGGCCAGTCCAACTGCGGCCGAAGCGGCGATCAGGCCCACCTGGGCCATAAAGTGGCGGCGTTGCATGAGTGTTGTCTCCTTCTGCTGCAAAAATGCACTGTTGCGACTTCGATAAACCGTGAAACAGATGCAGGCCCGCCCCGGTTGTTATGGGCAGGGGTCAGGCCAGAATTCGTTGATTGACTATGTCTGGAACGCCTCCCGCAGCGCAGCGATGGCGTCGGCATGGGCGCCTGCCACGGCATGGATAAAGCGTCCCATCTTGAAGAAATCGTGAATCATCGTCGGGTAGTCGGCCAGCGTGGCGGCCACACCGGCCCCTTGCAGCTTGGCGGCGTAGGCCACGCCTTCGTCGTGCAGCGGGTCGTAGCCGGCCACGGCGATCCATGCCGGGCATACGCCTCGGACGTCGGCCCCGTGCCCGCCACCGTCGAGCGGCGCAAAGCGCCAGTCGTCGCGGCTGGCATCCTGGTCCAGATACTGGCCAAAGAACCACTGGATCATGTCGGCCGTCAGCAGGTAGCCATCGGCCAGCGCATGGTGCGACGGGGTGTCCTGGCGCGCACTGGTGCCGGGATAGATCAGCATCTGCAGCACGGGCTTCAGACCGGTATCGCGCGCCTCGACGGCACAGGCCGCCGCCAGCGTACCGCCCGCGCTGTCGCCGCCGATGGCGATCCGGGCGGGGTCGGCGCCTAGCCGGGCCGCTTCGTCGAATACCCAATGCAGCACGTCGAACGCGTCGTTGGCGGCGGTCGGGAATTTCCACGCCGGACCGAGCCGATAGTCCACGGACAGCACCAGGCAATCGGCGCCATTGCAGAACACGCGGCACAGCGAGTCATGCGAATGAATGCTGCCGACCGTGAACCCGCCGCCGTGGAAGTAGACCAGCAGCGGCAGCGGGTCGGCCCAGCTGGCTTCGCGCGGCGCATAGAGCCGCACCGGAATCGCATACCCATCGCGGGCCGTGACCGCGAAATCCTCGACGCTGTGTACCGCTGCCGGCGACAGATCCAGAATCGGCGCGCTCTTTTCGTAGCCGATCTTGGCGTCCGCCGGGTCCATCGTATGGATCGCCGGACGCTTGGCCCGCGCAATCAGTTCCAGCAGCTGCGCGACCTGGGGGTCGAGCGGCTGGGCAGGCAAGCCGGGAACGGACGGAGAAAGCTGAGCGGACATAGGAACAGTCGAAATCGGACAATCGGCCATGTTAGACCGATACCGACCGGGGGCACACCGGGATCACAGGCTCAACAACAATTCGAATTGTGAACGGTCGTTCGATTTCCGTATCATGCCAGCCTTTCCGGCCTGCAGCATTACGAAATAACCCTCAAGACAACTCCTGAAGCACCTTTTGCGCGATCACCGGCCATGCTTGCGATGCTGCCGGGCGCACGTTCCGCGCCTATGCTTGTAGGGGCGTGCAACGCCAGCACGGCACCCCCACTAAACAGGAGACACCATGACAGGCGAACACTTGCAGGTTGTGCATGGGGATATCACGAGGATGGAGGTCGATGCCATCGTCAACGCGGCCAATAGCGGGCTGCTGGGCGGAGGCGGCGTGGACGGCGCCATTCACGGCGCGGGCGGGCCGGCCATCGGGGCCGCTTGCCGGGCGATTCGCGATGCCCAGGGCGGGTGTCCGACTGGCGAGGCGGTGATCACCACGGGCGGGCTGCTGCCGGCCCCCTATGTCATCCACGCCGTGGGGCCTGTGTGGAAAGGCGGCAGCGCGAATGAAGATGCCCTGCTGGCCAGCGCCTATCGGAACAGCATCCGGCTGGCGGGCGAACATCATCTGCGCACGGTGGCGTTTCCGAACATCAGCACGGGCATCTACGGCTTCCCGCGCGAGCGCGCCGTCGATATCGCCATCGCGGCGGTGCGCGAGGCATTAGGCCGCGCCCCGTCGATCGAGCAGGTGACCTTTGTCTGCTTCGACGACGAGAACTACAAGCTGTATCGCGAGCGGCTCAAATAGGCGGCAGCGCGCTGGCGGCTACGGTTCGAGCCGCCTGTGCGCGCCCTTCCTTCCCGCGTGCCACTACGGCAGCGCGCTGCGGATCAGCAGATTGATCCGCTCGGGCTGCTCGTGGATGACCCAGTGCGTGCCTTCGGGAATGCGTTCCAGGCGCAGGTCCGGCACGAAATCTTCGAGCCCGTCCACCAGCGACTTTGGCAGCGCGCGGTCGTTTTCGCCCCAGATCACCAGGGTAGGCACCCGGATCACGAACATCGCGGGGTCCAGCCGCGAGATATCCGGCGCGGTCTCGCCCGGCGCCGGCGGGTGCATCGGCGTGGCCCGGTAGTAGTTGACGCCGCCGGTCAGCGGGTGCGAATCGTCGTCGCCGGGCGCCGACCATGCCGCGTGATACTTCGCGCGGGTCTCGCCCGTGAACCAGGCCGGCACGGCGCCCGCCTCGCCCGTCAGCATCTTTTCCAGCAAGGCAAAGTCGTTGGCCGCCAGCGCCTGCTCCGAACCGGGCTTGCGCAGCCAGTTCATGTAGGCCGACGCCTGCTGCTGCGCCGGATCGGCCGACAGCGCCCGGGCGAACAGGTATGGGTGGGGCGAGTTGATGATGACAAAGCGTTCGACCAGCTGCGGAAACTGCGCCACCAGATTCCAGCAGACCGCCCCGCCCCAGTCGTGCGCCACGATCGTGCATCGCTCGTAGCCCAGCACCCGGATGAACTGCACCAGGTCTTCGACCAGCAGCTTCGGCTTGTAGGCGTCGGGCGACGCCGGTTTGCTCGACAGGTTGAAGCCGCGCAGGTCGGGCGCCACCGCGAAGTGGGTCTGCCCGAATTCCGCCAGTTGCCGCTCCCACGCGTACCAGAACTCGGGGAAGCCATGCACGAACAGGATCAGCGGCTTGCCCTGCTCGCCCGCACTGCCGTAATGCAGCCGCGTGCCATTGGGCAGGTTGGCGAACTGCAAATGATGGATCACGGCGGGTGCGGTCATCGTTGTCTCCCTGGCTATGTCTGCCATCACAGGTCTCCCGATCGACGATGCAAGAAAGTGGCCAGGTCAGCCGCGCAGCGCGGCAACCAGGCCGGCGCGGACTTCGGGCTTGTCGCCGAACGGATCGCCAGGATTACGCTGGTTGACGATGTCCTCCATGCGGTTGCGCACCGTGGCCAGGGCCTGCGGGTGGGAATAAATATAGAAGCTTTCGTCGCGAATGGCATCGAACGTCATCTGCGCGACGTCCGCCGCGGTGACCTTGCCCGAATTGACTGCCTTGTCCGACAGCGCCTGCGACACCATCTGCGAGCGCGTCGGCGGCGCGTCGTTGGCCAGGCCGGCAGGCCGGTTGCGCTGCGACTGGCTGATGCCGGTCGGCACGAAGTATGGGCACAGTACCGAGCAGCGCACCTGTTCGGTGACCAGGCTCAGGTCCTGGTAGAGCGTTTCGGTGAGCGACACCACCGCGTGCTTGGACACGTTGTAGACGCCCATCGCTGGCGGGTTCAGCAGGCCGGCCATCGACGCCGTATTGACGATGTGGCCCTGGAAGCCGGGGTCCTTCTTCGCGGCTTCGAGCATCAGCGGCGTGAAGATGCGCACGCCGTGGATCACCCCGTACAGGTTGACGCCGAGCACCCACTCCCAGTCCTTCTCGGAGTTTTCCCACAGCAGGCCGCCCGCACCGACGCCGGCGTTGTTGAAAACCAGGTTGACCTCGCCGAAGGCCGTCATGGCCGCATCGGCCAGCGCCTGAACCTGTTCGGCTTTCGAGACATCCGTGCGCAGCCCGATCACCTGGGCGCCCTGCGCCTTGAACTCGGCCACCGCGGCGTCGAGCGCATCTTCCTGGACATCGGCCAGCACAAGCTTCATGCCCGACTGGGCGCCAATCCGCGCGAACTCCTTGCCGAATCCCGATGCGCCGCCGGTAATGACGGCGACCTTGCCTTCGAACTGCTTCATGGGTGTCTCCTCCGTTTTCGGATATGCCCGGATATGTCCGGATACGTCTTGTATTGATGTTCTTTGCTCCCCTCTCCCGCAAGGGGGTGAGGGGCAAACACTGCACCACTGCGTGCCTTAGCCCGCCGCCTGCACGTGATAGCCCTGACGCGGGAAATGCACGTTGACCGCGCCTGCACGCGGGTCCTGCCGGCGAATGGTGACCACGTGCTCGGTCAGCGTCAGCAGTACACCGGCCACCGGGTCCTTCGCGTAGTCGGTGGGGGTGACCGTGACTGCGTCACCGGCCGCAAAGCCGGCGCCGGGCAGGATGGTCGTGTCGTGTGGCAGCGGGTCGTGATCATAGGCATCGGCAATGGCGGATTCGGCAGGAATCACGCGCAGCTTGCCGTGCCCATACGCCTGCATGCGCGCGAACCAAGTCTTGACCAGCGGATAGCCGTCGAGCAATGCCGCCAGCGTCGGGGCCCGCCGGATAAACCAGATGCAGTGAAACAGCGAGAAATCGGCAATCGACAGCTCCGGACCGGCCACATGCTGCAGGCCGGTGGACAACTGCTCCTGCAGCTGCGCGAAGGTCTCGTGCAGCATCGCCGCCGCCTCCGGCAACGGCATGCGCAGCGCGTTGGAGTCGCCGCGCATGGCCTTGCGGTCCGCCATGAAGGCCTGGATCTGCCCCGGCGACAGGTGCGACAGCATCGCCTGCACGCCGGCCGGCTGCATGGCGTAGGTCACGGTGGCCGTAAACAACGCGCTGTCGATCCAGGCCGCCATGATGCGCGACGGCGCGGCCTGCGCCACCGGATACAGCGGCGGATTGGGCGCCATGCGGTCCAGCACCGCGCAAATCAATGCCGTATCGCAATAGATATCGGCGCCGATCTGCATGACCGGCGTGCGGCGGTAGCCGCCGGTCAGCGCCGTGACATCGGGCTTGGGCATGATGGGCGGAATTTCCACCGCGCACCAGGTCAAGCCCTTGGCGCCCAGCACGAGCCGGATTTTCTCGGAAAACGGCGATGTTGCGTATTGATGAAGGATGATGTCGGGCATCTTGGCCTTTCAGGAGGAGAGAGATCGCGAAAGATCGACTCCTGCTTAATCGAGCAGATCCGGCTGTTCTTTAACGATACGTGCGTATAACGGCTGGAACTGGAACCAGCCGGCCTGCGCCGTACCGACGATCGCGTAGGCCTGGCTGGCCGCCGCATCGCTGATCACCTTCGGTGCCTGGCCCGTCCGGGCGGCCGCCGATTCGGCCAGGATCTGTACCTGGCACGACCGCTCCATCGTGATGAACCACCAGGCGGCCTCGTCCACGGTCTTGCCCACCGTCAGCAGGCCATGGTTCTGCAGGATGGCCGCCTTGTTCGGGCCCAGCGCGTTGGCGATACGCTGGCCTTCGTCCAGTTCGACCACCACGCCGCCAAAGTCGTCGTACAACGCATGGTCGTTGTAGAACGCGCAGACGTCCTGGGTCAGCGGATCGAGCTTGCGCCCCAGCGTGGACCACGCCCGGCCGTACGTGCTGTGCGAATGGGCCGCGGCCACGGCGTCTTCACGCGTCTGGTGCACACGCGAGTGAATGGCAAAGGCCGCCGCGTTCACCGGATAGTCACCCTCCACCACGTTGCCGTGGTGGTCGCAGCGGATCAGATTCGACACCTTGACGTGGCTGAAATGCACGCCAAACGGGTTGACCCAGAACGTGTCGGTGAACTCGGGGTCGCGCGCCGTGATATGGCCGGCCACGCCTTCGTCGAACCCGAATTTGGAGAACAGCCGGAACGCCGCCGCCAGCCGCTGCTTGCGGTGCAGCCGCTCCTGGGCCGGCGTATCGAACTTCGGCGGGCGCGGCAGGTTGCGGTAGCGGGCCTTGACCTCCTCGGACAGGCCAGCGGCCATGTCATCCTTGTCATTGGCGGTTTGCGGGGCGTTCATGGCTGTCTCCTTTTTTGTGGGTGGGGTGCCGCTCAGACCATCTTCACCAGCTGCTTGCCGAAGTTCTTGCCCTTCAGGAGGCCGATAAAGGCCTCCGGCGCGCTGGCCAGGCCTTCGGCGATGCTCTCGCGGAACTTGATCTTGCCCTGCGCCACAAAGCCGCCCAGTTCCTTGAGCGCCTGCGGCCAGACGTCCATGTGCTCGGACACGATAAAGCCCTCGATCTTGCAGCGCGACACCAGGATGGCGCGCGGGTTGCGGATCGGCATGTCCTGGCCGTCGTAGCCGGCGATCAGGCCGCACACGGCGATGCGCGCGAACGGGTTCAGGCGGGCCAGCACCACGTCGAGGATGTCGCCGCCGACGTTCTCGAAGTAGCCATCGACACCCTTGGGCGTCACGGCCTTGACCATCGCGTACAACTCCTTGGCGTCCTTGGCCGCCTTGTAGTCCACGCAGGCGTCGAAGCCCAGTTCATTGGTCACGTAGTCGCACTTGTCCTTGCCGCCGGCCACGCCCACCACGTAGCAGCCGGCCAGCTTGGCCAGCTGGCCAACCACGCTGCCCACGGCGCCCGAGGCCGCACTGACCACGATGGTCTCGCCGGCCTTGGGGGCGATGATCTTGTTCAGGCCATACCAGGCGGTCACGCCGGGCATGCCGACCGAGCCCAGGTAGGCCGACAGCGGGATATGCGTGGTGTCCACCTTCTGCATGCCGCCGCCGTCGGTCACGCCGATTTCCTGCCAGCCGAACATGCCGACGACCTTGTCGCCGACGTTCCACTTGGGGTTCTTGCTGGCGATGACCTCGCCCACGGTGCCGCCGATCATCACTTCGCCCAGCGGCTGCGGATCGGCGTACGACTTGCTGTCGCTCATGCGGCCGCGCATGTACGGGTCCAGCGACAGGAAATGATTGCGCACCATGACCTGGCCGTCGGCCAGATCCGGCACGGCCACCTCTTCCAGGCGGAAATTCTCGGGCGTGACGGCTGCGGCCGGACGCGAGGCCAGTACGATGCGCTTGTAGGTTTGCTTCGACATGTGTGGATTCCTTCGCTCGGTTTGCGCGTGGCTTGCGCGGTGTTGCGCGGTTTTTGGGATGGAAGCACTGCTGGCGCGACGGGATCAGCCGTCGGCACCCGAATCCGCCGCCCCGGTTTCCCGCTTGGGCGGCATGCGCTTGATGTACTTGAACGTGCCGGAGGCCTTCGACACGATCTTGCCGTCGACGTCGACGATCTCGCCTTCGCAGAACACCATCGTCGACGTACGATGCACGGTCTGCCCGCGCGCGGTCAGCTTGCCCCGCCCAGGCGCCATGAAGCTGGTCTTCATCTCGATGGTCACCACGCCCCGCCCTTCGGCGTCGGACGAGCGGCCGGCGATGGCCATCGCCACGTCGAGCAGGGTCATGATCACGCCGCCGTGCGCCATGTCCCAGCTGTTCTGGTGGCGCGTCTGCAGATCCAGCTCGATCTCGCTGCGGCCGCCTTCCATGGTGTTGCACAGCACGCCGAGATCGGCAAGGAACGGGATATTGAGTTGGCGTTGGGTCATGTTTGGGGGCAATGGAAAAACCTTCGGCCTGAATTATGCGCCGGCTTCGCGCCCCGCTCCCGTGTCCCGGAGAGGGTTGGGAGAGCGGGCGCGGCACTTACACGACACTTACATCGCACTTACACCGCGCTGACCCCACCATCGACCGCCAGGATCTGCCCGGTGATGTGCTTGCCGGCGTCCGACGCAAACAGCAGCGCGGCGCCCTTCAGGTCTTCGTCGTCGCCCAGCCGGTGCAGCGGCACGCCTTCGCACATCTTGTCCACGCCCAGGCGGTCCAGCGACCCCTTGGTCATCTTCGACGGGAAGAAGCCCGGGGCCAGCGCGTTGACCGTGATGTTGTGCTCGCCCCATTCGCCAGCCAGCGTGCGCGTGAAATTGATCACCGCGCCCTTCGACGTGTTGTAGGCAATGGTCTCCATCGAGCCCGGCGGGTTGCCGCCCAGGCCGGCAATCGACGCCACATTGATGATGCGGCCATGGCGGCGCGGGATCATCGACAGCTTGCCGATCTTCTGCGACAGCAGAAACAGACCGCGGATGTTCAGGTTCATCACCTTGTCCCAGGCCTCGATCGGGTGATCCTCGGCCGGGGCGCCCCAGGTGGCCCCCGCGTTGTTGACGAGAATGTCGACGTGGCCCAGCCTGGCCAGTGCCTCGTCCGCCAGGCGTGCGATCTCGTCGTCGCGCGAGCCATCGGCCGCGATCCAGTCGGCCTCGATGCCGCGCGCCTTCAGGTGGGCCTGCGCCGACTGCAGTTCGTCGGCCTTGCGCGCCGACAGCACCAGACGCGCGCCCTGCTCGCCCAGCGCCTCGGCAATCTGCAGGCCCAGGCCGCGCGAGCCGCCCGTGATCAGTGCGGTGCGCCCCTTCAGGTCGAACAATTGCTGGATGGTTCTCATGTTGTCTCCGTTTCTTTATGGTGCATGGTGGCTTGCGATCTAGAACCAGGCGTCCTGCATGTCGAGCGTGGTCCGGTCCAGCGAGGCCAGCAGGTCGAGCTGCGGATACACCTTGGGCAGCTCGAACCGGAAGAAGTACGCCGCCGCGGCGAGCTTGCCGCGATAAAAATCGGCATCCTCGCCGTTCGCGCCGGCCAGCGCCGCCTGCGCCACCAGGGCCTGCTCCAGCCAGATCCACGCCACCACGACGTGGCCAAACGCTTCCAGGTAGACCGATGCGTTGGCCAGCGTCACATTCGGATCGCCGGCCGACCACAGCGTCTGCGTGACCTCGGCCAGCCGCGCGGCCGCCGCGCCCAGCGCACGCGCCTGCTCGCCCAGAACCTTGTGGCCACTGGCTGCGGCGCGCTGGCAGGTTGCCTGTACGCGCTGGCCCAGCAACTGGAAGGCCGCCCCGTCCTGCATGACCACCTTGCGGCCCAGCAGATCCAGACCCTGGATGCCGTGCGTGCCCTCATGGATCGGGTTCAGGCGGTTGTCACGATAGAACTGCTCGACGTTGTATTCGCGCGTATAGCCGTAACCGCCATGCACCTGGATAGCCAGGCTGTTGGCTTCCAGGCACCACTGCGACGGCCAGCTCTTGGCGATCGGCGTCAGGATATCGAGCAGCAGCGACAGCTCGCGGTGCCGTGCCGTCTCGCCGGCCGCCTTTGCGGCGTGCTCGTCGTCCACCAGCCGCGCGCAGTACAGGTTCAGCGCCAGGCCGCCTTCGGCATAGCTCTTCTGCGCCAGCAGCATGCGGCGCACGTCGGCGTGTTCAACGAGCTTGACCTGCGGGCTGGCCGGGTCCTTTCCCTGCGGCCCGACCGGCCGGCCCTGCGGACGGTTGCGGGCGTAGTCGAGCGCGTGCAGGTAGCCCGTATAGCCCAGCGCCACCGCGCCCAGGCCCACGCCGATCCGCGCCTCGTTCATCATGTGGAACATGCAGGCCAGACCCTTGTGCGGCTCGCCCACCAGATACCCGATGGCGCCGGCCTTGCCGCCCGGCTTGTACTTCATGCCCTCGCCGAAGTTCAGCAGGCAGTTGGTGGTGCCCCGGTATCCCATCTTGTGGTTAAGGCCGGCCAGCACGACGTCGTTGTGCTCGCCCAGCGAGCCATCCGCGTTGACCAGGTACTTCGGCACGATAAACAGCGAAATACCCTTCACGCCCGGAATCAGCTTGCCATCCGGGCCCGGAATCTTGGCCAGCACCAGGTGCACGATGTTGTCGGACAGCTCATGCTCGCCGGCCGAGATCCACATCTTGTTGCCGCGCAGCCGGTATTGCTGGCCCAGCGGCGATTCGCCTTCGTACTCGGCCCGCGTGGTGACGTCCGACAACGACGACCCGGCCTGCGGTTCCGACAGGCACATCGTGCCGAAAAAGCGCCCTTCGAGCTCCGGCCGCACGAAGGTGTCGATCTGCGCCGGCGTGCCATGGGTCAGCAGCAGGTTGGCATTGCCGATGGTCAGGAACGGGTACGAACTGGTGCCGACGTTGGCCGCCTTGAAATATGCGAACGCGGCCTTCTCCAGCGTGACCGGCAATTGCATGCCGCCGTACTCGTAGTCCTGCCCGGCCGCCATCAGGCCGGCTTCGCAGAACGCCTTCAGCGCGGTCTTGACTTCGGGGATGATCGTAACGGTCTCGCCGTCGAAGTGCGGTTCCTGGGCATCGCTCTTCTTGTTATGCGGCGCGAACAGGTCCGTGGCGATCTTTTCGCAGGTATCGAGCGCGGCGTCGAAGGTTTCGCGCGAATGGTCTGCAAAACGGGGAATCTGGGTCAGTGACTCGGCATCGAGCCATTCGTACAGGACGAAATTGAGATCACGACGGGAGAGAATCAGCGACATGGAAAGCGAAGCTCCGGGCTGAAATAAGGGAAGGAAAAGCGCCCCCCTCCCGCATGCGGGAGGGGGTGGGGGGAGAGGGAATCGCGTTTCAACTTGCGATATCGCAAATCGATGCGCCCGCCCTCTCCCCTGCCCCCTCTCCCGCACGCGAGAGAGGGGAAACAACATGCACCCGGGAAGCCTTACAGCACCTCGAACAGGCCGGCGGCACCCTGGCCACCGCCGATGCACATCGTCACCACGACGTACTTGACGCCGCGGCGCTTGCCTTCGATCAGCGCATGACCAACCAGGCGGGCGCCGGACACACCGTACGGATGGCCCACGGCGATGGCACCGCCGTTCACGTTCAGGCGATCCATCGGAATGCCCAGCTTGTCGGCGCAGTACAGCACCTGTACGGCAAACGCCTCGTTCAGCTCCCACAGGCCGATGTCCTCGACCTTCAGGCCCGTCTTCTTCAGCAGCTTCGGCACCGCGAACACCGGACCGATACCCATTTCATCGGGCTCGCAGCCGGCCACGGCAAAGCCGCGGAACACGCCCAGCGGCTGCAGGCCCTTGGCGGCCGCCACGCGGGCGTTCATCACCACCGCAGCCGAAGCGCCGTCCGAGAACTGCGACGCGTTGCCGGCCGTGATCACGCCGCCGGGCATGGCCGTGCGGATCTTCGACACGCCTTCCAGCGTGGTGTCGGCACGGATGCCTTCGTCAGCGTCGATGGTGACTTCCTTGGTCATCAGCTGACCCGTGGCCTTGTCGGCCACGCCGGCGAGCACCGTCATCGGCACGATCTCGTCCTTGAACTTGCCGGCTTCCAGGGCAGCGGCGGCACGTAGCTGGCTCTGCACGCCATACTCGTCCTGGCGCTCCTTCGAGATGTTGTAGCGTTTGGCCACGTTCTCGGCGGTCTGCAGCATGCTCCAGTAGATTTCCGGCTTGTTCTTGTTCAGCCAGCTTTCCTGGATCATGTGGCGGTTCATCTCCTGCTGCACGCACGAGATCGATTCCACGCCGCCGGCCACGAAGATATCGCCTTCGTCGGCGATCACGCGCTGCGCGGCCATGGCGATGGTCTGCAGGCCCGACGAGCAGAAGCGGTTCACGGTGGCGCCGGGCACGGTCACCGGGCAGCCTGCGCGCAGGGCGATCTGGCGCGCGATGTTGGCGCCGGTGGCGCCTTCGGGGTTGGCACAACCCATCAGCACGTCTTCCACTTCACCGGCCTCGATCTTGGCCCGCGCAATAGCGTGCTGGACGGCGTGGCCGCCCAGGGTGGCGCCGTGGGTCATGTTGAAAGCGCCCTTCCAGCTCTTGGCCAGCCCGGTACGGGCGGTGGATACGATGACTGCCTCGTTCATGTGTTGCTCCTCGGTATCTTGGTGTCTCTGGCTAATCTCTAGCCAACTTGCGACGAATATTCGGTGTGTCGACGTGAATCGTCAGGACTCGGGAAGCCAGGGGTTGTGGTTCGCACTGCCGGCCAGCAACGCCGCGGACGTCGTACGCTGGACGCCGGCCGCGGCAAGCTCCTGCCAGGCTCGGGCCAGCGATCCGTCCAGGTCGATCGCCCGGCAGGCATCTTCCACGACCACCGCCTCGAAGCCCGCCGCGCGCGCATCGAGCGCGCTCCAGGCCACGCAGTAGTCGGTCGCCAGCCCGACGCAGACCACGCGCCGGACGCCCTGCTCGCGCAGGTAGCCGCCCAGGCCGGTCCTTGTCGTGCGATCCGCTTCCAGGAAGGCGCTATAGCTGTCCACGCCGGCATGGTGGCCCTTGCGGATCAGCAGCCGCGCATGCGGAACACGCAGGTCCGCATGCAGCGCGGCGCCCGGGGTGTCCTGCACGCAGTGGTCCGGCCACAGCACCTGCTCGCCATACGGCAGCGTGGCGGTCTGGAACGGCGCGCGCCCGGCATGGCTGGTGGCAAACGACGCATGCCCGGCCGGATGCCAGTCCTGCGTCAGCACCACATGCTCGAATGCCGGCGCCAGCCCGTTGATCACGGCCACGACCTCGTCGCCCTGCGGCACGGCCAGCGCGCCACCGGGCATGAAGTCGTTCTGCACGTCGATCACCAGCAGGCAGTCCTGCGCGCCGTAGGCCATGGTTCCGTGTCCCCTGTTTCCCTGTTCCTGTCGATTCAGGCCGTCGTGTCTCAGCCGTTGAAGCCCTTGCCCTCGTCGGCCAGCTTCTGCAGCAGCGGGGCCACCTTCCAGGCTTCGCCGTGGTACCCCTTGGCGTAACGCTTCATCGACTGGGCCACGTTGAACAGGCCAACCTGGTCGGCGTAGAGCATCGGGCCGCCGCGGAACAGCGGGAAGCCGTAGCCGGTCAGGTAGACCATGTCGATGTCCGACGCCTTCGACGCGATACCCTCTTCCAGGATCTTGGCGCCTTCGTTCACCAGTGCGAACACCAGGCGTTCGACGATTTCCTCATCGGAAATCTTGCGGCGCGTGATACCGAGTTCCTTCGAATGCTCGACGATCATCTCGTTGACCTGCGCGTTCGGGTACGGCTTGCGGTCGCCCGCCTTGTAGTCGTACCAGCCGGCGCCCGTCTTCTGGCCGAAGCGGCCCATTTCGCAAAGCTTGTCGGCGGTCTTCGAATACTGGATGTCCGGCTTGTCCACGGCGCGGCGCTTGCGGATGGCCCAGCCGATGTCGTTGCCGGCCAGGTCGCCCATGCGGAACGGGCCCATGGCGAAGCCGAACTTTTCGATGGCGCGGTCCACCTGCTCCGGCAGCGCGCCTTCGTCCAGCAGATAACCCGCCTGGCGGCTGTACTGCTCGATCATGCGGTTGCCGATGAAGCCGTCGCAGACGCCCGAGACCACGGCCGTCTTCTTGATCTTCTTGGCGATCTGCATGACGGTGGCCAGCACGTCCTTGCCGGTCTTCTCGCCGCGCACCACCTCCAGCAGCTTCATGACGTTGGCCGGGCTGAAGAAATGCATGCCGACCACGTCCTGCGGGCGCTTGGTGAACGAGGCAATCTTGTTCACGTCGAGCGTGGACGTGTTGGAGGCCAGGATCGCGCCAGCCTTCATCACTTCGTCCAGCTTCCTGAAGACGATTTCCTTGACGCCCATTTCCTCGAACACGGCCTCGATGACCATGTCGGCGTCCTTGATGTCGTCATAGGACAGCGTGGTGGTCAGCAGGCCCATGCGCTGTTCGACCTTTTCCTGCGTGAGCTTGCCCTTCTTGGCGCTGTTCTCGTAGTTCTTGCGGATCGTGCCCACGCCACGGTCCAGCGCCTCCTGCTTGGTCTCCAGCATCGTCACGGGGATGCCGGCATTCAGGAAGTTCATCGTGATGCCGCCGCCCATGGTGCCCGCGCCGATCACGGCAACGCGCTCGATCTTGCGGACCGGGGTGTCGCTGGGCACATCGGGGATCTTGCTGGCAGCACGCTCGCCGAAGAAGGCATGGCGCAGCGCGCGCGATTCCGGCGTACCGACCAGGTACATGAAGCCTTCGCGCTCTTCCTTCAGGCCGGCTTCGAACGGCTTGAGCGAGGCTGCCACGGCCTCCACGCACTTCGACGGTGCCGGGAAGTTCTTGGCCACGGCCGCCACGGTGTTCCTGGCAAAAGCCAGGAAGCCTTCGGCGTTTTCGTGACGCACCTTCAGGTCGCGCACCTTCGGGTACGGGCCGGGGGCAGCGGCCACGTTCTGGGCGAACTTGACGGCGGCAGGCAGCACGTCGCCATCGACGAGTTCATCGAACAGCTTCGAGCCGGCGAATTTCTCCGAGGGGATGGCCGTGCCGGACACGATCATGTTCAGCGCGTGCTCCAGGCCGATCAGGCGCGGCAGGCGCTGCGTGCCGCCCGCGCCCGGCAGCAGGCCGAGCTTGACTTCGGGCAGCGCGATCTGCGCGCCCTTGGCGGCCACGCGGTAGTTGCAGCCCAGGGCCAGTTCCAGGCCGCCGCCCATGGCGACGGAGTGGATGGCGGCCACGACCGGCTTGGTCGAAGCTTCCAGCGCACGGATCACCGAATGCAGCGTCGGCTCCTGCGTGGCCTTGGGGGTATTGAATTCACGGATGTCGGCGCCGCCCGAGAACGCCTTGCCAGCGCCGGTAATGACGACGGCCTTGACGGCGGCATCGTCCAGCGCACGGGTCAAGCCTTCGACGATGCCCAGGCGGGTGCTGTGACCGAGGCCGTTGACCGGGGGATTGTCGAGCGTGATAACGGCTACGCCGTCCTGTACCTGATACTGCGCTGTCATACGCGTTCCTTTGGTATTGGCGAGCCCTTCGTCTTCCTAGGGGCTCATGGGTTGTCTCGGGATTCGAATTCTCGAATGCAGTCTTGCTCTGATCCTGCCGGAACGTCGGGCCGGCTGCGCGATGGCCCGCAATCCCTTGTGCCACAGGCCATACGGCTCGAGGGCGGGACAAGCATACACAAAATAGCACGGTCGTTCAATTTCAATTTTCGGCCGCGGAAATACCGTCATGCGCGCCTTTCATGGCAGCTTTTTCCGGCGTTCATGTTGAGCCTGCCGAGGGGTTCAAACCCTCAGGGGGAACCCGTAGGGCGTGCGACGAAATCGTGCCATTTATGCCTCATGAATCACCCATCGACAGGCAGCCGGCCGTAGCCCGCGAATTTTTGACAGAGCCCTCCAATCGGAAAAAAGCGTCGCCACACGAAACGGATCGATGCCTCCGGCAACACGCGATCCGTTTGGCAATAACCTTCCCTGTGCTATGGTTTATACGGCCTGTTGAAAGGCAGGCAGGGTCAGGCCACCACCGCAAAACAGGAGGCGCGGGAAGCATGGCACGTCTGAACATAGAAGGACGGGAAATCGCGGCGCCTGCCGGCTGTTCGATCCTGCAGGCGTTCATCCACGCGGGCGAGACGCTCGTGGAAGGTGTCGGCTGCATGGGCCAGGGGGTGTGCGGCTCCTGCCGGGTCATGGTCCGGCGCCAGGGGGAGCCGGAGGTCAAGACGGCGTTGGCCTGCGAGACGATGGTCGAAGACGGCATGCAGGTGGCCTTCCTTGACTACTTCACCTCGTCATCGCGCCATGTTTATCGGATCGAGGATATCGGCGACAGCTGGCGGATCCTGGGCACCATTGCCGAGACCTTTCCGGAGGCGGCCCACTGCCGGCACTGCAGCGGCTGTGACCGTGCCTGCCCCAAGCAGCTCGATGTCCAGCGTGGCGTCAATCTTGCCGTGGCGGGCGAACTGGCGGCGTCGGCGCAGGTCTTCGACGAATGTGTCATGTGCAACCTCTGCACGCTGGCCTGCCCGGAACTGATCCAGCCCAACCATCTTGGCCTGTTCGTGCGGCGCATGATCGCTTCGCTGTCGCTGCGGCCGGCGAACCTGATGCAGCGGTTGCAGCAGATCGAGCGTGGCGAGATGACGATCGATCTGGATGCGCCGGGCGCGCAGCCTCCACACCAGGGTTGAGAGCCGACACCCATGCCAGCCAGCATCCCCTACCAGGCGGCATGCCAACGCTACAAGCGTGGCGCGACGCCCGCCATGCGCGACGACACGACGTCCGTCGAGGCGCTCCTCAAGGCCTATCACCCCGATCATGGGCCGAATGCCAGGGTCGCCCTGTCCGTCGGGCCGAACCGTGGCGACCCGTGCCAGCCTGACCTGGCGCGCAGCCTTCAGGCCAACGCGCTGATCGACGACGTCGATATCGCTGGCGCGCAACTGGTCACGACCGACGTCCTGGTCATTGGCGGCGGCGGCGGCGGTTGCGCGGCGGCACTGACCGCTGCGGCACAGGGCGCCCAGGTCGTCCTTGCCACCAAACTACGCCTGGGCGACAGCAACACCGTGATGGCCGAAGGGGGCATCCAGGCGGCCATCGGCGAGGACGACAGCCTGCAAATGCATTTCGAGGACACGCTGCGTGCCGGGCACTACTGCGCAGACCGTGAACTTGTCGCGCAGATGGTCTCGGACGGTCCCGACGTGATCCGGTGGCTGATCCGGCTGGGCATGATGTTCGACCAGACCGAGGATCGGGCCATCGGCAGCAACCTGCTGCGCAAGAAGCCCGGTGGGGCATCCGCGGCGCGCATCCTGTCCTATCGTGACTACACCGGCCTGGAAATGATGCGCGTGCTGCGCGAGGCGGTGGACCTTGATCCGGGTGTTGCCGTCTGGAACCGCTGCCCGGTGGTCGAACTGCTGTCCGACGAGCGCGGACGCTGCGCCGGGGCCGTGATCTACAACCTCGAATGGGGGGCCTTCGTACTGGTGCGCGCCCGTGCGGTCATCCTCGCCACGGGCGGCGCTGGCCGGCTGCATCTGAATGCGTTCCCGACGTCCAACCACTATGGCGCCACCGCGGACGGCCTGGTGCTGGCCTATCGCATGGGGGCGCGGCTGCGGGAACTCGACTCGTTCCAGTACCACCCCACGGGCATCGCCTATCCGCCCCACCTGGCAGGCGGCCTGATCTCGGAGGCCGCGCGGTCGGCCGGGGCGAAGCTGATCAATGGCGAAGGGGAGCGATTCGTGGACGAACTCAAGCCGCGCGACGTCGTGGCCTCGGCCATCCTGCGCGAATGCGCGGAAGGCCGCGGTATCAGCCGTGACGGACAGGTGGGCGTGTTTCTGGACACGCCCACGCTGGAGCTGGAAAATCCTGGCATCCTCGCCAAACGCCTGGTCACCCTGACCCATCTGGCGCACAAGTGCGGGCACGACGCGGCCCAGGTGCCCTTCCTGGTCTACCCGACGCTGCACTACCAGAACGGCGGCATGGCCATCGACAAGGACGGGGCGACCAACGTGCCGGGCCTGTTTGGCGTGGGCGAAGTCACCGGCGGCATCCACGGACGCAACCGGCTGATGGGCAATGCCCTGCTGGACATCCTGAGCATGGGACGCCGGGCCGGCGCAAAGGCGGCGGAATCGATGCGCGGTGCCCTGCCCAGCCGCGCCGGAATCGGCCACGTACACGCATGGCAGCGCGAACTGACGCTGGCCGGCCTGCCATTGCACGTCCAGGCGCCCCAGCTTTTTCCGGGCTACGCGCATTTCGATCTGCGTGTCGATGCCGGGCTGCGTGCCGGTGCGCGAGGCCGTACGGTGGGGAGCCTGCGATGAGCCACGCCGTGGAACGCCCGAACAAGGTCCTGCTCAATGACGATATCCAGGTCGGTGCCGACCTGGCCGCGTGGCTGGCACACGGCGGCGGCGAAGGGCTGGCCAGGGCCCTCGACGATCCGGCCGCGATCATCGGCGAAATCGAACGGGCGGAACTGCGTGGCATGGGCGGTGCCGGGTTCATGACACATCGAAAATGGGCACCGGTCGCGGCGGCGCCTGCCGGGGACAAGTACGTCGTCTGCAATGGCAACGAAGACGAACCGGGCACCTTCAAGGATCGCTTCCTGCTGGAGCACACGCCACACCAGGTGATCGAGGGCGCGCTGATCGCGGCGGCGGCCACGCGGGCCAACCACGTCGTCCTGTATGTCAATCCGCATCAGTTGCAATCGCTTGCGGTCACGCGGCTGGCTGTGCAGCAGTGGCAGACCCATACACTGTTCGAACGGCTGGCGGCCGTGGTCGGCGGCGCCGTCTCGCTGCAAGTCATGCCGAGTTCGGGCCTGTACATCGGCGGCGAGGAGACGGCGGTGATTGCCAGTGTCGAAGGCGGTTTTCCGTTCCCGCGCCGCAAGCCGCCCTACCCGGCCGAGCACGGCGTCCATGGCGCGCCGACCATCGTCAACAACACCGAGACGCTGGCCCACGTGCCGGGCATCCTGCGCCATGGCGCACAGTGGTATCGCGATCTCGGTCTCGGCAAGGCGGTGGGCACGAAACTCTACTCCCTGTCAGGCGACGTACTGCGCCCGGGCCTGTATGAACTTCCGATGGGGACGAGCCTGGAATCGCTGGTGTTCGGGCACGGCGGCGGCATGCTGCAGGGCAAGGAGTTCAAGGCGGTCTTTACGGGAGGCCCTTCCAACACCCTGCTGACCAAGCGCGACCTGGACGTCGCGCTCGATTTCGATTCGGTGCGTCAGCGGCGTTCCAGCCTGGGCACAGGGGCCATGATCGTCGTCTCGGAAGGCACCAGCATCGTCCGCAAGGTTGCGGAGTACGTGAGCTTCTTTGCCCAGGGGTCGTGCGGCCAGTGCCCGTCGTGCAAGGGCGGCACCTTTCAGCTGATGCGGCTGCTCAACCGGATCGACACCGGCCGTGGGGTGCGGGCAGACCTCGATGCGCTGGAAAACCTCTGCAGCATCCTGCCGGGCAGCGGCCGCTGCGGACTGATCGACGGTGCGGTGACGGTGGTGGAAAGCTCCATGCACCAGTTTCGCGAGGAATACGAAACCCTGCTGATGACCTGACGGCGCCGGACGGCCACGCAAGCCGCCCGACGACCGGCCGGTTTCACCAGAAGCCCAGCACCTTCCACCAAAGGCCCCCGACCACGGCGAAGACCACCAGCTCGAACACGCACATCACCGCGCCGGTCCGCCACCACTGGCCCAGCGTGACGTAGCCGCTGCCAAAGATGATCGGCGACGTGCCAGTCGCGTAGTGGGTCAGCGTCATCATGATCGCCGACCCGGCGGTCATCATCAGCATGAACGGGGGGATGTACTCCGGCGGGATCAGATGCGCGCCGACCGTCAGGAATGCCAGCATCATGGCGCTGATATGGGCCGTGGTACTGGCGAACAGGTAGTGCGAGAACACGAACGCCAGCACCAGCACGGCCGCAATCCCCTTCCATTCCATACCGCTGGCGGAGATGGCGTCGCGCATGTCGGCCGAGAACCAGGCGATCACACCCAGCTTGTTGAGTTGCTCGGCCAGCATCACCAGGGCACCGAACCAGACCAGCGTGTCCCAGGCGCTCTTTTCGGACAGCACATCGTCCCAGTCGATCGTCCCGGTGATGATCAGCGCAAAGAGGCCAAGAAAGGCCACGACGGTCGGGTCAAGCGTGTAGGCGGACCCGAAGATCATGGCGGGCAGATTGGCCCACAGGATCAGCATCATCGCGAATACGCCCATCATGACGCGTTCCTTGCCGCTCAGCGGCCCCATGCGCGCAAGCTCGCCGCGGGCGTAGTCGACCGCATTGGGCGTGACCTTCAGTTCCGGTGGCGATAGCAGGTAGATGATCAGCGGCATGACAAGCAGGCAGAGCAAGCCCGGCAGCAGCATGCACAGCGCCCAGGTGGTCCAGGTCAGGTGCAGCGCCTGGCCGCTGGCCTTGGCCACGTAGTCCACCACCAGCGGGTTCGGCGCCGTGGCCGTCAGGAACATGGCCGAGGTAATCGGGTTGGCGTGGTAGTTCACCAGCGCCAGGTATGTGCCGACCTTGCCCTGCGTCCCCTTGGCGGGGTCGGAGTCGAAGGCGCCGGCGATCGATCGCATGATCGGATGGACGATGCCGCCTCCGCGCGCCGTATTGCTGGGGGTGAATGGCGCCAGCACCAGTTCGCAGATGGTGAGTCCGTATCCGATGCCAACCGTGCGCTTGCCCAGCAGGGCAATGAACATCAGGCCGATCCGGTTGCCCAGCCCCGTCTTCTTCAGTCCGCGCGAGATCAGGATCGCCACGACGATCAGCCAGATCAGCGGATTCGAGAAACTGCTCAGTGCGTCGGCAATGGCGCCCTTCGACGTCGGCGACGTCACCTGTGCGAGCGACACGATCACGATCGCCATCATGGCCATCACGCCAATTGGCATGACCTTGAGGATGATGGCGACAATCGTGGTCAGGAAGATCGCCACCAGATGCCAGGCCTCGGGTTTCAGCCCTTCGGGCGCCGGGAGCAGCAGCAGCGTGACCAGAACAGCCGTGGCGATGATGGCGGGCGTCAGCCGAAACGGCACGACTGACATGAAGTAGCGATACATCGCTATCACCTTGGACAGCATTGCTTGGACCTCCCTGCTTGAAATGCGGCAAATATCAGTGTCTCGATGGCCGATTACCGGCCTGTGCGCTCTTCAATATGTGGCGTCCACGCGCTTCCCACAATGGACTTTGGTCCACATCCCGCCCTGGAGTTGACGCAAGTCATCAACTGATCACGCTCCAAGTGTCTTTTTGTACACACGCGTGGATCAGCGGGCCGGGTCCTGTCCCGGGGCCCAGTTGCGGACCTAGGTCTTTCGGTCCATACCCAAGCCCAACTGCGCGGCACTAAGCTCGCCTTAGCGTGTTTCCGGAATACGGCCCGAGGCTCGAGCGAGATGGCCAAGACGACGCGGTCGATGTCCGGCTTCCGACACTGAACCAGCAATGGAGACGAACATGGAAAAAGCCGAACATTCAAAGCCGCTCTACAAGTCTCTCTACTTTCAGGTCATTACCGCCATTATTCTTGGCGTCATTCTGGGACACTTCTTTCCCCAAACCGGCGAGGCCATGAAGCCGCTGGGCGACGGCTTCATCAAGCTGATCAAGATGATCATCGCGCCGATCATCTTCTGCACGGTCGTGGTGGGCATCGCCGGCATGGAGGACATGAAGAAGGTCGGCAAGACCGGCGGCCTGGCGCTGCTCTATTTCGAGGTGGTCAGCAGCATTGCGCTGCTGGTCGGCCTGTTGATCATCAATATCGTCAAACCAGGGGCAGGCATGAACGTCGACCCTGCCACCCTCGACACCAAGGGCATCGCCGCCTATACCGGCCCTGGAAAGATGCAGGGCACCGTGGAGTTCCTGATGAACGTCATCCCGAATACGGTGGTGGATGCGTTCGCCAAGGGAGAAATCCTTCAGGTACTGCTATTTGCCGTGATGTTCGGCTTTGCGCTGCACAGGTTCGGGGGGCGCGGCACGCTGGTTTTCGACTTCATCGAAAAATTCTCGCACGTGTTGTTCGCCATCGTCGGGTACATCATGAAGGTCGCGCCGATCGGGGCGTTCGGCGCCATGGCATTCACCATCGGCAAATACGGCGTGAGTTCGCTGCTCCAGCTTGGCCAGCTGATGGCCACGTTCTACGCTACCTGCCTGCTTTTCATCTTCGTCGTGCTCGGGTCCATCGCACGATTCCATGGGTTCTCGATCTGGAAGTTCATCAAGTACATCAAGGAAGAGCTGCTGATCGTGCTCGGCACGTCGTCCTCGGAATCGGTGTTGCCCCGGATGATGGCCAAGCTCGAAAACCTGGGCGCCCGCAAGTCAGTAGTCGGCCTGGTGATCCCGACTGGCTATTCCTTCAATCTGGATGGCACCTCGATCTACCTGACCATGGCAGCGGTCTTCATCGCTCAGGCCACCAATACCGACATGACCTTCACCCAGCAGATCACCTTGCTGTTGGTGCTGCTCCTGACCTCGAAGGGCGCCGCGGGCGTGACCGGCAGCGGCTTCATCGTACTGGCGGCCACGCTTTCCGCGGTGGGACATGTGCCGGTCGCGGGGCTTGCCCTGATTCTTGGCATCGACCGGTTCATGTCCGAGGCACGCGCCCTGACCAACCTGATCGGCAACGGCGTCGCCACGGTCGTCGTGGCAAAGTGGACCGGCGACCTGGACGTCGAGCGGATGCACAGCCGGCTTGACGGCGAGACCGATATCGAAGCGGATGAGCCGGAAGTCGTACTCGATCAGGTCGCGGCGCGCGTGCCGGCCGCTGACACCCGGCACAGATAGGCCAGGCGGCAGCCAGGGCTCCCGATATCTTGCGTGAAACTGTTCACACTTCCAGCCATTCCTTCCGGATCTGGGCATTGGCCTTCAGTGCCGCGGGCGTGCCCTCGAACACGATATGCCCGTGGCCCATCACGTAGACGCGCTGCGAGATGTCCAGCGCAATGGCCAGTTTCTGCTCGATCAGCAGCACCGACACGCCGCGCTCCTTGAGCGTCTTGAGGAAGTCGCCCACCAGCGTGACGATCATCGGTGCCAGGCCCTCGGTGGGCTCGTCGATCAGGATCAGGTCGGGATCGCCCATCAGCGTGCGGCATAGCGTCAGCATCTGCTGCTCGCCGCCGGACAGCACGCCCGCCGACGTGTTCTCGCGCTCCTTGAGCCGCGGGAACATGCGGTACATGTCCTCCACACTCCAGCGCGGCTTCTGCTGGCGCGGATTGCGCTTCTCGCCCAGCAGCAGGTTCTGCCGCACGGTCAGCGTCGGGAAGATGTCGCGGTTCTCGGGCACATAGCCGATGCCGGCATGGGCGATCTCGAATGTACGCCGTCCCAGGATTTCGTCGCCACGAAAGCGCACGGACCCTTCCGCCTTGACCATGCCCAGGATGGCCTTGGCCATGGTCGAGCGTCCCACGCCGTTGCGGCCCAGCAGCGCCACGATCTCGCCTTCGTCGACACGGGCATCCACGCCGTGCAGGATATGGCTCTTGCCGTAATAGGCGTGCAGCCCGGTGACTTCCAGCATGGGCTTGCTCATTCGTGGGCTCCTGCCAGCGCGGGTTCATCGAGCGACGTGCCCAGATAGGCTTCCTTGACGCGGCGGTTGTTGCGGATGGCCTCCGGCGTATCGGTAGCGATGACCTCGCCGTACACCAGCACCGAAATCCGGTCGGCCAGGCCGAACACCACGCTCATGTCGTGCTCCACCATGACCAGCGTCTTGCCTACCGTCACCTTGCGGATCAACTCCACGGCATGGTCCGATTCGGAGCGACTCATGCCGGCGGTGGGCTCGTCCAGCAGGATGACCTCGGCGCCGCCGGCGATGGTGATGCCGATCTCCAGCGCCCGCTGCTCCGCATAGGTCAGCAGACCGGCCTGCGTGTTGCGGCGGTGCTGCATGCCGATCAGTTCCAGCACCTCGTCGGCGCGCGCCTTGGCATCGCGCAACGCCGACAGCCGGTGCCAGAACGAATACTTGTAGCCCAGCGACCACAGCACCGCGCAGCGCAGGTTTTCGAACACCGACAGCCGGTGGAAGATGTTCGTGATCTGGAAACTGCGCGACAGCCCCATGCGGTTGATCTCGAATGGCCGCAGTCCGGCAATGCTCTGGCCGTTCAGCTTCACCGCCCCGGACGTGGGCGCGAACCGGCCCGAGATCAGGTTGAAGGTGGTGGACTTGCCGGCCCCGTTCGGGCCAATCAGCGCATGCCGCTCGCCCTTGCCGATGGTCAGCGTCACCCCCCGGATAATCTCGGTCTGCCCGAACCGCTTGCGGACGTCCGAAAGTTCGAGTGCGGCGTTCATGCCAGACCTCCCGTTCCCGCCTGGATGGCGTCCAGTTCGGCGCGCACCTTCGCCGTCGCCCAGCGCCAGGCCGCGTAACCCAGCCCCCACAGCGCCGCCGCCACGATCCACGGCGGCAGCGTGCCGGCATCGAACCCGATGCCGAGCAACGACATCGCCGTGCCATTGGCACTGTCGACCTGCACCTTGTAGACCATTTCCACGGTCAGGATCACGGCCGCCAGCAGCACCAGTCCGGCCACGCCGGCCCGTGCGTATGACGGCAGCATGCGGCCAAACTGCTTCTTCGCCAGCAGCGGCATCTGCATCAGCAGCAGGCTGGCGATGCCGCCCGGCACGAACATCACCATCGTCACGAAGAACAGGCCAAGGTACAGCAACCAGGCCTTGGTCAGGTCCGACAGCGCCACCGCGAACAGCGTGAAGACGATGGCGCCGATGACCGGCCCGAAAAACACGCCCGCGCCGCCGATAAACGCGGCCAGCAACACGCCGCCGGAACGTACCGCACTGACGTTTTCGGCCGACACGATTTCGAAATTGATGGCCGACAGCGCCCCGGCAATGCCCGCGAAGAACGCCGACAGGATCAGCACCAGGTAACGCACGCGCTGGGTGTTGTAGCCGATGAATTCGACCCGCTCGGGATTGTCCCGTACCGCGTTGGCGATGCGGCCCAGCGGCGTCTGGGTCCAGGCGTACATGGCCACCATCGACAGGAAGCACCAGACCGCGATCAGGTAGTAGACCTGCCGGCCCGGACCGAAGGTGATGCCCAGGAAGGGATCGCCGACCACGCGGTTGGTGGAGATCCCGCCTTCGCCGCCGAAGAAATCGGGGAACATCAGCGAACTGGCAAACACCATCTCGCCGATGCCCATCGTGATCATGGCGAACGTGGTGCCGGACTTCTTCGTCGTCACGTAGCCGAACAGCACGCCGAAGAACGCGCCGGCCAGCCCGCCCACCAGCGGCAGCATCGACACCGGCAGCCAGACCTTGCCCGCGCCGATCATGTTCAGCACGTGTACCGCGATGAACGCGCCCAGGCCCGAGTACACGGCATGCCCGAACGACAGCATGCCGGTCTGGCCCAGCAGCATGTTGTACGACAGCGCGAAGATGATCATGATGCCCATCTGGGACATCAGCGTCACCGCGAACCCGCCCGTGAAGGCCAGCGGCGCCACCAGCATCAGCAGCGCCGTGGTGGTCCAGATGATCCAGCGCGCCAGATTCAGCGGGCGGTACCGCAGGGTGCGTCCGGTCACGACCGGGTTGGAGCTAGGTTGCATCGTCGTCGACTCCATCGCTCAGCTCTCCCGGGTGCCCATCAGCCCACGCGGGCGGAATATCAGCATGACCACCAGCAGCAGGTACGGCAGCACGGGCGCCACCTGCGCCACGGTGAGCTTCCAGACCGAACTGAGCGGCGTGGCATCGTTGACGGCCATGCCGAAGCTGCCGAACAGGCCGGCCAGCGATGCATCGATGGTCACGGCGAACGTCTGCAGCACGCCGATCAGGATCGATGCGATAAACGCCCCGACCAGCGAGCCCATGCCCCCCACCACCGCCACGACAAAGACGATGGACCCGACGGCCGCCGCCATCGACGGCTCGGTGACAAACGCGTTGCCGCCGATCACGCCGGCCAGGCCAGCCAGCGCCGCACCGCCGCCGAACACCAGCATGAATACGCGCGGCACGTTATGGCCCAATGCCTCGACCATCTCCGGATGGGTCAGCGCCGCCTGGATGACCAGGCCAATGCGGGTGCGCGTCAGTACCAGGTAGATCGCCACCAGCATGCCCAACGACACCAGCATCATGAATGCGCGGTATTTGGGGAAAGACGAGGTAAAGACCGTGAACAGCGGCCCATCGAGCTCGGCCGGGATGCGGTACGGCACGGCGGCCAGGCCCCAGACCAGCTTGACGCCTTCCTCGATCAGGTAGGCCAGGCCGAAGGTAAATAGCAGTTCGGCCACATGGCCGTACTTGTGGACCGTGCGCAGCCCGAACCGCTCCACTAGCGCCCCGGCGCCGGCCACCAGCAGCGGCGCCAGGATCAGCGCCGGCCAGAAGCCGACCTTGGTGGCGATGGTGTAGGCAAAGTAGGCGCCCAGCATGTAGAAGCTGGCATGGGCGAAGTTGAGCACGCCCATCATGCTGAAGATCAGCGTCAGCCCCGATGACAGCATGAACAGCAGCAAGCCGTAGCTGACGCCGTTCAGTAGCGAGATGATGAAGAATTCCACGGCAAGTCCTCAGGGCCTGCTCCCGGAGCCGGAGCCTGACCCGACAAAAGCCATATTGTCAGGGGTTCCCGCGTGGTGGGGAACCCCTTCCCACCCGTCGCGGTGTCAGCTACCGCTGCCCGGCCGCTTCATCTGGCACGAGGTGGGCTGCGCCGCCACGAACTGGTCAAGCGTCGCATTGGTCTTCCAGCCATAGCCGGTGTTTTCCTGGTCGTACTTGATGTCCTTGCCGTTGACCTTGGTCCAGGTGGCCACCACCAGCGGCTGCTGGGCCTGGTGGTCGCTGGCACGCATCTCCACCGTGCCATTCATGCTTTCCACCTTCAGGCCCTCCATCGCCTTGGCCACCTTGACCGGATCGGTGGATCCGGTGTCCTTGATGGCCTTGGCCAGCATGGCGACGCCCGTGTACGACGCCATCACGTAGAAGTCGTCGTTGTACTTCTTCTTGTAGCCCTCGACGATGTCTCCGCCCCGGAAGGTGGCGTTGTTCGGGTTGTAGTAGCCCACGTACTTGACGTGCTCGGCGCCGGCCGCGCCCATGGCGGTGGGCACGCCCGTCGTGGCGGCGTAGTACGTGTAGTAGTTGACCGGCAGGCCGGCATCCTTGCCCGCCTTGATCAGCAGGGCCAGGTCGCTGCCCCAGTTGCCGGTGATCACCGTATCGGCGCCCGACGCCTTGATCTTGGCCGCGTACGGCGCGAAGTCCTTGACCTGCGCCAGCGGGTGCAGGTCTTCGCCAACGATCTGGATGTCAGGCCGCTTGCGCTTCAGGTAGTCCTTGGCCGCCCGTGCCACCTGGTGGCCGAACGAATAGTTCTGGTTGATCAGATAGACCTTCTTGACGCTGGGGTCCTTGGCCAGGTAGGTGGTCAGGGCCTCCATCTTCATGTCGGAATTGGCATCGAGCCGGAAATGCCAGTAGCTGCATTTGCTGTTGGTCATGTCCGGGTCTACCGCGGCGTAGTTCAGGTAGACGATTTCCTTGCCCGGGTTGCGCTCGTTGTGCTTGGCCACTGCGTCTTCCAGCGCCAGGCCCACCGACGAGCCGTTGCCCTGCACGATGTAGCGGATATTCTGGTCCACCACCTGCTTGAGGATGGTCAGGCTTTCCTGCGGGCTCAGCTTGTTGTCGAAGCCCACCACCTCGAACTTGTGCGCCCCGCCCCAGCCCTTCTGGTTGGCCACCTCGGCCACGTACTGCCAGCTCTTGAGCTGGTTCTGCCCCACCGGGGCCATCAGCCCCGACAACGGATCGATGAAGGCGATCTTCACCGTATCGGCCGCCGCGGCGCCCGATGCCAGCACGGAACCCAGAGCAACAACTGCAGCCACACCTCGTACCAGCGGACGCAACCTTGTCATACCTGTCTCCTTCACTTGTTGTCATTGGCGATGGGCGGCGGCCCGTGCCCTCCTCGCGCCAGGCCGCCGCGTCTGCGCTGTGACCGCCATCCGATTGCCATGGCGGGACACCGCAAATGCCTGTTGCTGCCCTGCCGGTCCGGAAATGCCGGGGTCCGGCCTTCAGACGCCGGGCAGCCTGTATTCCTTGAACTGCTCGCGCAGCCGGAGCTTCTGCATCTTGCCGGTGGCCGTCAGCGGAATCTCGGTCACGAATGCCACGTCATCGGGAATCCACCACTTGGCGACCTTGCCTTCGAAGAAGCCCAGCAGTTCCTCGCGGGTGACGTCCATGCCGGGCCGCTTGACCACCACCAGCAGCGGCCGTTCGTCCCACTTGGGGTGGTACGCGGAGATGCAGGCGGCCATATGCACGGCCGGGTGCGCCGCCGCCACGTTCTCGACGTCGATCGACGAAATCCACTCGCCGCCGGACTTGATCACGTCCTTGCTGCGGTCCGTGATCTGCATGTAGCCGTCTTCGTCGATGGTGGCCACGTCGCCGGTGGGGAACCAGCCATCCACCAGCGGGTTGCTGTCGTTGCGGAAGTAATGGTCGATCACCCACGGGCCGCGTACCAGCAGGTCGCCGAAGGCCTTGCCGTCCCACGGCAGTTCCAGGCCTTCGCCGTCCACGATCTTCATGTCCACGCCGTAGATCACCCGGCCCTGCTTTTCCAGGATCTTGTGCCGGGCGTCCTCGGGCAGGTCCTTGTGGCGCGCCAGCAGCTTGCAGGACGTGCCCAGCGGCGACATCTCGGTCATGCCCCAGGCGTGGATGACCTCCACGTCGAAGGCCTCGAGCGTGCGGATCATGGCGGGCGGCGCGGCCGAGCCGCCGATCACCGTGCGGCGGAAGGTGGAGAACTTCAGCTTGTTGGCCTGCACGTATTGCAGCAGGCCCAGCCAGACGGTCGGCACGCCCGCGGAGAACGTCACGCCCTCCTGCTCGAACAGCTCGTAGAGCGATGCGCCGTCGAGCTTGGCGCCCGGAAACACGAGCTTGGCGCCCACCAGCGGCACCGAATACGGCAGGCCCCAGGCGTTGACGTGGAACATCGGCACTACCGGCAGGATCACGTCCTTGGCCGAGCAGCCCAGGGCATCGGGCAGGGCCGACGCATAGGAATGCAGCACAGTCGAGCGGTGCGAATACAGCGCGCCCTTCGGATTGCCGGTCGTGCCCGACGTGTAGCACAGGCTCGACGCCAGGTTCTCGTCGAATTCCGGCCATTCGTAGGCGCCGTCGTGGGCGTCGATCAGGTCTTCGTAGCACAGCAGGTCGACCTTCGATTCCGCCGGCATATGCGCGCGGTCCGTCATCATGACCCAGCCCTTCACGTTCGGGCAGTGCGGCGCCACGCCTTCCACCAGCGGCAGGAACGTGGCATCGAAGAAGATGAACTGGTCGTCGGCGTGATTGACGATGTAGGCGATCTGCTCCGGGAACAGGCGCGGATTGATCGTGTGGCAGACGGCGCCCATGCCCGACACGCCGTAGTAGATCTCCAGGTGCCGGTAACCGTTCCAGGCGAGCGTACCCACACGCTCGCCCTGCGCCACGCCCAACGTCGCCAGCGCCTGGGCCAACTTGCGGGCACGCAGTTCGCAGTCGCGGTAGGTATATCGGTGAAGGTCGCCTTCGGTTCGCCGCGAGACGATTTCGGTGCTGCCGTAGTAGCGCGCAGCGTGCTTGATGATGGAGGAAATGAGCAGCGGCGCGCTCATCATTTGACCCATCAATGCCATGAAACGGTCTCCTTGGTTCGGAAAAAACGAACAACCGTTCTTATTTTTGGCCGACTATCCCACACCCTGCAAAAGCATCGACAAAAAATGAAGAAACTTGTTGGTGTTGTTGGTGGACTGACACGTAGTGGGCGCGCTCCTGGCACCCATACGCAGACCCTGCCATGCACCGGATTGATGTCCGATATTTGCGTCGCTTTTTGAATGGTCTGCGAGCAGCGGACAACCCTTGGCCGGCAGGAGAAAACCGGTGCAAGTACAATACTGCGAGCCCTGAAGCGCCTCAATATGTCGTTTTCCCCTAGCGTCATGCACGCCGTCTATGCCTACTGAATCCAACGACGCCCTGCCGCGTATTGCATTGCCCGTGCCGTTCAAGACCGCACCCGGCATGGCGGCCCTCGGCGATCGGTTTTTTACGCGGCTGGCGCCGACCGCCCTGCCTTCGCCTTATGTAGTCAGCGTAGCCCCCGCGGCTGCGGCCCTGCTCGGATGGGATGAAGCAGGCTTGCGCGCCGCCACGCACGACCCGAAGTTCGTCGACACCTTCGCCGGCAACGCCGTGCCGGACTGGGCAGACCCACTGGCCACGGTCTACTCCGGCCATCAGTTCGGCGTCTGGGCCGGGCAGCTTGGCGATGGCCGCGCCATCCGGCTGGCCGAGGCCGCGATGCCCGACGGTCCGTGGGAGATCCAGCTCAAGGGCGCCGGCCTGACCCCCTACTCGCGCATGGCAGATGGCCGCGCGGTGCTGCGCTCGTCGATCCGTGAATACCTCTGCTCGGAAGCCATGCATGCGCTGGACGTGCCCACCACGCGGGCACTGGCGATCATGGGCTCCGACGCACCGGTACGGCGCGAAACCATCGAGACATCGGCCGTGGTCACGCGGCTGGCGCCGAGCTTCATCCGCTTTGGTCATTTCGAGCATTTCGCCGCCCGCGAGGACCACGCCTCGCTGAAGCAGCTTGCCGATTTCGTGATCGACCGTTTTTATCCGGCCTGCCGCGACGCGGCCAGCCCGTACCAGGCGCTGCTGCGCGAGGTATCGCTGCTCACGGCGGACATGGTGGCGCACTGGCAGGCCGTGGGCTTCTGTCATGGCGTGATGAACACCGACAACATGTCGATCCTGGGCCTGACCATCGACTATGGACCGTTCGGGTTCCTCGACGCCTTCGACGCGAACCACATCTGCAACCATTCCGACCAGCAGGGCCGCTACGCGTACAGCCAGCAGCCCCAGATCGCGTTCTGGAACCTGCATTGCCTGGCCCAGGCGCTGCTGCCGCTGTGGCGCAACGCGGATGCCAGCGATGCCGAAGCGGCCAAGAACGAAGCCGTGGAAGCCGCTCGCGAGGCGCTCGACCCGTTCCGGGACCGCTATGCCGAGGCCTTCTTCCGCCATTACCGCGCCAAGCTTGGCCTGCGCACCGCGCATGACCAGGACGAGACGCTGATGACGAACCTGTTCCGTGTGATGCACGCCAATCGCGTGGACTACACGCTGTTCTGGCGCAACCTGGCCCAGGTGGGGTCGCAGGACGGATCACGCGATGCGCCCGTGCGCGACCTGTTCCTGGACCGCGCGGCGTGGGACGCGTGGGCCGCCGAATACCGCGCCCGCCTGCAGTCGGAACAGTCCGACGATGCCGCCCGCGGGGTTGCAATGCGGCAAGTCAACCCGAAATACGTGCTCCGGAATCATTTGGCCGAAACCGCGATCCGTGCCGCGCGCGACAAGGACTTCTCCGAGGTGGACCGCCTGCTGGCCGTGCTGTCGCGGCCCTTCGACGAGCAGCCCGATGCGGAACACTATGCCGCCCTGCCACCCGACTGGGCGTCGGGGCTCGAAGTCAGCTGTTCGTCGTAAGCCTGGCAGCCTGCCCGGGATCGCAACAAGGAAACGAGATGACCACCACTAAGACCGACGCCGAATGGCGTGACCAGCTGTCCGACATCGAGTACCGCGTGACGCGCGAGGCCGCCACCGAGCGTCCGTTCACGGGCCGCTACTGGGACCACTGGGACCAGGGCATCTACCACTGCGTAGGCTGCGGCACCCCGCTGTTCGAGTCGGCCACCAAGTTCGACGCCGGCTGCGGCTGGCCCAGCTATTTCCGTCCGATCAACGGCGAGGTGATTGCCGAGCACGTGGACCACAGCCACGGCATGACGCGGGTGGAAGTCCGTTGCAAGGAATGCGGCAGCCATCTGGGCCATGTCTTCGAGGATGGCCCGGCCCCAACCGGTCTGCGCTATTGCATCAACTCGGCTGCGCTAAAATTCGACGATCGCGATCCGGCTGATCGCGGGTGACGCCACCCGCACACCGGACGCCACGTCCGATCCGCCTCGCGGATTCCCAGCGGGCCCGGCCGCATGCCTGGCTCGCCAACCTGATTTGGTCCGCATGAAATTCCTGTTCGACCTGTTCCCAGTCATCCTGTTTTTTGTCGCCTTCAAGCTGTTCGGCATCTATCCGGCCACCGCGGTGGCCATCGTGGCCACGGTGCTGCAGATCGCGTGGGTGCGCATCCGTCATGGCAAGGTGGAGCCGATGCAATGGGTCAGCCTGCTGATCATCGGCGTTTTCGGCGGCGCGACGATTGTTCTGCACAACGAAACCTTCATCAAGTGGAAGCCCACGGTGCTCTACTGGCTGTTCGCGGTCACGCTGATCGGCTCGGTCATCGGCTGGCGCAAGAACCTGATCCGCGCCATGATGGAAAAGCAGGTCACGATGCCGGACGCGATGTGGGGCCGGCTCAACGTTGCATGGGCCGCGTTCTTCGCCGTGATGGGCGTGCTGAACCTCTACGTGGCGTATCAGTTTTCCACCGATACCTGGGTCAATTTCAAGCTGTTCGGCAGCATGGGCCTGATGGTCGTCTTCATTGTCGCGCAGAGCATCTGGCTGTCGCGCCACATCGAGGAAACCCCGTCGCGGGAAGGCCGCTCCGAATAAGCGCAGCCGCCCTGCCGCTCCCGATGACACTCCCGAAGGACTAACCGATGGCCGCCGATCCCGCCACCATCGACGCGCTGCTGCGTGCGGCGCTCGAACCCTCCCACCTGCACGTCCACGACGACAGCGCGGCCCATGCGGGCCATGCCGGCGCGGCGTCGGGTGGGGGTCATTACAACGTTCTGATCGTCAGCAACCGCTTCGCTGGCCATTCGCGCGTGACCCGCCACCGTATGGTGTATGATGCGCTGCGCGAACTATTCCCCGCGCAGATCCATGCGCTGGCCGTCAGCGCGTACACCGACCAAGAATATCAATCCCGCGAAGCATGACGCGACGCGCTCTCGCTACTCTCAGACCTGACTCCATGAAGACCACCGTCCTCTCGTTCAGCCTGGCGGCTGTGCTCGCTGCTGGCAGCCTGCCCGTGTTCGCCCAGAACGCCGCCGTTGTGAATGGCAAGCCCATCCCGTCGGCCAAGGTGGACAAGCTGATCGCCGGCACCGGCCAGCCCGCCTCGCCCGAACTGCGCGACCGTGCCCGCACCATGCTGATCGACCGGGAACTGCTGGTGCAGGAAGCCTCCAAGCGCGGCATCCTGCAACGCGACGACGTTCAGGACCAGCTCGAACAGGCCCGCCTGAACGTGCTGGCCGGTGCGGTGTTCGAGGACTACGTCAAGACCCATGGCGCCAGCGACGACGAACTGCGCAAGCAATACGAGAAGATCAAGGGCCAGTTCGGCAATGGCAAGGAATACCACGCCCGCCACATCCTGGTGGAAAAGGAAGCGGACGCCAAGGCACTGATCGCCAAGATCAAGGGCGGCGCCAAGTTCGAAGACGTAGCCAAGGCATCGTCGAAGGACACCGGCTCGGCAGCCAATGGCGGCGACCTGGACTGGGCCAACAGCGGCAGCTACGTGCCGGAATTCTCGGCGGCCATGACCGGCCTGAAGAAGGGCCAGATGACCGATACGCCGGTCAAGACCCAGTTCGGCTGGCACATCATTGAACTCGTGGACGTGCGCGACCAGAAGATTCCGACGTTCGAGGAAGTGAAGCCTCAGCTCCAGCAGATGCTGATGGGCGACCAGGCCTGGCAGCGCGAGCAGTTCCAGGCGATGATGAAGTCGCTCAAGGACAAGGCCAAGATCCAGTAATCCCCTTGCTTGCTGCATACAAAAACCGGCGCCTGTGCGCCGGTTTTCGTTTTTTGGGGCGCACCTTGGCGCGCTCGGTAACATTCTAGTGCAGTTGGCGGGTTCCATCGCTCCTCCGGCCCCAGTAATATCGAAGGGCTCGACGAAGCCGGACACCCGTCCCGCCAAGGTATCGAGCGCCAGGATCGAGGGCATATTGCTATGGGCATGATGAGCGGCTACTGGTACATGTGGCATCTCTATTCCAGCGGCATGGTCTACTGCGCGCTAGGCATGCCCCACATCGAATGCACCGGCCGCCGATGGCGCGACCTTCATCCTCACCTGCCGACGCGTGACCGCTACGCCCAGTCAAAGCTGCTGCAAGCGACCGTCGCGTTCATGGAAGTACGCGGCGAAATCCCCGTACCGCCCGGCGCAGACCGTATGCGCCTGCTCTATTCCCGCTACCTGCCATGGAGCGAACGCCTGCGCGCGCAGCAAGCCCAGGCCCCGCAAACTGGCGAACACCCCGTCGACCTCCCCGCTCCTGTCACAGTCTGAGACCTTTCTCATGACCTGAAGCAAGCGCCGGTTTTCTGGACACACAAGTTCACAAAACCCCTCTTGGCGCACCCATTCTCGAGGCCTAGGATCACTGCGTTGCGAACGTGAAGGCATGCATTGCCCCACACGCAGTCCTGTCCAATGGGCATCGGCCCGTCTGGCGCTGACTTCGACTGCCAGTTAACCTTCGTCAAGGGGCTTCCGCAAATCGTACGAGGAGAAATAGATGAGCAAGTTTCTGACCCGGTTTTTCGAAGATGACGAGTTTCAATTCAAGGTCTTGAAGCGCGCCGAGTGGGGCATCATCGCCTACGCGACGTTCACCTTTATCTTCTTTTTCGCATGGCTCTATCTGGTCAGGCGATGACACCGCAGCCTAGGCCATAAAAAACGCCCGCTTGCGCGGGCGTTTCGTTCGAAGCAGCAGGTTCTATCAGCCGACCCACTTGCGCGCATTGCGGAACATGCGCATCCACGGGCTGCCACCATCGGGGATGTCCTTCCAGGCGTCAGGTGCCCAGCTCATGGTCGCGGTTCGGAACACGCGCTCCGGGTGCGGCATCAGCGCGGTGAAGCGGCCGTCCACCGTCGTCACCGACGTGATGCCCTGCGGCGAGCCGTTCGGGTTCAGCGGATAGGTCTGCGTCACGACACCGCGGTTGTCGACGAAGCGCAGCGCCACGGCCACCTTCGCCATATCGCCCTGCTGCGAGAAATCGGCGAAACCTTCGCCGTGCGCCACGGCGATGGGGATGCGGCTGCCTTCCATGCCCGCGAAGAAGATCGACGGCGATTGCTGCACTTCCACCGTAACGAAGCGTGCTTCGTACTGCTCGGACTGGTTGCGCGTGAACTTCGGCCATGCGCCGGCGCCCGGGATGATCGGGGCCAGGTTGCTCAGCATCTGGCAGCCATTGCAAACACCCAGCGCGAAAGTGTCCTGGCGGTTGAAGAACGCCGCAAACTGCTCCGCCATCTGGCCGTTGAACAGGATCGTCTTGGCCCAGCCTTCGCCCGCGCCAAGCACGTCGCCGTAGCTGAAGCCGCCGCAAGCCACGAAACCCTTGAAATCGGCCAATGTGGCGCGACCGGCGATCAGGTCGCTCATATGGACGTCGACCGTGTCGAAACCGGCCAGGTCCATGCTGTAGGCCATCTCGATCTGCGAATTGACGCCCTGCTCACGCAGGATCGCCACACGCGGACGGTTACCGGTGGCGATGAACGGCGCAGCAATGTCTTGCGCCGGATCGAAGGTCAGCACGGGGCTGATGCCAGGATCGGCAGCGTCCAGAACGCGGTCGTACTCGCTGTCGGCGCAGGCCGGGTTGTCGCGCAGCCGCGCGATACGCCAGCTCACCTCGGTCCAGGTGCGCTGCAGATCGGCACGGGCAGCGCCGAAGACCTTCTTCGCGTCGCGATAGATCTCGATCTGGTCGTTCGTGTTCGGCTTGCCGATCACGTGGCTGCACGCCGACAGGCCGGCCTCGCGCAGCACCGCGAATACGGCATCGCGCTCTTCGGCACGCACCTGGATCACCGCGCCCAGTTCTTCGGAGAACAGCGCCCGCAGCGTCTGGTCGTTGCGGCGTTCGGCAACCTGCTGCGCCCAGTTCTTGGCGTCGCCGTAGTCCTGCTCCTGGTTCGGGTCCAGCGTCAGCATGTCCACATTGAGCGACACGCCCGTACGGCCGGCGAAGGCCATTTCCGCGACGGTTGCCATGAACCCGCCGTCGGAGCGGTCGTGATAGGCCAGCAGCTTGCCTTCGCGGTTCAGACGCTGGATCACGTTGAAGAAGTTCTTCAGGTCTTCCGGGTTGTCCACGTCCGGCGCGCTGTCGCCAACCTGCTGGGTCACCTGCGCCAGGATGCTGCCGCCCATGCGATTCTTCGCACGACCCAGGTCGATGGCGATCAGCGTGGTATCGCCCAGGTCGGTACGCAGCTGCGGCGTCAGCGTCCGGTTGGTGTCATCCACTGCGGCAAACGCCGAGATGATCAGCGAAACCGGCGCCACCACTTCCTTGTCGCCATCGGCATCGGACCACTTCGTGCGCATCGACAGCGAATCCTTGCCCACCGGGATGCTGATGCCAAGCGCCGGGCACAATTCCATGCCCACGGCATGCACCGTGTCGTACAGCTTCGCGTCCTCGCCGGCTACGCCGCACGCGGCCATCCAGTTGGCCGACAGCTTGACCTTGTTCAGATCCTTGACCGGGGCGGCCGCCAGGTTCGTCAGCGCCTCGCCGATGGCCATGCGGCCCGAGGCCGGGGCGTCGATCACGGCCAGCGGCGTGCGCTCGCCCATCGTCATGGCTTCGCCAGCGCGGCCCTTGTAGTCGAGCGTGGTCACCGCCACGTCCGCCACCGGCACCTGCCACGGCCCCACCATCTGGTCACGTGCGTTCATGCCACCGACGGTACGGTCGCCAATGGTGATCAGGAACGACTTGCTGGCCACGGTCGGGTGGCGCAGCACGTCGCTTACGGCCTGTTCCAGTGCGATGCCGGTCACGTCCACCGGCGGCAGTTCGCGCGCCACGCGCTGCACGTCGCGGTGCATGCGCGGCGGCTTGCCCAGCAGCACGTCCATCGGCATATCGACCGTGAAGTGCTCCTTGAGCGCGGCGTCTACATCGGCGTCCACCAGCTGCAGCTGCTTTTCCTCGGTGGCGATACCCACCACGGCGAACGGCGACCGTTCGCGTTCGCACATGGCCTGGAAGCGCGGCAGGTCGTTCGGCGCGATGGCCAGCACATAGCGTTCCTGCGACTCGTTGCACCAGATTTCGGCGGGCGACAGGCCAGACTCTTCAAGGTGCACCTGGCGCAATTCGAAGCGTGCGCCGCGACCGGCACCGTCGACCAGTTCCGGGAAGGCGTTCGAAATGCCGCCTGCGCCGACGTCGTGGATCGACAGGATCGGGTTGTCTTCGCCCAGTTGCCAGCAGGCGTTGATCACTTCCTGGGCACGGCGCTCCATTTCAGGGTTGCCACGCTGCACCGAATCGAAGTCGAGGTCGGCCGTGTTGGTGCCCGTCGCCATCGAGCTGGCGGCACCGCCGCCCATGCCGATGCGCATGCCCGGGCCGCCCAGCTGGATCAGCAGCGTGCCGGCCGGCAGCGGGTCCTTGTGTGTATGGCCGGCATCGATATTGCCGATGCCGCCTGCAATCATGATCGGCTTGTGGTAGCCGCGCACCGTGCCGCCCACATTTTGCTCGTAGACACGGAAGTAGCCGCCCAGGTTGGCACGGCCGAATTCATTGTTGAACGCGGCGCCGCCCAGCGGGCCGTCGATCATGATCTGCAGCGGCGATGCGATGCGGTCCGGCTTGCCGGTCACGCCGGGCTTGTCGTCCGGATTGCGATGTGCCACCGGCTGTGCGGCGTCGCGGGCATTTTCCCAACTCTCGACGGCATCAGGCAGCATCAGGTTCGACACCGTGAAGCCGGTCAGGCCGGCCTTGGGCTTGGCACCACGGCCCGTGGCGCCTTCGTCGCGGATTTCACCGCCGGCGCCGGTCGAAGCGCCCGCGAACGGCGAGATCGCGGTCGGGTGGTTGTGCGTTTCCACCTTCATCAGCGTGTGGGTCAGCGCCTCGTGGCGGCCATACTTCTGGTCCGCGCCGCGCGGGAACCAGCGTTCGGCCACGTCGCCTTCCATCACGGCCGAGTTGTCCGAATAGGCGACGATCGAGCCCTGCGGATTCAGCTGATGCGTGTTGCGGATCATCGCGAACAGCGACTTGTCCTGCGTCACGCCGTCGATGGTCCAGGTGGCGTTGAAGATCTTGTGGCGGCAGTGTTCGCTGTTGGCCTGGGCGAACATCATCAGCTCGACGTCAGTCGGGTTGCGGCCGAGCTTGCCGTAGTTTTCCAGCAGATAGTCGATTTCGTCGTCCGAAAGCGCCAGGCCCATGGCCGTGTTGGCGTCAACCAGGGCGCTGCGCCCCGCTGAAATGTCGATGAACTGCAGCGGCTTGGCGGGCAGTTCCTGGAACAGGCCGGCCGCTTCCTCGCGCGAGGCGATCACGGTTTCGGTCATCCGGTCGAAGAGGTGCGCAGCCACGGCGGCACGGGTGCCGGCGTCCAGCGTCTTGCGGCCGCGCAGCAGGCCCTTCTTGCAGACCACGGTGATCTCGATGCCGCGCTCGATGCGGTGCACGTGCGTCAGGCCGCAGTTATGGGCGATATCGGTGGCCTTGCTGGCCCACGGCGAAATGGTCCCGAAACGCGGAATCACCACAAAACGGTCGCCCTCGGGCTGGGCCGTGAACGGCGCGCCATAGGTCAGCATCGCGCCGATGCGCGTCTGGTCCTCGGCGGACAGCGGCGTGTCCGAATCGACAAAATGCACGAACTGGCCATGCACGGACTCAATATCGGCGTCGACTTGTTGCAGGGCGGCAAGCAGGCGTTGCTGACGGAAAGCGGAAAGCGCCAAAGCGCCGGGGAAGCACGAGAAATGCGCCATGATCGGTACGGTCAGGAGGCGTAGGAAGGTGAGGCTAAACGGCGGCTGGCACTGCTGAATGGAATGCCGGCATGCGGGAAACCGCTATTGTACCTTGTTGGCGGCCGCTTTTTGCATTGCGCAATGCGGCGCGAACGGACAGCCTGGGGAAAGTCTGGCCCCAGACCGCAATTCGGCCTGTCTCGTGGCGCATCCGGCGCCTCGAACGCCGTTGGCCAGCCACCTGGGCCCGACTCGGCGCGAGAACACGAAAGTGGCCGATTTCATGCGAAAGCCGCCCAAAATCGCCCGAAAGTGCCGTCAGAGAGAGGTGGCGGAACGCGCGGCCTGCTCGTAGAGACCGGTCAGCACGCGCAGCAGCCGCGCCAGTTCGCCGATCTCGACGTTTTCATCACTGCCCTCCGTGAAATTGCTGGTCAGGCATTGCTCGCGGATTTCCCGATACCGGGAGCAGGCCTCGGTACCGGCCTGCGTGGTGGCGTAGGTCGCCTCCTTGCCCACCCGCTCGCCCGCCACCAGCCCCAGCCCCACTAGCTTTTTTAGCGAATACGTCACCAGGTGCGTGTCCTCGACGTTGAGGACGAAGCAGATGTCGGCCAGCCGCTTGGCCCGGCCGCGATGGTTCACATGGTGCAGCACCAGCACATCGAGGAAGGTCAGATCGCGCACGCCGGCCGCGCCCATGCAGCGGACCACCCAGCGGCTATAGGCGTTGTAGGCCGTATTCAGGCCAAACTCGAACTCGGACAGCTCCGGGCTGCGTACCGACACCAGGTGCGACGACGACACAATGTTGACGCCTGCGGCCCGGGCCAGCGGCGCGGTCCGCGCCGCGGCGTCCAGGGTCGCGCCCTCGGCGGCATCGGCGTGGCGTTCCGGGGCGGGCTTGCGGGCCATGAATGGGTCTCCCAGTAAGGTCGGCGGGTGCAGCGGGTGATGGCCAAGGTGGCCACGGTGGCGATAGGTGAAAGCCCGAAGCGGGTTCGGGCAATTTCAGCTTGACAGTTTATCGGCGAATTCTCAGCATGAATACCTTAATTCACAGAGGCAATGCGTGGATGCGGTCTGGTTCCGCAACGCCTTTCATCGTCACGCCGCCGCATGCTGCCTCATCCTGTTCCGCTCGAATCGCTTGAATCGATCCACACCAGCCTGCGCGCCGGCCAGACGTCCCGCGCGGACCTGATCGCCGACGCGGCCGCCCGGGCCGCGAGCCCCGCCGGCAAGGCCGTCTACCTTCACACCACCTTCGATGCCGCCCGCCAGGTGGCGCACGCCGCCGACGCGGCCGCGCGCGCCGGCAAGCCGCTGCATCCGCTGGCCGGCCTGCCGGTATCGGTCAAGGATCTGTACGACGTGGCCGGCGAGGTCACGCGCGCCGCGTCGGCCGCCCGTGAGGATGCGGCACCCGCCACGGCCGATGCCGCCGTGGTAGCCCGCCTGCGCGGGGTTGGGGCGGCCCTGGTTGGCCGCACCAACATGACCGAATTCGCGTTCTCGGGCGTCGGCATCAATCCCCATTTCGGCACGCCGGTCAATCCGTGCGACGACACGACCGCACGCATTCCGGGCGGTTCTTCGTCGGGCGCAGCGGTTTCCGTCGCGCTGGGCACGGCCGTGGCGGCACTGGGCAGCGACACAGGCGGATCGATCCGGATTCCGGCAGCCCTGTGCGGCATCACCGGCTACAAGCCCACCGCGCGCCGTGTGCCACTGACCGGCGCGTTTCCGCTCTCCTCCACGCTCGACACGGCCTGCGCCATGGCGCGCACGCTGTCCGACTGCATTGCAGTGGACAGCGTCATCGCCGACGCCCCGGTCATTCCGGTCGTCAACGCGCCCACGGCCTTGCGGCTGGCCATTCCGCGCCAGCTGGTGCTCGACGACATGGACGACGCCGTGGCGCGTGCCTTCGACCGCGCCATGGGCCGGCTGTCGGCGGCGGGGGTACACGTGGAACACGTGGACATGCCCGAGCTGGCCGAACTGGCCGGCCTCAACGCGGCCGGGGGTTTCTCGGCGCCCGAGGCCTTTTCCTATCACCGCGCCCTGCTGGCCACCCATCGCGACCGCTACGACCCGCGCGTGCTGAGCCGTATCGAGCGCGGCGCCGCGATGAGCGCGGCCGACTACATCGCGCTGCACCGCGCCCGGCTGGACTGGATTGCCCGCATGGAAGCGCGCCTGGCTCCGTTCGATGCCGTGGTCTGCCCGACCGTGCCGATGGTGGCCCCGCAGATTGCCCCGCTGGTGGCCGACGATGCCCTGTTCTTCCGCACCAACGCCCTGCTTCTGCGCAATACGTCGGCTTTCAATTTCCTGGACGGCTGCTCGGTGTCGCTGCCGTGCCAGGCGCCGGACGAACTGCCCGTGGGCCTGATGCTGTCGCACGGCCCGATGCGCGACGCCCACCTGCTAGGCACGGCCCTTGCATTGGAATCGATCGTTCGACCGTCACAGCACGCAGGCTGAGCCAGGCCCGCGCCGTGACCGCAGTACCGCGCTTATGTCTCAGACATTGAGACCCAGCGCGGCGGCAGTTCCAGGTAGTTCCAAACCCGCGCGGCCGGGCAGGCGCCCGAGCGCAACACCAGGAGAGATCGAGATGCGAGTCAAGGCAATGGCAGTCGCGGCGGCGGCACTGCTGCTGGCCGCCACGGCGGCACGGGCGGATACCAAGTGGGACCTGCCAACCGGATACCCGGCCACCAACCTGCACACCGAAAACCTGCAGCAGATGGCCAACGACGTGGAAAAGGCCACGGGCGGCAAGCTCAAGATCGTCATCCATCCGAACGGCTCGCTGCTCAAGGCCAACGAGATCAAGCGCGGGGTGCAGACTGGCCAGGTGCAGATGGGCGAGATCCTGATGTCGCTGCTGGCCAACGAAAATCCCGTGTTCGGCGTCGATGCGGTGCCATTCCTGGCCACCAGCTACGCCGATTCGTACCGGCTCTGGCAAGCCTCGAAGCCGGTCACCGACAAGGTGCTCGACCGCCAGGGCATGAAGCTGCTCTACGCGGTGGCCTGGCCGCCGCAGGGCATCTACGCGAACAAGCCGATCAACAGCGTCGCCGACATGAAGGGCCTGAAATGGCGCGCCTACAACCCGGCCACGTCCAAGATCGCCGAACTCGTCAGCGCCCAGCCGGTGACGATCCAGGCGGCCGACCTGGCCCAGGCGCTGGCCACGGGCACGGTCAACTCGTTCATGTCGTCGGGCGCCACCGGCGTGGACACCAAGGTCTGGGAATCGGTCAAGTACTTCTACACCGTCGATGCCTGGCTCCCCAAGAACATGCTGGTGGTCAGCAAGAAAGCGTTCAACGCGCTGGACAAGCCCACCCAGGACGCCCTGCTCAAGGCCGTGGCCGACGCCGAGAAGCGCGGCTGGCAGGTCTCGGAACAGAAGACCAAGGAATACCTGGGCACGCTGTCGAAGAACGGCATGACCGTGGCCCCGCCGTCGCCCCAGCTCAAGACCGACATGCAGAAGGTTGGCGAAGTCATGGTGGGCGAATGGGCCAAAAGCGCCGGCGACGACGGCAAGGCCATCCTCGACGCCTATCGCAAATAAGGCAGCCGGCCCCGGCTTGAACGCCCGCCACGCGTTTTGTTCCACCGGCACGGCGCGCATGCCCCAGGGCATCGCGCCGGGCTTGTTCCATGCTGTCCGCAGTATTACCGGTAGCCTGTTATCTCATGGAAGCCCCCCACATCAAGAAGCGATGGCTCGACCATCTGCTTGACGCGTTTGCCGTCCTCGGCGCGCTCTGCATCCTGGCGGTCTGCATCATGATGATCGCGATGTCGATCTCACGCGAGACCCTGTTCGTGCTCAAGGGCGGCGACGACATCGTCGCCTGGCTGTGCGCGGCCTCCGCCTTTCTGATCCTTGGCCAGACCTTCCAGCACGGCGGCATCGTGCGCGTGGAGATGCTGCTCGATGCGGTCGGCCCCCGCCGCCGCTGGCCGCTGGAGGTGGTATCGCTCACGATCTGCCTGGTGTTTGCCGGCTATGCCGCCTGGGCGCTTGGCACGTTCGCCTGGCAAAGCTGGGACATCAACGATGTCTCGCAAGGCCAGATCGTGATCCCGCTCTGGATTCCGCAGAGCTTTGCCGTGCTCGGCGCCATCGGCTTCCTGCTGGCCGTGGCCGACGAATGGCAGCGCGTGGTGCGCCGGCAGAAGCCGCGCTACCAGCTGGCCCAGGAAGCCAAGCTGGCCGCCGGCGATTTCGGGGAGACCGTCTGATGAGCACCGTACTCGTTGCACTGGTCCTGTTGCTGGTCATGATCGTCTTCCTGGCCATCGGCGCCTGGATCCCCGTCGCCATCGCCGTCACGTCATGGGTGGGTCTGGTGATCTTCTCCGACCACGACGCGCTGGTGAACCTGGCCAACGCGTGGTGGTCGTCCAGCGCCTCGTATACGCTGGCGTCGCTGCCACTGTTCGTGTGGATGGGCGAAATCCTGTTCCGCACCAAGCTGTCCGAGCAGATGTTCAACGGCCTGTCGCCGTGGCTGAACTGGCTGCCCGGGCGTCTCATGCACGTCAACATCCTGGGTTGCGGCATCTTCGGCTCGGTCTCGGGCTCGTCGGCCGCCACCTGCGCCACGATCGCCAAGTCCGCCCTGCCCGAACTGACCCGGCGCGGCTACGACGAACGCGTCACGCTGGGGTCGCTGTCGTGCGCGGGCACGCTGGGCATCCTGATACCCCCGTCGATCACGATGGTCGTGTATGCGGTATCGGCCGATGTGTCGATCATCCGCGTGTTCCTGGCCGGCTTCCTGCCCGGGCTGCTGCTGATGCTGCTGTTCTCGGGCTATATCGTGGTCTGGGCGCTGATGAATCCGAACCGGACCCCGCCGGCCGAGACCTTCGGCTGGGGCGCGCGCCTGGCCTCCATCCGGCAGCTGATGCCCTGCATCATTCTGATCGCCTTCATCACCTGGATCATGATGGCCGGCTACTCCACCGCCACCGAGGCGGCCGCGTACGGCGTGGTGGCATCGCTGGGCCTGGCCTGGGCGGGCGGATCGCTGACGCGCAAGGCGTTCTGGGAAAGCCTGATGTCGGCCACCCGCCTGACCGCGATGATCATGTTCGTACTGGGCGCCACGTCGTTCCTGTCGGTCACCATGAGCTTCACGGGCATTCCGCGGGCACTGGCCGAATGGGTGGCCGCGCTGCACCTGTCGCCGTGGGCGCTGATCGCGGTGCTGACCGTGATCTACATTCTGCTGGGCACGGCGCTGGACGGCATCTCGATGATCGCGCTGACCACGGCCACGGTGCTGCCCATGGTGCAGGCGGCCGGGTTCGATCTGGTATGGTTTGGCATCTTCATCGTGCTGCTGGTGGAAATCGCCGAGGTGACGCCGCCCGTGGGCTTCAACCTCTTCGTGCTCCAGAGCATGACCGGCAAGGACAGCAACTATATAGCGCGCGTGTCGCTGCCGTTCTTCATGATGATGGTCGTTGCCATCGGCATCATCACGGTGTGGCCGACCGTGGTCACCTGGCTGCCCGACGTGGTGATGGCGAAGGAGCTCAAGTAAGCTCCGGAAACCCGCAGCCATCCACAGGAAACCCACCCGGATGCGTGAGCCTGAGATGAATACCGACGTCACCGCTTCCTCCCTGTCCGCCACCCAGCCGGGCACGCCGGCCGAGACCGCAGCCGCGCCCACCTGGATTCCGCTCGACGCGGCCGGGGACGATCCGACCCCGCTCTACGACGTGGCGGCGATCCGCCGGGTCGAACAGGCAGGGCTGGACGCCACGGCGCCCTTCACGCTGATGTCGCGCGCCGGCGCCGCCGCGGCAGACTGGATCCACCACCATGTGCCCAGTGGCCGCATCCTGTTCCTGGCCGGCCGTGGCAATAACGGCGGCGATGCGCTGGCGGCCGCCACGCGCCTGCATCAGGCCGGGCGCCTGGTCGAAGCGTGGTTGATCGCCGAAGCAGACCAGTTGCCGGCCGATGCCGCGCGTGCCTGGTTCGACGCCCGCGCCACCGGCGTGCCGCTGCTGGCCACGCATCCGGACCCCGATGCGGCCTTGCCGCCCTGGCCGACGGGCTGCGTCGCGGTCGTCGACGGCTTGCTTGGCATCGGTCTGAACCGCGCCGCCGATGGCGAGATGGCACGCTGGATTGCGCATCTGAATGCGTCGCACCTGCCGGTGTATGCGCTCGATATCCCGAGCGGGCTCTTTGCCGATACGGGCGCAGGGCAGCCGGCCGTCCGGGCGCGCCGCACGCTGACGTTCCTGGCCGCCAAGCCGGGCCTGCTGACACTGGATGGCCGCGACTGCGCAGGCGCCATCGACATCGCCCCGCTGGGCCTGGACTATCCGCCGGCCGAACGGCCGGTGGCCATCGTCAACCAGCCCGGCGCGTTCCTGCATGCGCTGCCGCGCCGCGACCACGCCGCGAACAAGGGCCGCTTCGGCAGCCTGGCCGTGATCGGCGGCAACCATGGCATGACCGGCGCACCGCTGCTGGGCGCGCGCGCCGCGCTGCATCTCGGCGCGGGCCGCGTGCACGTGGGCTTCCTGGCCCAGCCAGCACCCGCCATCGATCCGGTTCACCCGGAACTGATGCTGCATCAGGTGACCGAACTGTCGCTCGATGCGATGTCGGCTTTCGTGGTCGGGCCCGGCATGGGCAGTGGCACGGCAGCGCGCAAGCAACTGGTCAAGCTGATCGACTTCTGTGCCAATGCGGAGCCGCCGCTGCCGCTGGTGCTCGACGCCGATGCCCTGAACCTGCTGGCGGCTGACGAAGCCCTGAACCAGTCGCTGATCGACAGCGGGCTGGACTACGTGATGACGCCCCACCCGCTCGAAGCCGCGCGCCTGCTGGGCAGCCATGTGGCCGACGTGCAGCGCGACCGCCTGGCTGCGGCGCACGCACTGGCCACCCGCTGGCAAGCCACGGTCGTACTAAAGGGGTCTGGCACGGTCATCGCGACGGCCGAGAGCGCGCCCGCCACCATCAATCCCACCGGCAATGCCGGGTTGTCCACGGCCGGCACTGGCGATGTGCTGGCCGGCATGATCGGCGCGTTGCTGGCGCAAGGCGTGCCGATGCTGGCGGCCGCGCGTGCCGGGGTATGGATTCACGGACGCGCCGCCGATCGGCTGGTGAACGCCGGCACGGGTCCCGCCGGTCTGACCGCGAGCGAGCTCTACCTGCCCGCACGGGCCATCTTCAACGCGTTGCTGCAAGGCGGCGCGGCATGACCCAGGTTGGCACACTGGCCGGCGGCGAAAATGGCGATGGCGCGCGGCGGCGCCTGCTGACCGGCATCGCCCTCCTTGTTATCGGGCAATGGATACTGAGCCTGCTCGACGCCACGGGCAAGACGCTGACCCAGCAGGGCCTGCCTGTGGTGGCCGTGGCGTGGGTCCGGTATCTGGGCCACGTCGTGGCGATCTTCCTGCTGATCGGGCCGGCGCGCTGGCAACGGCAGTCGCGTCCTGCCGCGCCGCGTCTGCAGTGGCTGCGCGGCGCGCTGATGCTGGCCTCGACGCTGGTGTTCTTCAGCGTGCTGAAGCTGATGCCGCTGGCCACCGCCACCGCGCTGAACTTCTGTGCGCCGCTGATCGTCGTGGCGCTGTCGCCGTGGTTGCTGGGCGAGCGCCCCGGCGTGCATGCGCGATGGACGCGCTGGATCGGCGTCGGCATCGGCTTCGCCGGCATGCTGGTGGTGGTCCGCCCCGGCGGCGAACTCGACGCCGTGGGCGTGGGGCTGGGCCTGCTGTCGGCGCTGCTGTTTGCGCTGCTGCAAATGCTGACGCGCCGCATCGCCGCGCATGACGCGCCCATGACAACGCTGATCCAGAGCGGCGTGACGGGTGCCGCTCTGACCACGCTGCTGGTGCCGTTCTTCTGGTTCGCGTCCGTGCCGACGCTGACGCAAGCGGCGCTCCTGCTGTCGGCTGGCCTCACCGGGTCGCTTGGACACTACTTTGTGATCCGCGCATTCCAGTATGCCGACGCCTCGTTCCTGAGCCCGTTCCTGTATTTGCAGATCTTTTCCGCCACCGTGGTCGGATACTTCGCATTCGGCCACCTGCCGGACTGGACCACCGCCCTGGGCATCGCCGTGATCTGCGCCGGGGGCCTGTGCGTGGCAGGCGGCGAACCCGTGCTGCGCCGGGTGGCCACGCGGCTGCGCCGCTAGTCGCCACCGCGCCCCGTCGCCCCCGCCGACGGCGGCGAACGCGCGCTGGCGCACATACCCCCCGTTACGGCCCACCACCACTGCGCAGCCCCGCGCACAAAGCCGGCCCCACGTCGGACAACGCCCGATACGGCGGGAGCGACTCGACTGTTAAGGTTTTGCAGATGCCGCAAGTGGCGTTACGTTTTGCTGCTACTTTCGGCTTTTGACATCACATCGGAGCGATATACTTGCGCTCAGGCCCGTTACACCGGGCCAATGCCCGAGAATTCCAGAACACCCCATGCCGACTGAACTCCACGCCTGGACTGCCCTGCGCCACCACTACGATGCCATCCGCCACACGCCGATGCAGCAGTGGTTCGCCGAGGCCGAAGCCGCCCGCCGCGTCGAGGACTTCTCGCTGGAAGCCGCCGGCCTGTACCTCGACTTCTCGAAGAACCGCATCACGTTCGAGACCTTCGCCCTGCTCATGAAGCTGGCCGAGGAAGCGGGCGTGGCCCAGCGCCGCGACGCCATGTTCGCCGGCGAGCATATCAATACGACGGAAGACCGCGCCGCGCTGCACGTGGCATTGCGCGCCTTGCCCGACGCACCGTTCAAGGTGGACGGGTCATCCGTCATGCCGGGCATCAACGACGTGCTGGGCCGCATGCGCGATTTCGCCGCCCGCGTGCGCACCGGCGGCTGGACCGGGTTCAACGGCCAGACCATCACCGACATCGTCAACATCGGCATCGGCGGTTCGGACCTCGGCCCGCGCATGGTGTGCCGCGCCCTGGCCCACCTGGCGGACCCGCAAGGGCCCCGCATGCATTTCGTGTCCAATGTCGACGGGACCGAACTGGCCGAGACGCTGGTACGGCTGGACCCCGCACGCACACTCGTCATCGTGTGCTCGAAGACGTTCACGACGCTGGAAACCATGGCCAACGCGTGCAGCATGCGCGACTGGTTCCTGCGCCACGGCGTGGCGGAGAACCAGTTGGCACGCCATTTCGTTGCCGTGTCCACCAACCGCGAAGCCGTGGTCAAGTTTGGCATCGACCCGGCCAACATGTTCGAATTCTGGGACTGGATCGGCGGCCGTTTCTCGCTCTGGTCGTCGGTTGGCCTGTCGATTGCGCTGGCCGTGGGCTTCGACGCGTTCGAAGACCTGCTGCTCGGTGGCCGGGCCATGGACGATCATTTCCGCACGGCGCCGCTGGCCCGCAACATGCCCGTGGTCATGGGCATGCTGGGCATCTGGTATCGCAATTTCTTTGGAATGCCGACCAGCTGCATGGCGCCGTATTCGACCTCGCTCGAGCTGTTTCCTGCCTTCCTGCAGCAACTGGAGATGGAAAGCAACGGCAAGTCCGTGCAACTGAACGGCGACCCGGTCCACGCGGAAACATCGCCGGTCGTCTGGGGTACGGCGGGTACCAACGGCCAGCATGCCTACTTTCAGATGATCCACCAGGGCTCGCAGATCGTGCCCGTGGACTTTGTGGCGCCGCTGGTGCCGCCGCGCGACTTGCCCGGCCATCACGCCAAGCTGCTGGCCAACTGCTTTGCCCAGGCCGAGGCGCTGATGCGCGGCCGTGGCGCCGATGAACTGCGCGCCGCCGGTGTCACCGACGAGGCGCGCATCCCGCATATGGTCTTCGAGGGCAACCGCCCCAGCAATACGCTGCTGATGGAAGACCTGACGCCCCACGTGCTGGGCGCACTGATCGCCCTCTACGAGCACCGCACCTTCGTGCAAGGCGTGGTGTGGAACATCAATTCGTTCGACCAGTGGGGCGTGGAACTGGGCAAGATCCTGGCGCGGCCCATTGAACAGGAGCTGACGGGGCAAGGCACGGCCACGCATGATGCGTCGACCGCCGCGCTTATCGCCCGCGCACGTGCCGTGCTCGGGCGCGGCTGAGGCGGGCGGCGGGATCGCTGCCTTCGCAGCCCTTTCTTCCCAGCCTGGCCGGTAGCCGCCTAGATTTCCGTACCCATCAGCTCGTCGCTGGCCACCCGGCCGGCATCGATCGTCAGGACGCGGCCACAACGCGCGGCCACCGAGCGGTCGTGCGTCACCAGTACCAGCGTGGATCCGGCATCGCGGTTGAGTTCGAACATCAGCGCGATCACGGCTTCGCCGGTGGCGGTGTCCAGGCTGCCGGTGGGCTCGTCGGCAAACAGGATGTCCGGCCGTGCCACGAAGGCCCGGGCCAGCGCCACGCGCTGCTGCTCGCCACCCGACAGCGTGCGCGGATAGTGCGTCAGGCGCTTGCCCAGTCCCACACGCTCGAGCATTTCCGTGGCACGCTCGCGTACGCGCGCGGTTTCTCCGCGCAGCTCCAGCGGCAGCATCACGTTTTCCAGCGCCGTAAGGTGCCCGACAAGCTGGAACGACTGGAACACAAAGCCGACATGGCGCCCGCGCAGCGCGGCGCGCTGGTCTTCGTCGAGCTGGAAGATATCCTGCCCGTGCAGGCGAACCGATCCGTTGCTGGGCAGGTCAAGCCCGGCCAGCAGGCCGAGCAGCGTGGATTTGCCCGACCCCGAAGCGCCGACGATGGCCAGCGTTTCGCCGGCCGTGACGGAAAACGAGACGTCGTGCAGAATCGTCAGCGAACCCGTCGTGTCGGCTACGGTCTTTCCGAGTGACTCGACAGCAAGAATGGAAGAGGACATGCGCGAGAGGATGGCAAACGTTGGTCGCCGGCGGATGCTGGCAGCTTGTAGTGCGACAGCGGTCGCCCTGTTCGGTTCACTGCTGACGCCACCCGCCATGGCGCAGGGCGCGGCCACTGCATCGGCCGGGCCCGCGCTGCTGGTGCTGGGAGACAGCCTGTCGGCCGAATATGGCATTGCACGCGGCACGGGCTGGGCAAGCCTGCTGCAGGAACGCCTGCGCCGCGAGCGGTTCGATTATAGCGTCGTGAATGCCAGCATCAGCGGCGAGACCACGGTCGGCGGCAAGACCCGGCTTCCGGACCTGCTCAAGCGGCACAAGCCCGCCATCGTGATCGTGGAACTGGGTGCCAACGACGCGCTGCGCGGCCTGTCGCTGTCATCGACCGAAGCCAACCTGCGCAGCATCATCGGCGATGCACAGAAGGCCGGCGCACAGGTGGTGCTGGTGGGCATGCGTATCCCGCCGAACTACGGGGCCGACTACACCGAACGGTTCTTCGGACTTTTCCCGAAGCTCGCCGGGGAGTACCGGACCCAGCTGGTACCGTTCCTGCTCGAAAAGGTGGTGACACGCCCGGAGTGGTTTCAGGAGGACCGGATTCATCCGACATCGGCCGCCCAGCCCGCGTTGCTGGACATGGTCTGGCCAGCGCTGAAGCCGCTGCTGAAGGCGCCTGCCAAACGCCGCTGATCCTGCGCCGGGCGTCCCCGGCAGAAAAGAAAAAGCCCCTGCGGTGTGTGACCTGCAGGGGCTTTTTGCCATCCGGCGTCGCGACGCCGTATCAGTGCGCGGCGGCTTCGCTGGCCGGGGTCAGGTCCTCCGACTTCACCGGATGCAGGATCTTGACCTTCGCCTTGGCCTTCAGGGCGTCATAGTAGGCGGCCAGTTCGGTCTGGCCAGCGAGCTGGCTCAGCTGCTGCGCATCGGCCTGGCGCTGCGCAGCATTGGCTTCGGTCGGCGTGCTGACCTTGCTGATGCGATAGATCGCATAGCCGTCCGCACCCAGATCCACACCGACCACCGACGGCAGCTTGGTGGCGTCGGCACGCATGATGGCATCGACGGCCTTCGGCGACAGGTTGTCGGCCTTGGCGCGCGACACCGTAACCGTCGGGCCGAACCCGCTGGCGCTGTCGGCTTTCTTCAGCGCCTCGAGCTTGGCCTCGCCGTCCTTGCGGGCCAGTTCGGCGGCCTGCTGCGCAACATATGCCTGGCGCACCTGGGCTTCCACTTCCTCGAACTTGCGCGCGGTCGCCGGGCGGTAGTCGACGATACGCGCCGCCACCAGCGTCGTCGGGCCCACCTGGATGGCCTCGGTATTGCGCTTGTTCTTGATCGTGTCGTCGCTGAACAGGGCCTTCAGAACCTTGTCGTTGTTGAGCGGATTGTCCTTGCCCAGGGCCGGATTCGGCTGACGCGTGACATTGTCGGCGGTCTGGATCGTCAGCTTGAACTTGTCGGCAGCCGGCTTCAGGCTGTCGGACTGCTCATAGACCGTGTTGCCGAAGGCGTCCGCCTGCTCGGTGTACTTCTTGCTGGCCAGCTGCTTCTTCAGCTCGGCCTCGAGCTCCGGACGCACTTCGTCCAGCGGCTGGGTGGCAGCAGGCTTGATGCCGGTCAGCTTGATGATGTGGTAGCCGTAGTCGGTCTCCACGAGATCGCTGATCTGCCCGTCCTTGAGCGCGTACATGGCGTCCTCGAACGGCTTGACCAGTGCGCCGCGCCCCATGAACCCGAGGTCGCCACCCTTCTCTGCCGAGCCCGGGTCCTGCGAGTTCTTCTTCGCCACGTCCGCGAACGTTTCCGGGTGCTTGCGCACGTCATCCAGCAGCTTCTGGGCCTTGTCCTTGGCAGCCTTGCGATCGGCGTCCTTGGCGTCTTTCGGAACCGTGATCAGGATATGGCTGGCGCGACGCTGCTCTTCCGTGCGGAAACGCTGGGCATTGCTGTCGTAGTAGGACTTCAGCTCTTCCGGCGTGACGGCCTGGCTGGCTGCCATGGCGTCGCCGGACAGCACCACGTACTCCACCTTGGCCTGCTCGGGCGTGGTGTAGGCCGACAGATGCGACTCGTAATAGGCCTTCAGCGCGGCAGCATCGGGCGTGACTTTCGAAGTGAAATCAGCGGGCTTGATCAGCAGGGCCTGCACGTCGCGCTGCTGGTCGCGGATGGCGATCAGTCGATCGAGCAGCGACTTCGGCACGAAAGCGGTGGTGCCCACCGCGCCGCCCAGTTGCTGCGTCGCCATTTCGAAGCGCATGCGGGCGTCGAGCTGTTCGGGCGTCATGCCCTGCTGGGCCAGCAGCTGGATATAGGCTTTCTCGTCGAGCTTGCCGTCCGGACTGCGCAGCTGCGCGATCGCGGGAATGGATTCGATGGCCTGGCGCAGTTGCTCGTTCGACACCGTCAGATTCTTCTTGGCCGTGGCGTCGGCCACCACGCGCTGCAAAATCAATTGGTCCAGCACCGACTGGCGTGCCGCGGCGCTTTCGAACATGCGCGGGTCGTAGTTGCTGCCAAGCATCTGGCGCATGCGCTCGGTCTGGTCACGCACCACGTTGTCGACTTCCTGCACGGTGATGGTACGGCCATCGACCTTGGCGGCGTCATGCGAGCTGTCCATGAAGCGCGAGTAGCTCTCGACACCGAAGAACACGAACGACGGGAAGACAAGCACCAGCAGCAGCAAAAGCATCAGGCGCCGGTTGTTGCGTACGAAATCAAGCATGCTTTTCGGGTGAAAGGGTTGGGGCCTTTGGGCCGACAGTCAAACTTCGCGATTCTATCAGGAGCGGGACGCCAGACCTGCGGAATATGTGGCGCGGAGTGCGTTTGGGTCAGGATGTCTGCACGTTCGCGCCAACGAACTGGAACGCCCGCTGCGCGGATCACGCGAATCAGAATATGCAAAAACAAAAAGCCCGCAGATGCGGGCTTTTATGTTGGCGGAGTGGACGGGACTCGAACCCGCGACCCCCGGCGTGACAGGCCGGTATTCTAACCGACTGAACTACCACTCCTTGCGTCGGTGCTCCTGCAAGACCTGTGCGCTGCGATCCAGTGTGGTGGGTGCTGAGGGGTTCGAACCCCCGACCTACGCCTTGTAAGGGCGCCGCTCTACCAGCTGAGCTAAGCACCCACATGGACCACGCAAGCCAGTTGCCTGCAAGGTAATTCTCGCTACGCACGATTCGGCGGTTGCTGCTTCGTTGCCGCTGTTTGCGTTGCGAGGCCGCGATTGTAATACGAGACTTTTCAATTTGCCAAGCGTTGATTGCAGGATTCTCTTGCATCACGCCGGCCACGCAAACAAAAAGCCGCGGGCGTAAACCCGCGGCTTTTGGCGTTTCAACGATGCCGTCGATCAGTGATGAATGCGCTCGACCTTGGCCTCGCCCTTGTCCGCCACTTCCGAAGGCTTGGCATCTTCCTCGGGCAGCGCCTCGGGCTTGCGCTCGAGTGCCAGCTCCAGCACCTTGTCGATCCAGCGCACGGGCACGATCTCGATGGCGTTCTTGACGTTGTCGGGGATGTCCGCCAGGTCCTTCACGTTTTCCTCGGGGATCAGCGCCAGCTTGATACCGCCACGGTGGGCAGCCAGCAGCTTTTCCTTGAGGCCACCGATCGGCAGCACTTCGCCGCGCAGCGTGATCTCGCCGGTCATCGCCACATCGGCACGCACGGGAATCCCCGTCAGCACCGACACCAGCACGGTGGTCATCGCGATACCTGCCGATGGACCATCCTTGGGCGTGGCGCCTTCGGGCACGTGGATGTGGATGTCGCGCTTCTCGAACATCTCATCGGCAATACCCAGGCGACGTGCCCGCGAACGCACCACCGACCGCGCGGCCTCGACCGACTCCTTCATCACGTCGCCCAGCGAGCCGGTACGCGAGATGTTGCCCTTGCCCGGCATGATCGCGGCTTCGATGGTCAGCAGATCGCCGCCCACTTCCGTCCACGCCAGACCGGTCACCTGGCCTACCTGGTTTTCCTTGTTGGCCAGGCCGAAGTCGTACTTGCGCACACCGAGGAATTTGTCGAGGTTCTCGGAATCCACCTTGACCGCGTTCGACTCCTTCTTCAGCAGCAGCAGCTTGACCACCTTGCGGGCAATCTTCGACACCTCGCGTTCGAGCGAACGGACGCCCGCTTCACGCGTGTAGTAGCGAATGATGTCGCGGATGGCCGCTTCGGTGACGTCGATCTCGCCCTGCTTCAGACCGTTGTTGCGGATCTGTTTCGGCAGCAGGTAGCGCGTGGCGATGTTCACCTTCTCGTCCTCGGTGTAACCCGAGAGACGGATCACTTCCATCCGGTCCAGCAGCGGCGGCGGAATGTTCAGCGAGTTCGACGTCGCCACAAACATCACGTCCGACAGGTCGAAGTCCACTTCGATGTAGTGGTCCTGGAACGTGTGGTTCTGTTCCGGGTCCAGCACTTCCAGCAGGGCCGACGACGGGTCGCCACGGAAGTCCATGCCCATCTTGTCGATCTCGTCGAGCAGGAAGAGCGGATTGCGCACGCCAACCTTCGACAGGCTCTGCAGGATCTTGCCCGGCATCGACCCGATGTAGGTACGGCGGTGACCGCGAATCTCGGCCTCGTCACGCACGCCACCCAGCGCCATGCGCACGAACTTTCGGTTCGTGGCGCGCGCCACCGACTGGCCCAGCGACGTCTTGCCCACGCCGGGAGGCCCGACCAGGCACAGGATCGGCGCCTTGACCTTGTCCACACGCTGTTGCACGGCAAGATACTCAAGGATGCGTTCCTTGACCTTCTCGAGACCGTAGTGGTCTTCGTCCAGCACGCGCTCGGCGTTGGCCAGGTCGTTATTGACCTTGCTCTTCTTGCGCCACGGCAGGTTGACCAGCGTGTCGATGTAGTTGCGCACGACGGTCGCCTCGGCCGACATCGGCGACATCAGCTTGAGCTTCTTGAACTCGGCGTCGGCCTTCTTCTTGGCCTCCTTGGGCATGCGTGCGGCCTTGATGCGCTTGTCCAGCTCTTCAAGGTCTGCACCTTCCTCGCCCTCGCCCAGTTCCTTCTGGATGGCCTTGACCTGCTCGTTCAGGTAGTACTCGCGCTGAGACTTTTCCATCTGGCGCTTGACGCGGCCACGGATGCGCTTTTCCACCTGCAGGATGTCGATCTCGCCCTCGAGCTGCGACAGCAGGCTCTCCAGGCGTTCCGTCACCTTCACCATTTCCAGGATCTTCTGCTTCTGCTCGAGCTTGATCGGCAGATGCGCGGCAATGGTGTCGGCCAGGCGGCCGGCCTCGTCGATGCCCGACAGCGACGTCAGGATCTCCGGCGGGATCTTCTTGTTGAGCTTTACGTACTGGTCGAACTGCGACACGATCGCGCGGCGCAGGGCCTCGGTCTCGGCCGATTCAGCCGGTGCGGGCGGCACAGGCACCGCTTCGCACATGAAGTGCGAATCGTCCTCGCTCACCTCGGTGATATTTGCACGTTGCGTACCCTCGACCAGCACCTTTACGGTACCGTCGGGCAGCTTCAGCATTTGCAGGATATTGGCGATGCAGCCAACCTCGTAGAGGTCTTCGGCTGTCGGTTCGTCTTTGGCGGCCGTCTTCTGTGCCACGAGCATGATGCTCTTGCCCGACTCCATCGCAGTCTCGAGCGCCTTGATGGACTTCGGGCGTCCCACGAACAGTGGGATCACCATGTGCGGAAACACCACCACGTCGCGCAGCGGCAACAGTGGCAGGCGAATCGGCTCAGCCGGGAGGAGTTGTGTTCCGGACATCATTTTCCCCAGTCAGTCATTTAAGGCGTAAATAGGGTCTCGGGATTCGATTGCAAGATACCCATCATCAATTCCCGGCACTTAAAAAACGTGCCGCAAACTGCACCCGGGACCCACTCTGAAACAGCATACCCGCGTTTGCTCCCGTTAGTTTGTGGAATTGAAGAAAAAAAGCCGTTCGCTTTCCAGCGAACGGCAGCTTGAAAGTGTCGCCAGTATGGTTGGGACCACGCGGGTCCGGCACGTTCGGCGTCAGTTGGACCTCGCTCAGTTCGAGCCTGCCACCTTGGGCTGCTGCTCTTCGTACATCAGCAGCGGCGGTGCGTCGCCAGTAATCGTGCTTTCGTCGATCACCACCTTCTGCACACCCTTGTAATTGGGCAGGTCGTACATGACGTCCATCAGCGATTGTTCGAGAATCGAACGCAGGCCACGGGCACCCGTCTTGCGACGGATGGCCTTGCGCGCAATCGCGGTCAGCGCAGCCGGGCGAATCTCCAGCTCGACGCCTTCCATGGCCAGCAGCTTCTGATACTGCTTGACCAGCGCATTCTTCGGCTCGACCAGGATCTGCATCAGCGCGGCTTCATCCAGCTTGGCCAGCGTTGCCACCACGGGCAGACGCCCGATGAGTTCCGGGATCAGACCGAACTTGATCAGATCCTCGGGCTCTGTCTGCGGAAGCACCTCGCTGACTTCGCGCTCTTCCTTGCTCTGCACCTGCGCGTCAAAACCGATGCCGGTCTTGTCCGAACGCTGCATGATGACCTTTTCCAGGCCGTCGAATGCACCGCCGCAGATGAACAGGATGTTCGTCGTGTCCACCTGCAGGAAGTCCTGGTTCGGATGCTTGCGGCCGCCCTGCGGCGGCACCGAAGCCATGGTGCCTTCGATCAGCTTCAGCAGCGCCTGCTGCACGCCCTCGCCCGACACGTCGCGCGTGATCGACGGGTTGTCGGACTTGCGCGAGATCTTGTCGATTTCGTCGATGTAGACGATGCCGCGCTGGGCCTTCTCGACCTCGTAATTGCAGTTCTGCAGCAGCTTCTGGATGATGTTCTCGACGTCTTCGCCCACGTAACCGGCTTCGGTCAGCGTGGTGGCGTCGGCGATCACGAACGGCACGTTCAGCAGGCGCGCCAGCGTCTGGGCAAGCAGCGTCTTGCCCGAGCCGGTGGGCCCGATCAGCAGGATGTTGCTCTTCGACAGCTCGACGTCGTCCTTCTTGCCGAGGTGCTTCAGACGCTTGTAGTGGTTGTAGACCGCCACGGCCAGAATCTTCTTGGCCTGTTCCTGACCAATCACGTACTGGTCAAGGCTTTCGCGGATTTCGTGGGGCGTGGGCAGATCCGAGCGCGTGACAGCGGCGGCGTCCTTGTCGGTCGCGGCGGCCTCGTCACGGATAATCTCGTTGCACAGGTCGATGCATTCGTCGCAAATGAACACCGACGGGCCCGCGATCAGCTTCTTTACCTCGTGCTGGCTCTTGCCGCAGAACGAGCAGTAGAGAAGTTTCTCGCTGGATGAACCTTTTTTGTCCGCCATAGGAATCAGTCACATTAGCAGTGTGGATCTCGCCAGAAACGTCCCGGCGGGAAACGCATTAAACGCATCATACGCCAAAACAATTGGCACAGTCGGCGGCATCCCCTGCGTGTGGGGCAAAACGCAAAAACGAGGCGCACAGCCTCGTTCCGGTGTAGCCTTCGTCATTTGGCGCACGACGCAGGCCAATACGGCAGATGCCCGGCGTGCCGGTCATCGCCCGGATGCTTCCGACAGGATGCCTCCAGGCCCATGTGCCGGCACACCGGCCAGATTTCAGCTGCGGCGGGTGATCACCTTGTCGATCAGACCATAGTCCACCGCCTGGTCGCCGCTCATGAAGTTGTCGCGATCGGTATCGCGGGCAATCTTCTCGACCGGCTGCCCGGTGACTTCCGACAGGATGCTGTTCAGCCGCTCGCGCAGGTACAGGATCTCGCGCGCCTGGATCTCGATGTCCGAGGCCTGGCCACGTGCACCACCCAGCGGCTGGTGGATCATGATGCGTGAGTTCGGCAGCGCGCTGCGCTTGCCCTTGGCACCTGCAGCGAGCAGGAACGCGCCCATGCTCGCCGCCATGCCCATGCACAGGGTCTGCACGTCGGGCTTGATGAACTGCATCGTGTCGTAGATCGCCAGGCCAGCCGAAACCGAACCCCCGGGGGAATTGATGTACAGCGACACGTCCTTGTCCGGGTTTTCGCTTTCCAGGAACAGCAGCTGGGCCACCACCAGGTTGGCGGTCTGGTCATTGACCTCGCCAACCATGAAGACGACACGTTCCTTGAGCAGGCGCGAGTAGATATCGTACGCGCGCTCGCCCCGGCCGGACTGCTCGACAACCATCGGCACCAGTCCCAGACCCTGGGTCTCCAGGGCAGAAGCCTGCGTGGTGGCGAGACGATCAAGCAAATCATTGCGGGTCATGCAGGTTCTCCAGATATTCAGGAATGGTGTCAACCGGCCAGCGCGCGAGGCCGGTTGACACGGACCGTCGCCGCGTCAACCCGCGGCATCCGGCCTTGCCCGACCTCAGGCTTGTGCGGGCGCGGCGGTGAGTTCCTCGAACGACACCGACTTGTCCGTAACCTTGGCCTTGTCGCACACGAAATTTACCACGTTGTTTTCGAGCACGTAGGCTTCCATCTCGGCCAGGCGCTGCTGGTCACCGTAGTACCAGCGCATGACTTCCTTCGGGTCTTCGTAGCTCTTCGCGAAGTCCTCGATCTCGGCCTTGACCTGTTCCGGCTTCGCTTCCAGGCCGTTGGCCTTGACGATCTCGGCCAGGATCAGGCCCAGCTTCACGCGGCGCTCGGCCTGCTGGGCGAACATCTCGGCCGGAATCGGCATGTCCTTGGCGTTCGGCATGCCACGCTGCTCGAGGTCACGACGCGCCATTTCCACCAGGCGTTCCTGATCCTGTTCGATCAGGGCCTTGGGCACGTCCAGCTCGCTCACCTTCAGCAGGGCTTCCATGACTTCGTCCTTCAGCATGGAATGCGTGCGGCGCTTGACTTCGCGCTCCAGGTTTTCACGGATGTCGGCGCGCATCTTTTCGACGCTGCCGTCGGCGATGCCGAGCGACTTGGCGAACGCATCGTCTACTTCCGGCATATGCGCCCACTCGACCTTCTTCAGCGTGATCGTGAATTCGGCGGTCTTGCCGGCCACTTCCTTGCCGTGGTAGTCCTCGGGGAAGGTCAGCGGGAACGTTTTGCTCTCGCCTTCCTTCAGACCCAGCGTGGCCTGTTCGAACTCGGGCAGCATGCGGCCCTCGCCCAGCACGTACACGAAGTCCTCGGCCTTGCCGCCGGCAAATTCCACGCCGTCGATCTTGCCGACGAAGTCGATCGTCACGCGATCGCCGTTCTTGGCATCCACTTCGCCGCCGCCATCGCCATGGGCGCCGGCTTCACCGCGGTGGTGGTAGTGCACGCGCTGCTTGCGCAGGATGTCGACGGTCTTGTCGATCTCGGCGTCGCCGATCACGGTCTTCGTGCGGGTCACTTCGGCCGATGCCAGATCGCCGATCTTGACTTCCGGATACACCTCGAAGGTGGCTTCGAAAGCCAGTTCGTCGTCGGCAACGCCTTCGGTCTTGATGTCGAACTTCGGCTGACCGGCCACCTTGACGTCCTGGGCCTGGGTGATGTCGAAGAACTTGCGGGCGGCCTTGTCGAAGCGCACTTCGAATTCCACCTGCTGGCCGTACTGCTTCTCGACCATCTTCATCGGCACCTTGCCCGGACGGAAACCGGACATTTTCACGGTCTTCGACAGACGTACCAGGCGTTCCTGCGTTTCCTTCTGCACTTCGGCCTTGGGAATAGCCAGGGTCACCTTGCGGTCCAGCTTGCCGAGGTTTTCAATGACGTTCGACATGGTCGTTAATCCAATTCAGAAATAGTTGTTGTCAGCGCATCCGCCTGCGCACCTTGCCGCCTGGCCGCGGCCAGTGCTCGCGAGCGGAGGTCTCCGCGCAAACGGAAAACGCGGATTATCGCACGGTTTCCATTCGCTTCCGGCAGTTTTTACCCTAGTCAGTCTGGATCCGGCTCCGGATCCTGCCCTGAGGGGTCTGACGCGTGCCCATGACGCAGGGCCCGCAGCAGCAGACGGGCCGGATCGACGGCATCGGCGAGATCCGCCTCCAGTGGCAGCGGTTCACCCTCAACCTGGCAGGCGATCAGTTCGGCGCCCAGTGCGGCCCATGTGAGGCCGCGCGACGCGTATGCAAGCGCCGCGTAGAGCCCGGGCAGACGAGGCAGGTCGCGCAAGTGCGCGCCGCGAAGTGCACCGGCGTGCGCCAGCGCCTGCGCCTCGTCGGCCAGGCGGCCGATCAGCGGCAAGCGGTTGTGCGTGACGGTGCGCACGCCGACATAACCCGTCAGCGTCCCTGGGTCGATCCGGGCCAGCGCGGCCGCCCGGTCGGGCAGCAGCGACGCCACGCGCCCCAGGTTGGCGGCATGCACCGCGGCGCTTTCGGTGAGTGGACCCGTATCGGGTTCATAGCTGGACCCCACCCGGGCCCCGCCCTGCTCGCCACGCGGCAACAGATAGCCGCTGCCGGTCACCACACAGTCTGGCCACCCGCCCAGCGCCTCGACCTGGGCCGGGGTCAGGTCGGTCAGTTGCCCGCGTACGCGGCGCAGCGCCAGGAAGCGGGCCGGCACCAGCCGTTCGGCCTCGTGCGCATTGGCCAACACCAGTACAGGCGCGCTGGCCAGTACCGTGCCCGAAGCATCGCGAGCGAGCCACTTTCCATCGACATGCGCGATGCCCGCCACCCGACACCCGAAGCGGGCATCGAGCCGATTGCCGGCGGCGGCCAGCTGGGCGTGGCAGATATCGGGCGGCGCCACCCACCCGCCCTGCGGAAACCAGAGCCCGCCACGGCTCACCGTGGCGCCGTGGGACGCCGCAGCCTCGCCGGGCGCCATCCATCGCACGAACGATTCGGGAAAGCCCAGTGCATCGAGCGCGGCATGTTGCGCCGCATTTTCGGTGTCGTCCTCGCCGGTCTGCAGCACGCCGCAGCCGTGCCACCCCACCGGATGACCGGCGTCGGCCAGCGACTGCCACGCGCGCAGGGCATGCAGGTTGCCGGCGCGCGACAGCCGCGACAGCAGGCTGTCGTCGGCCGAAACGTGCGCGTGCATGGCCGCCGCGCGATGCCCGGAGGTCTGGCGCGCCGGTCCGTCGTGGGCATCGAGCAGCGTGACGCGCCAGCCACGCGCGGCCAGCCGCTCGGTGACCGCGCATCCGGCCAGTCCCGCGCCGATGACGATGGCATGCCGCGCAGCCCAGCAAGCGGCGTCCGGCGGGGCGTGGCGGCGGTTCTTCCAGACGGGCGCAAAGCGTGCGACCGTCATGTCACGTTTGCCGCCAAACCCCGGCGCCTTGCTGACTTCGAATCCGGTCGCCTGCAGGCCCCGGCGCACGAATCCGGCCGCCGTGTAGGTGGCCAGCGTCGCCCCCATCCGTGCCAGCCGCGCCAGCCCGCGGAACACGGTGTCCGACCACATATCGGCGTTGCGGGATGGCGAAAAACCGTCGAGATAGAATGCGTCGGCGCCAGCCACGAGCTTCGGCAGCATCGCCTGCACGTCGCCGAACGCCAGCGTCAACGTCACCGCCCCGCCCTCGAACGTCAGGCGATGCAGGCCCGGCAGCGCGTCGGGCCACTGCTGCTGGAGTTGCGTGGCCAGCGGCAGCAGGTCGCCCAATCCGGCATGCAGCTGCGCCAGGCCTTCCCGCGTGAACGGATGCTTTTCGATGGAAACAAAGTGCAGGCGCGCGCAGGGCTGCGGCGCGTTGCGCCATGCCTGCCACGTGGCCAGGAAGTTCAGCCCCTGCCCGAACCCGGTCTCGACGATGACGAATTGCTCGCGCCCCGCCCAGTTGCCCGGCAATCCGTTGCCGCCCAGGAAGACGTGCCGGGCCTGTGCCAGGCCGCCCGCGGTGCTGTGATAGACATCGTCGTAACGCGGCGAATACGGGATGCCGTCATCGGACAGGATGGGCTCGGCGGCCTCGAGGGTACGCGGCATGGAGGGACGGAAAAAAGAGGAAAAACGATAGGAAAACGGCCGGAAATGGCGGCGGATGGTAGCATAGCGCCCTTCGCGCCAAGCGCCCGCCTGTCCCTGTCTGACTGGAGTTTGCGCGCCGTCATCCCGCCTTGCCATGCTCAGTTACCGTCACGCCTTTCACGCCGGCAATCACGCCGATGTCCTCAAGCACGCCGTTGTCGTCCAGTTGCTGGACTATCTGACGCAGAAGGACAAACCGTTCTGGTACGTCGACACGCATGCCGGGGCGGGCCTGTATGCGCTGGATCATGCCTACGCACAGAAAAAGTCGGAATTCGAAACCGGTGTGGGACCGCTCTGGCGCGCCGCGGCCGGCGGCCAGGCCTTGCCCGAACTGCTCGAAGCTTATCTTGAGCAGGTTCGCGAACTGAACCAGGATGGCAATCTCAAGCACTACCCGGGGTCACCCTGGTTGGCTTGGCAGATGTTGCGCGATGCCGACCGTTTGCGGCTGTTCGAGCTCCATAGCACCGAGATCCAGGTGCTCCGCGACAACTTCCGCGGCGCCGGCCGCAAGGTCATGCTCTACGACGGCGACGGCTTCAACGGCATCAAGGCCATCCTGCCACCGCCACCGCGCCGCGCGCTGGTGCTGATCGATCCGTCGTACGAAGACAAGCAGGACTATGCGCGCACGGTCGACACACTCAAGGCCGGCCTGGAACGATTCGCCAATGGCGTTTATGCGATCTGGTATCCCGAAGTGCAGCGCCGCGAGTCTGTCCAGTTGCCAGCGCAACTGAAGCGACTACCGCTCAAGAGCTGGCTGCATGTGACGCTGACCGTCAAGCATCCGGTGGAAGGCGGCCTGGGGCTGCATGGCAGCGGCATGTTCGTCGTCAATCCGCCCTGGACGTTGAAGGCCGCATTGCAGGAAGCGATGCCAAAACTCGTGGAATTGCTAGGGCAGGACGCCGGCGCCGGCTTCACCCTGGAATCGCTGGACAGCTAACGGTGGGGCGCGGGCCCTTCTGTGCCGCAGCAGACGGACGAACACGATCGGGCGCACGATGATGACGGATTCCTGCAGACGGATTCCCGCAGATGCCCGGACCACGGAGATTTGCCGTGACACGCCTGACACCGACCCACTATCGGTGGCTTTTCTCGATCTGCGCACTGGCGGTGCTGGTGCTCTCGCTGTTGCCGCCGGATACGGCGCAACCGACCACGGGCTGGGACAAGACCAATCACCTGCTGGCGTTCGGCACACTGGCCGCACTGGGCCTCCGCGCCTGGCCGGGGAGGATCTGGCAACTGGTCCTGGCCCTGACGGCTTACGGCGCGGCGATCGAAGTCCTTCAATCATTGACGCCCTATCGCACGTCGTCCTGGGCTGACCTGCTGGCCGACGTGCTGGGCATCGCGCTCGGGATGGCCCTCAGTTTTCGCGCGATCCGCGCCGGACGGTCGACATCCGGCGGCGTCCAACCCTGAACCCGCGCGGGATAAAGCGCTGAATGGCGCACTTTTAACGTACAAGTTTGCGCCCCAGGCCCCGTGATGGTGAGGGAAAACACTTCCCCCTACTGGGCGGTGTGTGGGCAGAGTTCGGGGAAGTAGACTCGGCAAACGAACCATCCCGCAGCGAGCCTATGCCGTCGACGAATAACGAGCGCCCGGCCACGCGCCGCGTGACGGTCTACGCCTTGGCGGCTCTCGCCATCCAGATCCTCGTACTGGGGATATGGATCTTCCGGTTCTACGTCCTGGAAGACCACTCGTCTCCGATGGTCGGTATCGACTTCGCGATTTTCTGGTCAGCGGCAAGGGTGGCCATGGCGCATGGGGCCGCCTACGTCTTTTCGCCACAGTGGATGCAGCCAATGGAACTGGCGCTGGGGCTCGACGACTATTCCCCCTGGCCCTATCCGCCGACATTTCTGCTGGCAGTCTTGCCGTTCGGGCGGTTGCCGTTTGGTATTGCCCTGTCCATTTACTCCACACTCGGATTGCTGGCCTACGGGGCCGTGCTCGCGCGCCTGTGCCGCGGGATCGACCGCGCATATCTGCCGCTGCTGCTGGCATTCCCCGGCGTCGCCATTGCTATCGGGCTGGGGCAGAACTCGCTGTTCACGGTTGCGGCCGCCGGCGCTGCACTGGCCATGATCGAGGTTGAAACCGCTCTTGCGGGGGCGTGCATCGCCATACTTGCCATCAAACCGCAGTTTGGCGTCCTGTTTCCTTTGGCCCTGATCTGCGGCAGGCAATGGAAGACGTTCGGCGTCTCCGCACTTTGCACCCTCGCAATCGTCGGGGCTAGCTTTGTGGCGTTCGGCGTGGATGCCTGGCTGGCATTTGCGGAATTCCTGCCGCAATTTAGCACGCTGGCGGTCGAGCAAGGTGGCGTCATGATGTGGCCGGGTATGCCAACCGCCTTCGCGCTTGGCCGCAGTGCCGGCTTGTCCGTCAACGCGTCTTATCTGTTGCACGGCGTTGTCGCGGCACCTGCAGTTCTTGCGATGGCTTACCTGTGGATGCGGCGGGCCAGATTCGAACTTCGCGCGGCCTCGCTCATTATCGCCACGTTGCTGGTACAGCCCTACATCATGTTTTATGACCTGGTGTGGCTGATCTTGCCGCTCGTCCTTCTCGTTCGTGACCACCGGGCTGTGGCGCCGGGACGCATGGAATGGATTGTCATCGGCGCAGCCTGGCTGGCGCCGGCACAAGCAGTCCTCTCGGCGTACCTTCACCAATACCTGAACATTCTCCCGGCCGTGATGATTGCCCTGGTCATCATCGTGGTGCGGCGGCATGCGGCGACGGCACCGGAATTCAGGAACACCTCGGGTGAGCCATCGCGGCGCACTTGTTGAGGTGCTTACTGCCTTTTGGGGCGGCTGCGGCCGGCTGCTGATCTACGCTGCTGCGTTTCCGGCGCATTTAGTTTTCAGAACATCGATCGGCGTTGTCTAAAACCGAGCACTTGCCGAGGAGGCCGCTGGCCGTTCGTGGTCGCTGCGGAGGGTCTTGAGGACGCCCGACCCGATCATCAGCGCTTCGTCGAAATGTGTCGCAAGCCCGAAGCTGAGCAGAAACATACAAACGTAGAACGTGGCTTCGAATCGTCGGGACAAGACCAGGAATGGCTCGGCGAGGAGCCGGCGACAGTAGGGGCGCGTCATTACCAGGCAGACGACAATGCCGATGATCGCGCCGCCCAATACGTCGGTCGGATGGTGCAGGCCCACGTACACCCGCGACAGGCAGATAAAGACCAGCGTGTAGAGCAGTGCCGCAATGCCGAGCGACTTCGAAGCTACCCAGATGCCTGTGGCAATGGCGAACCAAAGCATGGCGTGGTCGCTTGGAAAAGCGCTCCACGTACGGATCCGGTCCTCGGACGACATAGGGAAGTGCAGGCCGAGCTCCGGATTGGCGAACGGCCGGAGGCGGAACGGCACCCAGTGGGCGAGGAGACGGCCGATCAACAACGCGCACAGCCCGGCCGTTACGGTCGCGATGATGATCTCCCGGTTCCTGTCGCGCCGGGCGGGGTCCGACTCATGGAACCACAGCCACCAGAGGATAGCGATGAGCGGCACGCCGCGCAGCAGGTAGAACTGCGTGGTCGCCATGGCCAGCCGATCGAACAGTTCCGAGCGGAACGCAAAGTGGTTTAGCGCGTGCAACAGGCTGGCGTCAAATGGATTCATGGCGGCTTTCGACTGCGCTTGGGATGGTCAGCTCTATGGGGCCGAAGTATAGGGTCGCCGCAGCCCCTCGGATGCGTGGCCCGCCGGGCGCATGTGGGTATCCCCACACTGGTTAATCAGCGGTTAATCTTTGAGGGATTTGGGAATGGAAGCATGGCATGCCATAGCCGAATCCACGGGGAGTTCGCGGGGAGTTCGCGGGGAGTTCGCGGGGAAATTTCGGGGAGCGCGGGGTGATTCTATAGTGCCGGGAGTGGTGTGCATCGCCCTGCGTCAAACCGACGGAACACCCACCAACCCTTACCGGGCTTGGCTTCGCGGCGTTTAGCGCCACCGATTGGCGCAGAGTGTAAAAGTTGCGATTACGCAACAAAAAGGTAGGTTGGTGCGAGGGAGGGGACTCGAACCCCTACACCATTGCTGGCGTCAGGACCTAAACCTGGTGCGTCTACCAATTTCGCCACCCTCGCAGTCCTGGAACCGGGCATTCACAAAGCAAAAAAGGCGGCTGGACTGCCCGCCTTTTCCTGCTTGTGGCTTGCTGTGGCGCGTTGCGCGCCGGGATCCGGTTCGTGCCGCCGGCGTAACTTCAGCCTGCGGCGCAATAAGGATGCGGATTGTATCGCAAGGCGTCGGGGGAATCCAGTCCCCCGGCCGCCCGGCCGATACTGCCGCTCCACTTTCCAACTTTACTGACGGGCGCGGATGAAGGCGATCACCAGGACCGTGGCGCAGGCCTCCAGGGCGGCCACAAAGTACAGGCCCGAAGCCAGCTGGCCGGTCGTGGTCTTGAACCAGCCGATCATGTACGGTGCCACAAAGCCGGCCAGGTTGCCGATCGAGTTGATCAGCGCGATGCCGCCGGCGGCGGCGGTGCCGGCCAGGAAGGCCGAGGGCAGCGACCAGAACACCGGGAATGCGGCCAGGATGCCGACCGACGCCACGGTCAGCGCGATCAGGGCCAGCACGGCGCTGTGCAGCCAGAAACCCGTCAGCGTGAGGCCCACGGCGGCCAGCAGCGTAGCCAGCGCGCAGTGCATGCGGCGCTCGCCGGTGCGGTCCGAGTGGATGCCGTTGAGCACCATGGCAATGGTGCCTGCCACGAACGGGATGGCCGACACCAGGCCGATCCGCAGGTTGCCCTGCACGCCCAGTTCCTTGATGATCGACGGCGACCAGAACGCGATGGTGGCGTTGCCGCTCACCACGCAGAAATAGATCGCCGCGCAGATCCAGACGCGCGAGTTCGCAAAGGCGCCTTTCAGCGACGAATGCTTGGCGGGGTCGCGTGCCTCCTGTTCGATGTCGCGCGTCACGATTGCCTGCTCCTGCTGCGACAGCCACCTGGCGTTGACGGGCTTTTCCGGCAGGTACATCAGCACGGCGATACCGGCCAGCACCGACGGAATGCCTTCGATCACGAACAGCCATTGCCAGTTGGCCAGGCCGTCCACGCCGTCCATCGCGCTCATGATGAAGCCGGCCAGCGGGCCGCCGACCACGCCTGCGATCGCAAACGACGTCATGAAAAGGCCGTTGATGCGGGCGCGCCGCGCGGCCGGGAACCAGTAGGTCAGGTACAGCACGACGCCCGGGAAGAAGCCAGCCTCGAAGATGCCCAGCATGAACCGCAGCGTGTAGAACTGCATCGGCGTCTTCACGAAGATCATCGCCATCGACGCCAGGCCCCACAGGATCGTAATGCGCGCCAGCGTCTTGCGTGCGCCGATCTTTTCCAGCAGCAGGTTGCTCGGCACCTCGAACAGGAAGTAGCCGATAAAGAAAATCCCCGCGCCCAGCCCGTACACGGCTTCGCTGAACTGCAGGTCCTGGAGCATCTGCAGCTTGGCGAACCCCACGTTGACGCGGTCGATCCAGGCCAGGATGAACAGGAATACGAGGAACGGGATCAGGCGCACGGTGATCTTGCGGTACGCCTCGTTGCGTTGCTGCGCCAGTTGCGCGGGCGGCAGGTTCTCCAGGGCGCCGGGGGCGCCGCTCATCACGGAAGACATCGGTGACTACTCCTTGGGTGTGGTTGGCGGGGCGCCGCTACGTTGGCGGCGCCCTCTCGCATTGCGCTGTGCTGGCGCTTGCTGCGGCGGCCGTGGGAATCCGGCCGGTGCTACGTGTAATGCGTCAGGACAGGATCGGCTCGATGGCCGCGGCCACCTGCAGCACGCGGGCATCGTTGCCATGCAGGCCGCAGACGCCCAGCCCAATCCCCTCGCCTATCGGCAGCGACGCCGCGCAGCCATCGAGGAAATTGATCACGCTCGGGTTGCGCAGTACCAGGCCGTTGATCGCGAAAAAGTCCTCGTCGCGCTGCAGCGCATCCAGGCGCGGCGGTCGCACGGCCACGCTCGGCATCAGCCAGGCATCGGCATCGCGCAGCAGTTCGGCGGCGCGCTGTTGCATGGCGCGGCGTTCTGCCAGCAGGACGATGTAGTCGGTGGCAGTCAGTTTCTCGCCGCGGCGGATGCGCTGGGCCACACGCTGGTCGTACTGGTCGCCCTTCGTGTGCAGCAGTTCGCGATGCCAGGTCCACGCTTCGGCCGCGGTCAGGCCGCCGGCCGCGTTGATCTGGGGCAGGCGGCGCAGTTCGGGGAAAGCGAATTCCACGATCTGCGCGCCTTGCGCCGACAGCTTCGCCAGCGCGGCCTCGAACGCCTGGGCCACCTCGGCATCCAGGCCGTCGGCCACGAAGTCGCGGGTGACGTAGAAGCGCAGGCCGCTCAGATCGGCGGCGCGCGTGTCCAGCGTTTGGCCGCTGAGCACCGCATCCATCGCCACGCAGCAGGCCACCGAGCGGGCCAGCGGGCCGGCCGAGTCGAGCGACGTGGACAGCGGCACGGCCCCGTCCAGCGGCACGCGGCGCGCGGTGGGCTTGAAGCCGGTCAGGCCGCAGAAGGCCGACGGAATGCGGATCGAACCGCCGGTATCGGTACCCAGCGCGGCCACGGCCATCTGCTCTGCCACGCTGACGGCGCCGCCCGACGTCGAGCCGCCGCTGATGCGATCGGCGTCGAACGGCGTGCGCGGCGTGCCGTAGTGCGGGTTCAGGCCAAGGCCCGAGAACGCGAACTCGCTCATGTTGGTGCGGCCGATCAGCACGGCGCCAGCGGCGCGCAGCCGTGCCACGACCGGGGCGTCGGCCTGGGCCGGCGCGCTGCCGTCCAGCGCCTTCGAGCCGGCACGCGTCACCTGGCCGCGCACATCGAACAGATCCTTGATGGAGACCGGCAGCCCGGCCAGCGGCGATGCCACATAGCCGGCCGCGCGGGCCTGATCAGCCGCATGGGCCTGTGCCAGCGCGCCCTTGGCGTCGACGCTCATGAACGCCGCGCCGCCGGCTTGCCTATGACGGTCGATCCTGGCCAGCGCATCTTCGGTCAGGGCCACGCTGGTGGTCCGGCCGGCTGCCAGCGCGGCCGCCAGTTCTGCAATGGTCGGTGCAGTCATGGCGATGCTCACTCGGCAACGGCCAGCGTCTGCACGCGATAGGCGTGGCGCAGGCTGCGGTTGCGCACGGGGTCGTGCAGTTCCACTTCGAACGACTCACCGTGGCCCATCTCGCCGATCACAGCCTGGGTGCCGCAGAACATCGCGGTGCCGGGCGGCAACTGCGATTCGCCGGTCAGGCGTTCGATCAGGTCGCGCGGGTCCAGCAGGCGGGTTACCTTGCCTTCCTGGTACAGCGCGCGTTGGCCGTCACGCACGCGCCAGCAGCGCATTTCCAGGGCGTCCCAGTGATCGGCCACCTCGTCGAAGCGCCACACGTCGCGGCCCATCGGCTTGGCGCACATCTGCTTGGAAACCGTCACGTCATACGCCTCGACCTTGCGGTCGGTGTGGTCCGATCCGATGCCGATATAGAGCGCATCGGCGCCCTGCAGCAGCACGAATTCGGTCTCGCCCGACGAGTCGTCGCGCGGCACTTCCAGCACGTCGTCGGTGGTCAGCAGCTGGGCAGCCAGCGGATAGAACGTAGGCACGGTGGCCGGCGGCTTCACGCCGATGGCCTTCAGTTCGTCGATATGGTGCTGGACGGCTTCCATGTCGCGGCCAGTCCAGCCGGCGATGATCAGTCGTTCGATGTCGAGGGCGAGCGCGCCCCCGCCGGCTACCTGGAGATGCAGTGTCGGCATTGCGTACTACCTTGTTACGAGGGAAAAGTTCGGGTCAGAGTGTCCGGATGATGTTCTTCCGGAATTCGTCAATGTGTTCGCGGATGGCCTCGCGCACGGCCGGCACGTCGCGCCGCTCCAGGGCGTCGACGATCTCCAGATGCTCCTGGTAGACGTTCTCCAGGTGCTGCGGATCGGACAGCGAAAGGAACCAGAAGCGGGCCTGCTTCTCGTGCAGGCCGCGCAGCAGATCGGCCAGCACGCGGTTGCGCGAGGCGGCCGACATGGCCGTGTGGAACTTCAGATCCAGGGCCGCCAGCGCCGGGATGTCGCGCCGGGCGACCAGTTCGGGCGAGCGGTCGACGATGTCGCGCATCGCCTTGAAATCGCTGTCGTGCCCGCGCTCGCAGGCCAGCGTGGCGCACAGCACCTCATTGGTGGCGCGCACTTCGATCATGTCCAGCACTTCATTGAGCGACAGCGGCGTCACCAGCACGCCCTTGCGCGGCAGGATCGACACCAGCCCTTCCACTTCGAGCCGATGCAGCGCCTGGTGGACGGGCGTACGGCCCAGGCCCAGCAGCGCCGCCACCTGGGCCTCGTTCAGCGGTTCGCCCGGACGGAACTCGCACGCAATGATGCGGCGCTTGATTTCGGTATAGGCCTGCTCGCGCATTGCCGCGCCGCTCTGGGCGGCGGTGGGCGCTGCGGGCGCGGGGTCGGCGGCGCCAACCAGTCGAATCGGATTCACCACGGCGGAGTCACGGTCTGTTCGTTTGAAGTTGCTGTGATACTAGTGTGATATTTCACTGGACACAACCGGGAATTTCCTAGGGGTAAACACCATGTGTCCCCCGACAGCGCGCCATGTGACGGCCGTTGCGCCTATCATGAGCGGTCCGCTATAAATCGATAATCGATACATCAATATCTTGGTGCAATATGCAGCCATCGTGGTGCAGCGGATCACGACGATGGTGCCGAATCCGGATCTCCCCCATGGCCATCAACGACGGCGACCGTCCCGACCCGCTCTTCAACCAGTCCCTGGAAAAAGGGCTCGAAGTCCTGCGCGCGTTCAGCGCCGTGCATCGCACGCTGACCCTGGTGGAAATCGCCACCCTCACCGGCATGACCAGGAGTTCGGCCCAGCGCACCGTCCATACGCTGGAACGGCTCGGCTATGTCGACAAGCACCCGCAGACGCGGCGCTTCCGGCTGACGCCCAGGGTGATGGAGATCGGCTACAACTACCTGGCGGCCGACGCGCTGATCCCGATTGCCAGCCCCTATCTGTCGCAACTGGCCAATGCCAGTGGCGAGACGGCCAACCTGACCGAGCCCGTGGGGCTCGACATGGTCTACGTCGCGCAACTCATGACCGCCAAGCACATGCCGGTGCTGACACCGGTGGGCATGCGGATTCCGATGTACTGCACGAGTTCCGGCCGGGCCTACCTGAGCCAGTTGCCCGACGACCAGGTGCGCGCGATGCTCAAAGCCTCCACGCGGCAGGCGCGGACGCCGGCCACGCTGACCGATGTGGAGGCGATCTTCGAGCAGGTGGTGGCATGCCGCAGCCTGGGCTATGCGTGCAATGAGGAGGAACTGTTCCTCGGTGACATGGGCGTGGGGGCGCCCATCGTGAACAGCCGTGGCGAGGCCGTTGGCGCGGTGCATGTATCCCCGCCGGCCAGCCGCTGGACCATGGCCGACGCGCAGAAGAAGCTCGGGCCGCTGGTGATCGAATGCGCGTGGGCGATCTCGCGGTCGATCGCCCACTGACCTCCGGCGTTCCGCTGCCGGCAGGCTTACCGCGCGTGCTCCAGCATCGCCTGCAGCAGCACGTTGGCGCCGGCTTCGATATGCTCGGGGAGCGCGTCTTCCAGCTCGTTATGGCTGATGCCGTCCTTGCACGGCACGAAGATCATGCCGGTGGGCGCGCGTTGGGCCACGTAGACGGCATCGTGCCCGGCCCCGCTCACCACATCCATATGCGGCAGCCCCAGTGACGCGGCCGCGCGCCGCACGCTGTCCACGCACGCGGGCGCGAAGATGCAGGGCTCGAACTTGACCACCTGGCGCACGGCCACCGTGACGGCGGCGGCGTCCGCGATGCCGGCAAACGCGGCGCGCATCGCCGCGTCCATGCGGTCGAGCCCGGCCTGCGACAGGTTGCGGAAGTCCACCGAGAAATCGACGCGCCCGGGAATCACATTGCGCGAATTCGGCTTGACCTCGACAAAACCCACGGTGCCGCGCCCATGCGGCGCCTCGTCGCGCGCAATGCGGTTGACGGCCTCGATCATGCGCGCCGATGCCAGCAGCGCGTCGTGGCGCAGCGCCAGCGGCGTGGGGCCCGCATGGGCGTCCTGGCCCGTCACGGTCACGTCGTACCACTGCTGGCCCAGCGCGCCGCTGACCACGCCAATCGGCAGGCCGGCGGCTTCCAGCACGGGCCCCTGCTCGATATGCGCCTCGAAATAGGCCGCGTACATGCCGCCCGGCACCTGGCCGGCAGGCTGCGCCCCCAGGTAGCCGATGGTTTCGAGCGCCTCGCCCACGCTCACCCCGTCACGGTCCTGCTGCGCGCGCGCGAATGCCCCGTCGAATACCCCGGCGAACACCCCGGACCCCATCATCACCGGGGTGAAGCGCGTGCCTTCCTCGTTGGTCCAGAACGCCACTTCCAGCGGGGCGCGTGTGGCAATGCCCAGGTCATTGAGCGTGCGCATGACCTCCAGGCCGGCCAGCACGCCGAAGTTGCCGTCGAACTTGCCGCCCGATGGCTGGGTGTCGATGTGGCTGCCGGTGGCCACCGCCGGCGCGTCGGGATCGGTGCCGGCGCGGCGCGCGAAGACGTTGCCGATCTCGTCCACGCGCACGCCAAGCCCGGCCTCGCGGCACCACTGCACCACCAGGTCCCGACCCTTGCGGTCTTCGTCGGTCAGGGCGATGCGGCACACGCCGCCCAGGGGCGTGGCGCCGATCGCGCCCAGGTCCATCAGCGATTGCCACAGGCGGGCGCCATTGATGCGGGGAGTGAATTGCGAATCCATGTCTGTGTTGTCTGCAGTGAGTGAACATCGAGCGTCGAACCAGCAAGAAGCAGACCACCGATGCCGGTGATCCATCGATGGTGCATGGGCACTGGCACATCAATTGCTAGTTCGAGACCGAACACAAGCGTTCAACCCATCCCCCAATCAGGAGCCCTGCCTGTGACCCTCTCCACGTATCCCCGCGCCAAAGGTTTCTCCGCTGTCGTCCGTTCGGCCTCGGCTGCCGTCGCCCTGTCGCTGCTGGCTCTGCCCGGCGCAGCCATGGCCGACAAGGTACTGCGCATCGGCATGACCGCCGCCGATATCCCGCGCACGCTGGGCCAGCCCGACCAGGGTTTCGAAGGCAACCGCTTCACCGGCATTCCGATGTACGACGCGCTGACCGCCTGGGACCTGTCCCGGAGCAACGGCCCAAGCCTGCTGGTGCCGGGCCTGGCCACGGAGTGGAAGGTCGACGACAAGGACAAGACCAGGTGGACATTCAAGCTGCGTCCCGGGGTGAAGTTCCACGACGGCTCGCCGTTCAACGCCGACGCCGTGGTCTGGAACGTCAACAAGGTGCTCGACAAGACCGCCAAACAGTTCGATCCGAGCCAGGTCGGGGTCACGGCATCGCGCATGCCCACGCTGCGCAGCGCGAAGAAGATCGACGACCTGACCGTGGAACTGGTGACGTCCGAGCCCGATTCGTTCGTGCCCTATAACGTGTCGAACCTGTTCATGGCGTCGCCCGCGCAGTGGGAGAAGAAGCTGGCCGCCGTGCCGGCGTCGGTGACCGACCCGGCCGAGCGCAGCAAGCAGGCATGGGTGGCGTTTGCCGCCGATGCATCGGGCACGGGCCCCTTCAGGATGACGCGCTTCGTGCCGCGCGAGCGCCTGGAACTGGCAAGGAACGCCAGCTACTGGGACCCGAAGCGCACGCCGAAGCTCGACAAGGTGGTGATGGTGCCGATGCCCGAGGCCAATGCGCGCACGGCCGCCCTGCTGTCCGGCCAGGTGGACTGGATCGAGGCCCCCGCGCCTGACGCCATCGCGCAGATCAAGAGCCGTGGCTTCGAGGTCTACGCCAACGCCCAGCCGCACATGTGGCCGTGGCAACTGTCGTTCGCGCCCAATTCGCCGTGGCTGGACAAGCGCGTGCGCCAGGCCGCCAACCTGTGCGTGAACCGCGCCGGCCTGAAAACGCTGCTGGGCGGCTACATGGCCGAGGCCAAGGGCATTGTCGAGGCCGGCAACCCATGGTGGGGCAATCCGAAGTTCGACATCAAGTACGACCCGGCCGCGGCGCGCAAGCTGATGAGCGAGGCGGGTTACTCGGCCGCCAAGCCGGTCAAGGTCAAGGTGCAGGTGTCGGCATCGGGCTCGGGCCAGATGCAGCCGCTGCCGATGAACGAATACGTGCAGCAGAACCTCAAGGAGTGCTTCTTCGACGTGGACTTCGACGTGGTCGAGTGGAACACGCTGTTCACCAACTGGCGCATCGGCGCCAAGGACCCGAGCGCGCACGGCACCAACGCCATCAACGTCAGCTTTGCGGCGATGGACCCGTTCTTCGCCATGGTCCGCTTCGTCAGCACGAAAACCCAGCCGCCGGTTTCGAACAACTGGGGCTACTTCGGCAATGCCGAGTTCGACAAGCTGATCGAAACCGCGCGTACGTCGTTCGGCGAGAAGGACCGTGACGCCGCGCTGGCCAAGCTGCATGCCCGCATCGTCGAGGAAGCGCCGTTCGTGCTGATCGCCCACGACGTGGGCCCGCGCGCGATCTCGAAGAAGGTCAAGGGCGTGGTGCAGCCGCAAAGCTGGTTCATCGACATTGCGACGATGTCGATGGATTGAGCCGGCAAGCAAATGCTGCCGGTTGCTCCCCTCTCCCATGTCAATGGGAGAGGGTGCCATATAGAAACGCCCTCGCCACCCCCACAAGCCGGCCACAGACCATGACTTACCTGCTCCGCCGCATCGTGTATGCGCTGCCGATCCTGCTTGGGGTCGCCCTGCTCTGCTTCTCGCTGGTTCATATCGCGCCCGGCGATCCGCTCGTGTCGGTGCTGCCGCCCGATGCGTCCGAAGACCTGCGCCGCCAGCTGACCGCGCTGTACGGCTTCGACAAGCCGTTCCTGGAGCAATTCCTCCACTGGCTCGCGCGCGCGCTGCATGGCGACCTGGGGACGTCGATCGCGACGAACCGGCCCGTGATGGCCGAAGTGTCGAACGCGGTCATCAACTCGATCCGGCTGGCCGCCGTGGCCACGCTGATCGGCTTCACGTTCGGCAGCCTGTTCGGCTTCGTGGCCGGCTACCTGCGCGATTCGGTGCCCGACCGCGTGGCGTCGTTCCTGTCGGTGCTGGGCGTCAGCATCCCCCACTACTGGCTGGGGATGGTGCTGGTCATCGCGTTCTCGGTGCTGCTGGGCTGGCTGCCGGCCACCGGCGCCGGCCCCGATGGCTCGGGCTCCTGGCGGTGGGACTGGGAACACATCCAGTACATGCTGCTGCCGGCCGTGACGATGTCGGTGATCCCTATGGGCATCGTCGCCCGCACGATCCGGGCGCTGGTGGCCGAAATCCTGTCCAACGAGTTCATCGTCGGGCTGCGCGCGCGCGGGCTGTCGGAGTTCGCCGTGTTCCGGCACGTGGTCAAGAACGTGGCGCCCACCGCGCTGTCGGTCATGGGCCTGCAGCTCGGCTATCTGCTGGGCGGCTCGATCCTGATCGAGACGGTCTTCTCGTGGCCCGGCACCGGGTTCCTGCTGAACTCGGCGATCTTCCAGCGCGATTTTCCGCTGCTGCAGGGCACGATCCTGGTCCTGGCCGTGTTCTTCGTGCTGCTGAACCTGCTGGTCGACGCGCTGCAGACGCTGTTCGACCCGCGCATCCAACGGAACTGAGGAGCCTGCCATGGAAATGACACTGAACAAGGCCGTGGCGCCGCTGCCGGTGGAACGCTCCCCCGGCTACTGGACCACCGTGGGCCGGCGCCTGCTGCGCAACAGGCTGGCGATGCTGGCCGCGCTGATCCTGCTGGCGCTGATCGCCATGGCCGTGTTTGCCCCGGCGCTGATGCCGGCCGACCCGTACGCATCGTCGATTCTCAAGCGGCTCAAGCCGATAGGCTTCGCGGGCTATCCGCTCGGCACCGACGAGCTGGGCCGCGACATGCTGTCGCGCCTGATGCTCGGCGCGCGGCTGTCGCTGTTCATGGGCATCACACCCGTGCTGCTGGCGTTCGTGATCGGCAGCGCCATCGGCATCGTGGCCGGCTATGCCGGCGGCTGGACCAACACGGTCATCATGCGGCTCACCGACATCCTGTACGCGTTCCCGTCGGTGCTGCTGGCCATCGCGCTGTCCGGCACGCTGGGCGCCGGCGTGGGCAACGCGCTGCTGTCGCTGACCATCGTGTTTGTGCCGCAGATCGTGCGCGTGGCCGAAAGCGTGACCACCCAGGTGCGCAACCGCGAGTTTGTCGATGCGGCGCGCGCCTCGGGCGCCTCGTCGCTGACCATCGTCCGGGCGCACGTGCTCAACAACGTGCTGGGGCCGATCTTCGTCTACGCCACCAGCCTGATCTCGGTGTCGATGATCCTGGCGTCCGGGCTGTCGTTCCTGGGCCTGGGCGTGAAGCCGCCCGAGCCCGAATGGGGCCTGATGCTCAACACGCTGCGCACGGCCATCTACACGCAGCCGTGGGTGGCGGCGCTGCCCGGTGCGATGATCTTCCTGACCTCGATCTCGTTCAACCTGCTGGCCGACGGCATCCGCTCGGCCATGGAAATCAAGGAGTGAGCATGGCCGAGATGCTGGCAACCCCCCATCCCGTCGTACCGGGCGCCGCCGCCGATGTCGGCGGCCCGGCCCAGCCACTGGTGATCGCACGCGACCTGGTCAAGCATTTCCCGCTGAAATCGGCGGTGCCGTTCCGCGCCGGGGGCGTGGTGCGGGCCGTCGATGGCGTCAGCTTCGACGTGCGCAAGGGCGAAACGCTGGGGGTGGTGGGCGAATCCGGATGCGGCAAGTCCACCACGGCGCGGCTGCTGATGCAGCTGACGCCGCACGACAGCGGCGAACTGATCTTCGACGCCCAGGGCGTGGGCTCGCCGCAGTTGCCGATGAAGGCCTTCCGCAGCCAAGTGCAGATGGTGTTCCAGGACAGCTATTCGTCGCTGAACCCGCGTCTGACCATCGAGGAATCGGTCGCCTTCACGCCGCGCGTGCACGGCGTGCCGTCCCGCGAAGCCACCGAGCGGGCGCGCTATCTGCTGGAACGCGTGGGCCTGGACCCGAAGCGATTTGCCGGCCGCTATCCGCACGAACTGTCGGGCGGCCAGCGGCAGCGCGTGAATATCGCGCGTGCGCTGGCCCTGCGGCCGCGCCTGGTGATCCTGGACGAAGCGGTGTCCGCGCTGGACAAATCCGTCGAAGCCCAGGTGCTGAACCTGCTGCTGGACCTCAAGGCCGAATTCGACCTGACCTACGTCTTTATCAGCCACGACCTCAACGTGATCCGCTACCTGTGCGACCGCGTGATGGTCATGTACCTGGGCAAGGTCGTGGAGATCGGCGACACCGAATCGGTCTATGCCAACCCCGCGCACCCGTACACGCGCGCGTTGCTGGCGTCGATGCCGTCGATGGACCCCGACCACCGGACACAGGCCGCGCCGCTGGCCGGCGACCCGCCCAACCCGATCAACCCGCCGTCCGGCTGCAGCTTCCATCCGCGCTGTGCCCGTGCCGAGCCCGTTTGCGAACGCCGCGCGCCGGTGCTGTCCGATGCGCTGGCCGGCCATCCGGTGTCGTGCCTGATGGCGATGCCCGACGGCGGCCATTCGCTGCCGCTGCGCCGCATGACGCCCGGCCTGCACGCCGCCACGCCCTGAATCGCGGGAGATTTCGATGTCCACAGACTCCACCAGTTCCTCTTCCAGCGCCGCCGCCTCCGCCGCCTCCGCCAGCCCCGCCCCGCCGGCCGTCTCGGTGCGAGACCTGCGGGTGACGTTCTCGGGCGGCGGCAAGACCATCCGTGCCGTGAATGGCGTGTCGCTCGACGTCGCGCCGGGCGAAGCGGTTGCCCTGATCGGCGAATCCGGTTCGGGCAAGAGCGTGACGCTGCGCGCCCTGATGCGCCTGCATCCGCCCCGCCGCACGACGATGCAGGGCGATATCCGCGTCGCCGGGCAGGATGTCCTCAAGCTCGACAAGCGCGCGCTGGCCCGGCTGCGCGGCGGCATCGTCGCCATGGTGTTCCAGGAGCCGCTGCTGGCGCTCGACCCGGTCTACACCGTGGGCCAGCAGATCGTCGAATGCATCCGCACCCATCGCAAGGTATCGCGGGCCGAAGCCCAGGCGCTGGCGCTCAAGGCGCTGGAATCGGTGCGCATTCCGAGCCCGGAGCGCCGCCTGGCCGCGTATCCGCACGAGATGTCGGGCGGCATGCGGCAGCGCGCGATGATTGCGCTGGCGCTGTCCGCGCAGCCGAAGATCCTGTTGGCCGACGAACCGACCACGGCGCTCGATGCGACGGTGCAGATCCAGGTGCTGATCCTGCTGCGCGAACTACAGCGCGAACTGGGCCTGTCGATCGTCTTCGTCACCCACGACATCGGCGCGGCCGTGGAGATTGCGGACCGCGTGGCGGTGATGTACGGCGGCCGTATCGTCGAGGAAGGCCCGATCCGCACGCTGATGCGCGAGGCGCGCCATCCCTACACCATTGCGCTGCTGCAAAGCCGCCAGCATGGCATGGACCGCGGCCAGCGCCTGCAGACGATCGGCGGCGCACCGCCCGACCTGGCCAACCTGCCGCCGGGCTGCACATTCGCGCCCCGCTGCGCGCAGGCGCGGCCCGAGTGCCTGGCAGCCGTGCCGCCGGCGGTATCACTGGGCGGCGGCCACCGCGTGAGCTGCGTGCTGGTATCCGAACCCGCATCCAGCGCCTCCAGCGAATACGCGGCATGACCCCTTAGCGGCATGACCCCTTAGCGGCATGACCCCTTACCTTCTCGACCAAGGAAACCGAACACCATGAGCCTGGCCACCCATCCCGCCCGCGCCTTCCTGCCCTACCCCGATGCCGCCGTGCCGAACGCGGGCACCGGCCCGCTGCGTGGCCTGACCTTCGCGGTCAAGGACCTGTTCGACGTGGCCGGCTATCCCACGGGCGGCGGCAATCCGCATGTGCTGGCGCGCTCGGGCATCAAGACCGCCACGGCGCCCACCGTGCAGAAGCTGCTCGACGCCGGTGCCAGGTTCATCGGCAAGGTACACACCGACGAGCTGGCCTTCTCGATGAACGGCCAGAACTACCACTACGGCGGCCCGTACAACGGCGCGGCGCCCGACCGCATCACCGGCGGGTCGTCGTCGGGATCGGCGTCGGCCGTGTCACACCAGCTCTGCGACTTCGCGCTGGGCACCGACACGGGCGGATCGGTGCGCGCGCCGGCCAGCCATTGCGGGCTGTTCGGCATCCGGCCCTCGCATGGCCGCATTTCGCTGCAGGACTGCATGCCCCTTTGCGAATCGCTCGATACCTGCGGCTTCTTTGCCCGCGATATCGCCACGTTCGCCCGGGTGGCGGATGTCCTGTGCGGCGCCGATGGCGATCCGCTGCCGGCCCGGCCCCGGCTGCTGCTGGCGTCCGACCTGTTCGAACTGCCCACCCCCGCCGCGCGTGCCGCGCTGGCGCCGACCGTGGCGCGCATCGAAGCCATCCTCGGCAACGCCACGCCGGTGGACGTGGCGGACCGTCCGTTGTCAGACCTGTACTGGGCGTTCCGCTACGTGCAAGGCTGGGAAGCCTGGCAGGCCGACGGTGCGCTGATCGAAAATTACGGGTTGCAGCTCGGGCCCGATATCGCCGGCCGCTTTGCGTTCAGCAAGGGCGTGACGCAGGCCCAGTTTGAACAGTCGAGCGCCGTGCGCCGCGAGTTCACCGCGCACCTGGGCCGGCTGCTGGGCCATGACGGCATCCTGGTGCTGCCGACCATGCCCGACATCGCCCCGCTGCGCGCCACGCCGATGGAGGCACTGGAGGACTACCGCACGGCGGCCGCTCACACGCTGTGCCTGACGCCGCTGTCGGGTTTTCCGCAACTGAGCCTGCCGCTGTCGGGCCGGGACGGGGCGCCGCTGGGCATCTCGCTGCTGGGGCCCAAGGGCAGCGACCGCAGCCTGATCGCCGTGGCGCAGACGCTGATGACGGCACTGGTCTGACGGGCCGGCATAGGCTACGCTCCACTGGACCCCGCCGCCCCGTGCCGGCGGGGACAGACACGCAATAGGAAAACTCCATGACCCGACTCCGCATCACCGCCGCCGGCCACACATTCATCGCCGAGACGAACCCGGACGCCCCCGACACCGTGGCCGCCTTCATGAAGCTGCTGCCCTACCGGCAGAAGCTGATCCACGTGCGCTGGAGCGGCGAAGGCTGCTGGATTCCGCTGGGCGAATTCAAGCTCGGCGTGGGCTTCGAAAACCACACCAGCCATCCGTCGGTGGGCGATATCCTGTTCTATCCGGGCGGCTACAGCGAGACCGAGATCATCCTGGCCTATGGCAGCTGCTGCTTTGCGAGCAAGATGGGCCAGCTGGCCGGCAACCACTTCCTGACCATCGTCGAAGGCAAGGAAAACCTGCGCGCGCTGGGCACCAAGGTGCTCTGGGAAGGCGCGCAGGACGTGGTGTTCGAGCTGGCAGAGTAGCTGGCCGGGGACCTCGCCATGTACATGATCTACTGGACCGAGGCCACTGCCCAGGGCATGGCCCCGCACGCCCAATCGTTCCCGGGCGACGCGCTGCGGGATGCGCTGCAGTTCGCCGAGGCGCTGCGCCGGCGGCAGTTCGCCGGCGAGCCGGTGAGCTTTGTCACGCTCTGTTCGGAAAACCCGAATTCGGTGGGCAAGCCCGGCGCGGCAGACCCGGCGCCGGACTACGAATGGAAGAAGCGCCGGCCGTAAGGCCAGCGCCCTCGCTCCCGATCAGCCCGCCATCACGCCGCGCTCGTCCTCGGGCGGCTTGATGCGGAACCACGTGGCATAGAGCGCCGGCAGGAACAGCAGCGTCAGCACGGTGGCCACCACCAGCCCGCCCATGATGGCCACGGCCATCGGCCCCCAGAACGTGGATCGGGACAGCGGGATCATGGCCAGCACCGCCGCCGCGGCCGTCAGGATGATCGGCCGGAAACGGCGCACCGCCGATTCCACGATGGCGTTCCACGGCGGCAGCCCGGACTGGATGTCCTGCTCGATCTGGTCCACCAGGATCACCGAGTTGCGGATGATCATGCCCAGCAGCGCCGTGATGCCCAACTGCGCGACAAACCCCATGGGCGAATGCAGCAGCAGCAGCGTGGCGGCGGCGCCGATCAGGCCCAGCGGCCCGGTCAGGAACACCATCACCGCGCGCGAGAAGCTGTGCAACTGCAGCATCAGCAGCGTGAAGATCAGGAAGATGCACAGCGGCAGCTGGGCCGCGATCGAGGCGCCGGCCTTGCCGCTTTCCTCCTGGGCACCGGCGATCGTGATCCGGTAGCCGGCCGGCAGCGCGGCCCGGATCGGGTCCAGCTTGGGATTGATCTGCGCGGTGACGGTGGGGCCCTGGATGCCATCGACGATATCGGACTGCACGGTGATGCCGAAATCGCGGTTCTCGCGCCAGATCACGCCAGGCTCGGACTTCAGCGTGACGCGCGCAACCTGCGTCAGCGGCACGGCACGCCCGGTGCTGGTGGGCACCAGCACATTATTCAGGTCCGACATCGTGTCGCGCTCGCTGCGCGGCGTGCGCATGATGATGTCGATCAGCTTGTCGGCGTCGCGATACTGGCCCACCGGCACGCCCGTCAGCACGGCCTGGGTGGCCCGCGCGATGGCGTTGGTCGTCACGCCCAGCGCCCGCGCCTTGTCCTGGTCCAGCTCCAGCCGCAGCATCTTGACGTTCTCGTTCCAGTTGTCATTGACGCCCACCGTGTTGGGGTTGGCCGTCATGATCGCCCGCACCTGGTCGGCCACCTTGCGCACCCCGCCGGCGTCGGGCCCGATCACACGGAACTGCACCGGATACTGGACCGGCGGCCCGTTCGGCAGCAGCTTCACGCGGCCGCGCAACTGCGGAAACTCCGTGACCAGCACGCGCTCGATACGCTTGCGCAGCGCATCGCGCGCTTCCACCGTCACCGGCATCACGATGGCCTGGGCCACGTTCGACTGCGGAAAGATCTGGTCCAGCGGCAGGTAGAAACGCGGTGCGCCGGTGCCGACGAACGACGTCACGCTTTGCACGCCCTTGTCGCGGCGCATGGCGGCTTCGAAGCGTTTGGTCATGGCCTCGGTCTCCGCAATGGCGGTACCCTCCGGCATCCACAGCTCCACCATCAGCTCCGGGCGGCTCGAATCGGGGAAGAACTGCTTTTCGACGTACTTGAACGCCAGCAGACCCAGCGCGAACGCCACCAGCGTGATCGCAATCACCGTCTTGCGCCACGTGACGCACCAGTTCACCAGTTGTCGGAAGCGCGCGTAGAACGGCGTGTCGAACACCTCGTGATGGCCGCCGTCCTGGGTGCGCGTCTTCAGGATCAGGTAGCCCAGATACGGCGTGAAATAGACAGCCGCCAGCCACGACAGCACCAGCGCCAGCGACGTCACCGCAAAGATCGCGAACGTGTATTCGCCCACCGTGGAGCGCGCCAGCCCCACCGGCAGAAAGCCCGCCGCCGTGATCAGCGTGCCGGTCAGCATCGGCATGGCCGTCGAGGTATAGGCAAAGGTGGCCGCCTCCATCTTCGAGAAGCCTTCCTCGAGCTTGCGGACCATCATCTCCACGGCAATGATGGCGTCATCGACCAGCAGCCCGAGCGCGATGATCAGCGCCCCCAGCGATATCTTGTGCAGGCCGATGCCGAAGATGTTCATGAACAGGAACGTCACCGCCAGCACCAGCGGGATTGTCAGCGCCACCACCAGGCCGGGCCGCACGTCCAGGCGCAGCGGCCGGGTATGCAGGCCCAGCGCCACGAAGCTCACGCCCAGCACGATCACCACGGCCTCGATCAGCACGTGCACGAATTCGCCCACGCTGCGCTTGACGGCCTGCGGCTGGTCCTGCACCTGATCCATCTCGATGCCCACCGGCAACTGCCCGCGCAGGCCATCGGTCACGCGGCGCAGTTCCTGGCCCAGCGCGATGATGTCGCCGCCCTTTTCCATCGAGATGCCCAGCCCGATCACGTCCTTGCCGTTGAAGCGCATCTTGCTGACGGGCGGGTCCACATAGGCACGGTACACGTGCGCGATGTCGCCCAGGCGGATATTGGCGATGCCGTTGGGCCCGCGCAGCACCAGGTTCTGCAGGTCTTCCACGTCGCCCAGCTGGCCCGTGACGCGCACCTGCAGGTTGTCGGTGGGCGTCACCAGCACGCCGCTGCCGGTGGGATTGTTCTGCTCCGAGATCTGGTTGGCGATGGCGTTGATGTCCAGCCCCAGCTGGGCAAATCGCGCCTGGTTGAACTCGATGAAGATCTTCTCGTCCTGCAGCCCCAGCAGCGTGACCTTGGCGACGGCCGGAATGCGCAGCAGTTCCTGCCGCACCAGGTCGGCGTATTCGCGCAGTTCCTTGTAGCTGAAGCCGTCGGCGGACAGCGCGTAGATCGAGCCGTAAACGTCGCCAAACTCGTCGTTGAAGAACGGCCCGCGCACGCCCTGCGGCAGGGTCTGCTGGATATCGCCGATCTTCTTGCGCACCGTGTACCAGATCTGCGCGGTGTCCTTGGCCGGCGAATTGTCGGCCAGCTGGAAGATCACCGTGGTCTCGCCCGGCTTGGAGAAACTACGAATCTTGTCGGCATACGGCACTTCCTGCAGTTGCCGTTCGATCTTGTCGGTGACCTGCACGGCAATCTGCTCGGCCGTGGCGCCAGGCCAGAAGGCCTGCACCACCATCACGCGGAACGTGAACGGCGGATCTTCGTCCTGGCCAAGCTGGAAGAACGCCAGCAGGCCGCCCAGCAGCAGCACGACCAGCAGGTAACGCGTGAGCGGCTGGTGTTCGAGCGCCCAGCGCGACAGGTTGAAACGGGAATGTTCCATGCGCCGCCCTCAGCCCAGGCGGCGGTCAAGGGCGCTCAGCTGCGCGCCGGGGTTCGAGGCCGGCTGGGCCGGCGCCACGCTCTGCATCGGCTTGACCTTCTGCCCGGGCTTGAGCAGATGGACGCCGGCCGTGACGATGGTCTGGCCCGGCGTCAGACCCTGCCGCACCTCGATCAGGTTGCCCTGCGCCTCGCCCAGCGTCACCGGCACCGGCTTGACCGTACCGCTGCCGCCCTGCCCGGGCTGGTAGATCCACACCTGGTTGGCGCCCTTGTCCTGCAGCAAAGCGGTCAGCGGCACGCGGATCGTGGCCGCATCGCCGGTCCGGATGAACGACACCACGGCCGTCATGCCGATGCGCAGGTCGGCCGGCGGGTTGGGAATGCTGACGCGGGTGGGATAGGTACGCGTGACCGGATCGGCGGCCGCCGAAATCTCGCGCACCCGGCCCGGCAACGTGCGGTGGGGGTCCGACCACGTATGGATCGACACATCGGTGATGCCACGCAGCATGTCGACCTGATCCTCGGGCAGGCCGATGGCCACTTCCTTTTCGGCGGTCTGCGCCAGACGGATTACCGGCTGGCCCGGCGTGACCACCTGGCCCACCTCGGTGTCGATGGCGGTCACCACGCCGTCGGCGTCGGCCGTCAGCACCGCGTAGCCGGTCTGGTTCGACTGGTTGCGCAGGCTGGCCTGCGCCTGTTCCAGCCGCGATGCGGCCGAATCGAAGGTCGCCTGGCGGCGGTTCAGCTCGGCCGCGCTGATAAAGTTCCTGGCCGCCAGTTCCTTGTAGCGTTTCAGGTCGGCAGCGGCCAGGTCGCGGTCGGTTTTGGCCGCATCGTACTGGGCCCGCGCGCCGGACTCGGCCAATGCCAGGTCGGTCGGATCGAGCCGGGCCAGCGGCTGCCCCTTGCGTACGCTGGCCCCGACATCGACCAGACGGGCCGCGATCTTGCCGCCCACCCGGAATCCCAGCCGCGACTCGATACGCGGGCGCACTTCGCCCGAAAACTCGTATTCGGTCTTGCCGGCCGCCGGGCTCAGTTGCATCAGGCGTACAGGCCGCACGTCCTCCACAGGCTCGGCCTGCTTGCCGCATCCGCCCAGTGCCAGCAGCCCCACCATGGCCAGCAGCCCCGCGGCCGCACGGACCCGTCCCGGCCGCACCGGGGGACGTACGGCCAGGCGCGACTTGGGAACGAGATCAACTTCAGCGGCCGCAACTTCCGGCCTGGCAACGGGCACTGGCATGGACAAGCGTCTTTGAGTCGGTGGAAAAGGATGAAGCTGGGGTGCAGCAAAAACCGGCTGAAACTCGGGCTGAATCCGGCAGCGGTACTGCGCGGCCTTGTGGCCGGATGGTGTCTCGCTGGCGCCTCGGGTCGGGCGCGTTGCCGCCGTTCCGGTCGACTCCCGGAACTTCGGAAATCGGCCATGGGGCGTTAATAACTTTGCGGTCAGTAATATAGCGAGCGGCCATGAGTGCGTCAAACGCCGGATGACGAACGGCTGTATTCCGCGACAAAACGCCACGTTCCCGGCGCCGCACGCAATAAGGGCCTTTTTCATCACACAATCGCGGAGGCCGCTCCAGGTGGCCAATGTTACAATTCGCCGCTTTGGCGCCGCCCCCGCCGCCCCACCAGAAAGAGATTGGCGTGACGCCCGATCAGTATTGCCAGGACAAGGCCGCGAAAAGCGGCTCCAGCTTCCATTACAGCAGCCTGCTCCTGCCCCCCGAACGCCGCCGCGCGCTGACGGCCCTGCAAGCCTGGCGCCTGGAGCTCGATGCCATCGTTCACGAGAACCATGATGCCGGCGTGGCCCTGCAGCGGCTGGACTGGTGGCGCGCCGAACTGCGCCGCCTGTACGAAGGCAGCCCGAATCATCCCGTCAGCCACGCGCTGCTGCCCTACCTGGCCAGCCTGCCCCAGGCAGAGATGACCCAGGTGCTCGACGGCACCGAGATGGACCTCGCCCAGTCGCGCTATTTCGACGAGGGCGCGCTCGGCCGGTACTGCAGGCTGGTGGGCGGTACGCTCGGCAAGCTGTCGGCACGGCTGCTGGGCTTTACCGATGAACGTACGCTGGAGTCGGCCGAAAAGCTCGGGCTGTCGCAGATGCGCATCCGCATCGTGCGCGAGGTGGGCCACGACGCCCGTCAGGGCCGCGTCTACATTCCCGTGGATACCCTGCAGCGATTCGAGGTGCCGGTGGCCGACATCATGCAGTCGCGCCATTCCCCGCAGTTTGTGTCCCTGATGCGCGAACAGGCCGCGCTGGCCCGCACGCTGTACCAGGAAGCGCTGGCGCTGCTGCCCCGCGCCGACCGCCGGGCCCAGCGCGCGGCGCTGGCGCTGGCGGCCATCCACCATGCCTTGCTTGACGAGATCGAAGCCAGCGATTTCCAGGTGCTGACCCAGCGCATTGCGCTGACGCCCATGCGCAAGCTGTGGCTGGCGTGGAAGACCTGGCTCAGGAATGGCTGAGCGCGGGCGCCTTGCCGCGTTGACTCCTTCCGCTGCCTTCGCCGTCCCTTGCCGTCAGTCCCTGGCGGCCAGTTGTTTCAGAGTATCGATGCCATGACCCCTGCCACGCCCTCTCTTGGCCAGCTGATTCTTGATCGCGCCGACGCCCTGGCCCGGCATTCCGATATGGAAGGCGGCCTGACCTGCGCCTATCTGACGCCCGCCCATACCCAGGCGCAGGCGCTGCTGGCGCGCTGGATGGAAGATGCCGGCATGGCCGTGCGCATTGACGCCATCGGCAACGTGATCGGCCGCTATGCCGCCGACCCGGCCGAGCCGAACCCCACGGTGCTGATGACCGGGTCGCACTTCGACACGGTACGCAACGGCGGACGCTACGACGGGCGGCTGGGCATCCTGCTGCCCATCGCCGTGGTGGGCGCGCTGCGCGACGCGGGCATCCGCCTGCCCTACCACTTCGAGGTCGTGGCTTTTGCCGAAGAAGAAGGCCTGCGCTTCAAGACCAGCTTCCTGGCCAGCAGCGTGCTGGCGAACCGCTTCGATCCGGCGTTGCTGGACCGTGTGGACACCGATGGCGTGTCGATGCGCGATGCCTTGGCGCAGGCGGGCTTCCCGGGCGCAGGCAGCCTGGACGCGCTGCGCGCCGCGGCGGTCGATCCCGCCACGCTGGCCGGCTTTGTCGAAGTCCATATCGAACAGGGCCCGGTGCTGCTCAATCGCGGCCTGCCGCTGGGCATCGTGACGCAGATCGCCGGTAGCAGCCGCTTCCAGGTGCGTGTGGAGGGCCTGGCCAGCCATGCCGGCACCACGCCAATGGATATGCGACGCGACGCGGCCGCCGGCGCAGCGGAAATGATCTTGCTGGTGGAGCAGCGCTGCGGCCAGGTGCCGACGCTCGTCGGCACGGTGGGCCAGCTGCAGGTGCCCAACGGATCGAGCAACGTGATTCCTGCCGCATGCGTATTTTCGATGGACATCCGCGCGGGCGAGGACGGCATCCGCGAAGCGGCCATCGCCGATATCGTGGCAGGCATCGAGACCATAGCGGCCCGGCGATCGCTCCAGGTCGCCGTGGAACGGGTCACGCCGGTCAACAACGCGCCGTGCGCGCGCTGGCTGATGGACCAGTTCGCGGCGGTGCTGAGAAAGCGTGGGCTGGAGGCGTTCGAGCTGCCTTCAGGGGCCGGGCACGACGCGATGATGATGCAGCGGATCACCGATGTGGCAATGCTGTTCGTGCGCTGCGGCAATGGCGGGATCAGCCACAATCCGGCGGAAACGATCACGGTGGAAGACGCCCAGCAGGCCGCCGAGGTATTCGTGGACTTCCTGCGGCACTTCCGGACGGCGGGCTGATCAGCCGCCCTGGTACATTTCCTTGCCGATGTCGTAAAGATTCTTGCGCAGCGTCTTGCGTTCGTCGGGCGACAGGCGCTGGCTGCCGCCGCGCTGCCCCTGACGCGCGGCACGCTCGGCCATGTCGCGCTCGGTCTCGGCACGATCATTGCGGCGCGGTTGCTGACGGTTGCGTTCGGGTGCCGCCGGGCTGCTGCCGGGCCCGCCCGGCGGCTGGCCCTTGGGATGAAGCAAATGCGCCATGCCCGCCGACTGGGCGAATGCCGGGCCAGGCGCCGCGGCGATCAGCAGGGTCAGGCCGGCCAGACAGACCACTCGCGCGCAAATTGTGCGACGCAGGGTTTGCCCGTGCCGGTTATGCTTCACTTTCATTGGATAATGGCGGTTTCGACCGTGGCTTCCGGATCGATCTTCAGGATCCCCGGGGGCAGCGCACCGGCATCGCCCCGACGACAGCAAGGCGAATGCCTGTGTCACGGCCGGAACAGTACGATGCCCGTGGTGACCGTTCAGTTCCCAGGTGAAAAGCGTCCCTGGGAAAACGGTTTGCGGAGTGTAAATGCACAAAAGGTGCATGCCGCCATACCACGGGGTAAAGTATGTAACGTTTTGTTAAGCCATTTTGAGCGAAAGCGATAGTCGCTAAGATACCGCCATGGAAAATACCAGCCACAAGATTCTCGTCGTGGATGACGACCCGCGCCTGCGCGACCTGCTGCGCCGCTACCTTGGCGAGCAGGGCTTCACGGTTCTCGTGGCGGAAAACGCCACGGCCATGAACAAGCTCTGGCTGCGCGAGCGTTTCGATCTGCTGGTGCTGGACCTGATGATGCCCGGCGAAGACGGGCTTTCCATCTGCCGCCGCCTGCGCGGCGCCAACGACCAGACCCCGATCATCATGCTCACCGCCAAGGGCGAGGACGTCGACCGCATCGTCGGCCTGGAAATGGGCGCCGACGATTATCTGCCCAAGCCGTTCAATCCGCGCGAGCTGATTGCGCGGATTCACGCCGTGCTGCGTCGCAAGGGGCCCGCCGAAGTACCGGGCGCGCCGTCCGAAACGCCTGAAACGTTTGCGTTCGGCGATTTCGTGCTGAACCTGGCCACGCGTACGCTGACCAAGAACGACGAGGAAATCACGCTCACCACGGGCGAATTCTCGGTGCTCAAGGTTTTTGCCCGCCACCCGCGCCAGCCGCTGTCCCGCGAAAAGCTGATGGAAATGGCGCGCGGCCGCGAATACGAGGTGTTCGACCGCAGCCTGGACGTGCAGATTTCGCGTCTGCGCAAGCTCATCGAACCTGACCCGAGCAACCCGCGCTTCATCCAGACGGTCTGGGGCCTGGGTTACGTCTTCATCCCCGATGGCGTGAAGTAAGTCCGGTCGACCGCAGCCTCATCGTGGCGACCGCCCTCGGCCGTACCGCAACGCGGTTCTTCGGTTCGCTATTCTGGCGAACCTTCATGCTGATCGCCCTTTTGCTGGCGATCTCGCTGGGTATCTGGTTCCAGAGCTATCGGCTCTTCGAACGCGCGCCGCGCGCCCAGCAGATCGCCATGCAGGTGGTCAGCGTGGTCAAGCTCACCCGCGCAGCCCTGCTCTACTCGGACCCGGCCCGGCGCCGGTTCCTGCTGCTCGACCTCGTCCAGAACGAGGGCATCAAGGTCTATCCGCGCGAAAAGGACGACGACTTTGCCGCGCCCAAGGCCAACCCGTTCCTGACCCAGCTCGTCCAGCAGGAAATCCGCAGCCGCCTGGGCGAAGACACCGTGCTGGCCACCACGGTCAACGATATTCCGGGCGTGTGGGTCAGCTTCGAGATCGAAGGCGACGACTACTGGGTGGCGATCAGCCCCGAGCGTTTCGAACGCGTGCCCGGTATCCAGTGGCTCTGGTGGAGTATTGCCGCGCTGCTGCTGTCGATCATCGGTGCCGCCTTCATCACGGCGCGCGTGAACTACCCGCTCAAGCGGCTGGCCAATGCCGCGCGACTGATCGGCTCTGGGGGCGAAGCGCCGCCGCTGCGCGAACAGGGCGCCAGCGAAGTGGCCCAGGCCAACCGCAGTTTCAACCAGATGGTGCGCGACCTGCGCCAGCTCGACGACGACCGCGTGGTCATGCTGGCCGGTATCTCGCACGACCTGCGTACCCCGCTCACCCGTCTGCGGCTGGAAACCGAGATGTCGCCCGTGGACACCACCACGCGCGACGCCATGATTGCCGACATCGAACAGATGGATGCCATCATCGGCCAGTTCCTGAACTACGCCCGGCCGGGCCAGGAAGTGGTGGAGCCGGTGGACCTGTCCACGCTGGTGCAGGAATCCGTTGGCGTCTATGCCGCGCACGACGACGTGCGCGTGCACGTGCGGGCCAATGGCCCGGTCATGGCCGTGGCCAACCGCATGGAGATCCAGCGCATCCTGGACAACCTCGTCGAGAACGCGCGCCGCTATGCCAAGGACGAGGAATCGGGCATGGCCGAGGTGGAAATCTCCACGCGCGTGGAGGACAAGGAAGCCGTGCTGGTGGTGGCCGACAGCGGGCCCGGCGTGCCCAACGAGCAGCTGTCGCTGCTGACCCGGCCGTTCTACCGGCTCGACAGCGCGCGCAGCGAAGCCAAGGGCGCCGGCCTGGGCATGTCGATCGTCAACCGTATCCTGCAGCGCAACGGCGGCCGCCTGATCCTGGCCAACCGCCCCGCCCCGAAAACCGGGCTCGTGGTCAGCGCGCGATTCAGGCGCGCCTGACCCGCCGTTTCCCCCCGTCGCGCCCCACGTGCGTGCCCGCATGTCCCGCATGCGGCGCATTGACAGGTTTTCTTCAGCATTTGATATGGTTTTGAAAGGTTGCTGACAGGGGAATGACAGCGTCATTGCGCACACTTCAGGCCATCGACAGGCCGATGCATACAACGGCATCCGAAGTCATGGCGCCGCCTGCCGCAGCACCCCTTTTTCGCCATGGCTGACAACAATCGACAACATGCCGCACGACCCCACGTACGGCGACCGAGAGACAGCCATGTCAAGCTCCAGCTCCACCCCCCAGCACGGTTTCCGGACCGTGTTCCGCGTCGTCAGCGGAAACTTCCTCGAAATGTACGATTTCATGGTGTACGGCTTCTACGCCGCCGCCATCGCGCGTACGTTCTTCCCTGCCGGCGATGAGTTTGCATCGCTGATGCTGTCGCTGGCCACGTTCGGCGCCGGCTTCCTGATGCGACCGCTTGGCGCGATCGTGCTGGGCGCCTACATCGATCATCACGGCCGCCGCAAGGGCCTGATCATCACGCTGGCGCTGATGGCGCTGGGCACGCTGCTGATCGCGCTGGTGCCGGGCTATGCATCGATCGGCGTGGCCGCCCCGCTGCTGGTGTTGTTCGGGCGCCTGCTGCAGGGTTTCTCTGCCGGCGTGGAACTGGGCGGCGTGTCGGTGTACCTGTCCGAGATCGCCAAGCCCGGCCAGAAGGGCTTCTACGTGGCCTGGCAGTCGGCCAGCCAGCAGGTGGCCGTGATCTTCGCCGGCCTGCTCGGCGTGATCCTGCACGCCACGCTGGCGCCCGCGCAGATGGACAGCTGGGGCTGGCGCGTGCCGTTCCTGATCGGCTGCCTGATCGTGCCGTTCCTGTTCCTGATCCGCCGCTCGCTGGAAGAAACCGAGGAATTCCGCACGCGCAAGCATCGTCCGTCAATCAACGAGATCTACCGTTCGATGCTCGACAACTGGCGCATCATCATCGCCGGCTGCCTGATGGTGGTCATGACCACGGTGTCGTTCTACATGATCACCGCGTACACGCCGACGTTCGGCAAGACCGTGCTCAAGCTCGACGACGTGGACAACCTGATCGTCACGATGTGCGTGGGCCTGTCGAACTTCATCTGGCTGCCGCTGATGGGCGCCCTGTCCGACCGCATCGGCCGCAAGCCGCTGCTGGTGTTCTTCACGATCGCCACGCTGGTCACGGCCTACCCCGCGGTGTCGTGGCTGGTGGCGGCGCCGTCTTTCGAGCGCTTGCTGATGGTGGAACTGTGGCTGTCGTTCCTGTATGGCAGCTATAACGGCGCCATGGTCGTCACCTTGACCGAGGTCATGCCGCCCGCCGTGCGTACCGCCGGCTTCTCGCTGGCCTACAGCCTGGCCACGGCGCTGTTCGGCGGCTTCACGCCGGCGATCTCGACGTACCTGATTCACAGCACCGGCAACAAGGCAGCTCCCGGCCTGTGGCTGATGTTTGCCGCGGCTTGCGGCCTGGTGGCCACGCTGGTCATCTTCCGCGCCCGGCGCGAGCACGCGGCGCTGCACGCCGCCTGAGCCTCCGGCCTGCCTGCCGCACGCGTGCGGCTCGCGCCGCCTTCATGTGCCTGACACGTTCGCGTGGCAGTTATGTGATGGCGGCGCGCTTGCTTTCCGGACAGCCGTCACCATTTGGCGCTCATGGCATACTTGTGGCGCGTTTTGCGCAGCGCGAGACGCTGCCTATCGGCCCGTTTAAGAAAACCAATTGGCCTTGGTGCGCCCGAATGCGCATACTCGGAGCTTTCGTGCAAATACGATTGACATCCCGGCTGCCGCGGGAACCGAATCGTAGATTGCAAGCCTCAATCTGTTCAACCGTATCTAGGAGAAGTCAATGAAGACCGTTGGTGACAAGCTCGAAGCCTTCAGCATCGTTGGTGTCAAGCCGGGTTTCAACAACCACGAAGAGAATGGCCAGTCGGCTTTCGAAGACATCACCGAAAAGTCGTTCGAAGGCAAGTGGAAGGTCATTTACTTCTACCCGAAGGACTTCACGTTCGTGTGCCCGACCGAAATCGTGGCATTCGCCAAGCTGAACAACGACTTCGCCGATCGTGACGCGATCGTGCTGGGCGGCTCGACCGACAACGAATTCGTGAAGCTGGCATGGCGCCGCGAACACAAGGATCTGAACAAGCTGAACCAGTGGCAATTCGCCGATGTGACCGGCTCGCTGGTCGACCAGCTGGGCGTGCGTGACAAGGCCGCTGGCGTGGCCCTGCGCGCGACGTTCATCGTCGATCCGGACAATGTGATCCAGCACGTTTCGGTGAACAACCTCAACGTCGGCCGCAACCCGGAAGAAGTCCTGCGTATTCTGGACGGTCTGCAAACGGACGAACTGTGCCCGTGCAACCGTGCTGTCGGCGGCGCCACGCTGTAATTGGCCCTGCCCGCCAGGCACCTTGCGTGACCCGGCACATCGCATGGAAGGGCCTGGCGCCCTTTCATGTCGAAACCCGCTATGTGCGGGTTTTTTGAGCCCTTGTCGATAGGAGAAATAAATGGAATTCCTCAGCACGATTAAGAATGCAATCCCCGATTACGCCAAGGACATCCGCCTGAATGTGGATGGCACCATCGCGCGTTCGTCGCTGGAAGGCAACGATGCAGTCGGGGTGGCGCTGGCAGCGGCGTTCGCGGCCAAGAGCAAGCTGATTGTCGACGTGATTCGCAACGCCAACGTGCTGTCGCCCGAGGAAGTCAACGCCGCGCAGACCGCCGCCGCGCTGATGGGCATGAACAACATCTGGTATCCGTACGTCGAGATGGCCGAAGATCCGGACCTGGCCAGCCAGCCTGCCGGCCTGCGCATGAACGCCTACGCTACCCATGGTGGTGTGGACAAGCGCCGCTTCGAGATGTACGCACTGGCCGCCTCGATCATCGGCAAGTGCCACTTCTGCGTGAAGTCGCACTACCAGCTGCTGAAGACCGAACAGGGCATGAGCGCCCAGCAGTTGCGTGACGTCGGCCGCATCGCCGCCGTGATCGGCGCCGCCGCCAATGTGATCGTCGCGGAATAAGACGCCAGATCGCGACCGAAGCGCGCCAATCGGGCGTTCATCGCGGGCGGCGTCGCCCGTGAGGCAACGCCAGGCACCCACACGGGCGGGCACTGAAAGGTGTCCGCCCGTGTGCATTGATGCGCTTGCGCAATCGTCAATCGGGGTATTGTCCGACATCCCTTACAGCCAATCGAACCGGTGCATTTGTGCATGGCGCGGCCTACAATCGACGAAAGGTCACGAACTTCGCTGTTGCCATGAGCACCTTGCCTTCACCCAATTCGCCGCGCTTCCGCTTCCGGCTGGCCGCGGTCCATGACTGGGGCGATATCGCCGCGGTCACGCAGCAGGCCTACGGGCAATATGAGCTCGAAATCATGGAAGATTGCCGCGCGTCGTTCCAGCGCGGCATGAAGGCCGTGATGGCTGCCAAGGACAATCCCGACATGGAATGGTGGGTCGCCGAGACCGACCACGGCATCAGCGGTGCGGTGCTGTTCTGCCATCCGGGCGCCACGTTGACGGCGCTGGACGACTCCACGATCACGCTGACGCAGCCCGAAGCGCGGCTGCTGTCGGTCAGCCCGCAGGCGCGCGGGCTCGGGCTGGGCAAGCGGCTGATGCAGATCTGCATCCAGCGCGCCCGCGACATTGGCGCCCAGGCCCTGATCTGCCGCACCATGCCCGAGATGGATTCGGCCATCAAACTGTGCGAGCAGATGGGCTTCCAGAAGCGGACGGAGGCCGGATCGCGCCATGGGGCCATGGCGCGGCTAATCGATTACGTATATCCGATCACGGCCGAGGAACCGGCCGCACCATCGCCGCCAGCCCCCTGAGCCGGTCGCGCAATCAGTCCTGCACGTCGACCGTGCGGCGGTAGATCAGCACCGCCGCCTGCGCGACGATGCCCTCTTCCTTGCCTTCGAAGCCGAGCTTCTCGTTGGTCTTGGCCTTCACGTTGCAATGCGTGACGGGCAGGCCCAGGTCTGCGGCCAGGTTGGCCACCATGCCGGCGATATGCGGCGCCAGCTTGGGCTTCTGCGCGATGACCGTGGCATCGACATTGCCGATCTCGAACCCGGCGGCCCGCACGCGGCGCGCGGCCTCGCGCAACAGCACGCGGCTGTCGGCGCCCTTGAAGTCCGGATCGGTGTCCGGAAAATGGCGGCCGATGTCGCCCAGCGCAGCCGCGCCAAACAGCGCGTCGGTCACGGCGTGCAGCAGCGCATCGGCATCGGAGTGGCCCAGCAGGCCACGGTCGTGCGGAATATCGACGCCACCGAGAATCAGCTTGCGGCCCGGCACCAGGGCGTGCACGTCATAGCCCTGCCCTACGCGAAAATCGAACGGATTCAAAACGACTCCTTGCAAAAGTGGGTCACGACGCCGGCTGGCCCGTGCGCAGCAGCACGTCGGCCAGCGCAAAGTCCTCGGGGTAGGTCACCTTGAAATTGCGCAGCGAGCCGTTGACCAGCCGCGGATGCAGGCCCAGGCGCTCGATGGCGCTGGCTTCATCGGTGACCACGGCACCGGCGGCCATGGCGTCTTCCAGCGCATGGCGCAGTACGCCGATGCGGAACATCTGTGGTGTTTGCGCCTGCCACAGGCCCTCGCGCGGCACGGTGCCGCCGATGCGCGCGCTGGCATCGGCACGCTTCAGGGTGTCGGGCACCGGCACGGCCAGGATGCCGCCGATCGGCTCGCTGGCCGAATCGTCGGATTCCACCGCCCGCACCAGCGTATCGATCATCGCACTGGTCAGCCCGGGGCGCGCGGCGTCGTGGACCAGCACCCAGTCGGTATCGGTTGCACCCAGCGTGGCCAGATGATGCAGGCCGGCCAGCACCGACGCATGGCGCGAATCGCCGCCCACGAACGCGGTGTCGAAGCGCAGGCCCGCAAAGGCTTGGGCGCCGAACCGTGACTCCAGCGGCATGTCGTCGGGCGCCAGCACCAGCGCCGTGGCGCTGATGACTTCGCTGGCGGAAAACGCCGCCAGGGCGTACCAGAGCATCGGCCGGCCGGCCACGGTCTGGTATTGCTTCTGCACGGCGCCGCCGGCACGGCTGCCGGTACCGGCACAGGGAATCAGGGCGAATCGACGATCGGACACAGGTTTCTGAGGGCCTTGGAATATTTGGCACGGCCAGCGGGCCGGCCGGAGCGCATTCTATAATACGGCCCTCGCCCGCCGCCATGAATCCTGGCATGGCCCGGCTGGCATGACAGACAACCCCTGCCCGTGGCATGCCTTTCGCATGTGCCGGCGGGGTGTCGCCGTTTTTGCGCCCGATGCTGCCAATGCCTGACAACGCTACCGCATTTCCTTTCGCCACCCTGCCGCTGGTCAAGGCTGGCATGCGCCATACCCTGACCGGCCTGACCGGGTCCGCCGACGCCCTGGCGGTGGCCGCCTATGCACGCCAGCACCGCGCCAGCGTGCCGATGGTGGCCGTGGTCTGCGCCAATGCCATGGACGCGCAGCGGCTGGCCGAGGAAATCCCATGGTTCGCCCCCGAACTGCGCGTAAGGCTGCTGCCCGACTGGGAAACGCTGCCCTACGACAGCTTCTCGCCGCACCAGGACCTGGTGTCGGAGCGCCTGGCCACGCTGCACGACATCCAGGGCGGCCAGTGCGACGTGATGATCGTCCCCGCGTCGACCGCGCTCTACCGGCTGGCGCCGCCCTCGTTCCTGGCCGCCTACACATTCTTCTTCAAGCAGGGCGAAAAGCTCGACGAAGCCGCGCTCAAGGCGCAGTTCACGCTGGCCGGCTACGAGCACGTCAGTGCGGTCATGCGACCGGGCGAATACAGCGTGCGCGGCGGGCTGATCGACCTGTACCCGATGGGCTCGGCCCTGCCGTACCGGATCGACCTGTTCGGCGACGAGATCGAGACCATCCGCGCGTTCGATCCCGATTCGCAGCGCAGCCTGTATCCGGTCAAGGAAGTGCGCCTGCTGCCGGGCCGCGAGTTTCCGCTGGACGACGCCGCCCGCACCGCCTTCCGCGGCCGCTGGCGCGAGGTGTTCGAGGGCGACCCGACCAAATCCCCGATCTACAAGGACATCGGCAACGGCGTACCGTCCGCGGGCATCGAGTACTACCTGCCGCTGTTCTTCGAGCAAAGCGCCACGCTGTTCGACTACCTGCCCGCCGGCACGCAACTGGCCTTCGCGGGCCAGGTCGATGAAGCCATCCGCCGCTTCTGGGCCGACACCACGCAGCGTTACACCTTCATGCGCCACGACCGCGAGCGCCCGTTGCTGCCGCCCGCGGACCTGTTCCTGTCCGAAGAGCAGTTCTTCATCGGGGCCAAGCCGCTGGCCCGGCTGGTGCTGCAGCGCGAGGCCGTGGCAGCCGACGCGCCGGCGTTCTCGGCCAGCCTGCCCGATGTGTCGGTCAACCGCCGCGCCGAAGATCCGCTGGTCAACCTGGAAGCACTGCTGCTGAACAAGGCCACGCGCGTGCTGATGTGCGCCGACTCGGCCGGCCGCCGCGAAACGCTGATGCAGCTGTTTGCCGAAAGCGGCCTGCGTCCGATGGTGGTCGAGGACTTTGCGGCCTTCCTGGCCGGCGATTCGCATTTCTCGATCGTGGTGGCGCCCCTGCAGAGCGGCTTTGCCCTGCCCGCCGCGCCATTCGCGTTCGTTACCGAGAACGAACTCTATGCCGGCACCGCGCGCCGCACCGGGCGCCGCAAGCAGGAGCAGGCCAGCACCGTCGATTCGATGGTGCGCGACCTGGCGGAGCTCAAGATCGGCGACCCCGTGGTGCACAGCGAGCACGGCATCGGCCGCTATCAGGGACTGGTCACGCTGGACATGGGCCAGGGCGACGAGGAATTCCTGCATCTGGACTACGACAAGGCTAGCAAGCTGTACGTGCCCGTGCACCAGTTGCACGTGATCTCGCGCTATTCGGGCGCCGATCCGGACACCGCCCCGCTGCACTCGCTGGGCACCGGCCAGTGGGACAAGGCCAAGCGCCGCGCCGCGCAGCAGATCCGCGACACGGCCGCCGAACTGCTGAACCTGTACGCACGCCGTGCGCTGCGCCAGGGCTTTGCCTTCCCGCTGCAGCCCAAGGACTACGAGACCTTCGCGGAGAGCTTCGGCTTCGAGGAAACGCCCGACCAGGCCGCCGCCATTTCAGCCGTGATCGCCGACATGACATCGGGCAAGCCGATGGACCGCCTGGTCTGCGGCGACGTGGGCTTCGGCAAGACCGAGGTGGCGCTGCGGGCCGCGTTCGTGGCCGTGCTGGGCGGCAAGCAGGTGGCCATGCTGGCGCCCACCACGCTGCTGGCCGAGCAGCACTTCCAGACGCTGTCCGACCGCTTTGCCGAGTGGCCCGTGCGCATCGTGGAGCTGTCGCGCTTCAAGACCAAAAAGGAAGTGGACGCCGCGATCAAGCAGATCAACGACGGCACGGTAGACATCGTCATCGGCACCCACAAACTGCTGTCCGACGAGGTGAAGTTCCAGCGCCTGGGGCTGGTCATCATCGACGAGGAACACCGCTTTGGCGTGCGCCAGAAGGAGGCGCTGAAGACGCTGCGCGCCGAGGTGGACGTGCTGACGCTGACCGCCACGCCGATCCCGCGTACGCTGGGCATGGCGCTGGAAGGCCTGCGCGACTTCTCGGTCATCGCGACCGCGCCGCAGAAGCGGCTGGCCATCAAGACCTTCGTGCGCCGCGAGGAAGACGGCGTGATCCGCGAGGCCATCCTGCGCGAGCTCAAGCGCGGCGGCCAGGTCTACTTCCTGCACAACGAAGTCGAGACGATCGAGAACAAGCGCGCCAGGCTGGCCGAACTGGTCCCCGAGGCCCGCATCGCCGTGGCGCACGGACAGATGCACGAGCGCGAGCTGGAACGCGTGATGCGCGACTTTGTGGCCCGCCGCGACAATATCCTGCTCTGCACGACGATCATCGAAACCGGCATCGACGTGCCCACGGCCAACACGATCCTGATTCATCGCGCCGACCGCTTCGGCCTGGCCCAGCTGCACCAGCTGCGCGGCCGCGTGGGCCGCAGCCACCACCAGGCCTATGCCTACCTGCTGGTGCATGACGAGGACGGCCTGACCAAGCAGGCGCAGCGCCGGCTGGAAGCCATCCAGCAGATGGAGGAACTGGGCGCGGGCTTCTACCTGGCCATGCACGACCTCGAAATCCGCGGCGCCGGCGAGGTGCTTGGCGACAAGCAGTCGGGCGAGATCCACGAAATCGGCTTCCAGCTTTACACCGACATGCTCAACGCGGCCGTGAAGTCGCTCAAGGCCGGCAAGGAGCCTGACCTGATGGCCCCGCTGGCGGCCACCACCGAGATCAACCTCGGCACGCCTGCGCTGCTGCCGAACGACTACTGTGCCGACGTGCACGAGCGTCTGTCGCTCTACAAGCGGCTGGCCAACTGTGAAACCGGCGAGCGCGTGGACGACATCCAGGAGGAGTTGATCGACCGCTTCGGCCGGCTGCCCGCCCAGGCGCAGGCACTGATCGAAACGCACCGGCTGCGCATTGCCGCCGCGCCGCTGGGCGTGCGCAAGATCGACGCCGGCGAGGCTACGGTGAGCATGCAGTTCGTGCCGAATCCCCCAATCGACGCCATCCGCATCATCGACCTCGTGCAAAAGAACAAGCACATCAAGCTGGCCGGACAGGACAAGCTGCGCATCGAGGCCAAGATGCCCGACGTGGGCGCTCGGGCGCAGACCATCAAGCACACCCTGCGCCAACTGGCCTGACCGCGCCGACAGGTGTAGGATCACATCCTTGACGAATCAACTGTTTGACCATCCCATGCAAGCTGCCGCCGACACCCGCAACACCCACGCCGAAGCTCCGCCACGCGGCAGCGCGCTGGACTGGACCCAGCGCCTGGTGTCGTTCGACACCACGTCGCGCCATTCGAACCTGGGGCTGATCGAATCCGTGCGCGACCACTTCCTGGCAAAGGGGCTGCGTCCGCATCTGAGCTACAACCCGCAGGGCGACAAGGCCAACCTGTTCGTGACGATTCCGGCCGCGAACGGCGCCACCGACGGCGGCATCGTGCTGTCCGGCCACACCGACGTGGTCCCCGTGGACGGCCAGAGCTGGACCACCGACCCGTTCAAGCCGGTGATTCGCGACGGCAAGCTCTACGGCCGGGGCACTTGCGACATGAAGGGCTTCATCGGCACCAGCCTGGCGCTGCTGCCCACCATCCTCGACGCCAGGCTGCGCGAGCCGGTGCATTACGCGCTGTCGTTCGACGAGGAAATCGGCTGCATGGGAGCGCCGTACCTGCTGGCCGAACTGCGCGACCGCGGCGTGAAGCCGGCGGGCTGCATCGTCGGCGAGCCGACCAGCATGCGCGTGATCGTGGCGCACAAGGGCATCAACGCCTATCGCTGCTGCGTGAAGGGCCAGGCGGCCCATTCGTCGCTGACCCCCAAGGGCGTCAACGCCATTGAATATGCGGCGCGCCTGATCTGCTACATCCGCGACATTGCCGACGAATTCAAGGCCAACGGCCCGTACGACCGGGCCTTCGACGTCCCGTTCACCACGGCGTCCACCGGCACGATCCACGGCGGCATCGCGCTGAACACGATCCCGGCCGAATGCGAGTTCGTATTCGAGTTCCGCAACCTGCCGGGCGTGGACCCGGAAGCGATCCTGGCGCGCATCCAGCAGTACGTGAACGACGTGCTGGTGCCGAAGATGCGCGCCGAGCACGTGGACGCCGGCATGGCCATCAGCAAGATCGCCGCGGCCCCGTCGCTGGACGCCGCCGAATCCGATGCGATCACGCAGCTCGTGCGCGCACTGACCGCCGACCGCGATACGAACAAGGTGGCCTACGGCACCGAGGCCGGCCTGTTCCAGCGTGCCGGCATTCCGGCCGTCGTGTGCGGCCCCGGCGATATCCAGCAGGCCCACAAGCCCGACGAATTCGTGGCGCTGGACCAGCTGGCTGCCTGCGAGGCGTTCCTGCACAAGGTGGTGGACAGCCTGCGCGTGGCCTGATCGGGACAGCCCAAGGCGCGATCAGGGAGCGGGGCGCAGTACAATACGGCCCTTCTTCCTGTCGCCCTCCCGCATCGCCCGGATTTCCTGCCGTCATGCCCCTGATTCTCCAAAGCCTGTCCCCGCTGTCCGCCGCCGACCTCGACGCCGTGCGCACGGTGGCCAATGCCTCCGATCTCGCGCTGCGCGCCGACAACGTGGCCGCCGCCGACCACTGCAATCCGCTGACCCCGGCGCTGCGCGATGCCCTGGACGACGTGTGCGGCGAACGTGCCATCGACTGGGCCGTGGTGCCGGCGGGACGCAAGCTGTCGGATTTCCGGCTGGTGGCGATGGACATGGACTCCACGCTGATCACGATCGAGTGCATCGACGAGATCGCCGACTTCTGCGGACTCAAGGCCGAGGTATCGGCCATCACCGAGGCCGCCATGCGCGGCGAAATCACCGATTTCAACGAAAGCCTGCGCCGCCGCGTGGCCCTGCTGAAGGGCCTGGACGCGAGCGTGCTCGACCGCGTGTACGCCGAACGCCTGAAGCTGTCGCCGGGCGCCGAGCGCATGCTGCAGACGATCCAGGCGCTGGGCATGAAGACGCTGCTGGTGTCGGGCGGATTCGTGCACTTCACCGACCAGCTCAAGCCGCGCCTGAAGCTAGATTTCGCGCGCGCCAATACCCTGGAAATCGTCGACGGCAAGCTGACCGGCAATGTGGTGGGCGAAATCGTCAATGCCGACGTCAAGGCGCGCACGGTGCGGGAAGTCTGCGAGCAGATCGGCGCCGATCCGTCGCAGGCCATCGTCATGGGCGACGGGTCCAACGACCTCAAGATGATGGCCGTAGCGGGCCTGTCGGTGGCCTTCCGGGCCAAACCCGTGGTGCGGGCGCAAGCCAGCGTCGCGTTCAATCATGTCGGCCTGGACGGCTTGCTGAACCTGTTCCCGCACTAAGCGATTCCCCACCAGGCACCCGTTCGTGGTGCCTGATGCTGCTCTTGGAACCCCGGGGGCGTCTTGCGCACATTTCCGTGCGGCTGTCACATTACGTTTTCGTTATTCGCTTTTCGGCCACAGCTGTACCGAGGGGTCCGCAAACGCCGTGATTGCCTTGTGAAATCAAATGCGAATCATTATTATTATTCCTTTCCCGTAACACCGTCCCCTCGGTCGCCCGACGCATGCAAGCGTTAGCCGTTTTCCTATCCCTGGCCGCCGCCGCGTGCCTCTATCTTTCCGCGCCGAATCAGGTGCTGTGCGTGGACGCCGACAACAATGGCCGCGCGCCGCTCCCGCCCCGGCTGCTGCGCTGGCTGGGCGTCTTGCTTGCCATCGCCGGCACCTGGGTCATGAGCATCCCCGAAGGCTGGCCCGTAGCGATCGCCGCGACGCTGGTCACGCTGACCTGCGCCCTGTCCGCATGGCCCTTCATCGGCACCTGGATTCACCACAAACGCTACGACGACATGCCCGGCGAAGGGAGTGCGCCATGATTGGAACCAAGTGGCTCGCCGGCACCCTGCTGGGCCTGCCGTTGGCCGTCGCGCTGTGCACACTCGGCGTGCTGTGGCTGCCGGGCGGCTGGGAAAGCGGCATCGTGCTGGCCATCACGCTGAGCTTCGTGCTGTGGGTGACCATCATCAGCCTGAGCCTGTTGTTCCAGACCAGCCGCGCCGCGTGGCTGTGGCTGCTTGGCGGCAACCTGGTGTGCTACGGCATCCTGTGGGCGGTCCGCCTGATGCACGCGATGCCGCCGGCATCGACACTGTCTGCCCTGTCTGGGCACTGATCCGGGCCACCGAGGCATTCGCATGAAACCCAATACCCTGCGCGTTTTCAATACGCTCCACACCTGGGTCGGCCTGATGGCCGGCTGGGCGCTGTTCATCGCCTTCTTCGCGGGCGCAATCACCGTCTTCCACCACGAATTGCACGTCTGGCAGAATCCGGCGCGCCTGGAGGGCCATCACGGCACCGAAGTCCAGGTGGACGGGCCTGCCATCGACGCCTTCGTGCAGAAGCTGGTGGCCGTGCATCCGGACGCGGCCAACAGCGTCTACATCGGCCTGCCCAGCAAGGAAGAACCGGACTTCAATGCGTACTGGCAGGACAAGGCCGGTGAATGGCACACGATGAACGGCGAGCGCCTGAACGGCGACAAGACGGCACAGGACAACACGTCGCTCGACCACGTGACGGGCGAGCTGTCGGCGTTCTTGAACGCGCTGCACTATTCGCTCGGGCTGGGCATCAATGGCATGTACTTCATGGGGATCGTCTCCGTGCTGTACGGTCTGGCACTCGTATCGGGCGTGATCCTGCACCTGCCCCGCCTGAAGAAAGACCTGTTCGCGGTGCGGCCCGGGCGCAACCTGAAGCGTTTCTGGATGGACACGCACAATGTGCTGGGCCTGTTCAGCCTGCCCTTCCACCTGATCTTTGCCATCACCGGCGCGTTTTTCTGCCTGTCGCTGGTCATGGTCATGGTCTTCAACACGCTGACGTTCGACGGCAAGCTGTTCGAAGCGGTGCCGCGCGTCACGGGTGCGGCCCCCGAAGTCACGGCGTCGGGCCGCGCATCCCCGACGATGAGTTCGGCCCAGCTGCTGGCCATTGCCCGCGAACACGGCGGCGAGCGATTCACGCCCAATGCCATCCGATTCCAGCGTTATGGCGATGCCAACGCCGTGGCCGAAGTACGAGGCGATAGCACGCGCGCGCTCGGCAACGGGGGCGCGGTAGGCATCCACGCGGCGGCCAATGAGCCAAATGCGGGCCAGTTGATCGCCAACCAGACGGCTGGCGCCCGCGACACGAACCACATGATCTATAGCGCCATGTTTGCGCTCCACTACGGCACGTATGGCGACCTGGCCGTGCGGCTGGTTTACCTCGTCGCCGGGCTGGCCGGCGCGTTTCTGTTCTATTCCGGCAACCTGCTGTGGATCGAGACACGCCGCAAGTCCCGGCAGACCGAACAGCCTCGCGTCCACAAGCTGCTCGCCCAGGCCACCGTTGGCGTCTGCATCGGCACCTGCATCGGGGTGGCGCTGTGCTTCCCGGCTGCCCTGCTGTGGCCGGACCGCGCCGTGAGCTATTTATTTTGGCCCGTGTTCGCGCTGGCTGCGGCGTGGGCGCTGGCCCGGCCGCCCATTCGCGCCGCCGTGGAACTGCTGTGCGTGGCCGCGCTGGCAACCCTGGCCGTGCCGCTGTCGAACTGGATCCTGACCGGGGACCACCTGTTTGCCGCCGCGCTCCATGGCCGCTGGGTCATCGCCGGCTTCGATATTGGCGCCATTGCCATGGCCGCCGGATACCTCGCACTGGCCCGTGTGACCTGGCGCCGCGCGCAGAGCGGCCCCGCCGAATCGGTGTGGGCAACACGCGGCACTGCGGCCCAGCCGGCGCCGCAAGCTACGATGCGCAAGGCCGACGCCTCCTGATTGACTGGCCAGCAAACAGAAAGCCCCGCATCGGCGGGGCATTTTTACTGCTACGGGGCGCTGGCGGCTAGCGCAGGCAGCTTTCCATCGCCTGCTTCAGATCGCCAATCAGGTCGCGCGTGTCTTCCAGGCCAATGTACAGGCGTACAAGCTCCCCGGCGTTCGTCCAGCCTTCCGGCGGCCAGGTGCCCGCCGGCCGCATCGTGTCGATGTGGTACGGCACCGCCAGACTATGCGCGCCGCCCCAGGACCATCCGATCGCATAGAGCTTCAGGGCCTCGACGAACGCATCCACCTGCTCGCGCGAAAAGCGGTCATGCAGGATGATCGAAAACAGTCCGCTGGCCCCGGAAAAATCGCGCAACCATTCCGCGTGGCCCGGGCAATCGGGCAAGGCTGGATGCAACACGCGGGTCACCTCCGGACGCTGCTTGAGCCATTCGGCAACTTCACGTGCCGCACGGTCGTGCGCCGCCAGGCGTACCGGCATGCTGGCAAGCCCGCGCAAGACCAGGAAGCAATCGTCCGCCGACACGCCCCAGCCCATGATCATGCGGGTACGCTTGAGGCGGTCATGCACCTTGTCGTCCTGCGTGATGACGGCACCCATCAGGACATCACTGCCCCCGGACTGGTATTTCGTCAGCGCCTGCACCGAGATATCGATGCCCTTCTCGAAAGGCTTGAAATAGACGCCGGCCGACCACGTATTGTCGATGGCGGTCAGCACGCCGCGCGCCCGCGCCACCGAGGCGATGGCGTCGGTGTCGGGCACCTCCATCGTCACGGAGCCGGGTGCTTCCATCCAGATCAGCCGCGTATTCGGCTGGATCAGCGAAGCGATTCCGGCGCCAATCGACGGATGGTAGTAGCGCACCGTCACGCCGAATTCACGCGCCAGCCATTCGCCGTGGTCGCGGTTCGGGCCATAGACGTTGTCGGGCACCAGCACATCGTCGCCGGTCCGCAGCAAGGCAAAGTACACCAGCGAGATGGCGCCCATGCCCGATGGCAGCAGCAATGTGTGCCGGCCACCTTCAATCTGCGCCAGTTGCTGGCACAGTGCCTCGCTGGTGGGCGTGGCATGCAGGCCGTAGCGCCAGTACGTCTTGCTGCGATCACCATAGGCGCGCAGTTCGGCAAGATTGCGGAAGACGATCGTCGAGCCGCGGTACGTTGGCGTGGAAAAGGAATCGAAACCTGGCGCGATATCCAGTTCAGGCTGGACCGCGGTGGTCTGGATATAGCGGGGGGCGTTGCGGGAAGAGTCAGATGCAGACACGGCGTATTCCCTGGAAAATTCGGATCAGGCGTCCGAGCTTACCAGCAAATGCCGCGCTCGCCACGTGATGTGGCGCCGACCCGTTAGCGGGACTTGCCCGTCGAGATCGTTGACTTGGGGGCCGGCGGCGCATAGGTGACGCCACTGCCCGGATTCGTGTCAAACGGCGGAATCACCAGATATCCGCCAAACGGGCGAATAAAAAAAGGCAAGACGATCGCCGGATTGTAGGCATCGGTCCATGTGCCACGCACCGCGCCATTCCGGTCGATCTGACCTTCCCAGTTGCCGGACACACGCGTGCCGTCGTCCGACTCCTCCATCAGGAATGCGCCGTTGTCCCATTCCCCGGACAGCAATCGCACGCCCTTCCCATCCCCAATCTGGTACTCGCCCTGCAGGCTGTCTCGTGTGTCGGTCTTCGGCGCGATCCGCATGCGCACTGGCTTGTCGCCCACCGTGCCGACGTAAGTCGGATAGTGCGCGTACTCCTGGCGGGGAGACAGCATGCGAACCGGTCCGGTCGACAACGACGCCCCGCGCGCGGCTTCCCCAGCGCGGATGGCGTCATTGATGCCGAAGCCGCCGCCCTGCCCGGTTCCTGTCGACAACTCGTCAGCGGCAGCCATGGCCGTTGCCGGCAGCGACAGCGTCGCGGCAACGATTATTGAATGCAGCAGACAGGACAGAACGGTACGGGACAAGACGGCTTCCTCGGCAATCGCGCGCAAAGTGACGTTAAATGCGCTCGAAGTTCGCGGCAATTCCCTGTCCGCCGCCGATGCACATGGTCACCAGCGCGTAGCGACCCTGCACGCGCTGCAATTCATGCACCGCCTTCACGGTGATCAGGGCGCCCGTGGCACCAATCGGATGGCCCAGCGAAATGCCCGAACCGTTCGGATTGACCTTGGCCGGATCCAGCCCCAACGCCTTGGTCACCGCGCAGGCCTGCGCCGCGAATGCTTCGTTGGCCTCGATCACGTCCAGATCCTTGACCGACAGGCCGGCACGCTCGAGCGCAATTTTGGTAGCCGGCACGGGACCGATCCCCATCGTCTTGGGATCGACGCCGGCATGGCCGTAGGAGACCAGACGTGCCAGCGGCTTCAGCCCGCGGCGCTCCGCTTCTGCCCGCTCCATCAGCACCACTGCGGCGGCGGCGTCATTGAGACCCGAGGCATTGCCAGCCGTCACCGTACCGTTTTCCTTGACGAAAACCGGCTTCAGCTTCGTCATGTCTTCCATGGTGGCTTCGTGGCGCACATGCTCGTCGGTATCGAAAACGACATCGCCCTTGCGCGACTTCAACGTGACCGGAACGATCTGGTCCTTGAAGTGGCCAGCCTTGATGGCGGCCGACGCCCGGCGGTGCGATTCCAGCGCGGCTTCGTCCTGCTGCTGGCGGGAAATGTCGTATTCCTTCGCGACATTCTCGGCCGTCACACCCATGTGAATCGTGTGGAACGGGTCGTGCAGCGCGCCCAGCATCATATCGACCAGCTTGGCGTCACCCATGCGCGCGCCCCAGCGGGCCATCGGCGCCAGATACGGGGCGCGGCTCATGCTTTCGGCACCGCCGCCAATGGCCACATCGGCGTCGCCCAGCAGGATCGTCTGCGCGGCGCTGACAATCGCCTGCAGGCCCGAACCGCACAGGCGGTTCACGGTCAGCGCGGGCGCATTGATGGAAACACCACCGTTCACGGCCGCCACGCGGCCCAGGTACATGTCTTTCGGTTCAGTCTGGATCACATTGCCGAATACGACGTGACCCACGTCGTCGCCTGACACATTGGCGCGGGCCAGCGCCTCGCGCACCACCAGCGCACCCAGTTCAGTCGGGGCCAGGTCCTTCAGGCTGCCACCAAAGGTACCGATTGCGGTGCGCACACCGCTGACAACCACCACTTCACGCGTCATGTCTTGTCTCCATGCGTTATGTTGCGGTGCACAGTATAGTCGCCGCCACGCAAAAGCGAACGACCGTACTTTTACCTAATTGTCTGGACAGGCACACTTTGGTCTGCCGGGTCCGGCCCCAAAAGCCGATACCGGGTTCAGGCGATCTCACCCCAGAGATCATGACCATCGGCACCGGTGATCTTGACGTTCACAAAGTCCCCGGTCTTGAAACGCTGCGACGGCTTGGCGGCCGGGTCGATATAGACCAGACCGTCGATTTCCGGCGCATCGGCGGACGACCGACCAATGCCGCCGTCCTGGTTCACTTCGTCGACGAGTACCCGCAGCGTCTGCCCCACCTTGCGCTGGAGCCTGCGTGCCGACACGGCCTCGGCAACTTCCATGAACCGCGCACGGCGCTCTTCACGCACCTCGTCGGGCAGCGCGCCCGGCAGGTCGTTGGCGGTTGCACCCTCGACCGGCGAATAGGCGAAGCATCCCACGCGGTCCAGCTCGGCTTCGGCAATGAAGTCGAGCAGCGTCTGGAATTCGGCCTCCGTTTCCCCCGGAAAACCGGCGATAAACGTGCTGCGGATCGTCAACTCGGGGCAGATTTCGCGCCATGCACGGATGCGGTCCAGGGTCTTTTCGGCGTTGGCCGGACGCTTCATGCGCTTGAGCACATCCGGATGCGCGTGCTGGAGCGGCACATCGAGGTACGGCAGCACATTGCCCTGGTTCATCAGCGGAATGATCTCGTCCACATGCGGATACGGATAGACATAGTGCAGCCGCACCCAGGCGCCATACTGGCTGGCCAGCTCGCCAAGGGCCGCCACCAGTTCGGTCATGCGCGTCTTCAACGGCCGGCCCGCCCAGAAGCCCGTGCGGTACTTGACGTCCACGCCGTAGGCGCTGGTGTCCTGGGAGATCACGAGCAGTTCCTTGACGCCGGCCTTGAACAGGTTTTCGGCTTCCAGCATCACTTCGGCCACCGGGCGCGAAACCAGGTCGCCCCGCATCGACGGGATGATGCAGAACGAGCACCGATGGTTGCAGCCTTCCGAAATCTTCAGATAGGCATAGTGCTTGGGGGTCAGCTTGATGCCCGCGGCCGGCACCAGATCTGTAAACGGATCGTGCGGCTTTGGCAGATGCGTATGCACGGCCTGCATCACTTCGCCCAGCGCATGCGGTCCCGTGACCGCCAGCACCTTCGGGTGCACCGACGACACGATATCGTGTCCCGTCGCGTCCTTCTTGGCGCCCAGGCAGCCGGTCACGATGACCTTGCCGTTCTCGGTCAGCGCTTCGCCAATGGCGTCCAGGCTTTCCTGCACGGCCTCGTCGATGAACCCGCAGGTGTTCACCACCACGAGATCGGCACCGTCGTAGGTGCCGCTAATGGCATAGCCTTCGGCGCGCAGCTGCGTAATGATCTGCTCGGAGTCGACCAGGGCCTTGGGGCAGCCAAGTGAAACAAAGCCGACTTTCGGCGCAGGGTTGGACAGATTGGTATCAGACGACATGGGGCACCGCGAATGTGGGGATCTGGGCGCGCCCTACCGTCCCCGGTGGTGCGCCGCGCTGGTCTAGTGGCACCCGGCGAGCCTGCCGGGCGCCGTCATTGCCATGAAAGGCCGAGATTTTACCCCGAGCGGGCGGGATTGGCGCACGGGGGAACCAAATGGGCGCAAACCACGCTACGACAGGCCTGCCATACCTCCGACGCGTTCGATGATCGGCTTCCAGCCCACTGCCAGGCCCAGCACGATGCCGCCGCCTGAGGCCACCCAGAAGACCTTGTTGAGACGGTCTTTCAGGGCGGAGATCTTTTCGTTACCGGCCTGGATGCGATCTCCAAGGTTGACTTCCAGCTTGTCCACCCGTGCATCAGATTTGTCGAACCTGTCGTCCGTCCTGTCGAACCGGGCATCCATCCTGTCGAACCGCTCGTCCATCTTGTCCATCCGGCCGTCCATCTTGTCCATCCGGCCGTCCATCTTGTCCATCCGGGCGTCCATCTGGTCGAACCGCGCGTCCATCTGGTCGAATCGGGCGTCGATGGCATCGAACTTGGCGTCTACGATTTCGAATTTCGCGTCGATGGCGTCAAACCTGGCGTCCATCCGGCTAAAGCGCGCTTCGGAACGGGCGTCAATTTCCTGCAGCACCCTGGCGATCAGCGACTCGCCCCTTTTCTCCGACGCCGCCAGCGCCTGGGTCATGCGGGCTTCCGATTCGCGAATGCGGTCCGTCAGGCGCGCCTCGACTTCAACGATCTGTCCGCCGAGACGGGTTTCGGAGGCGCCGACCAGGGCCTGCGTCGCATCGATTCGCTCCTCGATCCGCGGGTGGGCCGCCGACAACGCGCCAACCTCGTGCTGAATGTGGGCCATTTGGCCGTACAGACCGAGTGCAAACTCCAGGACATTCGTGAATTGCGGCGATTCGACAGGATCCGGCTCAAGGCCCCAGGTAGCGGCTTGGCTGGACATGGACGTGCCTCCAGTTCGGGCCCGATGGCGGCGCGCCCCGTGTGGGTTGGCGTGCGGCATGCCATCGTGCAGCGAAAGAAATTGGGATCAGCGGGTACCCGTTGCTCAGGGTTCGGCCGATTGCACCACAGAAGACCTGCCGTGGACATCGCCCTCCGGGGAGTGCAACACCAATGTGGCAATTCGCCAGACATTCGCAACATCTCGTCGCCGCCGCACAACGAAAAAGGCCCTGCACGTGCAGGGCCTGATCGGCGCGGGCGGAAGGCCGCTTACTTCTTGTCAGACTGGTTGAACGGGAACGTGCCGAACATGCTCTTGGCCTGGTTCTGCATCTGTTCCTGCATCTGTACAAACAGGTTCTTGCTCTGCTCGATATAGTTGCTCATCATCCCCTGCATCATCGGGCCTTGCAGGTTCATGAACTGCGACCACATGTCCGGGCTGAACGCCTCGCCCGAATACAGGCCCTTCGAGTTCTCGGCAAGCTTGTTCTGGATGTCGATGAAGGCCTGGATGTTCTTTTCCAGGTAGGTGCCCATCATGCCCTGCATGGCATGGCCGTAGAAACGAATGATCTGCGACAGCATGGCGCTCGAAAACATCGGCACGCCGCCCGTTTCTTCTTCCAGGATGATCTGCAGCAGGATACTGCGCGTGAGTTCCTCGCCCGTCTTTGCGTCGACGACCTTGAATTCCTCGGTATCCATGACCAGCTGCTTGACGTCCGCGAGCGTGATGTAGGTGCTGGTCTGCGTATCGTAGAGCCGGCGATTGGGATATTTCTTGATCAGTCGCTCTGCGCCTTTCTTGGTCGTGGCCATCGGTGCTCTATCCTTTTGTCGTCGCTGATGCCGGCGGTTGGCATCCGCTGCTGCGCCTGGTCGCAACGCTGCTGCACCGCATGCGGTGCAGTGCGCAATGGACGCGTCGTCCCGGGCGGGATCGACGCCGCAGGCGCGCAAGATACAACCGGACCAGACCCGTGAGAAACGCTCTTCTTTGGTGCCGGTTGCGCCATTGCCCTGATTCTATGCTCAAGAAAGCACTATGGAAAGTCGGCAGTGTTTAAGGAAAACCCGCAGCAAACCCCGGCCGTTTACCCAAAAGGCCTGAAAAAAAGGCCGCCCGCGCGCCGGATGGCATGCGGGCGGCCTGTTCCCGGGGCCGATCGGTTGGCCCGGAATATCCGCTTGTGCACTGCGCTGGATGCGCCGCATCAACCCGACGCTCCAACGCAGGCCGCCGGCGTCAGCCCATGTGCAGGCCGCCGTTCAGCGAGAAGTCGGCTCCGGTCGAAAAACCGGACTCTTCCGATGCCAGCCAGGCACAGATCGAAGCAATCTCAGCCGGCTCGCCCAGGCGCTTGACCGGGATCGTGCCGACGATCTTGTCCAGCACGTCCTGACGGATGGACTTGACCATATCGGTGGCGATATAGCCCGGCGACACCGTGTTCACAGTCACGCCCTTGGTGGCCATTTCCTGCGCCAGCGCCATCGTGAAGCCGTGCAGGCCTGCCTTCGCCGTCGAGTAGTTCGTCTGGCCGAACTGGCCTTTCTGGCCGTTCACCGACGAAATATTGATGATCCGGCCCCAGCCACGGTCGGCCATGCCGTCGATCACCTGCTTGGTCACGTTGAACAGCGACGTCAGGTTGGTGTCGATCACGGCGTCCCAGTCGGCCCGCGTCATCTTGCGGAAGACCACGTCGCGCGTGATGCCGGCGTTGTTGACCAGCACATCCACTTCGCCCACTTCTGCCTTGACCTTGTCGAAGGCCGTCTTGGTCGAATCCCAGTCGGCCACGTTGCCTTCGGACGCCACGAACTCGTAGCCGAGCGCGCGCTGTTGTTCGAGCCACTTCTCGCGGCGTGGCGAGTTCGGACCGCAGCCCGCCACCACCTTGAATCCGTCCTTGGCCAGACGCTGGCAAATCGCGGTTCCGATGCCACCCATGCCGCCGGTCACATATGCAATGCGCTGAGTCATATCCACTCCTAGTTGGCTCGCTCGATCGTTGTTATCGATGCTCAGGTCTGTATCGATGCCGGCAGGTAGACGTTCCTCGGCACGCGCCGCCGGCATGCCCTCCTGCAATCAGCGCTCGACTGCCAGCGCCACGCCCATGCCGCCGCCGATGCACAGCGAGGCCAGGCCCTTCTTCGCGTCACGACGCTTCATTTCGTGCAGCAGGGTCACCAGAATGCGGCAGCCCGATGCACCGATCGGATGGCCGATGGCGATGGCGCCACCGTTCACGTTGATCTTCGACTGGTCCCAGCCCATTTCCTTGTGCACGGCCAGGGCCTGGGCGGCGAAGGCTTCATTGATTTCCATGAGATCCAGGTCCTTGACGCCCCAGCCGGCGCGCGACAGGCAGCGTTTGCTGGCCGGGACCGGACCCATGCCCATCACGGCCGGATCCACGCCCGCGTTGGCGTAGGCCTTGATCGTGGCCAGCGGCGTCAGGCCCAGTTCCTTGGCCTTGGCCGCCGACATCACCACCACGGCGGCGGCGCCGTCGTTCAGGCCCGATGCATTGGCGGCGGTCACCGTGCCGGCCTTGTCGAAGGCGGGCTTCAGGCCGGCCATGCTGTCCAGCGTGGCGCCCTGGCGCACGAACTCGTCGGTCTTGAAGGCCACCGGATCGCCCTTGCGCTGCGGAATCAGCACCGGCACGATTTCCTCGTCGAACTTGCCGGCCTTCTGGGCGGCTTCGGCCTTGTTCTGCGATCCCACGGCGAACTCATCCTGGGCTTCGCGCGTGATGCCGTATTCCTTGGCCACGTTTTCGGCCGTGATGCCCATGTGGTACTGGTTGTAGACGTCCCACAGGCCGTCAACAATCATCGAGTCCACCAGCTTGGTGTCGCCCATGCGGAAGCCGTCGCGCGAGCCCGGCAGCACGTGCGGTGCGGCGCTCATGTTCTCCATGCCGCCAGCCACCACGATTTCGGCTTCGCCGGCAATGATGGCGTTGGCGGCCAGCATGACCGCCTTCAGGCCAGAGCCGCACACCTTGTTGATGGTCATGGCCGGCACCATGTCCGGCAGGCCGGCCTTGCGCGATGCCTGGCGCGCCGGGTTCTGGCCCGAAGCGGCCGTCAGCACCTGGCCCATGATCACTTCGCTCACCTGGTCCGGCTTCACGCCGGCGCGCTCGAGCGCGGCCTTGATCACGATGGCGCCCAGTTCAGGCGCCGGGATCTTCGCCAGGGAGCCACCGAACTTGCCTACTGCGGTACGGGCTGCGGAAACAATGACGATGTCGGTCATTTCAGGTCCTTTCGAGAAAGCGAATCGCGGATCGGTTCGAAACCGGGCCGGCCGTCACGGCCAGCCCGCATGAAATCAGGCGCGCTGTCGGACGTAGCGGCCGGGCGCCGGCTCCACCGGCGGGTAATGTTCGTTGCCCAGCGCGTCGGGTGCGGCGCGCTTCGGGCCTGCCTGCTTGCCCAGCCAGGCCATCCAGTCGGGCCACCAGCTGCCCGGGTGCTCCTGGGCGCCGGCCAGCCATTCCTGGGCCGATTCGGGCAGCGCATCGTTGGTCCAGTGGCTGCGCTTCTTCTTCGCGGGCGGATTGATCACGCCGGCGATATGGCCAGAGGCGCCCAGCACGAAGCGGAGCTTGTTCTTCAGCAGCGCGGTCGATGCATAGGCAGCCATCCACGGCACGATATGGTCTTCGCGTGACCCGTAGATATAGGTCGGCACGTCGATCTTGCCCAGGTCCACCGGGGCGTTGCAGACGGTCAGCTTGCCAGGCACCTTGAGTTCATCCTGCAGGTAGGTGTGGCGCAGGTACCAGCAATACCAGGGGCCTGGCAGATTGGTTGCGTCGCCGTTCCAGAACAGCAGGTCGAACGGCACAGGCGTATTGCCCTTCAGGTAGTTGTCCACCACGTAGTTCCACACCAGGTCGTTAGGTCGCAGGAACGAGAACGTGTTGGCCAGCTCCACGCCGCGCAGCAGGCCGCAAGGCGCACCGGACGCGCCGCCCAGCGTGGCTTCGCGCAGTTGCACGTGTGCTTCGTCGACGAATACGTCGAGGATGCCGGTATCGGAGAAATCGAGCAGTGTGGTCAGCAGCGTCAGGCTCGCTGCCGGCCGTTCGCCACGCGCGGCCAGCACGGACAGCGCGGTCGAGACGATGGTGCCACCCACACAGAAGCCCAGCACGTTGATCTGGTCCTGCCCGCTGATATCGCGCGTCACCTCGATCGCGCGGATGGCCGCGTGCTCGATGTAGTCGTCCCACGTGCGCTCGGCCATCGAGGCATCGGGGTTGCGCCACGACACCAGGAAGACCGTGTGGCCGTTTTCCACGGCGTGCCGCACCAGCGAGCTTTCAGGCTGCAGGTCGAGGATGTAATACTTGTTGATGCACGGGGGCACCAGCAGCAGCGGCCGGGCGTAGACCTTGTCGGTCAGCGGCTTGTACTGCAGCAGCTGGAAGTACTCGTTCTCGTAGACCACGGCGCCTTCGGTCACCGCCACGTTGCGGCCCACTTCGAAGGCCTTCTCATCGGTCTGCGAGATCTTGCCGCGCTGCAGGTCTTCCAGCATGTTGCGCACGCCGTTGCGCAGCGATTCGCCGCCCGATTCGATCAGGCGCTGCTGGGCATCGGGATTGGTGGCCAGGAAGTTGGCCGGCGACATGGCATCGACCCATTGCGACACCGCGAAGCGGATGCGCTGGCGCACCTTCGGGTCGGCTTCCACGGCATCGGCCAGTTCGGTCATGGCGCGCGCCGTCAGCAGATAGAACGCAGCGGTATACCGGTATGGCGCGTTGTTGCGCCAGGCAGGACTGGCGAAGCGGCGATCGGACAAGCGTTCGCTGGCACCCGCATTGCCGTTGCCGCCGGGATGGCCGTTGGCGACCATGGCGCCCTCGCCCATTTCGCGCCAGAGCTCGGCAAAGTCCTTCAGATAGCGTTGCTGGATGCCGGCCAGCTGGTCCGGCGAAATCTTCACGGCGCCGCCGTTCGCACCGCCAGTCGGAAACGCCTGCTGGAACGCCTTGGCGAAGGCATCGCCCGCGGGAAAGCCACCGGGGAATGCACCGGCCAGACCCGCCGGGAAACCGGCCGGCATCTCGCCGTTGGTTTCAGGGGCCCACTGACGGGACCATTCCAGCCATGCAGCTGGATCGAATGGCCCCGGCGCAAATTGAAACGGTTGGGACTTGTCTTCCTTTCCGGAAGCTGCCGCACCTTTGCCGGTCGCCATGATGTGATCGTCTCTCTGCCTGTCGTAGTGGATGACGGGCTCGGGGTAACTGTCTCCCGACCCGCCCCGTATCCCGGGTTGCGTCCGCAAGCTGCCCAGGGCTGCTTGGCTCTTACGCTATGCTTGCCGGCGAAACCCTGGAATCGTTCCTCGGTTCCGATACATTTCGAGGCATTGTTGCCTTGCAATGGAGAGACTGTCAATGCGGAAATCCGCATTGCGATGCGGGGGGCGAATAAGTGAAGCCCGACCTACCGGACGGTAATGCTGGCGCGGGTTGCCGGGCCGGCCCAACCCCTATTCGAGAAAGATGAAAGCCTGATGTATATCGTGGCAATTGGCTGGCTTTACGTCGCCCTGATGATGGCCATCACCGAGACCAGCGTCGTCGCCGGTGTGGCCACGTTTCTGCTGTACGGACTGGCGCCGGTGTCGATCGTGATGTACATCATGGGGACGCCGGGCCGGCGTCGCAGGCGCCGTGCGCAGGAAGCCCGTGACGCCGCCCAAGCCGCCTCGGCACAGGCGGCACGGCTTCCGGACGATGGCGCTGCCGGGCCCTAGTCGGCCAGCCAGACCAGCGTGGCCATGCGGCCCGTGGTGCGGTCGCGGCGATAGGAGTAGAAGCGCTCGGCCTCGCGCACCGTGCAGGCATTGCCGCCGAACACCTGCGTGCAGCCAGCGCGCGCCAGGCGAATGCGTGCGAGTGCATACAGATCGGCCAGGAATTTGCCGGGTCCGCCCGCGATGAACGCCGCCGCCACTGCCGCACGCTCGTCGGGCACGGCCTGCTGCAGGAACGCTTCGCGTACCTCGGGCCCCACTTCGAAGGCATCGGGGCCGATCGCCGGCCCGAGCCAGGCCAGCCACTGCGCCTGGGCGCCCGCTCGTGCTGCCATGCGTGCCAAGGTGGCCTCGATCACGCCATCGCAAAGCCCACGCCAGCCGGCGTGAGCGGCACCCACCACCGTGCCTTCCGTATTGCACAGCAACACGGGCAGGCAGTCGGCCGTCATGATCGCGCAGACGTGTCCGGGCGTGGCACTCACGCTGGCATCGGCGCGCGGCACATCGTCGCCTTGGCCCGCGTCATCGGCTGTCGCCACGCCGCATCCATGCACCTGCTCCAGCCACCGAGGCATGGCCGGCAGGTAGCTGGCCAGCCGGGCGCGGTTGGTGGCCACGGCAGCCGGATCATCGCCGACGTGCGTGCCCAGGTTGAGCCCTCCGGCGCTACCGTCTGCAAGGCCATACGGACCCGCGCTGACACCCCCCTTTCGCGTGGTGGACAGCGCGCGCACCCGGGCTGGCGCCGGCCAGTCCGGGACGATCCAGGCCGCGTCACCGGCCATCGGGTCAACCGTCGTCCGGTCAGTCGTCATCGTCATCGGCCTCTCCTTCGTACCACTCGGGCTCGCCCTCGTCCTCGTCGTCTTCGTCGGCATACCGCTCGAAGTCGAGCGCATCGATCAGCGCCTGCAGGTCTTCGGGCGGCTCGGCTTCCCATGATTTCTTGCGGCCCGTCACCGGATGCATCAGCCCCAGCCGGTATGCGTGCAGCGCCTGCCGGGTGAACGGCACCGGCAGCGGAACGCGCACGGCCGGGCGCTGGCCGCGCTGCGTCGCCTTGTGATAGACCGGATCTCCCACAAGAGGATGGCCAATGGACTCGAAATGCACGCGAATCTGGTGCGTGCGCCCGGTTTCCAGCTGGCACATCACCATCGACACCTTCGAGCGGCCCAGCGGCACCGTGCCAAGCGTTTCGAAGTGGGTGCGCGACGGCTTGCCGCTGTTGGTATGCACGATGGCCATCCGCGTGCGCTCGCGCGGATCGCGCCCGATCGGCGCATCGATGGTGCCCTCGTCGGGCGTCTCGCCCCAGACCAGCGCGATATACGTGCGCTTGACCGTGCGGGCCTGCAGCTGCCGTACCAGGTCGGTCTGCGCAGTCAGCGTGCGTGCTACCACCATCAGGCCCGACGTTTCCTTGTCCAGCCGATGCACGATGCCGGCGCGCGGCAGGCGCGCCGCGTGCGGGTCGCGATGCAGCAGGCCATTGAGCACCGTGCCGCTCCAGTTGCCTGCGGCAGGATGCACCACCAGTCCGGCCGGCTTGTTGATGACCAGCAGGGCGTCGTCCTCGTACAGCACGTCCAGCGGCACGTCCTCTGCCGTAAACGCCATCGATTCCGGCGCGGCCTGGGGCCGGATCTCGATCTGCTGACCCATCTGGACGGACGCCTTGGCGCGACTAGGCTCGCCGTCCACGCGGACGGCGCCATCCTCGATCCACTGCTGGATGCGGCTGCGCGAAAATTCGTTGAAATGCCGCGCGAGCAGCTTGTCGAGCCGCTCGCCGTGCGCCGCGCTATCGACTTCCAGGTACAGTGGCATCAGGTCAGGCGCGGCAGGCGCCGTGGCAGGCACCTCGTCATTGAATTCGTCCGTCGGTCCCCCTTCGTCGCCCTCGTCGAAATGGTCGTCGAAGTCTTCGGATTCCTCGTGGGTCACGTCGGCTTTTGCGGTGTGGCGTTCCAGACCGGTTTCGGTCTTGGGGCTTCGGCTATAATGCTTGGCGCTATTTTTTTTCATCCGGAACAGGTTGCCCATGCAATTGCAGAGCATCAAACGCGCGAACTGGCGCGCGAAAATTGGAGCGGTTTTGCTCGCAGGCGGATGCGTCATGCTATCGGCATGCGGCCTGCTGGGAGACCAGCCTGACGAAACCGCCGGCTGGTCGGCCAACAAATTATATTCGGAAGCCAAGGATGCCCTCGATGGCGGCGACTACACGCGCGCCGTCAAGCTGTACGAAAAGCTCGAGGGCCGCTATCCGTTTGGCCGCTATGCACAGCAGGCCCAGATCGATACCGCCTACGCCAACTACAAGGATGGCGAGACCGCTGCCGCGCTGGCTGCCGTGGACCGCTTCATCCAGCTGCACCCGAGCCACCCGAACATCGATTACGCCTACTACCTCAAGGGCCTGATCAACTTCAACGACAACCTCGGCTGGCTTGGCCGCTTCTCGGGCCAGGATCTCAGCGAACGCGACCCCAAGGCAGCCCGCGCCGCCTATGACGCGTTCCAGACCCTGATCACGCGCTATCCGGACAGCAAGTACACGCCGGACGCCACGCTGCGCATGCAGTACATCGTCAACGCGCTGGCCCAGCACGAAGTCCACGCCGCGCGTTACTACTACCGCCGCGGGGCCTACCTGGCGGCCGTGAACCGCGCGCAGCAGGCGCTCAAGGACTACGATGGCGCGCCGGCCAACGAAGAGGCGCTGTACATCATGGTGCGGTCGTACGATGCGCTGGGCATGAAAGACCTGCGCGACGACGCGGCACGCGTGATGGAACGCAACTACCCGAACAGCGATTTCATCAAGTACGGACAGCGCCGCAAGGACAAGTCCTGGTGGGAAGTGTTCTGACGACGCCCGGCCTGGCCGGAGCATGAGAAAAGCCCGACGCAAGGTCGGGCTTTTTCGTTTTTTGGCGATGGCGTTGGTTGCTTGCTGGCGCTTTAGCCGCCACGGCGGCCCCGCCCGGCCCGTCTATACCTCGCCGCGTTCCCCTTCACCGTCCGCCTCGCCGCCAGGCGTGGCGTCGGTGCCTGCCTCGCCGGCCGGCTGGCGCAGACTTTCCAGGAACCGGACCACCGTTTCGGCCTCGCGCGTACGCGTGAACGGCGGCAAGCTCTGCCAGATCTGCCGGCCGTATGGCTTTTCTACGAGCCGGGTGTCGCAGATGGCCAGCACGCCGCGATCCGATTCCGAACGGATCAGGCGCCCGGCGCCCTGCTTCAGCGTAATCACCGCGTGCGGCAGCTGGTGTACGGCAAACGGGCTCAGGCCCTTTTTCTGCAGCACCTCCATGCGGGCGGCCAGCACCGGGTCGTCGGGCGGCGCAAACGGCAGCTTGTCGATGATCACCAGGGAAAGCGCCTCGCCGCGCACATCTACACCTTCCCAGAAGCTCTGGCTGCCGACCAGCACCGCGTTACCGAGTTGACGGAAGCGGTCCAGCAGTTCGGTGCGGCTGGCCTGCCCCTGCACCAGCAGCGGCAGGTTGATGCCGCGTGCGGCGAACAGGTCGTAGAGCATGTCCGATGCCTTCTGCACCGCACGCAGCGTGGTACAGAGCAGGAACGTCCGGCCGCCAGCCGCCTCGATCAGCGGCAGCGCCCTTTCGACCACGGCTTCCGTGAACTGGGGCGAATTCGGCGGTGGCATGTCGCGCGGCACGTAGAGCAGGCCCTGCTTCGCGTAGTCGAACGGACTGGGCAGCGTCAGTGATTGATCCTTGTTCAGCCCGAGCTGCGCCGCGTAGTGGGCGAAATTGCCCTTCACCGACAGCGTCGCCGAAGTAAAGATCCAGGCGCGGGGATGGCCTTCGCGCTGGCGCGTGAAGATCGGCGCGATCGACAACGGCGTGCGGTGCAGCTGGACGGTGTGCGAGAACACTTCGACCCAGCGCACGGTATCGGGGCCGAACTGGGCAGGCGCGGGCGGCGGCGGGGTCTCGGCGTCGCCCCCGGCGGCCTCGGCCGCCGTCTCGGCGGACGATGCGGGGGCGGGGGCCGGCGGCGGCGCGGCAGCGCGATCGTCCCGCCAGACTTCCAGCTTGTTGGCCAGCTCCACGGCCCGGCGGTGGCATTGCTCCAGCGTTTCGGCGCGCTCGGCCTGCGATTCCAGCGCCTCGACAAACCCCGCCAGCGCCTCTTCCAGCGCGTCCAGCGTTTCGTAGAACGGCTCGGCGGTGCGCGGATCGGCATCGATCTGCCCCATCGCCATGCGCACGTTGTCGCGGCCGAACGCCAGCCGCAAGTCGCGCGCGGCACGCTCCAGCGGCGCGCCCAGCGCGACCCAGTCCACGGCGTCGCGGGCATGTGACAGCCCTTCGGCCACGGTGTCGCGTGCCAGTTCGAGCAACTGGCTGGTGGACAGCGTTTCGCCGAAGAACAGCGTCGCCGTTTCCGGCAGCTGGTGGGCTTCGTCGAAGATCACGGTGTTGGCGGCCGGCAGCAGTTCGGCCATGCCGGTATCGCGCAGCACCACGTCCGCAAAGAACAGGTGATGGTTCACCACCACCACATCGGCCTGCTGCGCTTCCTTGCGGGCGCGCATCACAAAGCATTCCTTGTAGTTCGGGCATTCGCTGCCCAGGCAGTTGTCGCGCGTGGACGTCACCATCTGCCAGACGGGCGCGTTCTCGGGCACGGCCGCCAGTTCGGCCTTGTCGCCGGTCGCCGTGGTCTTGGCGAATTTCCCGATATCGCGCAGCCACGCGGCATCCTGCTTCGATGCAAGCCGACCGTTGGCCTGCGCGCGCTCCAGATGGTAGTGGCACACGTAATTGGCGCGCCCCTTGAGCAGCGACACCGACACCGGCACGTTCAGCGCATGGCGCACCGTCGGAATATCGCGCAGGAACAGCTGGTCCTGCAGGTTCTTGGTTCCGGTGGACAGGATGACCTTGCCGCCCCAGAGCATGGCCGGCACCAGGTAGGCAAAGGTCTTGCCGGTGCCGGTGCCGGCCTCGACGATGACCGTGTCGTTCTGGCCGATGGCATTGGCCACGGCCTGGGCCATCTTCAACTGCGACGCGCGCGGCCGGTAGCCTGGGATGGCCGTGGCCAGCGTGCCCGTGTCGGCGAACATCGTCGACAGTTGGGCGGCTTGCGAGGCCGCCTGGCTGGCCGATGCCGCGGCCACGGCGTCGCCTGGCGATTCGGCGGGTTCGCGGGCATCGGGCGCCTCGGCGGCATCGGACAGGAGGTCGTCAGTGGGATCTGGCAAGGTGGGGCTTTCTTCGATACCCGTGGCCGGTGGGCCTGCCACGGGAGATATGTGGTGCGTGTGCCGCGCTTGCGTTGGCCGGATCGTCCGGCCAGCGCGCCGCTGCTGGGGCGTCAGGCCGGAACATCGGGTTCCAGGTGCAGCTGCAGCAAGGTGATCGCGTCCTTGAGCTTGAGGCGGCGCTTTTTCAGGCGGCGCAGCTGCAGTTCATCGTGGGCGGGATCGGCGGATAGCCGGTCGATCAGGAAATCGAGGTCGCGGTGTTCGATCTGCAACTCGATGATCTGCCGCGCCAGCGTGTTGAGATTTTCATCCATGGTGCGCCTTCGTACTCCAGGGCGGCGGCCAGCGGCCCCGCCCGACCCTGCCAACGAATCAGAACCCGAACGGGCTCGGCCCGGAATTCTGGCCGCCCTGCTTCTGCTTCTCCTCGGCACGTGCGCGCCGCTCGTCCAGGTCTTTCTGGCGCTGCACGGCGTCTGCCTGCTTCTGCTCGTAAGTCTTGACGTTTTCCTGACGCTGGCGCGCGCTTTCGGCGCCCTTCTGCTGGGCTTCCTTCATGCGCGCGTTGTAATCGTCCTGTTTCTTCTGGTACGCCTCGGCATTGGCCGCGCGCTGGGGCGCCTGCCCCGTGGCCTGCGCATCGCGCTGCGCCTGTTCCTGCTGCTTGCGTTCGAAGGCTTCCCGGCTGGCCTGCTCGTTGGCCGCCCGGCCCGGCTGGCCGGCCTCGTATTCGGCGCGGCGCAGGGCCTGCTCGCGATCGCGCGTTGCCGCCTTGTACGCCCGCTCGGCATCGCCAACTTCCAGATCCCGGGCGCGCAGCACGTGCAGTTCCTCGCGCTGGACGTCCTTGGCCTTATCGATGCAGTTGGTCACCAGGAACTTGCTGTAGCACGCGCGCTCGGCAACCGCGAAGCGGTAATTGGTCCATGCGCGCGAATCATTGATGGCCTTGCGCTCGGCCTCGAAGTCGCGCGGCTTGCCCGGGTCCGGCGGGATGGGTGCCGCAGTGGGCGCCGACGGCGGCGCGAACGAAGGGGCGGCAGCGGGTGCCGACGCCTGCGCGTGCGCGGTGCCCAGCGGCGCCGCCAGCATCAGCGCGGCCAGCGCCAGCGTGGCAATCGGGGAAGCGGAAATGGAAACCGGGCGAGCCATGACGGCCGGAAGGGGCTTGACGATCATGCCGCGATTCTAGCATCCGGGGCCCCCTCGGACCGCACCGCGAACCGGGCGCCGGGTGCCGTGCGGGCACCACCCGCGCCAGCCGCGGAAAAGACAGTGTAAAAGGTGTCTTCCCGTCACCGGATGCGCGCCGCGCTTGTGGCACAATGCCCCGCTTTCGACTGACTCGTTTTCTCGATGTCCAATCTGCCTGCTTCCGTCCTGCAAAAGATTGTGTCGCTGATCGCGGCCGAACTGTCCGTGCAACCGCGCCAGGTGGCGGCTGCCGTGGACCTCCTGGACGAAGGTGCCACAGTGCCGTTTATCGCCCGCTACCGCAAGGAAGTGACGGGCAACCTCGACGATACGCAGCTGCGTAATCTCGAAGAACGCCTGCTGTACCTGCGCGACATGGAAGACCGCCGCGCCACGATCCTGGCGTCGATCGAGGAACAGGGGAAGCTGACCGACGAGCTGCGTGCCGCCATCGAGGGCGCCGAGACCAAGCAGACGCTCGAAGATCTCTACCTGCCCTACAAGCCAAAGCGCCGCACGCGCGCCCAGATCGCCCGCGAATGCGGCCTGGAACCGCTGGCGCAGGCGCTGCTGGCCGACCCCACACTGGACCCGCAAGCCGAGGCCGCCAAATACGTCAATGGCAACCCCACCGCCGAAGGCGGCGTGCCTGACACCAAGGCCGCACTGGACGGCGCCCGCGACATCCTGTCCGAGCAGTTTGGCGAAACGGCCGAGCTGCTGGGCAAGCTGCGCGACCACCTGTGGAACAACGGCGTGGTGTCGTCCACGGTCATGGAAGGCAAGGAAACCGCCGAGGAAGAGAAATTCCGCGACTACTACCAGTACAGCGAGACCCTCCGTACCGTGCCGTCGCACCGTGCGCTGGCGCTGTTCCGCGGCCGCAACGCAGGCGTGCTGCTGGTCAAGCTTGGCCTGGGCGAGGAGCAGGACGCCATGGTGCCGCACCCGTGCGAAGGCATGATTGCGCGCCATGTCGGCATCGAGAACCGCAACCGTCCGGCCGACAAATGGCTGGCCGACGTGTGCCGCTGGTGCTGGCGCGTCAAGGTGCAGCCGCACCTGGAAACCGAGCTGCTGACCCAGCTGCGCGAGACCGCCGAGGCCGAGGCCATCAAGGTGTTCGGCCGCAACCTGCACGAACTGCTGCTGGCCGCGCCGGCGGGCCCGAAGTCAGTGATGGGTATCGACCCGGGCATCCGCACAGGCTGCAAGATCGCCGTGGTGGACAGCACCGGCAAGCTGCTCGATACCGCCACGATCTACCCGCACGAGCCGCGCCGTGACTGGAACGGTTCGCTGGCCACGCTGGCCCGGCTGGCCAGACAGCACAATGTGGCGCTCTGCTCGATCGGCAACGGCACGGCCAGCCGCGAGACCGACAAGCTCGTGCAGGACCTGATAAAAAGCGCCCCGGAACTGAAGCTGACCAAGATCGTGGTCAGCGAAGCCGGCGCGTCGGTGTACTCGGCGTCGGAACTGGCCGCCAAGGAATTCCCGGACCTGGACGTATCGCTGCGCGGCGCGGTGTCGATTGCGCGCCGCCTCCAGGACCCGCTGGCCGAGCTGGTCAAGATCGATCCCAAGTCGATCGGCGTGGGCCAGTACCAGCACGACGTGAACCAGCGTGAACTGGCCCGCGCGCTGGACGCCGTGGTGGAAGACTGCGTGAACGCGGTGGGCGTGGACGTGAACACCGCATCCGCCCCGCTGCTGGCGCGCGTGTCGGGCCTGAATTCGGTGCTGGCGCGCAATATCGTCGAATTCCGAGATGCCAACGGTGCATTCAGCAATCGTGAATCGCTGAAAAAGGTGCCGCGCCTGGGCGACAAGACGTTCGAGCAGGCCGCCGGCTTCCTGCGCATCAACAATGGGGACAACCCGCTGGACCGTTCGTCGGTGCACCCGGAAGCCTACCCGGTGGTGCAGAAGATCCTGGACCACATCAAGAAGGGCCTGCCGGACGTGATGGGCAACCGCGAGAGCCTGCGTGGCCTGTCGCCGCAGCAGTTTGCCGACGACAAGTTCGGCCTGCCGACCGTGCGCGACATCCTGACCGAACTGGAAAAGCCGGGCCGCGACCCGCGCCCCGAGTTCAAGACCGCCACCTTCCAGGAAGGCGTGGAAGACGTGAAGGACCTGCAGCCGGGCATGATCCTGGAAGGCGTGGTCACGAACGTGGCAGCCTTTGGTGCGTTCGTCGACATCGGCGTGCATCAGGACGGACTGGTCCACATCTCGGCGCTGTCCACGAAGTTCGTCAAGGACGCGCACGAAGTGGTCAAGGCCGGTCAGATCGTCAAGGTCAAGGTCATGGAAGTGGACGTCAAGCGAAACCGTATCGGCCTGACCATGCGCCTGGACGACGAACCCGGCCAGCAGGCCGCCCGAGCCGGCGGCGGCGACCGCCCGGCCGATCGGGGCCAGCGCAGCAACGGTGGCAACCGTGGCGTCGGCGGCAACGCCCGCCGCGAACCCGAAACGCAAGGCGCCATGGCCGCGGCCTTTGCCAAGCTGAAGCGTTAAGCCACCGGCCACGCCGGCAACCCCGGCAACGCACGCCAGAACGAAAAACGCCCCGCTCGATGCGGGGCGTTTTTTTATGGCTCGGTCAGCAAGCCGGCTCAGATTTCTACCTTGGTACCCAGCTCCACCACCCGGTTGGCCGGAATCGAGAAGAAGTCTGACGGCTTGGCGCCGTTCTGATGCATCCAGGCAAAGAGCCGCTCACGCCACATCGACATGCCGGGCAGCTTGGACGGAATCACCGTCTCGCGCGCGATGAAGAACGAGGTCTCCATCAGTTCGAAGTGCATGTCGAGCTTGCGCTGCGCCAGGTCGAGCACGCGGTTCACGTCTGGCGTTTCCTTGAAGCCGTACTCCGACGCCAGGATGAACACGCCGCCGCCCAGGTCCTTGCAGGTCAGGCGGTGGTCGTCGTCCACGTACGGAATGTCACGCGTGACAAAGCTCAGGAACACCACGCGCTCGTGCAGCACGCGGTTGTGCTTGAGGTTGTGCAGCAGCGACACCGGCACCGATTCGGTACTGCCGGTCAGGAACACCGCCGTGCCTTCCACGCGATGCGGCGGATGGGCCAGCAGGCCGGCGATGAACGGCTCCAGCGGAATGCCGTCTTCGAGGCTGCGCGCGCGCAGCAGCTTGCGGCCGCTGTGCCAGGTCATCAGCAGGAAGAACGCCGTGCTGCCCATCAGCAGCGGGAACCAGCCGCCTTCGGCCACCTTGAGCAGGTTGGCCGCGAAAAACGACAGGTCTACGATCAGGAACGATGCGCCAAGCAGCGTCACCAGCACCCGGTTCCACTTCCAGAACCGGCGCATGACGATGACCGCCAGGAACGTCGTGATCAGCATCGTCGTGGTTACCGCAATGCCGTAGGCGGCGGCCAGGTTTTCCGACTTGCGGAACGACAGCACCACGGCGATCACCAGCACCAGCAGCGCCCAGTTGATCACGGGCAGGTAGATCTGGCCGATTTCCGCCGCCGACGTGTACAGGATGCGCATGCGCGGCAGGAATCCCAGCTGGATGGCCTGGCTGGTCAGCGAGAACGCGCCCGAGATGACCGCCTGCGACGCGATCACCGTGGCCGCCGTGGCCAGCAGCACCATCGGCAACTGCAGCATTTCCGGCACCATCAGGTAGAACGGATTCTCGATGGCTTGCGGATTGCCCAGCAGCAGCGCGCCCTGGCCGAAGTAGTTCAGCATCAGGCAGGGCATCACCAGGGCGAACCAGCCATAGCGGATGGGCTTGGCGCCGAAGTGGCCCATGTCGATATACAGGGCCTCGGCGCCCGTCAGGACCAGGAACACGCTGCCCAGCACGATGAACGCCAGCAGCGAGTGCTCGATCAGGAACGAAATGCCGTACCAGGGATTGATGGCCTTGAGGATGTCCGGCGCCTGCACCAGATGCAGGATGCCCAGCCCGCCCAGCGCCAGGAACCACACCACCATGATCGGCCCGAACAGCTTGCCCACGGCGCTGGTGCCGTGGCGCTGGATAAAGAACAGCACGCACAGGATGGACAGCGTGATCGGGATCACGAAGTGCGACAGCGCCGGCGCGGCAATCTCCAGCCCTTCCACGGCCGACAGCACCGAGATGGCCGGCGTGATCACCGCATCGCCATAGAACATGCAGGCGCCGAAAATGGCTGACATCATGATCAGCCGGGCCATGCGCGACCTTGGGGCCGCGGTTCGCAGCGCCAGCGCCATCAGCGCCAGCACGCCGCCCTCGCCGTTGTTGTCGGCGCGCATCACAAAGAGCACGTACTTGATCGACACGACGACGATCATCGCCCAGAACAGCAGCGAGATGATGCCCAGCACCGCTTCGGGGCTGAACGGGATGCCGTGGTCCTTGCTGAAACACTCCTTCAGCGAATACAGGGGGCTGGTACCGATGTCGCCAAAGACGACGCCGATCGCGCCGATCACGAGCGCACGGGTGCTCTGGCTTTCGACGAAATAATGGCTGGTGGTTGCGGATTGGGTCATGGAATTGGGTCAGGTGAACCGGCTCGCGCCTCCCGTGCCTGCCTTTGGCTGCCCTGGCATGGCGCCAGACGGACAGTCCCTCCAAAGTGCTTCATCAGGCACGATTTCTCTCACGCTAGCGGCTCCGGTCCCCGATGGGGCGTGTTGGCCTTCTCAGTTTCTATTGCGATGCACAAACGCGCGCATTCTAGATGAAGTGTCGTGCGGCGACCACTATGGAAATGCCGACGTCACGGGGCACGACCGATCAAGCATGGGAAAGAAGCCGGGCATGGTCAAGCCCCGCCGATGCCGGCACCGTGGGATCACCCACCCTCGGCACGTTGTGACGGCACGACACCAAATGTCTGATACGTTACTTTTTCAAACAGGCGTCGGACGGTCAGACGCCCAGGTAGCGGTCCAGCGCCGCCGGCGTGGCGGCCAGGCTGGCGGCGGGCCCCGCCATGACCACCTGCCCTTTTTCGAGGACGACCACGCGGTCGGCATGCGACAGCACCGCCCGGTAATTGCGATCGACCACGATCGACGCGATGCCGGTCCCCCGCACGGTGGCAATCACGTTCCAGATCTCGTGGACGATGCGCGGCGCCAGCCCCTCGGTAGCCTCATCCAGGATCAGGCAGTCGGGGTTGGTCATCAGCGCGCGGCCGATCGACAGCATCTGCTGCTCGCCGCCGGACAGTTGCTGCCCACCATGGGATAGCCGTTCCTTGAGTCGCGGAAACAGGTCGAGCACGCGTGCCTCGTCCCAGTCCTTGCGGCCGCCGCAGCCGGCCCGCGCCGCCATCACCAGGTTCTCGCGCACGCTCAGATTCGGAAAAATGCCACGCCCTTCTGGGACGTAGGCGATGCCAAGCCGGGCCACCTCGTGCGGCCGGGCGCGCGACATCTCGCGGCCAGCCACGCGGATCGTACCGGCGCGTTCGCGGACATGGCCCAGCAGCGTACGCAGCAGCGTGCTCTTGCCCATGCCGTTGCGGCCCAGCAGCCCGACGGTCTCGCCCGCGTTGACATGGAAGTCGATGCCACGCAGCACGTGGCTCGATCCATACCAGGCGTTGACGCCGCTGGCGTCGATGATGGCGTTGGTGCTCATGCGCCGGCCTCCTGCCGCTGGCCCATCTCGTCCTCTTCGCCCAGGTAGGCCAGCTGTACCTCGCGATTGGCGCGGATGCTGGCCGGATCGCCCGATGCGATGACCGTGCCGTTGACCATGACCGTGATGCGGTCGGCCACGGCGAACACGGCCTCCATGTCGTGTTCGACCAGCAGGATCGCGTGCCCTTCGCGCAGGCCGCGCAGCAGGTCGAGCATGCGGGCCGATTCCTCGGCACCCATGCCGGCCAGCGGTTCGTCCAGCAGCAGCGCCACGGGCTCGGTGGCCAGGCACATCGCCACTTCCAGCTGCCGCTTCTGGCCGTGGGCCAGTTCGCTGGCCACGCGGCCCGCATGCTGCGCCAGCCCCGCGCGCTCCAGCGCCTCGTCGGCCAGCGCCCGGCTGGTGCGGCAGCCTTGAGCGGATTCCCATAGCCGCCACGCACGCTGGGCGCGCGACTGGGCGGCCAGCCGGCAGTTCTCGCGCACGGTCAGCGGCAGGAAGATATTGTTGCGCTGGTAGCTGCGCCCCACCCCGTGGCGCGCCAGCCTTGGTTGCGCCCAGCCGGTGACCTCGTGCCCCTGCAGATAGAGCCGGCCTTCGGACGGCGGCAGCTCGCCGGACAGCAGGTTGATCAGCGTCGACTTGCCGGCGCCGTTCGTACCGATCACGGCGTGGATTTCATTGAGGTGCAGCGACAGGTCCACCTGGTTGACCGCCGTCAGGCCGCCAAAGCGGCGCGACAGCATCTCGGCCTGCATCACCGGCGCCGATGTGGAATGGTTCATACGGCCTCCCGGCTCTGCGCGTTGGGGTCCGCCGCGCCGGCATGGCGGCGCGCGCGGCGCGGCCCACGCTGGCGCAGCACCGCCGGCACGCTCACCAGCCCGCGCGGCAGCAGCGCCACCGCGACGATGATGAAGCCGCCCATCAGCAGTTGCCAGTGCCGGGTCAGCGTGCCGAACCACTCGGCCAGCAGCACGAACGAGAACGCTCCCAGCACGGCCCCGGCCAGGCTGCCCACGCCGCCCAGGATCACCATCAGCATGGCATTGCCCGACTGGTGCCACGACGCAATCTCCGGGTTCACGAAGCCGAACTGGATCGCATACAGGAATCCCGCCAGCCCGGCCAGCATGCCGCCCGCCACGAAGGCGCCCAGCTGATAGCGATAGGTGCCAAAGCCGGCCGCGCGCATGCGCTGCTCGTTATGGCGAATGCCCACCAGCGCGTGGCCGAAACGCGAGCGCAGCAGCAACGCCAGCAGCGCCACGGTCAGCACCAGCGCGGCCAGCACCAGCCAGTAGAAGCGCACCGGATCGTTCACCGTGAGCGGCAGTTCCGAGAACAGGCCGAATTCGGGCCGGAAGTAGATATAGGTGCCATCGCTGCCCCCGGCGATCTTGGTGTCGTGGAACACGAAATACACCATCTGGGCAAAGGCCAGCGTGACCATGATGAAGTAGATGCCGCGCGTGCGCAGCACCAGCGTACCCACCACCAGGGCCAGCGCGCCCGCCGCGCCCACCGCGCCCAGCAACAGCAGCCAGCCGTTGCCCGCGCCGCTCTGGGGCGCCAGCATGGCGGTGGCATAGGCCGCCATGGCGAAATACGCCGCGTGTCCAAGGCTCACCAGCCCGGTGTAGCCGATCAGCAACTGCAGCGACAGCGCGAAGATCGCCATGATCATCACCTTGCTGAGCAGCTCGATGTAGTACTTGTGGCTGTCGGCGGTCAGCACCAGCGGCGCGGCGCACAGCACGGCCAGCGCGATGGCCCAGCCCAGCGCGGCCAGCCACGCGGGGCGCCGCACTGCCTGGGGCGCGGTTGTCGAGATGTCGGTTTGCATGTTCCCTTCCTGCTCAACCCGCGCGGAACAGCCCTTGCGGCTTCCACAGCAGGATCACGGCCATCAGCAGGTACACCAGCACGCCGGCGGCGTCCTGCCAGAACACCTTGCCGAACGTGTCGACAAAGCCGATCAGCAGCGAGGCCACCAGCGCCCCCTTGACCGACCCGATTCCGCCAATCACCACCACCACGAAGCAGATGATCAGCACCTGCCCGCCCATGCCCGGGTACACCGACGACACCGGCGACGCGATCATCCCCGCCAGCACGGCCAGCGCCACGCCCAGCGCGAACACGAAGCGGTACAGCACCGTCACATTGATGCCGAGCGACTGCACCATCTCGCGGTTGGTGGCGCCGGCGCGGATCATCATGCCCACCCGCGTGCGGCGGATCACGTAGTACATCGCGCCTGCCACGAGCAGGCAGACCGCCGAAATGAACAGCCGGTACACCGGATAGGTCATGTCGTTGCCGATCGGCAGGGCCCCGTCCAGCAGCGCGGGCACCGGCACGCCATGGACGTCGTCGCCCACCAGGATGCTGCGCAGTTCCTCGAAGACCAGGATCAGCCCGTACGTCATCAGCACCTGCTGCAGGTGGTCACGCTGGTACAGGTAGCTGAAGAACGCCCATTCGAGCAGGTAGCCGAACAGCACGGCCAGCACGATGCCCAGCGGCAGCGCGATAAACAGGTTGCCGGTCAGGCTGGCCAGCGTGAACGCCAGGTAGGCCCCCAGCATGTAGAAGCTGCCATGGGCCAGGTTGATCACGCCCATGATGCCGAAGATCAGCGTCAGCCCGCTGGCCACCAGGAACAGCAGCAGGCCGTACTGCACGCTGTTCAGGCACTGGATGAGGAAGGAAACGATGTCCATCGTGAAACCGGCCGTGCCGTATGGTGGGTCGTGGGTGCCGTGGGTGGCTGGGCGGAACGCCTGTGGCCGCGCCGGTTCAGATGCGGCAGCCGCGCGCCGGATCGGCCAGCGCCTTCACTGCCACGGCGCTGACCTTGTTCTCGCGGCCATCCACGCGGCGAAGGTAGAAGTCCTGCACCGGGTTGTGTGCCTTCGACAACGTGAACGCGCCGCGCGGGCTGTCCACCCTGGCCGCTTCCATGGCCTTGATGATGTCCGGCTTGCGCGTCATGTCGCCCTTCACCGCGTTGGCGCCGGCGGCCAGCAGCTGTGCGGCGTCGTAGCCCTGCACCGCGTAGACGTCCGGCTGCAGCTTGTAGGTCTTGGCGTAGTCCAGGCGGAAGGCCTTGTCGCGCGCGTTGTTCAGGCCATCGGCGTAGTGCAGCGTGGTCTCCAGCCCCTGGGCGGCGGCGCCCTGCGCCTCCAGCGTGCCATCGGTCAGGAAGCCCGAACCGTAGAGCGGGATCTTGTCCTTCAGCCCGGCTGCCTGCCAGTCCTTGACGAACTTGACCGCACCGCCGCCGGCAAAGAACACGAACACGGCGTCCGGCTTGAGCGACGCCACTTCGGTGATCAGCGCCTGGAACTCGACGTTCGGGAACGGCAGGCTCAGTTCCTTGACCACCTTGCCGCCCTTGGCCTCGAAGGCCTCCTTGAAGCCCTTGACCGACTGCTCGCCGGCCGCGTACTTCCAGGTGAGCGTGACCACCTTCTTCATGCCACGATCGGCCAGCACGTGGCCCATGGCATAGCCGGGCTGCCAGTTCGAGAACGACGACCGGAAGATATTGGGGCCGCACAGCGGGCCCGTGGCTTCGTCCACGCCCGCATTGGGGATGATCAGCAGCGTGTTGTTTTCCTTGGCCACCTTGACGATGCCCATCTGCACGCCCGAATGCACGGTGCCGACCACCACATCCACCTGATCGCGCCGGATCAGCTTGGTGGCGTTTTCCGGTGCCTTGGCCGGATCCGATTCATCGTCCACCTTGAAGTACTCCACGTCGCGCCCGCCCAGCTTGCCGCCCTGCTGCTGCACATACATCCGGAAGCCGTTCTCGATGGCCGTGCCCAGCGCCGCATAGGTGCCCGTGTACGGCAGCATGAAGCCGACCTTGACCTTGCCACCGGCCGGGGCGGCCGGCGCGGTCTGGGCCAGGGCGGCGCCGCCGGTGGCCAGCAGCGCGCTGGCGGCCAAGGTGACGACAGACAGACGACGCGCGTGCAGCAGCCTGCGCAATGCATTGCGATGCATGGAATCTCCTCCTGGTGGTCTGAAGCCGGTGGCGCCGCGCGCACCGGACCGGTGCCGGCCCGGCTGTCGCCGCCAATTATTTTAGGATTGAAGTATTTGCCGTTATAAACGCCGCGGTCGCCGCCGTCAATGCACCCGCCTGGTCACGGTGCGGCGAATGCCCACAGCGCGCGAGTTTAAGCAGTACCGTTTGCGGGGCATATCGCTGGATACCCTCGATCTGGGCCATGGTGCCGTACTCGTCGTCCTCGCCCTGCACGGCCAGCACCGGGCAGCGGATGCCGTCCAGCAACGGGCGCAGGTCGAAATGGCGAAATTCCGGGTTGAGCCAGATATCGTTCCAGCCCCAGAACGCCGAATCGACGTCGGCATGGTGGCGCGCCAGGCGGGCGCGCAGATCGGTGTGCCGGTAGGTATCGCGCGTGGTGGCGATGCTGCGCACCGACAGGTCCTCGACAAAGATGTGGGGCGCCAGCACGGTCAGGCCGTCCACGCCATCAGGAAAGCTTGCCGCGTAGATCAGCGCGATCGACCCGCCGTCGCTGTGGCCCAGCATCCACGGCCTGCCATGCTGGCGGCCGGGGCCGATGCCCAGCGCATCGAACAGCGCCGGCAACGCCTCGCGAGCCTGGCGGTGCATGAAATCGACACCCCATTTTTCATCATGCGGCCGCGCGGAGGAACGCCCGTAGCCGTAGCGCGAGAACACCAGGCCCCGGAAATCGCCGGCGTCGCAGAACTGGCGCGGAAAGTCGCGCCACATGCTGATCGAGCCCAGTCCCTCGTGCAGGAACACCACCAGCGGCCGCCGCGTGCGTGCCGGCCTCAGCCATTGGTACTCGACGTCGATCTGCCGCCCGTCGAACGGAATCCGAACCAGTTCGCTACCCATGTCACTACCCCTTCACCACGCCTGCCCGCGCCCGCCAGGCCGACTGCCCGGTCACACGCCGTCAACGATACCTCACGACTGCCGCGCGGCTTCCTCGCGCTGGCGCAAGCGGAATCGCTGAATCTTGCCGGTGGCCGTCTTCGGCAACTCGTCCACGCATTCGATCTGCCGCGGATACTTGTACGGCGCCAGCTTGGCCTTGACGAAAGCCTGCAGTTCGGCGGCCATGCCGTCGTGCCATTGCTGGCCCGGGCGCAGCACCACGAAGGCCTTCGGCTTGATCAGGTCGTCGCCATCGGGCACGCCGATCACGGCCGCCTCCAGTACCGCCGGATGCTGGGCCAGCACGGCCTCCACCTCGAACGGCGACACATAGATGCCACCGACCTTCAGCATGTCGTCGCTGCGGCCCGCGTAGGTGTAGTAGCCGTCGGCATCGCAGACATACTTGTCGCCGCTGCGCGTCCAGGCGCCCACGAAGGTATCGCGGCTCTTGTCGCGATTGCACCAGTACATCAGCGCGGCCGACGGCCCCTTGATAAACAGGTCGCCAATTTCGCCCGGCGCGCACGGCTCGCCCTGTTCGTCGAGCAGCTTCAGTTCATAGCCCGGCACCGGGCGGCCCGTGGTTCCGTAGCGCACTTCGCCCGGCCGGTTCGACAGGAAGATGTGCAGCATCTCGGTGGAGCCGATGCCGTCGAGAATGTCGCAGCCGAAATGCCCCAGGAAACGGTCGCCGATATCGCGCGGCAGCGCCTCGCCGGCCGATGTGCAGACCCGCATCGCCACATCGGCGCGCGGCGGCAGGTCGGGGGCGGCCAGCATGCCCGCGAACAGCGTCGGCACCCCGCAGAAGACGGTCGGCCGATGCTTGACAAGGCGCTGGAATACCGCCTGGGGCGTCGGCCGCTCGGCCATCAGCACCGTGGTGGCCCCCACCGACAGCGGAAACGTCAGCGCATTGCCCAGCCCATAGGCAAAGAACAGCTTGGCGGCCGAGAACACCACGTCGTCTTCGCGGATGCCCAGCACCCGGCGCCCGTACAGATCGGCCGTGTGGAACAGGTTGCCGTGGGTATGGACCGTGCCCTTGGGGCGGCCCGTCGAGCCCGACGAATACAGCCAGAACGCCATGTCGTCGGGGCCCGTGGCGGCTACGGTGGGCGCGGGATCGGCACCGGCCACCATGCTGGCGACGGTGGGGCCCGGTGCGTCGGCCATCGGCGCCGTCCCGGGCGCGGCCACGATCACGTCGGGCGCAAGCCCGGCCTTGTCGATGGCGGCCTGCATCGTGCCGAGCAGCGGCGCCGACACCACCACGGCCCGGGCGCCGCTGTGCGCCAGCATGTACGCGTAGTCGTCGACCGTCAGCAGGGTGTTGACGGCCACCGGCACCACGCCAGCCAGCAGGCAGCCCAGAAATACCGTGGGAAAGTCGATCGTATCGAGCGCGCACAGCAGGACGCGCTCCTCGCGGCGGAACCCGGCCCGGTGCAGCGCGCCGGCAAAGCGGCGGCAGCGATCGTCCAGTTCGGCAAAGGTCAGCGTCGTGGTGTCGTCGATATAGGCGAGCTTGCCGCCCCGCCCGGCCTGCCGGTGGCGCGCGAGCAGGTCGTCGGCGGCGTTGTAGCGGGCGGGCAGCGCGGTCACGGCGAAGGCGGCCGTCGCGGTTGCCGAGCCGGGCGCCTCGCCAGCCGATGCCATCGATGCAGCCGGGGATACAGCCGGGGACACCGCCTGCGCTGCCGTGCCGGCAGCCGCGGTGCTAGGGATCGGGGGCGTCATGTCTCCACTCCTCTGACCACCCGGATCGTCGCCAGCCACAGCACGCGGTCTGGTATGGCTTCCAGCAGTTTGTCTTCTTGTACCGACAGCCACGCGCAGCGCCGCCGTGATGTCGATGCATTTTATTTCATATCGACTATTATGCAAGCAAGGGTATGCACTATATAGCCGAAGCGACCATGCACTCGCACGCATGCCGTGTCCGTATAATGCGTCGCCCGATCCAACGGACCATTCTCCATACCAGCATGCGTCGCGACCCCGACACGCTCCTGCCTCCTGACGACCGCGCCGACCCGCGCGCGGAGCCCCGCGCCACGGGCGAGCGCGACCCCTATCTGACGCAGCTTGGCGAACGCATCCGTTCGTTGCGCGCGGCGCGCGGGATGTCGCGCAAGGACCTGGCACGCGGCGCCGATGTCTCGGAACGCTACCTGGCCAATCTGGAAACCGGCACCGGCAATGCCTCGGTGCTGTTGCTGCGCCAGGTTGCTCGCGCGCTGGACGTGCCGCTGCCCGTGGTACTGGCCGAGGTGGACGGCCACGCCACCGGGCACGGCGACCCCGCGGCCGCCGAATTCTCGCAACTGGTGCAATGGCTGGCACAACTGCCCGCCAGCGATCTGGCGCGCGTGCGCGAGGCGGCGCAGCAAGCGTTGTCGCCAGCGGAATCGCGCGACGCGCGGCATCGCCGCATTGCGCTGATCGGGCTGCGCGGCGCCGGCAAATCCACGATCGGCCGCGCGCTGGCGGCCGCCGAAGGCATGCCGTTCGTCGAACTGAACGTGGCGATCGAGCAGGAGGCCGGCGCCAGCCTGTCAGAGATCCACTCGCTCTATGGCCAGGCGGCCTACCGGCGCTATGAAATGCGCGCGCTCGAACGTGTGCTGCGCGAGCACGACACGATGGTGCTGGCTACGCCGGGCAGCCTGGTATCGGAACCCGCCACCTTCAACCTGCTGCTGTCGCGGTGCCTGACAGTCTGGGTACGGACGTCGCCGGAGGAACATATGGCACGCGTGGTCGCCCAGGGCGACATGCGCCCGATGGAAGGCAACCGCGAAGCCATGACCGACCTGCGCCGCATCCTGCAGGCGCGCACCCCGCTCTATTCGCGCGCGGACGTGTCGATCGACACCAGCGGCCAGGACGCCGCGTCGTCGCTGCAGGCGCTCCAGGCCCAACTGCGCCAGCTTCGCCACTAGACCTGCCTGCCGCCGCGGACGGTCGGGGGCCAACGGGAAGATTTCCAGCGCGTGCGGGGCTTGCATCGTCCGTGGCGATGCACTATATTTCATCGCAAACGATACGGAACTATAGTGCATCAAGGAGACGCCCCCATGTCGACGGATACCGCCACGCCCGCCCCTGCCCCGGTGACCTTCGAGCGCCATCCCGACCAGTATCGCCACTGGAAGCTCACGTTTGATGGCCCGATTGCCACGCTGGCCATGGACGTCGACGAGGACGGCGGCCTGCGGCCCGGGTACACGCTGAAACTCAATTCCTACGACCTGGGCGTGGATATTGAACTGCACGACGCGCTGCAGCGCATCCGCTTCGAACATCCGGAAGTCCGCACCGTGGTGCTCACCAGCGCGAAGGACCGCATCTTCTGCTCGGGCGCCAATATCTTCATGCTGGGCAAATCCAGCCATGCCTGGAAGGTGAACTTCTGCAAGTTCACCAACGAAACGCGCAACGGCATCGAGGATGCCAGCCGCCACTCCGGCATCAGGTTCATCGCGGCCTGCAACGGCACCACCGCCGGCGGCGGCTATGAACTGGCGCTGGCCTGCGACGAAATCGTGCTGATCGACGACCGCTCGTCGGCCGTGAGCCTGCCCGAGGTGCCGCTGCTGGGCGTGTTGCCCGGCACCGGCGGGCTGACACGCGTGACCGACAAGCGCCGCGTGCGCCGCGACCACGCCGACATCTTCTGCCTGACCACCGAAGGCGTGCGCGGCCAGCGCGCCAAGGACTGGCGCCTGGTGGACGATGTGGTCAAGCCCGCCCGCTTCACCGAACACGTGCGCGAACGCGCGCAGGCACTGGCCGCGCAAAGCGACCGGCCCGCCGGCGAGGCCGGCGTGGCGCTGACGCCGCTGGCGCGCCAGACCAGCGACACCGGCTATCGCTATGACACCGTGCGCGTCGACATCGACCGCGACGCGCGCCACGCCACGATCACCGTGAGCGCCCCCACCGGCGAAGCGCCCACGGACGTGGCGAGCATCGTCGCCGCCGGCGCACAGTGGTGGCCGCTGAAGATGGCCCGCGAGCTCGACGACGCCATCCTGACCCTGCGCGCCAACCACCTCGACATCGGCATGTGGATCCTGAAGACCACGGGCGACGCCGCGCAGGTGCTGGCCGCCGATGCCCTGATGGAGGCCCACGCCAGCCACTGGTTCGTGCGCGAGACCATCGGCATGCTGCGCCGGACGCTGGCACGGCTGGATGTATCCTCGCGCAGCCTGTTCGCGCTGGTGGAACCGGGTTCGTGCTTTGCCGGCACGCTGCTGGAACTGGCGCTGGCCGCCGACCGCACCTACATGCTGCATATGCCGGATGCTCCCGGCGAGGCCCCGCACCTGCATGCCGACGCCGCCAATTTTGGCCGATATCCGATGCCGAACGGGCTGACGCGCATCGCCGCACGGTTCTATGAAGAATCCGATGCGCTGGCCGCCGTGCGCGCGCAGGCGGGCCAGCCGCTCGACGGCCCTGCGGCCGAGGCGCTGGGGCTGGTCACGGCCGCGCTGGACGATATCGACTGGGAAGACGAGATCCGCATCGCCATCGAGGAACGCGCAAGCCTGTCGCCCGATGCGCTGACCGGCCTGGAGGCCAACCTGCGCTTCGGGGGCCACGAGACCATGGAAACGCGGATCTTCGGCCGGCTCACGGCCTGGCAGAACTGGATCTTCAACCGCCCCAACGCCGTGGGCGAGCACGGGGCGCTCAAGGTCTTCGGCACCGGCAACAAGGCACGCTTCGACTGGGACCGGGTCTGACCGCCGCCCGCCACCCCTGACAACGATAAATGGAGACCGCGATGAGCATCGACTACAGCCAGAAGATTCCGAACAACGTCAACCTTTCGGAAGACCGCACGCTCCAGCGCGCACTGGAACACTGGCAGCCGGCCTTCCTGGACTGGTGGCGTGACATGGGTCCGGACGGCTCGCACAATTTCGATGTCTATCTGCGCACGGCGGTGTCGGTGGACCCGTCGGGCTGGGCGCACTTTGACCACGTGAAGATGCCGGACTACCGCTGGGGCATCTTCCTGCAACCAGCAGATGCCGAGCGCAAGATCCACTTCGGCGAGCACAAGGGCGAGGCGGCCTGGCAGGAAGTGCCCGGCGAGCACCGCGCCAACCTGCGGCGCATCATCGTCACGCAGGGCGACACCGAGCCCGCGTCGGTGGAGCAGCAGCGCCACCTGGGCCTGACCGCGCCATCGCTCTATGACCTGCGCAACCTGTTCCAGGTCAATGTGGAGGAAGGGCGCCACCTGTGGGCCATGGTGTACCTGCTGCACCGCCACTTCGGCCGCGACGGCCGCGAGGAAGCCGAGGCGCTGCTGGGCCGACGCTCCGGCGACGAGGACAACCCGCGCATCCTGGGCGCCTTCAACGAACGCACGCCCGACTGGCTGTCGTTCTTCATGTTCACGTACTTCACCGACCGCGACGGCAAGTTCCAGCTTTGCGCGCTGGCCGAATCAGGCTTCGATCCGCTGGCGCGCACCACGCGCTTCATGCTGACCGAGGAAGCCCACCACATGTTCGTGGGGGAATCGGGTGTGTCGCGCGTGATCCAGCGCACCTGCGAGGTCATGCGCGAGCGCGACATCCAGGACCCGGCCGACGTGCGCGCCGCCGGCGTGATCGACCTGGAAACCATCCAGCGTTATCTGAATTTCCACTACAGCGTGACGATCGACCTGTTCGGCGCGGACCAGTCGTCCAACGCCGCCACGTTCTACAGCGCCGGCCTCAAGGGCCGCTTCGAGGAAGGCAAGCGCGCCGACGATCACGTGCTCAAGGGGGACGTGTACCGTATCCTGGAAGTCCGGGACGGCAAGCTGGCCGAGCGCGAGGTGCCGATGCTCAACGCGCTGAACGAGGTGCTGCGGGACGACTACATCAAGGATTCCGTGGGCGGGGTGGCGCGCTGGAACAAGGTGATCGAGAAAGCCGGCATTCCGTTCCGGCTGACGGTGCCGCACAAGGCGTTCAACCGCAAGATCGGCACGTTCGCAAACCTGCATGTGTCGCCCACCGGCGATGTGATCGGCGAAGCCGAGTGGCACGCCAACAAGGACAAGTGGCTGGCCACCGACGCGGACCGCAGGTACGTGGCATCGCTGATGGGCCGGGTCGTCGAGCCGGGCAAGTTCGCCAACTGGATCGCCCCGCCCGCCATCGGCATCAACCGCCAGCCGGTGGACTTCGAATACGTCCGCTTCAACTGAATTTGCGAAGGAACCGACGATCATGGGCGCCGCCGACATCATCAAGCAACATCTGATCGATCCGGAAATCTGCATTCGCTGCAACACCTGCGAAGACACCTGCCCGATCGATGCCATCACCCACGACGACCGCAACTACGTGGTCAAGGCCGACGTCTGCAACGGCTGCGGCGCATGCCTGTCGCCCTGCCCCACCGGCGCCATCGACAACTGGCGCACCATGTTCAAGGGGCAGGCCTACACGATCGAGGCGCAGCTGGGCTGGGACGAACTGCCCGCCGAGGTACCCCTGACCGATGCGGTGATCGATGCCGCCATCGACGCCGCGGCAGCCGCCGACCAGGCAATTGGCGAGGCCGTGGCATCGAGCAAGCCGGTGACGATGCAGGCCGTGGAAACCAGCCGCCATACCTCGCCCAAGGCGCCGTGGTCGGCGGCACATCCGTACGTCAACCTTCATGGGGTCCGCGAACCCTTGACCGCCACGGTGGCCGGCAACTACCGGTTGACCGAGGCCGATGCGTCGAGCGATATCCACCATATCGTGCTGGACTTCGGCAATCAGTTCTTTCCGGTGCTGGAAGGCCAGGCCATCGGCATCATCCCGCCTGGCACCGATGCGTCAGGCAAGCCCCATTACATCCGCATGTACTCGGTGGCCAGTCCGCGCGATGGCGAGCGCCCCGGCTACAACAACCTGGCGCTGACCGTGAAGCGCGTGGACACCGACCACGACGGTAATCCGGTCAGTGGCGTGGCCTCCAATTTTCTGTGTGACCTGAGCAAGGGCGACACAGTGCAGGTCGTCGGCCCGTTCGGCAACACGTTCCTGATGCCGAACCACCGCGAGGCCAGCGTCATGATGGTCTGCACCGGGACGGGATCGGCCCCGATGCGCGCCATGACGGAGCGGATGCGGCGCAACATGAACCACTTCACCGGCCGCCGCCTGCTGTTCTTCGGCGCCCGCAACCGGCGCGAACTGCCGTACTTCGGCCCGCTGCTGAAGCTGCCCAAGGATTTCCTGGACATCCACTTCGCGTTGTCGCGCGACCCCGAGGTGCCCCGCCGCTATGTGCAGGATGCGATACGCGACGCCGGCGCCAATGTCGCCGCACTGCTTGGCGACCCGCATGGCTACGTCTACATCTGCGGGCTCAAGGGCATGGAGGAAGGCGTGCTTGAGGCATTTTCCGAGGTATGCGCGACGGCGGGGCTGTCGTGGGCCGAGGTCGAGACCCGCCTGCGCGCCGAAGGCCGGCTGCACATCGAAACCTATTGACCGGGAGTGTCCGGAACGGGCTCGATTTGCGACTTCCCAACTGAAACCTGCCGCCTATAATGTTTCTCAAGAAACAGGAGACGATAGGCGATGCAATCGAGGCAGATCCCCGAGACTGCGCCCGCCGGCAGCCCTGACGCCGGCGTGACGCTGACCAAGGCAGTGATGCGCGCGGCCGGCTTCCTGGGCATCAGCCAGGCCATCGTCGCCAGCGTGCTCGGCATCAGCACCGCGTCGGTATCCCGCATGGCCTCCGGCGGCTATGTGCTCGACACGCATCGCAAGGAATGGGAATTCGCCGTCCTGTTCGTCCGCCTGTTCCGGTCGCTGGACGCTATCCTCGGCCATGAGGAGCAGGCGCGACTCTGGCTGACCCACGACAACATCGCGCTTGGCGGCAAGCCGCTGGAGCTGATCCGCACCACCGAGGGCCTCGTTCGTGTCGTTCACTACCTGGACGCCACCCGCGGTCGCATCTGAGCGCAAGCTGTTCGCGCTCACGCTCTGGCGGGCCGTTGAAGCCCAGCATGTTGTCTCGACCATGCCCCTGGTTGACACCCTCGAAGAGCAGGCCGTCCTGGAAGCGGTGATCGATGCCGGCAAACCCGTCGTCCCCCCCGACGCACGCGCCCTGCACTACCTGATCTTCACGCCATTCCGCTATCCGACCACCGAATGGGGCTCGCGCTTCCGGGGTGGCCAGGACCCCGGCGTGTTCTACGGCGCGGAATCGATCCGTACCGCCTGCGCCGAACTGGGCTACTGGCGCTGGCGCTTCCTGATGGACTGCCCCGCCCTGCCCCGCATCGATGCACGCGCACAGACGCTGTTCCAGGTGGGTGTCCGCAGCGATGGCGTGGCACTGGACGTCCTGCCCTTCGCGCAGGACGCCGCGCAGTGGATGCACCCGGGCGAATACGGTCCCTGCCAGGCCTTCGCGCGCATTGCCCGGGAAGCCGGTGTCGGCCTGATCCGCTACACGTCGGTGCGCGATTCCGAGCCAGGCATCGGCGTGGCCGTGCTGACGCCGCGCGCGTTCGACCCGCCACAACCGCTGGCCACCACCACGTGGATGCTCACGGTGCGCCACGACCGCGTGATCTGGCAACGCGATGACCTGCGACAGCGCGACAGCTTCGAATTCGAAAGTACCCGCTGGCCGCCGCATCGCACAAGTGAATATCCCCCACCGGCCTGAACGCCCCGCCGCGAAAACGCTCCAATAGATCAGGCAGGTCAGGTGCAGCATGCATGCGCCTGATGGGCTGCCATCGCAGAACTTTTAAGTTTCTGTTGCAATGCGAAAACAGGTCACCTATAATCACAGCTTCGACGGACGCGGGGTGGAGCAGTCTGGCAGCTCGTCGGGCTCATAACCCGAAGGTCGCAGGTTCAAATCCTGCCCCCGCAACCAACCGATCATCATGGATCGGAACCGTCAAGCAGTCACACAGCAAACCCGCCAAACCGGCGGGTTTTTTGTTTCGCATCCCGGCCCCGCCACGCTGCATGTCAGGCGCGGTGCACCATCTGCGCACCATAAGCGCGTTGGGGGCGGGACATCACGCAGCCGCCAAAGCGAGTCTCCGGCGCGGTGATACACTTGCCCCCATTCTTCCCGGACGCCTCCCATGAAATTCTGCTCGAACTGTGGTCATGCGGTTGTGCTGCGCGTGCCCGAAGGCGACAACCGCCCGCGCAGCATGTGCGATAACTGCGGCACCATCCACTACGTCAACCCGCGCAACGTCGTGGGCACGATTCCGGTCTGGGAAGACAAGATCCTGATCTGCAAGCGCGCCATCGAGCCGCGCTACGGATTCTGGACCTTGCCCGCTGGCTTCATGGAAATTGGCGAAACTACGGCCCAGGCTGCGTCTCGCGAGACGCTCGAAGAAGCCGGCGCACGCGTGGAAGTGGGCGAGCTGTTCTCGATGCTCAACGTGCCGCATGTGCATCAGGTGCATATGTTCTACCTGGCCAAACTGAACGACCTGGACATCGCCCCGGGCGAAGAAAGCCTGGAGGTCAAGCTCGTCGATGAAGCCGACGTGCCGTGGGACGACCTGGCCTTCCCGACCGTGATCCACACGCTCCGCTGCTTCTTTGCCGACCGCGCCGCAGGCAGGATCGCCGCCGGCGACTTCCGTCTGCACACGCTCGATATCGACAAGCCGATGCGGCCGCTGACCAGCCGCGCCACCGTCACACCGTAACCGCGACCCAGGCGGCCCCGCCCATCTTCCCGGCATGATTACCTGGCTCGACCCGCAGGATCCGTTTCCGCCGGTCGAGCGCGCGCTCGGCCCCGCCAGCGACGCGCCCGGACTGCTCGCGGCCAGCCGCGACCTGACCCCGCAACGCCTGCTGCTGGCGTATCGCCAGGGCATCTTCCCGTGGTACTCCGAAGGCCAGCCCGTGCTGTGGTGGAGCACCGATCCGCGCATGGTACTGGTGCCGGCCGCGCTCAAGGTTTCGCCTTCGTTCCGCAAGACCCTCCGGCGCGTGCTGCGCGATCCCGACTGGGAAATCCGCGTCGACGACAACTTCACGGCGGTCATGCGCGCCTGCGCCATGACGCCGCGCGACGGCCAGCTCGGCACATGGATCACGAACGAGATCATCGCCGCGTACGCCGCCCTGCACCGGCTGGACCTGGCGCATTCCGTCGAGGCCTGGTACCGGGGCGAGCGCGTGGGCGGCCTGTATGGCGTGGCGCTGGGACGCATGTTCTACGGGGAATCGATGTTCGCGCATCGGACCGATGCCTCGAAGATCGCGCTGGCGGCACTCTGTGCCTTCCTGGAACGCCACGGCGTGGCCATGATCGATTGCCAGCAGGAAACCGACCACCTAGCATCGCTTGGCGCGGCGCCGATCCCGCGCGCCGACTTTATCGCGCATGTGCGGGCAGCGGCAGCCTCTGCCACGATCGAGCCATGGCATTTCGACAAGGGCGAACTGCGCCGCTGGACTGGCGCGACCGGTAACGGCGCCGCATGAGCCGTCACTTGCCGGCCTTTCCTTCGAGCCGGCCCAGACGGACGTTGATGCCGCCGACGTCCTTTTCCAGCCCGGCCAGGCGCTGATTGGTTTCATCGAGGCGCCGGTTCGTGGCGTCGATCTTGTCGCCGAGGCGGGCTTCCAGGCCCTTTAATCCCCCGGTCAGCTTGTTGTCCAGCCCCGCGACTTCCCCGCTGAGCTTTCCATCCAGCGCCACGATTTCCCCGCTGAGCTTTCCATCCAGCGCCACGATTTCCCCGCTGAGCTTCCTGTCCAGCCCCGCGATTTCTCCGCTGAGCTTCCTGTCCAGCCCCGCGACTTCCCCGCTGAGCTTCCTGTCCAGCGACGCGATTTCGCCACTGAGCCGCTTGTCCATTTGCGACATCGTGGACACGACGGCCCGAATCTCGGTTTTCAACATGTCGCCGTAGACCGTGCGCTGGTAATCGAGGATGCCGAACAATGCGGCAAGCAACCCGAGACCGACGCCAGCCACCGTAGCGATGTCCGCGTAGCGCGTCCACCGCCCGACCGGGTGGGCAGCGACCAGCGTCGCGCCGGACTGCGTCCTTGCCGAACCTTCCTCGAAGGGCATGGATGCCATGATGTGCTCCTGAAGTATCAGAGAGCCCATCGTAGAAAGCCGCCGCGCTGAAAACAATGCGAGGAATCTCAAAATGCTGGCCGCCCTGCCAATTCCGCTTGCAGACGTGCCCCAATGGGCTCTGATAGACTGCCACTCAGACCGGCAATGCCGGCGTCCGACGCGCCGCCCCCTCATTCGACGTCATGAGCAAGCTCAAGGAACTACCGCTCTCCGCGCTGCAGTTTTATGCGACGGCGCCGTACGCTTGCAGCTATCTGGAAGGCCGCATGGCCCGCTCGCAGGTGGCCACCCCCGCCCACCTGATCAACGCCGATGTCTACTCGCGGCTGGTGCGGGCGGGGTTTCGCCGCAGCGGCATCTTCACATACCGTCCCTACTGCGACGAATGCCGCGCCTGCACGCCGTGCCGGGTGCTGGTGGACCAGTTCGAGCCCGACCGCAGCCAGCGTCGCGCGTGGAAGCAGCACCAGGGCCTGCAGGCGCTGGTGGCGCCGCTGACCTACGTGGAAGAACACTACGCGCTGTACCTGCTCTACCAGTCGATGCGCCATGCGGGCGGCGGCATGGACCAGGACAGCCGCGACCAGTACGAGCAGTTCCTGCTGCAAAGCCGTGTCAATTCCCGGCTGGTGGAGTTCCGCGAGCCGGCTGGTTCGCCCGAGGCAGGCAAGCTGCGCATGGTAAGCATGATCGATGTGCTCGACGATGGACTGTCGTCGGTCTACACGTTCTACGACCCGCTGGTGACCGGCACCAGCTATGGCACCTACAACATCCTCTGGCAGATCAATGAGACCCGCGAGCTGGGCCTGCCGCATCTGTACCTGGGATACTGGATTGCGGACAGCCGCAAGATGGCCTACAAGGCGCGCTTCCAGCCGCTGCAGGTCCTGACCGGCAACCAGTGGCACGCGTTCAAGGGCACGCCCGCCTCGCCGGAGCCGCCATCGTCGGCCAATCCCGGCCCGGCACAGGAATAAGCGCCCGAGCCGGCCGGAATTGGCAGCAAATGCGGCCTGAACGGCTACAATGCCGCCCTGATTCCGACTCCTCTCCGGCTCCGGCCGCGCCCATCCGTGCTCAACGCGCTCTATCCCCTGTTTCGCCCCGCCCTGTTCTCCATGGACGCGGAGGATGCCCACCATTTCACGCTGAACAACCTGATGCGCGCCAAGCGCATGGGCCTGGCCGGCTGCATCGGCAACAGCATCGCCGACGACCCGCGCACCGTGATGGGCGTGCGCTTTCCGAACCCGGTGGGCCTGGCCGCGGGGCTGGACAAGGACGGGGCCTATATCGACGGGCTGGCCGCGTTCGGCTTTGGCTTTATCGAAGTGGGCACCGTCACGCCGCGCGCCCAGGCCGGCAATCCGCGTCCGCGCATGTTCCGCCTGCCCCAGGCCGATGCGCTGATCAACCGCATGGGCTTCAACAATGGCGGCGTGGATGCGTTCATCCGCAACGTGCAGGCGTCTCGCTGGAAGGCCGAAGGCGGCGTGCTGGGCCTGAACATCGGCAAGAACGCCGATACGCCGATCGAACGCGCGGCCGACGACTACCTGTACTGCCTGGAGCGCGTCTATCCGCACGCCAGCTACGTGACGGTGAACATTTCGTCGCCCAACACCAAGAACCTGCGCCAGCTGCAGGGCGCCAGCGAGCTGGACGGCCTGCTGTCCACGCTCAAGGCGGCCCAGCAGCGCCTGGCCGACCAGCACAAGCGGTACGTGCCGGTGGCGCTGAAGATCGCGCCCGATCTCGATGACGACCAGATCCGCAATATCGGCGATGCCCTGGTCCGCCACGGTATCGACGGCGTGATCGCCACCAACACCACCATCTCGCGCGACGCCGTCCAGGGCCTGCCCCATGCCGACGAAGCCGGAGGCCTGTCCGGCCGTCCTGTCTTCGAGGCATCGACGCGCGTGGTACGTGAACTGCGCCGCGTCGTTGGCAATGATCTGCCAATTATTGGCGTGGGCGGCATCTTCGACGGCGCCGGCGCGCGCGCCAAAATCGATGCCGGCGCGCAACTGGTACAGGTCTACAGCGGCTTGATTTACCGCGGCCCGACGCTGGTCCGCGACTGCGCCGCCGCCCTGCGCCGGTAGGCTGCGAACGGTATCGCGGGGGCGTCCGCCCCGTGTCGGTCATCGGGCGCATTCACGCGAAAAATGGCAATCTCGCGCAATATCTTGCGGCACACCCTTCTTTGGAAGGTGTTTTTCGGCAGGATATGGCGCGATGCAGCACCAAAAGCGAACCCAGCAGGGGCCGAAAATGGTATGCTCGCAGGCTTCGCGCCGTCGTATCCGATGAGATCACGCGCGTGCCCGTACCTGCCGCCGGGCGCGCCGCGTCCGCATATGGACCGCCGGGCAGCCCCGCAGACGCCCTTTCGGCCTGCCGGCGCCCGTCAGGACGGCTGTCGTACCGTTTGCGGCTGACTGACTGAAAAGCACCGAACCTTCGGGGGAGAACAATTACATGCTGCGTTTCAAGGCATCCACCACCCAGTCCATCCTCGGCAGCGCAGTGGCGCTGGCCCTGCTCTACGGCGGCGCCGTGCAGGCCCAGACGGCCACCGTGAAGGTCCTGTCGATCGTGGACCATCCCGCGCTCGACGCCATCCGCGATGGCGTGCGCGAAGAGCTGAAGACTGCCGGCTACGACGCCGACAAGAACCTGAAGTGGGAATACCAGAGCGCCCAGGGCAACACGGGCACCGCCGCCCAGATCGCCCGCAAGTTCGTGGGCGACCAGCCGAGCGCGATCGTGGCCATCGCCACGCCGTCGGCCCAGGCCGTGGTAGCCGCCACCAAGACCGTGCCCGTGGTGTACTCGGGCGTGACCGATCCGGTGGCCGCGCAACTGGTGAAGAGCTGGGGCGCGACGGGCACCAACGTGACCGGCGTGTCGGACAAGCTGGCGCTGGACAAGCAGGTGTCGCTGATCAAGCGCGTGGTGCCCAAGGCCAAGACCGTCGGCATGGTCTACAACCCCGGTGAAGCCAACTCGGTGGTGGTGGTCAAGGAACTGAAGGATCTGCTGGCCAAGCAGGGCATGTCGCTGAAGGAAGCCGCCGCACCGCGCACGGTGGATATCGGCCCGGCCGCCAAGAGCCTGATCGGCAAGGTCGACGTGATCTATACGAACACCGACAACAACGTGGTGTCGGCCTACGAATCGCTGGTCAAGGTGGCCAACGAATCGAAGATTCCGCTGGTGGCTTCCGATACCGACAGCGTCAAGCGTGGCGCCATCGCCGCGCTGGGCATCAACTACGGCGATCTCGGCCATCAGACCGGCAAGGTCGTGGTACGCATCCTGAAGGGCGAGAAGCCGGGCGCGATTGCCTCGCAGACGTCGGACAACCTCGAGTTGTTCGTGAACACGGGCGCCGCCGAGAAGCAGGGCGTCACGCTGTCGCCGGACCTGGTCAAGGAAGCCAAGACCGTCATCAAGTAATACCGCCGATGCCGCGCGCCCTACCCTGTGGCGCGCGGTGCGAAGCGCCCCCAATGGCCCTATCCGGGCCAGCCGGACGGCCTGCAAAGGATTTCCCCCATGTCCCTCTTTTCCCTGCTGGGCGCCCTGGAGATCGGCCTGATCTTCAGCCTCGTGGCGCTCGGGGTGCTGATCTCGTTCCGCATCCTCAATTTTCCCGATCTGACCGTTGACGGCAGCTTTCCGCTCGGTGGCGCCGTCGCCGCCACGCTGATCTCCGCCGGACAGGACCCGTTCATTGCCACGGTGGTCGCCATCGTGGCCGGCGCCATGGCCGGCTGGATCACCGGCTGGCTCAACGTGCGCCTGAAGATCATGGACCTGCTGGCCAGTATCCTGATGATGATCGCGCTGTACTCGGTCAACCTGCGCATCATGGGCCGCCCCAATGTGCCGCTGATCACCGAGCCGACGATCTTCACGATCCTGCAGCCCGAATGGATGCCCGACTACGTGCTGCGCCCGCTGGTGCTGTTCGTGGTGGTGGTCATCGCCAAGCTCGCGCTGGACTGGTTCTTCTCGTCGCAGCTTGGCCTGGCCATGCGTGCCACCGGCGCCAATCCGCGCATGGCGCGCGCCCAGGGCGTGCCTACCGGCCGCGCCACGCTGGCCGGCATGGCGCTGTCGAATGCGCTGGTGGCCCTGGCCGGTGCCTTGTTCGCCCAGACGCAGGGCGGATCGGACATCTCGATGGGTATCGGCACGATCGTGATCGGCCTGGCCGCGGTGATCATCGGCGAAACCATCATCCCGGCGCGACGCCTGGTCTACGTGACGCTGGCCGTGGTGGTGGGCGCCATCCTGTACCGCTTCTTCATCGCGCTGGCGCTCAATTCCGAGTTCATCGGCCTCAAGGCACAGGATCTGAACCTGGTGACCGCTGCGCTGGTGACGCTGGCGCTGGTGCTGCCGGCCACGCGCAAGAAGCTGTTCGCCCGCAAGAACGGAGGTGCCTGAGATGCTGCGCGCTGAAAACCTGAAGCTCACCTTCAACCCGGGCACGCCGATCGAAAACCGGGCCCTGCGCGGCCTGAGCCTGGAAATCCCGGCCGGCCAGTTCGTGGCCGTGATCGGGTCCAACGGTGCCGGCAAGTCGACCTTCCTGAACGCCGTCAGCGGCGACACGATGGTCGATAGCGGCCGCATCATGATCGACGACACCGACGTCACGCGCCAGCCCGCCTGGGATCGCGCACACCTGGTGGCCCGCGTGTTCCAGGACCCGATGGCCGGTACCTGCGAGGCGCTGACGATCGAGGAAAACATGGCGCTGGCCATGGCACGTGGCTCGCGCCGCGGTTTCCGTCCGGCACTGAACAAGGCGTCGCGCGAACAATTTCGCAACAAGCTGCGCCTGCTGAACCTGGGCCTGGAAAACCGCCTGACCGACCGCATCGGGCTGCTGTCGGGCGGCCAGCGCCAGGCGGTGAGCCTGCTGATGGCATCGCTGCAGCCCTCGCGCATCCTGCTGCTCGATGAGCACACAGCGGCGCTGGACCCCAAGACGGCCGCATTCGTGCTGGAACTGACCGCGCGCATCGTCGAGGAAAGCAGGCTGACGACGATGATGGTCACCCACTCGATGCGCCAGGCGCTGGACTACGGCCAGCGCACCGTGATGCTGCACCAGGGCCAGGTGGTGCTCGATGTGTCGGGCGACCAGCGCAAGGGCCTGGATGTGCCCGACCTGCTCAAGATGTTCGAGCAGACGCGGCATGAGCAACTCGACGACGACGCGCTGCTGCTGGGGTGAGCCAGCCTCCCCTCTCCCGCATGCGTGAGAGGGGACGTGCACTCAGCCATTCAAACCGTCGCGGCCTTGTCCAGCCAGCGTTGGAGCTGATCGGTCACCGCCGTGCTCGAAAACGAACAGCTGTCCTGCGCGAAGACCGCCGCCATCTCCATGCGACGTAGCAATTCCTCCATGGCTTGCCCGAACACGGGCGGCAGCGTCAGCGACGGCGCCGCAGCGCGCCACCGGGCGATCAGCTCACCGGCCGGCAGCGTGCCGGCCAGATGGGCCTCCAGAGCCTGACGCATGACGGCCAGCGTTTCCTGATTGGCGCTCATGAACGCGCCCTCCTTTCCTTGTATAGCTCGCGGAACGTGCGGCCGCTCGGGGCTGGCATGTCGCGTGTTTCGGTCCAGCCCTTGCCTGCCATTGGCAGACTGGCAATCAGCTTGCTGCGGCCGCCCATGCGTGACAGCATACGCGCACCCATGCGGGTGACAAAGGCGTACAGGTCCGGGCGCCGGGCCACATAGCCCCAGACCTGCAGCGCCACACGCTCCTGCCACGGGCGCAGGTGGCGCTCCATCTGCTTCTCGCGCAGCTTGCGCAGCAGGTCGGACAGCGGAATCGATGCAGGGCACACCCGGTTGCATTCGCCACACAGCGTGGCGGCCTGCGGCAGGTCCACCGCATTGGCCAGGCCGACATAGCTCGGCGTCAGCACGCTGCCCATCGGGCCGGGATAGACCCAGCCGTACGCATGGCCGCCAATCTTCTGGTACACGGGGCAGTGGTTCATGCAGGCGCCGCAACGGATGCAGCGCAGCATCTCCTGGAATTCGCCGCCGATCAGCCCGCTACGGCCGCCATCGACCAGCACGAAGTACATATGCTCGGGGCCATCGCGCTCGCCCTCGGCACGCGGCCCCGTCAGCATCGAAAAGTAGTTCGAGATCGCCTGGCCCGTGGCCGAGCGCGGCAGCAGCCGCATCACGGTGGCCAGGTCTTCCAGCGTTGGCAATACCTTCTCGATACCCGTCACGGCCACGTGCACGCGCGGCATGATGGTGCACATGCCCTCGTTGCCTTCGTTCGTGACCACGGCCACCGAGCCGGTCTCGGCGATGATGAAATTGCCGCCCGTCACGCCCATGTCGGCGGACAGGAACTCGGGCCGCAGCACTTCGCGCGCCTCGCGCGTCATTTCGGGAATGTCGGTCAGGCGCGGCTTGTTGTGGACCTTGGCGAACAGGTCGGCAATCTCGTCCTTGTCCTTGTGGATCACCGGCGCAATGATGTGCGACGGCGGCTCGGCATCGTTGATCTGCAGGATGTACTCGCCCAGATCGGTCTCGATGCTCTGCACGCCCATCTCGCCCAGCACCTGGTTCAGGCGCATTTCCTCGGTCACCATCGACTTGCTCTTGATGACCTTCTTCACGCCGTGCTTCTGGGCGATCTCGGCGACCAGCCTGGCGGCGTCGGCCGTGGTCTCGGCAAACAGCACCGTGGCGCCACGTTTAGTCGCATTTTCTTCAAAAGTCGCGAGCCAGACGTCGAGATTTTCGAGGGCGCGGTTGCGGCGCTCTTTCAGCGCGGCCCGCGTGGCATCGAAGTCGATGTCGAGAATGGCGTCGGCACGGGCCGTCACGAACTTTGTCGACAGCTTCTTGAGGTTCTGCTGCAGGCGCTGATCGGCCAGCTTCTGCCCGGCGCGCGCCTTGAATTCCATGCTGTGCACTTGCATCGTGGGGGCTCTCCTGAAATTTCGCGCTGTCAGGCGTCAGGCGTCGCCAGCCAGCACCTGCGCGATATGAAGCACGCGCGTCTGTGCATCGCCCGAGCGGCGCAGCCGGCCTTCGATATTGAGCATGCAGCCCAGGTCGCCCAGCACCACCGCGTCGGCGCCGCTGGCCTTGATGTTGGCGCATTTCTCGTCGACGATCGCCGTGGAGATGTTGCCGTACTTGACCGAGAAGGTACCGCCAAACCCGCAGCAGGCCTCGCAGTCCTTCATCTCGGTCAACTGCACGTTCGGCAGCTTGCCCAGCAAGGCGCGCGGCTGCTGCTTGACGCCCAGTTCGCGCAGGCCCGAGCACGAATCGTGATAGGTAACGTGGCCGGCAAAGGCGGAATCGAGCTTGTCGAGCTTCGCCACGTTGACCAGGAAATCGGTCAGTTCGAACACGCGTTCGCGCAGCCGCTCGTAGCGGCCGTTCAACTCGGGATCGTCGCGCAGCAGGTCGTGGTAGTGGTGGCGGATCATGCCGCCGCAGGAGCCGGACGGCACCACCACGTAGTCGAACATCTCGAATTCACGCAGGAATTTCTCGGCCAGATCCCGCGATACGGCGCGCTCGCCCGAGTTGTACGCGGGCTGCCCGCAGCAGGTCTGCGCCTCGGGCACCATCACCTCGTAGCCGGCCGATTCCAGCAGCTTCAGCACCGAAAACCCGATTTCCGGGCGCATGAGGTCCACCAGACAGGTGGCGAACAGTCCGATTCGCATGGTTTTTTCTTTATCCAGACCCGGAAACCCCGTGATTATGCCCCTTTGCCCTGCCGCTGCGGGCATCCGGCGCCGCAATCCTGTTCATCTGGCGATGCAAAGCGGCTCATCCCACGCCAGGCGCCCGGACGCCTCAATCGAGGGAAATCTCGAAAATCACGTTTCACCTGTTGAAATTTTCACGATGCGAGATAGAATCAGGCAAACGCTTAATTTGCCGCACGGCAACATTTTTCCACATGGCAGAAGCAGACAAGTCACCCGGCAAGACCTCGATCCAGGTGATCGAGCGCATGATGACGCTGCTGGACGCGCTCGCCCAGCACGCGGACCCCGTCAGCCTGAAAGAGCTGTCGCTGGCCACCGGCCTGCACCCGTCCACCGCGCACCGCATCCTGAACGACATGGTGGCGTGCCGCTTTGTCGACCGGTCCGATCCCGGCAGCTACCGGCTTGGCATGCGGCTGCTGGAGCTGGGCAACCTGGTCAAGGCACGGCTTTCGGTACGTGATGCGGCGCTGGCGCCGATGCGCGCGCTGCACCGCGTGACGGGGCAGACCGTGAACCTGTCGGTGCGCCAGGGCGACGAGATCGTCTACATCGAACGCGCCTACAGCGAACGCTCCGGCATGCAGGTCGTGCGCGCGATCGGTGGCCGCGCCCCGCTGCACCTGACATCGGTAGGCAAGCTGTTCCTGGCCGCCGACGAAGCCACGCGGGTGCGCACCTATGCCACGCGCACCGGCCTGGCTGGCCATACGCGCACTTCGATCACGGAGCTGGCCAAGCTCGAACGCGAACTGAGCTGGGTGCGCTCGAACGGCTATGCGCGTGACAACGAGGAACTGGAACTGGGCGTGCGCTGCATTGCCGCGGGCATCTATGACGATTCCCGCCGGCTCGTCGCCGGCCTGTCGCTGTCGGCCCCGGCCGATCGGCTGCAGGACAGCTGGCTGCAGAATCTCAAGGAGACCGCGCTGCAGATTTCGCGCGGCATGGGCTACGTGCCCGAGCCCGCCGCCTGACCTGCACCGCCATCGTCGGCCAGACGGCCACGTGGGCCACGTCGGCCTGGCAAAAAAGAACGCGCCGGGGGTCTGAACCCCACGGCGCGTTTTCCATGGCGCAATGGCTACCGTTCAGGTGCCATGCGACTGCTGCGATACCAGGACCGCCGCAGGGGATCTAGGACCCTGCGTAAGATTGGGCGTTGACGGGAAAGGGCGCTGCTGGCCCCCTGCCGACGGAGGTTGGTGCTCAAGCCAGTTGCGCACGCGCGTGGCGTCGGCAAAGCGCGACAGCTTGCCCACCGAATCCAGGAACACCATCACCACGTTGCGATCGTTCACACGGGTCTGCATGACCAGGCACTGGCCGGCTTCGGAGATATACCCGGTCTTCTGCAGGCCGATATCCCAGCTGCCGCCACGGACGAGACGGTTGGTGCTGACATAGTGCATCGTCCGGCCCGACACGCTGACCTCGTGCTCCGGCTGCGTCGAGAATTCGCGGATGGTCGGGTTGCGGTAAGCGGCGTTGACCAGGCGGGCCAGGTCCATCGCGCTCGACACATTGCTGCTGGACAGGCCGCTGGAATCGACGAAGTGACTGTCGTTCATGCCCAGTTCGCGCGCCTTCTTGTTCATCGCCCCGACGAAGGCCGGCAGGCCGCCCGGGTAGCTGCGGCCCAGCACCGACGCGGCGCGGTTTTCCGAAGACATCAGCGCCAGCAGCAGCATCTCGTGGCGCGTCAGCGTCGTGCCGAAGCGCAGGCGCGAGCTGCTGTGCTTCTCGTTGTCGCGGTCGTCCTCGGTCACCGTCAGCATTTCATCCATCGGCAGGTGCGAATCCATCACCACCAGCGCGGTCATCAGCTTGGTGATCGAGGCAATCGGCAGCACCGCGGTCGGATTTTTCTGGAACAGCACCTCGTTGGTGTTCTGGTCCATGACCAGCGCCACCGACGAACGCAGCGACAGCGCGTCCTCGGTATCGCGCAGGCCCATCGCCTCGCCCAACGACGGTTTGGCCGGCACGAACGCGGCGCGCACCGGCGCCGCACGGCTGGCCACCACGGTGCGCTTGCCGTTCCTGACGACAATCACCTTTCGGGGAGACGCCTCCGCCTTCGCAGAAGCCACCTTTTTGATGGGTTTTGCGGACTTTTCGGTCTTTTTGGAGGAAGTTTTCGTCGCAGTCGACTTCGTCGATGCGTACGCTGCCGGCGCGGCCAGCAGGGCAACGGACACCAGCGCCGAAGTGGCGATAGCGGTCAGTTGGGGAAGGCCAAAGAGTCGGGACATGAAGGAATCGGTCCGGAACATGATCTGTTCAGCGCGAATACGGAATGGCGCTAGTGTAGGAAATTAAGAAATTCTTAGCAAGATTAATGACTTACAGCGGCTCTTTAAAGCTTCATTCGCAAACATTTCCGCATTGCGGTAAAAGAGCCAGATAAATCACATCACTGCTAACGCAAATACAACAGTTTTTGACTTGCTGCGTCTCAGGCGTCACGCCGTCGTCGTCGGCCACGGGGCACGTCAAGACGCCTTGTATCGTGCCGGCTCCTGTCGATAACGGTCTGCATGGCGGAATCCTGATATCTGTCAGGGCAATTCAGGAGAGGAAACGCACGAACCCACTGACCGGTTCACGTTCGGTTGTCAATTGATTGGCTGTCGCCCCCGGGTCTGCATACCCCAGCGACATGCCGCACACCACCATTTCCTCCTCGGTCAGCAACAGGTGCTGCTTGATGATTGCGTGGAACTGCGTGAACGCCGCCTGGGGGCAGGTATCGAGCCCGCGTGCGCGCGCAGCCACCATGATGCTTTGCAGGAACATGCCGTAATCAAGCCAGCTGCCCTGCTCCATGATCCGGTCGATCGTGAAAATCAGGCCGACCGGCGCATCGAAGAAGCGGAAGTTGCGGGCGTGCTGCTCGTGCATGCGCGCCTTGTCCTCGCGCTTGATCTCCAGCAGGCTGTACAGATCCCAGCCGACCTTGCGGCGGCGCGACAGGTACGGGTCGACCCACTCGCGCGGATAGTATGGATATTCTTCGCGGTACTTGGCGTCGCGCTCGGGGTCGTCGTAAGCGGCCAGCACATCTGCGCAGAAGCGCGCCTTGGCATCGCCCGCCAGTACGTAGACCTTCCAGGGCTGCGTATTCGTGCCCGACGGCGCCCGACTGGCGACCGCAAGAATGTCCTCGATGGTCTCGCGCGGCACCGGTGTATCCAGGAACGCGCGAACCGAACGGCGTGTCGTGATGGCGCGATCTACAATCGCGGCGTCATCTGCGTGCGACATGCTCTGGGGTCTCCTCAAGTCTTGTTCATTCTGGCTGGCCAACGGCCAGCGCCTGCAATGCCTGGCGCAGCGCCGGCGGCAACGCCACCGGCCTGCGCGTTTCGCGATCCACGTACACGTGCACGAAATGCCCCTGCGCCGCCGCCACATCCTCATCGTTGCGGAACAGCCCCACTTCGTAGCGCACGCTGGAATTGCCCAGCTTCGCCACGCGCAGGCCCGCCATAACCGTGTCGGGAAAGCTCAGCGACGAGAAGTAGTTGCACTGCGTTTCGATGACGAGGCCAATCGTCGCACCGGCTTCGATGTCGAGCACGCCTTCCCGGATCAGGTACGCATTCACGACGGTATCAAAGTAACTGTAGTAGACAACGTTGTTCACGTGGCCATACACATCGTTATCCATCCAACGCGTCGTGATGGGCTGGAAGTGCGCGTACGCACGACGGCGATCGGGTTCAGGCTTCATCGGAATCGGTTCGGGACATCGTTGAGCGAAACGGGATCAGCGCCGTAACAGCCACATGCAAGGACCGTATGAGCGCACGGTATGTCACAAGGTTCCAAATTTTTTACGATGCAACGAAGCGCGTCATGCGGCCGCTGCCGACATGGGCGACGCAAGACCGGCATCCCCTGCGCCGTACCGGGTGTGACAGGCCGCTGCCAGCGCGACGGTTTGCGTGTGCACAGCCACGGTGTTTTCGATCTGGTTGCCATAGCCGCCCGCCATCGCGACGGCGATCGGCAGCCGCTGCGACAAGGCAAAGTCGAACACCATGCTGTCGCGCCGGGCCAGGCCTGCCATTGTCAGCCGCAGGCGTCCCAGCCGGTCGTCTTCATGCGGATCGGCACCAGCCAGGTAGATCAGCAGATCGGGAGCAAAGCGCGCCTGCAGCGTTTCGAGCGCACCGGCCAGCGCTGCGGCATAGGTGTCGTCGTCGCAGCCATCGGGCAGCCCGACATCGAGATCGCTGGCTTCCTTGCGGAACGGGTAGTTCTTCTCGCCGTGGAGCGACAGCGTGAACACCGTCGGGTCGTCGCGCAGGATCGACGCCGTGCCGTTGCCCTGGTGGACATCGAGATCGATCACGGCCACGCGCCGCACCTGGCCATCGCACTGCAACTGGCGCGCGGCGATGGCAGCGTCGTTGAACACGCAGAAGCCACCCCCCTTGTCGGCGTAGGCGTGGTGCGTGCCGCCAGCCAGGTTGACCGCGATGCCCTGCGTCAGCGCGGTGCGGCACGCAGCAATCGTGGCGCCGGCGGACCGGCGCGAACGCTCCACCATGTCGTGCGACCAGGGGAAGCCAATTTCGCGCTGCCGCGCCGGGTCCAGCCGCCCTGCCGACACATCGGCGATGTAGTCGGCCGAATGGGCCAGCGCCAAGGCATCGTCATCCGCGCGCGGTGCTTCATGCAGTTCAAGCCCCGGCACCTGGCGCACCACGGCATCGCGCAGCATGCTGTACTTGCGCATGGGAAAGCGATGCCCAGGGGGCAACGGCAGGACGAAGTGGTCGGCGTAGAAGGCAAACATCTGGGCGCTTGGGGGTCGGGGCGCTGGAGGCATGGTCGACAAGTGACGCGTTGCAGTCATTTCCCGACCGGACAGTCAGCGATGGTAGCACCGTCTCCAGCGCCCGGCCCGTGCCGATGACGCAGGCGTGTGAAACGCCCGTTTTTCTCGCATCGCACCACCTCCGCGACATCCTTCCGGATCGGGAAAAACCCTTATCCATGGCGGGATAGTGGCCCGCGATGCCCTTCCCTGGCGCATTCCGCCAGTATTTTTGGTGCGCCGCACAAAAACCGCTTGACACCCAATCTGTCTTGCTTAGAATTGGAATTGTTGCGGCGCATCAAAGACCGAAAGAATCTCGGAAAACGCCGACAGACATACGAAGGTACGCTCGGGCTGGCCAGACACTGAAGTCATGGCTCTGACATCTGGGCGGCTTAATTTTACTTTTGCTTGACCTTGAAGTTCACCACTGGAGACCAGCAATGATCCTGACCCCGGAACAAGTTGCAGCTGCACAAAAAGCCAACCTCGAGACCCTGTTCGGTCTGACCTCGAAGGCCTTCGAAGGCGTCGAGAAGCTCGTTGAGCTGAACCTGCAAGTGGTCAAGGCCACGTTCGCCGAGAACGTCGACAACGCCAAGAAGGCCCTTGGCGCCAAGGATGCACAGGAACTGCTGGCCATCCAGGCTTCGCTGGTGCAGCCGGTTGCCGAAAAGACCCTGGCCTACACCCGTCACCTGTACGAAATCGCTTCGGAAACCCAAAGCGAGTTCACGAAGGTTGCCGAAGCCCAGCTGGCCGAAGGCACGAAGAACGTGCAGACCCTGGTCGACAACTTCGCCAAGAATGCCCCGGCCGGTTCGGAATCGACCGTTGCCATCGTGAAGTCGGCCATCTCGGCTGCCAACAACGCCTACGAATCGGTCCAGAAGGCCACCAAGCAGGCTGTTGAAATGGCCGAAAGCAACTTCCAGGCTGCTGCAACCGCCGCGACCAAGGCTGCCCAGCAAGCCAGCGCCACGGCCCGCACCGCCGCCAAGAAGCCGACGGCTGCTGCCTAAGCACCGTAGCTCCAGCGTACCGGCTTCGGCCGGTCCGTTGGCAAAGCATCCTCGCTTTGCGCCTCCAGCATGGGTGCTTTGCCAACGGCAAGCGTAGACAAGACGCGGTGCCATCGCCCCCCGCACCGTCTATCGCCCTGTACCGATGTCTCCTCGGTACCGATTCCAAAAGGTATCGTGCGGCCCGGCCCTGCAAGCAGGTAGCCGGGCGTTTTTTTGCCCGCTCGCTGCCGCAAGGATGGCTTGGCGGTTAATTGAATAATCAGGCAAAAAAAAGAAACCCGCCGATGGGCGGGCTTCTTCGGTGCGGGCAAGGCCGATCAACGCTTGCGCGGCGGCGGCACGTCCGTGCAGACGCCTTCGTAGATCTCGGCGGCCATGCCGATCGATTCGCCCAACGTCGGGTGCGGGTGGATCGTCTTGCCGATATCCACGGCATCGGCGCCCATCTCGATGGCCAGGCACACTTCGCTGATCAGGTCGCCCGCATGGGTGCCGACGATGCCGCCACCGATGATGCGATGGGTTTCCTCGTCGAAAATCAGCTTGGTGAAGCCCTCGTCACGCCCATTGGCGATGGCACGGCCCGACGCGGCCCACGGGAACACGCCCTTGCCGTACTTGATGCCCTGCGCCTTGCACTGGTCTTCGGTCAGGCCGGCCCAGGCCACTTCCGGATCGGTATAGGCCACCGATGGAATCTGCTTGACGTCGAAGTATGCCTTCTCGCCATGGGCCGCCTCGGCGGCCACGTGCGCCTCGTGCACGGCCTTGTGCGCCAGCATCGGCTGGCCAACGATGTCGCCAATCGCGAAGATGTGCGGCACATTGGTACGCAGCTGCTTGTCGACGTCGATGAAGCCACGGTCGGTCACGGCCACGCCTGCCTTCTCGGCGCCAATCTTCTTGCCGTTCGGCGTCCGGCCCACCGACACCAGCACGGCGTCGTAGCGCACCGGTTCGGCCGGGGCACCCTCGCCTTCGAACTTGACGTAGATGCCGTCCGGCCTGGCTTCCACGCCGACCGTCTTGGTCTTCAGCATCACGTTGTCGAAGCGATGCTTGTTCATCTTGTCCCAGACCTTGACCAGGTCGCGGTCGGCGCCCTGCATCAGCCCGTCGAGCATTTCCACCACGTCGATGCGCGCGCCCAGCGTGCTGTAGACGGTGGCCATTTCCAGGCCGATGATGCCGCCGCCGATCACGAGCATCTTGTTCGGGATGTCGCGCAGTTCCAGCGCGCCGGTCGAATCGAAGATACGCGGGTCTTCGGGGATGAACGGCAGCTTCACGGCCTGGCTGCCGGCCGCGATGATCGCCTTCTCGAAGCGGATCACGGTCTTCTTGCCCGTGGTGGCCTTGGCGTCACCTTCGGTTTCCTGCACTTCGAGGTGATGCGGGTCCAGGAACGTGCCGATACCACGCACCACCTGAACCTTGCGCGACTTGGCCATGCCGGCCAGCCCGCCGGTCAGCTTGCTGACCACCGATTCCTTGTAGTGCCGCAGGCCATCCAGGTCGATCTTGGCTTCGCCGAACAGGATGCCGTGCGCGGCCAGGGCCTTGGCCTCGTCGATCACGGCCGCGTTGTGCAGCAGTGCCTTCGACGGGATGCAGCCCACGTTCAGGCAGACGCCGCCCAGCGAGCCGTAACGCTCGACCAGCACCGTGTTCATGCCCAGATCGGCCGAACGGAAGGCGGCCGAGTAGCCGCCGGGGCCGGCGCCCAGCACCAGCATGTCGCACTGGATGTCGGCGCTGCCGCTGTGTTTGGCGGCCGTGGGGGCTGCCGCCGGCGCAGCGGCCGCAGCGGGGGCCGGGGCAGGTGCCGCGGCGGGTGCCGGCGCCGGGGCGGCGGCCGCGCCGCCTTCCACCGTGCAGATCACCGTGCCCTTGGCCACCTTGTCGCCCACCTTCACCTTGACGTCCACCACCTTGCCGGCGGCCGACGACGGCACTTCCATGCTGGCCTTGTCGCTTTCCAGCACGATCAGCGACTGCTCTTCCTCGACCGTGTCGCCGGCCTTGACCAGCACCTCGATCACTTCCACCGCGTCGAAATCGCCGATATCCGGCACCTTGACTTCGATCACACTCATGCTTTTCCTCCTGGGATGCGCGCCCTGCCCGCTCCGGGCTCAGGCCGCGTCGTCTTTGTTGGTTGCCGCGCCGCCGGGCTGCTGGGGCGTCTCATGGGGTGCCGCAAGAATCTTCACCGTGTGCACGTCGATCGGGCCAGCCGAGCTCTTGTCGAATTCGATTCCCGCGTCGACCCCGATCCGCGCAATATCGCCGGCGCCCAGTTCGGGCCGGTCGTACACCGCGTGCATGGCCCCGAGCGCATAGTTGCGGCCCGAGCCGATGCCCCAGAAACGGTCGAACGAAAACACCTCGCGGTAGGAATACACGCCAAAGATCCCGCCCGGATTTGCGATCAGGCAAACGATCTGCGATGACTCGTAAGGGTCGTCCTCGTCTTCCTTGGTGTTGATGAAGTACTCGTTCTTGAGCTTTTCATGCACCTTGAGGAAGGTCCGGAACACGTCGTCGCGGGTCATCAGGCGGCATTCGTCGCCCATGCCCGTCAACAGCGCGCGCATGACCGGGAAATGCGCGGTGGTGCCCGCCAGCGCGACGAAACTCTCGCCCACGGGAATCACCTTCTGGTTGCGCTCGTAGGCACGCGACAGCCGCGTATCGCCGAACGTCACCAGCGCATCGGCCGCGATCGCCACCTCGTCACCCTTGCGTACGACAACGCAGGTAGTCATGGCTCGCCCCTTTGAATCTGTGCGGACAATCCCGCCGGACCCGCCGGCGGGTTGCTTCGGTACTTAGAGAAGGATCCGGCGGAAATCCGCCAGCAGTGCCGCAAAGTACGTATTGAAGCGCGCGGCCTCGGCGCCGTCGATCACGCGGTGATCCCACGACAGCGACAGCGGCAGCGTCAGGCGCGGCGCGAACTGCTTGCCGTCCCAGACCGGCTTCATGTACGACTTGCACACGCCCATGATGGCCACTTCCGGCGCGTTGATGATCGGCGTGAAGTAGGTGCCGCCAATGCCACCCAGCGACGAGATCGAGAAGCAGCCGCCCTGCATCTGGTCCGGCTTCAGCTTGCCGTCGCGCGCCAGCTTGGCCAGCTCGCCCATTTCCTGGCTGATCTCGATCACGCCCTTCTTGTCGGCGTCCTTGATCACCGGCACGACCAGGCCGTTCGGCGTGTCGGCGGCGAAACCGATGTTGAAGTACTTCTTCAGCACCAGGTTGTCGCCGTCCAGCGATGCGTTGAAGTTCGGGAACTTCTTCAGCGCCGCCACGGTGGCCTTGATCATGAACGCGAGCATCGTGACCTTGATGCCAGCCTTCTCGTTTTCCTTGTTCAGCTGCACGCGGAACGCTTCCAGGTCCGTGATATCCGCCTCGTCGCAGTTCGTGACGTGGGGGATCATCACCCAGTTGCGGTGCAGGTTGGCGCCCGAGATCTTCTTGATGCGCGACAGCGGCTTCGATTCCACTTCGCCGAAGCGCGTGAAATCGACCTTCGGCCACGGCAGCAGGTCCAGGCCGACGCCGGAGCCGCCGCCGGCAGCCACCGCCGGGGCAGCGGTCTGGCCCGACATCACGCCCTTGACGAAGGTCTGCACGTCCTGCTGGGTGATACGGCCCTTCGGACCGGTGCCCGGTACGCGTGCCACGTCCACACCCAGTTCACGTGCGAACTTGCGCACGGACGGGCTGGCGTGGGCGGCCTTGCCGGTCACGCCCTGGGCCGGCGCAGCGGCCGGGGCCGGGGCCGGGGCCGGAGCGGGGGCGGCGGCAGCCGGCGCGGGTGCCGGTGCAGCCGCAGCCGGGGCGGCAGCGGGTGCTGCGGCCGGCGCCGGGGCTGCGGCGGCGCCGCCAGCAGCTTCCAGGATCAGGATCAGCGTGCCTTCGGACACGTTGTCGCCCACCTTGACCTTGACTTCCTTGACGGTGCCACCCTGCGGGGCCGGCACGTCCATCGTGGCCTTGTCGGACTCCAGCGTCACCAGTGCGTCTTCGGCGTTGATCTGGTCGCCCGGCTTCACGTGCACTTCGATGACGGGAACGGCGTCGTAGTCGCCGATGTCCGGCACCTTGACCTCGACCGTGCCACCGCCAGCCGGCGCGGCTGCGGGAGCGGGAGCAGGCGCCGGGGCCGCGGCGGCAGGCGCCGGGGCGGCGGCCGGAGCCGGAGCAGGCGCCGCTGCGGCGGCGCCGGCAGGCTCCAGCATGACCAGGACGGTGCCCTCGGCCACGTTGTCGCCCACCTTGATCTTGACTTCCTTGACCGTGCCGGCCTGCGGCGACGGTACGTCCATCGTGGCCTTGTCCGATTCCAGCGTGACCAGCGCGTCTTCCGCGTTGATCTGGTCGCCCGGCTTCACATGCACTTCGATGACGGGAACGGCGTCGTAGTCGCCGATGTCCGGCACCTTGATTTCAATCGCTTGACTCATTCAGTGTCTCTCCTGGGCAGCCGGCACCCTGGTTCGTTACGGTCAACACGACAAACGCAATCGGCGAGGTTACTCTCGCCGCACGCATCTGTCACGCTGCCGCGCATCACCGGCGCCGCGGGGCACCGCCGGGCCAGCCGGGGGCGCCCGCGGCGCGGCGGGTGGCCGCGCTGCGGGGGTTCAGTCGTGCAAGTCCGGGGAATCAGACCGACATCGGGTTCGGCTTGTTCGGGTCGAGGTTGTACTTCTTGATGGCTTCCGCCACCTTTTCGTGACCGATCGCACCTTCGTCAGCCAGCGCCTTCAGCGCGGCCACCGTCACCCAGTTGCGGTCCACTTCGAAGAAGTGACGCAGCTTCTCGCGGGTATCCGAGCGGCCGAAGCCGTCGGTGCCCAGCACCACGTAGCGGCGCGGCACGAACGGACGGATCTGCTCGGCGAACGCGCGGATGTAGTCGGTCGATGCGATGACCGGGCCACGCACGCCCTTCAGCTTCTGGGCCACGAACGACTCGCGCGGCGCTTCCGTCGGATGCAGCAGGTTGTGGCGCTCCACGGCCTGGCCTTCGCGGGCCAGTTCGGTGAAGCTCGGGCAGCTCCAGATGTCCGATTCCACGCCCCAGTCCTTCTTGAGCATGTCGGCGGCGGCGATCACCTCGCGGAAGATCGTGCCCGAACCCAGCAGCTGCACGCGCGGCGCATTGCTGTTTTCCACGCCCTTGCGGAACTGATACATGCCCTTGACGATGTCCTTTTCCACGCCAGCCGGCATTTCCGGATGTTCGTAGTTCTCGTTCATCACCGTCAGGTAGTAATACACGTCTTCCTGTTCGGCATACATGCGACGCAGGCCGTCCTGCATGATCACGGCCAGTTCGTACTGGAACGTCGGGTCGTACGAGATGCAGTTCGGGATCACGGCATGGAACACGTGCGAGTGGCCGTCCTCGTGCTGCAGGCCTTCGCCGTTCAGCGTGGTCCGGCCCGACGTGCCGCCCAGCAGGAAACCGCGCGAGCGCATGTCGGCCGCGGCCCAGCACAGGTCGCCGATACGCTGGATTCCGAACATCGAGTAGTAGATGTAGAACGGGATCATCTGCACGCCGTGCGTCGAATACGACGTGGCGGCGGCGATCCAGTCGCACATGGCGCCGGCTTCGTTGATGCCTTCCTGCAGCACCTGGCCAGTCTGCGATTCCTTGTAGAACATCAGCTGGTCATGGTCTTCCGGCACGTACTTCTGGCCTTCCTGGTTCCAGATCCCTACCTGGCGGAACAGGCCTTCCATGCCGAACGTGCGCGATTCGTCCGGCACGATGGGCACCACGTGCTTGCCGATCTGCTTGTCCTTGAGCAGCGTGTTCAGGATCCGTACGAAGGCCATCGTGGTGGACACTTCGCGGCCTTCGCCGGTGGCCTTCAGCAGCGCGTCGAACGCCGACAGTTCGGGCACCTTCAGCGCGTCGGCCTTCTGGCGGCGGGCCGGCAGATAGCCGCCCAGGTTCATGCGCGCCTGGCGCATGTATTCCAGTTCCTTCGAGCCTTCCTCGAAGGTCAGGTACGGGACTTCCTCCAGCTTGTCGTCCGGCACCGGGATGTTGAACTGGTCGCGGAACGCGCGGATGGCGTCCACCGGCATCTTCTTCTGCTGGTGGGCCACGTTCATGGCCTGGCCGGCATCGCCCATGCCATAGCCCTTGATGGTCTTGGCCAGGATCAGCGTCGGCTGGCCCTTGTGCTCGCTGGCCGCCTTGTAGGCCGCGTACACCTTGTGCGGATCATGGCCGCCACGGTTCAGGCGCCAGATGTCGTCGTCGGACCAGTCGGCCACCATGGCCTTCAGTTCCGGCGTGTTGAAGAAGTGCTCGCGCACGTACGCGCCGTCCTTGGCCTTGAACGTCTGGTACTCGCCATCCACGCAGTCCATCATGCGCTTCATCAGCAGGCCCTTGGTGTCGCGCTGCAGCAGCTGGTCCCAGCGGCTGCCCCACACCACCTTGATCACGTTCCAGCCCGAACCGCGGAATTCCGATTCCAGTTCCTGGATGATCTTGCCGTTGCCGCGCACCGGGCCGTCCAGGCGTTGCAGGTTGCAGTTGATCACGAAGACCAGGTTGTCCAGCTTTTCACGGCCGGCCATGCCGATCGCGCCCAGCGACTCCGGCTCGTCGGTCTCGCCGTCGCCCAGGAAGGCCCAGACCTTGCGGCCTTCGGTGTTCACCAGGCCACGGCTGCCCAGGTACTTCATGAAGCGGGCCTGGTAGATGGCCATGATCGGGCCGAGGCCCATCGACACGGTCGGGAACTGCCAGAAATCCGGCATCAGCCACGGGTGCGGGTACGACGAGATGCCCTTGCCGTCCACTTCCTGGCGGAAGTTGTCGAGCTGTTCGACCGTCAGGCGGCCCAGCAGGAAGGCGCGCGAGTACACGCCCGGAGCCGAGTGGCCCTGCACGAAGACCAGGTCGCCGCCGCTCTGTTCCGACGGGGCGCGCCAGAAGTGGTTGTAGCCCACGTCATAGAGCGTGGCCGCCGAGGCGAACGACGAGATATGGCCGCCGACGTTGGTGTTCTTGTTGGCGCGCAGCACCATGGCCATCGCGTTCCAGCGCGTGTACGAGCGGATGCGGTGCTCGATGTCCTGGTCGCCCGGAATGCGTGCCTGCTGCTCCACCGGAATGGTGTTGATATACGGCGTTTCGGCGTGGAACGGCTGCGTCACGCCGTTCACGCGTGCGTATTCGATCTGCTTGTCGATCAGGAAGGCGGCGCGGTCGGAGCCTTCCGCGTTCAGGACGCCCTGCAGGGCGTCAAGCCATTCATGCGTTTCCTGGGGATCTGCGTCGTTGGCGCTGCTGGCGCCGAGGATCTGCTCTGGTACAGCGGACATGACTGTCTCCTGGGTAAATTCCTGCCCCGGCGCCCGCCCGGTATGGCGGATCTCGGTTGGCCGGTCTGACGGTGTTGACGTCGCAGCGGAGCCCTTGCCGCATGGCCCTGGCATCGGTTCACTGGCCAGGACCGGGATCTTTCGCATCGGGTCGCGTCGCCCGGATCCTCATCGGCTCAAGCACATGGCTCCGCCCGCATTGTTCGGTCGAAGCGATTCTATGGAAGCACAGCAACGACTGACAAGCTAAATTTTCAGATTACGAAGTCATTTCTTATAATGTGAAATATTGCGGCAGTGCACCAGAAACCGCATGCCGGCGCCGTCAAACGGCCTGGCGGATTTGCGAATCTGCCTGTGCCGGATAGGCGCTTTCCCCAAGCGACGCACCGCAATAAAGCCGATACACTGGTTGGCTGACCGTCAATCCCCTATGCAGTTCTTCGACCGAATCCTCTCTGGCCTGCGAACGGCCATCCTGCCACCGAATTCCGCCGGTACCGTCAGCGATTCCGCCCAGGGCGTTGCGCCCGGCGTGGCGCGCGGGGGCCATGGCGACCCGCATGGCGGTCACGCCGAACACCCCGAACACGCCGATCACGCCGACGTCATGGAGCCGCTGGCCGCACCGCCGCGCCGCCTGTGGATCATGCGCTGGCGCAATCTGGTGGCGACCAGCTGGTTCATGTTCATTCCGCTGGTGGCCATCGTGCTGTTCACCGTGGCGATGGGCGTCATCCTGTGGTCGCTGCACGAGACCGAGCGCCAGCAGCAACGCGACTCGCTGTACCGCGACGCCGCCTGGGCCCAGCAGCGTGTGCGGCTATCCCTGCTGAGCAACCAGGACCAGATGGCCTCGCTGGCGCGCGACATCGCCGCCGCGCAGCTGGACCAGGGCGCCTACCGCACCGCCGCCCAGGAAATCCTGCGCGAAAACCCCGAAATCGTCTTCATCAACTGGCTCGACGCCACCAAGCGGGGCCGCTGGTCGCTGCCGTCGACGTCCGAATTCGCTGGACGGCTACGTGAAACTGTCGACCAGCCGCTGGAACCCGAGGTGCTGGACACCTTCGACGCCGCGCGGGAGACCCAGCGCGTGGTCTATTCCCGCCCGCTGACCAACGACCGCGGCGACAGCTTCATGCTGATGGAAGTGCCGATCGTGCGCGACAACGAGTTCCTGGGCACGCTCGGGGCGCTCTATTCGATCAACGGCATCCTGACCCACCTGCTGCCGCCCGAGCTGACCGAGCGGTACCGCTTTTCGCTGATCGACAAGAACAACCAGACGCGCGCCAGCACGTCGGTGCGGCCGGTGCCAGGCAATGCGCTGTCCTACGAGGTGCTGCTCGACCCGCCGGGCCATTCGCTATCGCTGCGCGCCGACGCCTATCCGCCGCCATCGAACCTGCCCAACAACATGCTGCTGTGGCTGGTGGTGGGGCTGTCATGCTTCCTGCTCTGGAGCCTGTGGAGCATGTGGCGGCACACCAGCCGGCGCTCCGAGGCGCAGCGCGCGCTGCTGGCCGAGACATCGTTCCGGCGCGCGATGGAAAACTCGATGCTGATCGGACTGCGGGCGCTTGACCTGAATGGCCGCATCACCTACGTGAATCCGGCGTTCTGCCGCATGACCGGCTGGACCGAGCCCGAACTGGTGGGCCGCATCCCGCCCTTCCCCTACTGGCCACCCAACGACCAGCAGGAAATGCAGAAGCAGATCGACCTGACGCTGCAGGGCAAGTCGCCGGCCACCGGCTACGAAATGCGCGTGATGCGCCGCGACGGCAGCAGCTTCTTCGCGCGGATGTACGTGTCGCCGCTGGTGGACAGCCGCGGCCGTCATACGGGCTGGATGAGCTCGATGACGGACATCACCGAGCCCAAGCGCGCCCGCGAGGAACTGGCCGCCGCGCACGACCGCTTCACGACGGTGCTGGAAAGCCTGGACGCCGCGGTGTCGGTGCTGGCCACCGACAAGGCCGAACTGCTGTTCGCCAACCGCTATTACCGCCAGCTGTTCGGCTGGGAGGCAGAGGGGCACCTGAAACTGGCCGGCGACGACTTCGACAAGGAACAGATGTCGAGTGACAACACCGACTTCGTCGACGCGTACGCCGGCCTGCCCGCCTCGGAGCTGATGCCGTACGCGTCCGACGCCCGGGAAGTGTTCGTACCGGACATGCAGAAATGGTTCGAAGTGCGCCGCCGCTATATCCAGTGGGTGGACGGCCACCTGGCGCAGATGCAGATCGCCACCGACATCACGGTCCGCAAGGCCGCCGAGGAAATGGCGCGCCAGCACGAAGAACGCCTGCAGTTCACCAGCCGCCTGACCACCATGGGCGAGATGGCGTCGTCGCTGGCGCACGAGCTGAACCAGCCGCTGGCCGCCATCAATAACTACTGCATGGGCGCCGTGGCGCGCCTGCATTCGGGCCGCAGCACGCCGGAAGACCTGATCCCGGTGCTGGAAAAGACGTCGGCGCAGGCCGTGCGGGCCGGCACCATCATCAGCCGCATCCGCGGCTTCGTGAAGCGCAGCCAGCCCCAGCGGCGCGAGGCCGCCCTGCACGACATCGTGGCCGACGCCGTGGGCCTGGCGGACCTGGAAGCCACGCGGCGCCGCGTGACCATCCTGACGCGCCTGCCCGCCCCGCCGACGATGCTGTATGTGGACCCGGTGCTGATCGAGCAGGTGCTGGTCAACCTGCTCAAGAACGCCGTGGAAGCCATGGCCGGCCTGCCGGCAATGCGCGCGGCCGGCGTGGTCCGGCTCCACGCGCGGATCGAAAACGTCGAGTTCGGCCAATCGGTCTGCATCGACGTGATCGACCAGGGCCCGGGCGTGGACGAAGCCACCAAGGAGCGCCTGTTCGAGCCGTTCTTCAGCACCAAATCGGACGGCATGGGCATGGGCCTGAACATCTGCCGGTCGATCATTGAATCCCACCAGGGCCGTCTCTGGGTGGAAAACAATGTGGACGGCATCGGTTGTACGTTTAAAATCACCTTGCCGCTGCAGCCCGCGCTACCCGAGCAATAAGCTCCGGAGCGCCCCCGGGCATGCCGGACGACCCTCTGCCGCGGGGCATCGGGAGGCCGTCCGGACGATTTGCCTGGGGGTGTTGCGCGCCGCCGCATGCAGTTACACTTCGTTGCAAACGACTTTGCCCCAGGAGACTTCATGACCGCAACGCCCAGCCCAACGCCGCATCGTGGCGAGACCGTCTTCATCGTCGACGACGATGAAGCGATGCGCGACTCGCTGACCTGGCTGCTAGAGGGCAACGGCTACCAGGTGCGCAGCTTCAACAGCGCCGAGCAGTTCCTGTCCGCCTACGACACCAGTTCGGTGGCCTGCCTGATCCTGGACGTGCGCATGCCCGGCATGAGCGGTCCGGAACTGCAGGAACGCATGATCGCCGAGAACATCGACATCCCCATCGTCTTCATCACCGGCCATGGCGACGTGCCGATGGCGGTGTCGACCATGAAGCGCGGCGCGATCGATTTCATCGAAAAGCCGTTCGACGAGTCCGAACTGCGCGCGCTGGTGGAACGGATGCTGCAGAAGGCCCGCACCGACCATTCCGCCGCCCGCGAGCAGCGCGCCGCCAAGGATCTGCTGTCCAAGCTGACCACGCGCGAGCAGCAGGTGCTGGAACGCATCGTGGCCGGCCGCCTGAACAAGCAGATCGCCGACGACCTGGGGATTTCCATCAAGACCGTGGAGGCGCACCGCGCCAACATCATGGAAAAGCTCAACGTCAACACGGTGGCCGACCTGCTGCGCCTGGCACTGTCGCGCAACAGCTGACCGGGCTGCATTCCCCGACGCGCCGGCTGCCCGTGCATCGCCACGGCCCAGCCCGGCGCCCCCTACTTTCCGTCCAGATATTCGGCGTCGGCGAACGTCACCACCCATTGTGGGCGGTAGATGACGAAGATGGCCACCAGCATGCCGGTCAGGAAGGCCTCGCCGAAGGCGATGATCACCACGCCGGTCAGCCAGTCGCCCACGGTCAGCCCGGCCTCGCCCGCCTGCCCGACCAGCATGAGCCACGCCAGCCGCAGCACCCCCGCCACGATGGCCGCCACCAGCGCGGCAAAATAGCCGTGGCCCAGGATGAAGATGAACAGGTGCCGGGGCAGCCAGTGCCGCAAGGTGGCCTGCAGGCCGGCCGTGACCAGCCCGGGCACCGCAGCCATCCAGATAAAGCGCGGCGCCAGCGAAATCCAGTGGATGTCCTGCCACGCCTGCCCGGCCAGGTAGGCAAGCCCGATCAGCGAGATCACGTTGGCGATAGCCAGCGTCACCAGCGCCATCGGCAGGCCGAACATCGTCACGGCCAGGGTCGCGCCCATCAGTTGGATCACGACCCCACCGCCCAGCGTCGCGCGCGCCGTCCAGAGCAGCGCCAGGAACACCAGCGTGCCCAGCCAGGCATGCTGGATCGGCTCGCGGCGCAGCACCAGCCACGGCCGTTGCGAGATCGCCCAGGCCAGCACCGCCACGGCCAGGGTCGGCAGCGGCCAGGTCGCCAGCAGTTCCGGAATTGAAGATTCGTCGATGTCCATCGGCGGATGCTAGCAGTCGCCAGCTTGTCTCCGCTTGCATGCGGTCAAGGCGGCGCCGAATCGTGCCAAGCCTTTATAATCCGGGTTTTGCGCGCGCCGGCCCTTCCGCGCGGCGCGCGGCCCTTCCTCCCAGCCTTTCCAGTCACGTACGCCCATGTCCGCCCAATTGATCGACGGTAACGCCCTTGCCAAACAAATCCGTGCCGAAGCCGCCCAGCGCGCTGCCCGCCTGACCGCCGCCGGTCACCAGCCCGGGCTCGCCGTGGTGCTGGTGGGCGAGGATCCCGCCAGCCAGGTCTATGTGCGCAACAAGGTCAAGGCCTGCGAGGACAACGGTTTCTACTCGTCCCTGGACCGCTATCCGGCCGACCTGTCCGAAGCCGACCTGCTGGCCCGCATCGACGCGCTGAACAACGACCCGAAGATCCACGGCATCCTGGTGCAGCTGCCGCTGCCCAGGCATATCGACAGCCACAAGGTGCTCGAAGCCATCGCCCCCGAGAAGGACGTGGACGGCTTTCACGTGGCCAATGCCGGCGCGCTGATGACCGGCGCCCCGCTGTTCCGCCCCTGCACCCCGTACGGCTGCATGAAGATGCTGGAATCGATCCAGTACCCGCTGCGCGGCGCCCGTGCCGTGGTGGTGGGCGCCTCGAACATCGTGGGCAAGCCGATGGCGATGCTGCTGCTGCAGGCTGGCGCAACCGTGACGATCTGCAACAGCAAGACGCGCGACCTGGCCGCCCACACCCGTGACGCCGACGTCATCGTGGCCGCCGTGGGCCGCCGCAACATCATTACCGCCAACATGGTCAAGCCCGGCGCCGTGGTCATCGACGTGGGCATGAACCGCGACGATGCCGGCAAGCTGTGCGGCGATGTGGACTTTGCCGGCGTGCGCGAGGTAGCCGGCCATATCACGCCGGTGCCGGGTGGCGTCGGGCCGATGACGATCACGATGCTGCTGATCAACACGCTCGAAGCGGCCGAGCGCCGGGCCGGCCTGGCCTGAGACAGGATCCGGATGGGTCCCGATGGCGCGCCCGCCGCGCCTCAATCATCCTGATAGCTAAGTCGTACTGGATATTTGGCCTCAAAGGCCTCATCTTGCAGGGGTAATCGTGCCGCCATGCCCGCATGGCCTTTTCGACGGCGGCACGCCAACCGGGAATTGTCATGACTGATACCACCGACCGCGCCGCCAATCCGCTGCTGGACTTCACCGACCTGCCGCGCTTTGCCGAAATCCGCCCCGAGCACATCAGCCCCGCGCTGGACGTGCTGCTGGCGCAGGCGCAGGCCGCCGTCGCCCGTGCCGAAGCCCCGGAGACGCCGGCTTCCTGGAAGACCGCCGTCGAGGCACTGGAAGCCGCCACCGAACCGCTGGGCCGTGCCTGGGGCGTGGTGGGCCACCTGAGCGCCGTGGCCGATACGCCCGAGTTGCGCAAGGCTCACGCAGACAACCTGCCGCGCATGACCGAATTCTGGTCGTCGCTGGGCCAGAGCCTGGCCCTGTACGAGAAATACAAGGCCGTGGCGGCCGGCCCGGAATTCGCCGGCCTGTCGCCGGCCCGCAAGCAACTGCTCGAAAACGAGCTGCGCGGCTTCCGCCTGGGCGGCGCCGAGCTGCCCGAGGACAAGAAGCCGCGTTTTGCCGAGATCCAGGAGCAGCAGGCCCAGCTGTCGAAGGCGTTTTCCGATCATGTGCTCGACGCGACGAACGCCTATGCGCTCTACATCGATGACGAGAAGCGCCTGGCCGGCATCCCGGCCGACGCGCAGGAAGCCGCACGGCTGGCCGCCGAAAAGGACGGCAAGGCCGGCTGGAAATTCACGCTGCACTTCCCGTCGTACTTCCCGGTGCTCCAGTACGCCGATGACCGCGCGCTGCGCCAGACCATGTACCAGGCCAGCGTCACGCGCGCCTCGGAACTGGGCCCGCAGTACAACAACGGCCAGCCCGACTGGGACAACACGGCGAACATGCGCGAGCAGCTGACGCTGCGCCGGGAAGAGGCGCAGATGCTCGGCTACAACAACTACGGCGAAGTCTCGCTGGTGCCGAAAATGGCCGAAACGCCGGCCGACGTGCTGAAGTTCCTGGACGAACTGGCCGTCCGCGCGCGCCGCTTCGCCGAAGCCGACTGGAAGGAACTGCGCGAATTCGCAGCCGCCGAACTGGGCCTGGACACCATCGAGCCGTGGGACGTGGCCTATGCGTCGGAAAAGCTGCGCCAGAAGCGCTATGCTTTCTCCGACGACGAGGTCAAGCAGTACTTCCAGGAGCCGCAGGTGCTCAAAGGCCTGTTCGGCGTGGTCGAAAAGCTGTTCTCGGTGAAGATCGAGCCGGACAACGCCCAGACCTGGCACAAGGATGTGCGCTTCTTCCGCGTGGTGTCGCCGCAGGGCGCGCTGCTGGCCCAGTTCTACATCGACCTCTACGCGCGCGAAGGCAAGCGCGGCGGCGCCTGGATGGACGACGCCCGCGGCCGCAAGGAGCGCGACAACGGCACCGTGCAGACGCCGGTGGCCTACCTGACCTGCAACTTCACGGCGCCGGTGGGCGGCAAGCCGGCACAGTTCACGCATGACGAGGTCATCACGCTGTTCCACGAGTTCGGCCACGGCCTGCACCATATGCTCACGCAGGTGGGCGACCTGGGCGTCTCGGGCATCAACGGCGTGGAATGGGATGCCGTGGAACTGCCGTCGCAGTTCATGGAGAACTTCTGCTGGGAATACGAGGTGCTGTCGACGATGACGGCCCACGTGGATACCGGCGCCCCGCTGCCCCGCGCGCTGTTCGACCGCATGCTGGCGGCGAAGAACTTCCAGAACGGCATGATGACGCTGCGCCAGATCGTGTTCTCGTCGTTCGACATGCACCTGCATACCGACTACGACCCGCAGGGCCCCGTGTCGGTGCTGGAACTGTCGCGCCAGATCAACGACGCGAAGCACGTGGTGCCGCAGTCGCCGCTGTCGCGCTGGCCGAACACGTTCAGCCATATCTTCGCGGGCGGCTACGCGGCCGGCTACTACAGCTACAAGTGGGCCGAAGTGCTCTCGGCCGACGTGTATGCGGCGTTCGAGGAAGCCGCCAGGCTGTCGGGCAGCGTGCTGGATGCGGCAACCGGCGAGCGTTACCGGCAGGAGATCCTGTCGGTGGGCGGCAGCCGGCCGGCCATGGAATCGTTCGTCGCCTTCCGCGGCCGCACCCCGCAGATCGACGCGCTGCTGCGGCACGGCGGCATGGCCGAAACGGCGGCGGCAGCCTGATCGCGTCACCCCGGCCAGGCGCCCCGGCTCATGGACATGCCTTTCCCGATCCGCAAGGAATGTCCGCCGGGCGCCTGCGTCTGCAACCGCGAGGCGCTGCTGGAAAACCCGCACGCCGACCGGCGCATCCTGCAACTCACGCAGCAGGAAGAAAAGAAACTCGTAGAACGACTAGAGAACATCGCCACGCTGGCCGAGCTGAACCGCATGCAGGAACGGATGCACGCGCTGCTGGGCATCACGATCACGATCACGCCCAGTGACAACGTGGTGCGCACCACGCGCGGCTTCCGCATCGAACTGGCCGACCAGCCCGGCCTGTGCCGCAAGACCCGGCAGGCGATTCCCGCCGCCATCCGGCGCAGCATGGAAACCCATCCCGACATCGCGTTCGAAATCCTCGATCAGCGCGATCTGCTGGGCGGCAGCCGCAACCTTTTTGGCGAAAGTGCCAACCCCGAAGAATAACGACATATGAGAATCGCCAGCTGGAACGTCAATTCCCTGAAGGTCCGCCTGCCCCAGGTGCTGCAATGGCTGGCCGCGCAGGACGCCGCGGGCACCCCGATCGACGCGCTGTGCCTGCAGGAACTGAAGCTGCCCGACGACAAATATCCGCTGGCCGAACTGGAGGCCGCCGGCTTCCACAGCATCTTCACGGGCCAGAAGACGTACAACGGCGTGGCGATCGTGGCGCGCGACGGCGCCATGCCGGCGCCGACCGACGTGGTGCGCAACATCCCCGGCTATGAGGACGCCCAGCAGCGCGTGGTGGCCGGCACCTACGGCGACGTGCGGCTGATCAGCGCGTACTTCCCGAACGGCCAGGCGCTGGATTCTGACAAGTTCGTCTACAAGCTCGACTGGCTGCGCGCCATGACCGACTGGCTGCGCGCCGAAATGATCAAGTATCCGAAGCTGGCGCTGCTGGGCGATTTCAATATCGCCCCGGAAGACCGCGACGTGCACGACCCGGCCAAGTGGGAAGGCCAGAACCTGGTATCCCCGCAGGAACGCGATGCGTTCAAGGCGCTGATCGCGATGGGCCTGGTCGATTCGTTCCGCATGTTCGAGCAGCCCGACAAGATGTTCTCGTGGTGGGACTACCGCATGATGGGCTTCCGCCGCAACGCGGGCCTGCGCATCGACCACATCCTGCTGTCGCCCGGCCTGGCGCCGCACTGCACGACCTGCCTGATCGACAAGGAACCGCGCCGCTGGGACCAGCCGTCGGACCACACGCCGGTCGTGGCCTCGCTCAAGCTCGACTGAGCCAATGAGCGCCACCGCCCGCGCCAACACCCCGCCTCTGCAACGGTGGTTCCCCTGGCTGCGACGCGTCACCCCGCTGACGCTGCGCGCGGACGTCATCGCCGGCCTGCTCGGCGCGGTCCTGGTTCTGCCGCAGGGCGTGGCCTTTGCCACGCTGGCCGGGCTGCCGCCGCAATACGGCATCTACACGGCCGTGATTCCGTGCATCGTGGCCGCGCTGTTCGGGTCGAGCTGGCATGTGATGTCCGGGCCGACCAATGCCAATTCGCTGGCGCTGTTCGCCATGCTCAGCCCGGTCGCATTCGCGGGCAGCCCGGCCTATATTGCGCTGGCCCTTGCCGTGACGATACTGGTGGGCCTGCTGCAACTGGCGGTCGGGGCGCTGCGGCTGGGCTCGCTGGCCAACTTCATCTCGCCGTCGGTATTGCTCGGCTTCACCTGCGGTGCGGCCACGCTGATCGGCCTTTACGCGCTCAAGGACCTGTTCGGCCTGGCAGTGCCCACGGGCACCAGCGCGTTCGGCGTGGTGCGTTTTCTGTTCGAGAACCTCGACACCGTCAATGGCAGCGCGCTGATCGTCGGCGCGGTGACGCTGGTGGTCACCATCGCCCTCAAGCGGGTGTCGCGGCGGCTGCCGTTCATGCTGCTGGGCCTGCTGGCCGGCTACAGCGTGGCGATGATGCTGAACCATAGCGGCTGGGGTGGCGCCCGGCAGGTGAACGTGGTGGGACCGATTCCGTCGGCCATTCCACCGTTCCATGTGCCCGACATCAACTGGCGCACGGTGCCCGACCTGCTCGGCATCGCCGCGGCGCTGACCATTGTGGCGCTGGGGCAGTCGATCTCGATCGCCAAGGCCGTGGCGCTGCGGTCGGGGCAGCACATCGACGCCAACCGCGAATTCATTGGCCAGGGTCTGTCGAACATCGCTGGCGGGCTGTTTTCGGGCTATATCTCGTGCGGTTCGCTGAACCGTTCGATGCCGAACTTCGAGGCCGGGGCCCAAACGCCGCTGGCCAGCGTATTTTCGGCCCTGCTGCTCGTGGTGCTGGTCACCGTCAGCGCCCCGCTGCTGGCCCAGATTCCGCTGGCCGCCATCGCGGCCATGCTGATGCTGGTGGCCTGGGGCCTGTTCGATTTCCAGCGGATGCGCCGCATCGCGCAGCTTTCGCGGACGGAATTCGCCATCGCGGTGGGCACGTTCGCCGCCACGCTGGTGATCCGGCTGGAAATGGCCGTATTGCTAGGTACGGTGCTGTCGCTGGTGGCCTATCTCTATCGCACATCGCGCCCCGCCGTCCGCAGCCTGGTGCCTGACGCCGACGACCCGGGCCGGCGCTTCACGCCGCTGGACGAACTGCGACGCCCGCAGCCCGAATGCCCGCAGCTGAAGCTGCTGCGCATGGAAGGCGCGATCTACTTCGGCGCGGTGCAATACGTGACCGATCGCCTGCACTGGCTGCGTACCGTCGATGCCGACCAGAAGCATCTGCTGGCGATGACGAAGAGCATGAACTTCATCGACCTGGCTGGCGCGGAGATGTGGGAAGCCGAACTGAGCGAACGGCGCGCGGCCGGTGGCGACCTCTACTTCCATCGCCCACGTACGCAGGTGCTGGAAACGTGGAAGCAGACCGGATTCACCGCCAAGCTGGGCAGCGACCATATCTTCCCGACCAAGCGGCAGGCACTTCACACGATCATCGCGCGGCTATCGCCCGAAATCTGCGCGCAATGCCAGGCGCGCATCTTCGAGGAATGCGCACAGCGGCCCGGCGGCCCGGCAAGCCCGCAGGAACAGGACACCACCGTTCAGGCCGCGCCACGGCATGGCGAAACACTGGACACGGCGGATCCTGCCTGAATGGCAATGCAGACAACCAGACTTTGAAAAAACTGCTGAGAACTTCTCGAAAGGCGCCCTGAACCTTCTGGCGTCTGGCGCGCCGGCCGGCCTGCGGTGAAGCAGGGCCGAAGCCGGCGGGCGGAGGGTTGCTACCGTCGGCCGGCTTTCAGACCGGCGCCACGTGTGCCCGCTTGACCACGACCGGCTGGGGGACACCCTGCTCGATCAGTACCACGGCCGCGCGTTCGATCGTGTCACGACCGGCGCGGAACGCCTCTTCCAGCGACAGCACCTGATCGGCGCTGAAGCCTTCCCAGAGTGCTTCGCGTGTTACCACGCATGTCACTTGCTCACCATCGACAAGCGCGTGGAACAGCAAACCCTCGTTGTTGATGTCGTAGCGGTCTTGCTCCTGGAATTTGATTTCCATCATCACAGCCCTCCATATGCAAGTGGAAAAGAATCCTAACATGGCTTTGCGGAAATCGTCTTCGATCCCCTGCACGCCATCAGCAGAATAGGATTCGTCCCAATGACCGGCGGCGGGTACGGCAAGTTCCGTCACTTGTCGAATGTTTCGCCTCGTGACGCCGCCACCGCAACCGCGCAGCGTGCCATGCGTGTGTGTCAGTGTGATGTGCCGACCGGGCAGCCGATCGGTCAGCCGATCGGTCCGGTCACGCGGCAGCTTGCAGCGCGCATGCTTGGGGGCCGCCGGACCGATTTATTCCCGGCACGCATTTAGCGTTTGACAAAGCTGAAAATGCTGCTAGAATCTCGGTCTTCGTCGGGGCGTTAGCTCAGTTGGTAGAGCAGCGGACTCTTAATCCGTAGGTCGAGTGTTCGAGTCACTCACGCCCCACCAGACACAAGAAAGGCCGGAAGCAGCAATGCTTCCGGCCTTTTGCTTTCTGGCGATGCGCTTTCTGGCGATACCGCCACGCAAAGCCGAACCGCTCATCAAAGCGCCCACCCCTGCCGCATCAGACCCTGGCACTCTCGAACAGGACGCGCGCCAGCCGGCGATGGTCGGACAGCACGCCTGGCAGGTCTACCGTGCGCAACTGGCCGTCGCGCACGACCACGCGGCCGTTGATGATGCTGGTCGACACATTGGCCGGCGTACAGAACACCAGCGCCGCCACCGGGTCATGGCCACCGCCGGCAAAGCCTACGGCGGACATGTCGAACGACACGATGTCGGCCGACATGCCCGGCACGAGCGCGCCGATATCGTCGCGATTCAGCACCCGGGCACCGCCGAGCGTGGCAATCTCCAGCGCCTCGCGCGCACTCATCGCGGCGGGGCCGAACCCCACGCGCTGCAGCAGCATGGCCTGGCGCGCCTCGCCCAGCATGTGCGCGCCGTCGTTCGACGCGCTGCCATCGACCCCCAGCCCCACCGGCACGCCCGCATCGCGCATGCGCCGAATGGGCGCGATGCCCGACGCCAGCCGCATGTTCGAGCACGGGCAATGCGCCACGCCCGTGCCGGTGCGCGCAAACAGCGCCACGCCCTCGTCATCGAGTTTCACGCAGTGCGCGTGCCAGACATCGTGCCCCACCCAGCCCAGGTCCTCGGCGTATTGCGCCGGCGTCATGCCGAACTTCTCGCGCGAGTAGGCGATATCGTTGTCGTTCTCGGCCAGGTGCGTGTGCAGCGACACGCCATAGTGGCGCGCCATCGTCGCCGATTCGCGCATCAGGTCGCGCGACACCGAAAACGGCGAGCACGGCGCCAGCACCACGCGCAGCATCGCGTGGCGCGAGGCATCGTGGTACTGCTCCACCAGCCGCTGGCTGTCGCGCAGGATGTCGGCCTCGCGCTCGACCACCACGTCAGGCGGCAGGCCGCCCTGGCTGCGGCCCACGCTCATCGAGCCGCGCGCCGCGTGAAAGCGCATGCCGATCTGCCGCGCCGCGTCGATCGAATCGTCGAGCTTCGCGCCGTTCGGATACAGGTACAGGTGGTCGCTGGTGGTCGTGCAACCTGACAGCATCAGCTCGGCCATCGCCGTCTGCGTCGACACGCGGATCATCTCGGGTGTCAGGTGCGACCAGATCATGTACAGGTTGGTGAGCCAGCCAAACAGCTCGGCGTCCTGCGCCGCCGGCACGGCGCGCGTCAGGCTCTGGTACATGTGATGGTGCGTGTTGACCAGGCCGGGCATCACCACATGGCCGCGCATGTTCACCACTTCGGCACTGCCGTCGTCGATCATGCGGCGATAGGTCTCGGGCAGATCCGCGGTGGCGCCCACCCATTCGATGGCGGGGCCGTTGGCCACCAGGGCGCCGTCGGCGATCTCGCGGCGCTGGGCGTCCATGGTGACCAGTACGTCGGCGTGCTGGAGGATCAGGGTCATGGCAGTCGTGTATCCGGATTGGCAATGCCCGGAGTCTACGCATCGCCGGCACGCCACCCCAAGCGCAGAATTTCGCGCGGGGTGTCCACAATTTGTGGACAGACGGCTATCTGGCGGATTATCGGAACAGGCCTGCCAGCGTCTCGGCCATGGCGTCGGCCATCAAGCCCGCAGCGGGCGACAGCGGACTGCGGCCGCGCGCCACGAGCCGCAGCGTCTGGCGCTGCAGGCCGTTGTCGCGCAGCGGCACGAACACCACCGCGCCGCGCGCCCGCTCCTCCATCACATCGAGCGGATTCAGCAGCGCCACCCCGGCGCCCGTCGCCACCAGGCGCTGGATCAGCACCACCGAGGTGGATTCCACCACCGGCATCAACTCGATCGACTGGCGGGCAAAGGCATCGTCGACCAGCGCGCGGATGGACAGCGACGGCGCCGGCAGGATCAGCGGGTACCCGGCGCATTCGGCCAGCGTGGCCGAAGTCTGGGCTGCCAGCGGATGGCCGGGCGCCACCACGGCGCCGATCGACCAGTCGCGACTGGCCACCACGCGAAACGCCGCCACTTCCGGCAGGTCGTAACCAAGCCCCAGGTCGGCATCGCCCTGCTCCACCGCCGTGACGATGCCGCTGACCGGCAGGTCGGCCACGCGCACGACGATGCCCGGCTGATGCTGCCGGAAGTCATGCACCAGCGACGGCATCAACGCGCCGGCCAGCCCCGATGTGGTGGCAACGGTCACCATGCCGCGCCGCGCGCCCTTGATCTCCGCCACGCGCGCCTGCAGCGCCTCGTGTTCGCGCAGCGTCTGCCGGACATGCGCCAGCACGGCCTCACCCAGCGGCGTCAGGTGCAGTCGCTTGTGGATGCGGTCGAACAGCGGCGCACCAAGCTCGGCTTCGAGTTCAAGGATCTGGCGATTGATCGCCGTGGGCGCCACGTGCAGGGTTTCCGCCGCGCGCCGGATCGAACCACGGCGAACAACCTCGTCGAGATAGCGGAGAACGCGTGCATGCATGGGCGAAGGACGGAAAAGGGTCGGCTCGGGAATCTGCGCATTGTACGGCGCAGCAATTTCTTCAAAAAACTGTTGAAAGGGGCTTGCGCGATACAAACCCCCTTGCTACAATCTTTTTCTTCGTTGGGGCGTTAGCTCAGTTGGTAGAGCAGCGGACTCTTAATCCGTAGGTCGAGTGTTCGAGTCACTCACGCCCCACCAGCGAATTCCAGAAAAGCCCGAAGCTGTCCGCTTCGGGCTTTTTGCATTCCTGGCCCACACTTTGCCGGCCCGCCGCTTCCCGGCCAGAACCGCGCACGTCCGCTCCCGTACGGCCCCCAAGAGGTCTGACCTCCACGGGTTCCTCCCTATATCCCACGCCTCGCCTTTCGCGGTTGAATGCTCTTCGCCGCATATCACGGAACGCAGTTCCGTATTGCGGAACCCGAGTCCGTACCCGGGCAATACAAGCAATATGTTGGGAGGCATCTCTTGAAAGCTGTTCTGAAAGTGGGCGCTGCGGGCGCCCTCGCCGCATTGGGTCTGGTCGCAACCGCCGCACACGCGCAGTCGTATCCGACCAAGCCGATTCGCCTGATCGTGCCGTTCGCGGCAGGCGGCACCACCGATATCGTTGGCCGCGCCGTTTCCGACGCGCTGGGCCGCGAACTGGGTCAGCCGGTGGTGGTGGAGAACCGTGGCGGCGGCGGCGGTGCGATTGGTGCCGACGCGCTGGCCAAGTCCGCACCGGACGGCTACACGCTGGGCATTGCCACCGTCAGCACGATGGCCACCAACCCGGCCACGAACGCCAAGAACCCCTACGATCCGATCAAGGATTTCGCACCGATCACGAACCTCGTGAACGTGCCGAACGTGCTGACGGTGAACCCCAAGGTGCCGGCGAAGAACCTCAAGGAATTCGTCGCCCTGCTCAAGTCCAACCCCGGCAAGTACAGCTATGCGTCGGCCGGCAAGGGCAGCATCTCGCATCTGGACGGCGAACTGTTCAAGTACATCACCAAGACCGACATGGTCCACATCCCCTATCGTGGATCGGGCCCGGCACTGAACGACACGCTGGCCGGCCAGGTGAATGCTCAGTTCGACAACCTGCCGTCGTCGATGCCGTTCATCCAGAGCGACAAGCTGCGTGCGCTGGCCGTGGCCGCGCCCAAGCGCGTGGAAGGCCTGCCCAACGTGCCGACCTTCGCCGAGGAAGGCATGAAGGACATGAACAACATGGCCTGGTACGGCCTGGTGGCACCGGCAGGCACGCCGGCCGCGATCCTGACCAAGGTGCACGATGCCGCGGTCAAGGCACTGCAGGACCCGAACGTGAAGAAGCGCCTGCACGACGCCGGCGCCTACCCTGACGGCAATACGCAGCAGCAATATGCCGCGCAGATCAAGCGCGAACTGGAACTGCGCAAGAAGATTGCGACCGACCAGAACATCACGCTCGAATGACAGCGGGATGAAGGCTTGACAGTCACGTGACGTGCCCGTCGCCCGAGCGTTGTTACTACGACTCTGGCGGCAGGCCGTCACAAATAGCGGTACAGTGTGATTATCGATACAGGCATTTTCTACAAATTTCTGTTTTTGGCCGGCCGCACCGACCGGCCCTCACTCGAGAGGATAATGATGCTGAAGAAGACCGTACCGACGCTGATCGTTGCCGCCCTGACTGCCCTGGGCGCCGTGCAGCTGGCCCACGCCCAGAAGAACTACACGGATGGCGGCGATCTCTACAGCGGCAGCCACACCAAGAACAAGGCAAATCCGAACCAGAATCCGGCCAAGTCCGGCAAGTTCGATCCGTACACCGATGGCGCCAAGAAATCGACGCGCGCCGACCTGGCCCCGAACAAGAAGGCTGACCCGTACACCGACGGCGCCAAGTCCGGCAAGCCGGACCCGTACCTGGACGGCGCGAAGAGCGGCAAGCCCGATCCGTACCTGGACGGCGCAAAGTCCGGCAAGGCCGATCCGTACACCGACGGCGCCAAGAAGCAGTAACCTCCAGCAAGATGATCGGCGGCGAGCGGACAACCCGCTGCCACCGCCTCGAGGCCCCTGCCACTCGCGCAGGGGCTTTTTCATTTGCACAGGATGGCACGTCCCTGCCTGCTCATCAGACGTCAGACCCCGGTCTGCCCTGCAGCGTCAAGCGACAACGAAGCCGCCTCAGCCAGGGCTCAGCCAAAAGACTGACTAGGACATACCCGAGCTGTCACGCAAATGTCCCAACATTGCTGATAGTGTTCCTCCCTACCGATTTTCAATGAAGAGCGACCGGCCCGAACGAGAGGCAGGCGCCAGCCGTCCGGGCCGGCCAAGCACCGGCCCAAGAAGTGTCCAGGCGGCAAGAAAACCCTGTTATGGGAGACCTGAGCAAATGCAGCCCAAAGCACTCGAAGTTCACGAGCCTGTCGTGCTCTCGCTTGTCGACGCCGTCACCGCATGGCAAAGCGCCCTGGAACAGACGCTAAGTGTCTCCGGGCTGTCCTATCCGAAATGGCTGCTGCTGCGCGCCATCCGCGCCGGCGAATTTACCCGCGGCCAACCGTGCCAGGGCGCGATCTTCCTCGACGTGCCCCAGACCGAGCGGCTGTTGCGCGAACTCCATGCCGATGGCTGGCTGGAGTTCCCCAGCGACGGCACGCCGCAGATCGCATTCGAAGCCTGTCCGCGCCTGGAGCGCGCGGCGCTGGCCGTGCGTGCGCTGCATTCGGTCTCGATCTCGCATCTGGCGCCGGCGGAACGCACCGCGTTGACCAGTCTGCTGCATCGCATGACCGCCACGCTGGACCATCACGCCGAACGCCACAGCCGCCAGACCGCCCGCAACACCGCCGAGTTATCGCTGGTGGTCGCCGAGCACGCCAGCCGCGCCGCACAACACGCGCTGGCCGCCTGACCCGTGCCGGGGCTTCGGCCCTGCGCCCGCCGGCCACGATCCTGACGCCCCGCCCTGCGGGGCGTCGTCGTTTTGTCGCCCCGGCCTCGTAAATCTTTCCTACAGTGTGAGCATGCACCGGCACACCACCGAGAACAGCGAGGAGAGGCCATGCCCCCCGAGAACGAAGAAAAGGTTGCGCAACTGCTCGATGACCTGGTTGCATTCGCGCGTGAACGCCTGCCCGCGGCCACGTTTGCCATCGTCGAGCCATTGTTCCGGCATTACTACGACCTGGCCGATGCCGAAGACCTGCTGGCGCGCGACGTGGCGGATCTGTACGGCGCCGTGATGGCGCACTGGCAGACAGCCCAGAAGTTCGTCCCGGGTGCCGCGCGACTGCGCGTGTACAACCCCAACCTGGAAGAACACGGCTGGCATTCCGACCATACGATCATCGAGATCGTGAACGACGACATGCCGTTCCTGGTGGACTCCGTGACGATGGAGATCAACCGTCACGGCCTGACCCTGCATTCGGCCATCCACCCGGTATTCCGCGTCTGCCGCGACGCACGCGGCGCGATCGAGAGCATCGGCCTGGGCGGCACCGAAGCCAGCACCGATCGTTGCCGGCTCGAATCGTTCATCCATTTCGAAGTGGACCGAACCGGCGAGGCCACCCGGCTCGACGCACTGCGCGTGGGCATCGGCGCCGCGCTTGGCGATGTGCGCGCGGCCGTGGAAGACTGGCCGCGCATGCGCCAGATCGCCCAGGAAACCGTGGCCGGCATGGCCCACGCGGCCGATGCGGGCACGCCGGAGTCGACCGAGGCGCGGGCGTTCCTGGAATGGATGCTCGACGACCATTTCACGTTCCTGGGCCAGCGCGACTATGAACTGGTGTCGCGTGACGGCCAGTACTTCCTGCGCGGTGTGGCGGGCTCGGGCGCGGGCATCCTGCGCGAGGCGCTGCGCGACCCGGGCACGGACGATGTCACCCCCCTGCCGCCCGCCGCACGTGCCATCATCGAAGGCGCATCGCCGATCTTCATCACCAAGGCCAACTCGCGATCCACCGTGCATCGGCCCGGTTATCTCGACTACGTGGGCGTGAAGCTGCTCGACGCCCATGGCAACCTGTTCGGCGAGCGCCGCTACGTGGGCCTGTATACGTCCACGGCCTACATGGTCAGTACCAGCGAGATTCCGCTGGTGCGCCGCAAGTGCGCCAATATCCTGCAGCGGGCCGGCTTCCTGACCAAGGGCCACCTGTACAAGTCGCTGGTGACGATCCTGGAGCAGTATCCGCGCGACGAACTGTTCCAGGCCGACGAGGACGAACTGTTCGACATCACGCTGGGCATCCTGCGCCTGCAGGAACACCAGCGTACGCGGCTGTTCGTGCGGCGCGACCGCTTCGACCGCTTTATCTCGTGCCTGGTTTTCGTGCCGCGCGACAAGTACAACACCGACCTGCGCCAGCGCATCCAGAAGCTGCTGGTGCAGTCGTTCAACGGCACCAGTTGCGAGTTCACGCCGCAGCTGTCGGAATCGCCGCTGGCGCGCATCCAGCTGACGGTACGCGGCCAACCGGGCACGATGCCCGAGGTGGACACGCGCGAGCTGGAAGAAAAGATCGTGCAGGCCACGCGCCGCTGGCAGGACGACCTGGCGCAGGCGCTGCACGACAGCCGCGGCGAGGAACAGGGCAACCGGCTGCTGCGCCGCTACGGCGACTCGTTCCCGGCCGGCTTTCGTGAAGACTACGCCGCCCGCACCGCCGTGCGCGATATCGAGCTGATGGAACACGCGCGCCAGCATCCCAGCAAGCTCGCGATGAACCTGTACCGGCCGATCGAGGCGCCATCGGGCGTGTTCCGCTTCAAGGTGTACCGCGCCGGCGAACCCATCGCGCTGTCGCTGAGCCTGCCGATGCTGGAACACCTGGGCGTGCGCGTGGACGAAGAGCGCCCCTACCTGATCGAGCCCGACGGCTGCGAGCCGGTGTGGATTCACGACTTCGGGCTCGAAATCGTGGCCGACCCCGACGGCAAGCCGCTGGACATCGATATCGAGAAGATCAAGCCGCTGTTCGAGGATGCCTTCGCGCGCGCCTGGAATGGCGAGATCGAGAACGACGACTTCAACCGGCTGGTGCTGCGCGCGGGCCTGGCCGCGCGCGACGTGACCATCCTGCGCGCCTACACCAAGTACCTGCGCCAGGTGGGCTCCACGTTCAGCAATGCGTATATCGAACGGGCGCTGACGGCCAATCCCAACATCGCGTCGATGCTGGTGTCGCTGTTCCTGGCGCGCTTCGACCCGGCCACGGCGGCCGCGCCCGCCCCCGATCATGCCGAAAAGACCGACGACCCGCGCACCCGCAAGTGGCTGGCCGACATCGATGCCGCGCTCGACCAGGTGCCCAACCTGGACGAGGACCGCATCCTGCGGCTGTTCCTGAACCTGATCGACGCCACGGTGCGCACCAACTATTTCCATCGCGGTACGGACGGGCAGCCGCGCCCGTACGTGTCGTTCAAGTTCAATCCGGCGCTGGTGCAGGGCCTGCCCGAGCCGCGCCCGATGTTCGAGATCTGGGTCTACTCGCCGCGCGTCGAAGGCGTGCACCTGCGCGGCGGGCGGGTGGCACGCGGCGGCCTGCGCTGGTCGGACCGCCGCGAGGACTTCCGTACCGAGGTGCTGGGCCTGATGAAGGCCCAGATGGTCAAGAACACCGTGATCGTGCCGGTGGGCTCCAAGGGCGGCTTCGTGGTCAAGCGCCCGCCGCCGGCCACCGATCGCGATGCCTTCCTGGCCGAAGGCGTGGCCTGCTACCAGACCTTCCTGCGCGGCCTGCTGGACCTGACCGACAACCTGGTATCGGGCCAGCCGGTGCCGCCGCCCGACGTGGTGCGCCACGACGAGAACGACCCCTACCTGGTGGTGGCGGCCGACAAGGGCACAGCCACGTTCTCGGACTATGCCAACGCCATTTCGGCCGAATACGGCTTCTGGCTCGACGACGCCTTCGCGTCGGGCGGCTCGGTGGGCTATGACCACAAGAAGATGGGCATCACGGCACGCGGCGCGTGGGAAAGCGTCAAGCGGCACTTCCGCGAAATGGGCGTCGATATCCAGAGCACGCCGTTCACCGTGGTGGGCGTGGGCGATATGTCCGGCGACGTGTTCGGCAATGGCATGCTGCTGTCGCCCCATATCAAGCTGCTGGCCGCGTTCGACCATCGGCATATCTTCCTGGACCCGGACCCCGATTGCGCGAAGGCCCTGGCCGAGCGCCAGCGCCTGTTCGACCTGCCCCGCTCCAGCTGGGCCGACTACGACACGGCGCTGATATCGGCCGGCGGCGGCGTGTTCCCGCGCACGGCCAAGACGATCGCGCTGTCGCCGCAGGTGCAGGCCGCGCTGGGCATCCAGGCGTCGGCGCTGTCGCCGAACGAACTGATGCACGCGATCCTGACCGCGCCGGTGGACCTGCTCTACAACGGCGGCATCGGCACCTACGTCAAGGCCAGCACCGAGACGCACCTGCAGGCCGGCGACCGGTCCAACGACGCGATCCGCGTGAACGGCAACGAGCTGCGCTGCAAGGTGGTGGGCGAAGGCGGCAACCTGGGCTTCACGCAACTGGGCCGCATCGAATTCGCGCGCAATGGCGGCCGCATCAATACCGATGCCATCGACAACTCGGCCGGCGTCGATTGCTCCGACCACGAGGTCAACATCAAGATCCTGCTCGGCCTGGTGGTGGCCGATGGCGAGATGACCGGCAAGCAGCGCAACAAGCTGCTGGCCGAGATGACCGACGAGGTGGGCCGGCTGGTGCTGGAGGACAACTACTACCAGACCCAGGCGCTGTCGGTGGCGGGGCGCGAGGCGCCGGTGCTGGTCGATGCCGAGGGCCGGTTGATCCGATGGCTGGAGCGCGCGGGCCGCCTCAACCGTCCGCTGGAATTCCTGCCGTCCGACACCGACATCGCCGAACGCAAGTCGCTGGGCCAGGGCCTGACATCGCCCGAGCGCGCGGTGCTGCTGGCCTACAGCAAGATGTGGCTCTACGACGAACTGCTGGTGTCCGACCTGCCCGAAGACCCACTGGTGGCGGGCCTGCTGATCGACTACTTCCCGAAGCCGCTGCAACAGCAGCATGCGGCGGCCATGCAGCGACACCCGCTGCGGCGCGAGATCCTGGCCACGCACCTGACCAACATGCTGGTGAACCGCATCGGCGCCACCTTCGTCCATCGGCTGATGGAAGAAACCGACGCCCGGCCCGCCGACATCGTGCGCGCCTGCCTGCTGGCGCGCGACGTATTCGGGCTGACCGGGCTGTGGCAACGCATCGACGCCCTGGACAACCGCGTGGACGATGCCATCCAGGCGCGCATGTTCGGCGCGCTGGGCCGGCTGCTGGAACGCGCGACGCTATGGTTCGTGCGCTACCTGCGGGGCGGTGGCACCGTCGAGCCGGGGGCAACCCGTTTCGTGGAGGCCGCGCAGTGGCTGACGCCGCAACTGGCCGTGCTGCTGCCGCCCGAGACGTCGCAGGCCATGGCCGATGCGGCCCTGTCGCTGACCGAGGCGGGTGTCGACGACGACCTGGCCCTGCGCGTGGCGGCCAGCGACAACGCTGCCGCCGCACTGGACATTGCCGAAGTGGCCGGGGCCTGCCAACGCAGCCTGGGCGCGGTGGCGGCGGTCTACTTCGCGCTCGACACCGAACTCAACTTCGGCTGGCTGCGCGAACGCGCGCTGTCGCTGCCGGCCGATACGCACTGGGACCTGCTCGCGCGCACCACTACGCTGGAAGACCTGGGCCGGCTCAAGCGCGCGCTGACCACCAGCGTGCTGGCGCAGGCCCGGGACAGCGACGATGCGGCGGCAATGATCCATAGCTGGCGGGCCAGCCGCCAGGTGGCGCTGGACCGCTACGCGCAGATGCTGACCGACCAGCGCGCGTCGGGTGTGTCGGGCGCGGCGGCACTGTCGATGCTGTCGGTGGCGGTCAGGGAGATCGGCCTGCTGGAACGTGCCTGACGCGGGCGCACGCGTTGACCCGCACCGCAAATGGAAACGGCCCGCGCTTGGCGGGCCGGAAGATGGGGTGGTCAAACAGTCGTATGAACGGTCGTATGAACCGTCGTATGAAGGGAAGGGTCCGGTGCGGCGGCTTCAGTCGTCGTCGATCACGTCGTCGTCGTCCATGTCCCGCAGCGGCGGCGCGTCGTCGCCATCATCGGTCAGATCGTCGTCCGCCCCGTCGCCACGCGCACGGAATTCAAGCCCCAGGCGCAGGAACAGGTCGAACGCATCGGCCAGCATATGCTTCTGGCGCGGCAGCAGGCTCGCATACGGCATGTCGTAGATCGACTGATGCGTGCCGCGCGCCCCCTTGAGGCCGCGGTCTCGTGCGATGTCAGACAGCAGCGCGGCAAAGCCCGAGAGATCCTGCGCGGCCAGCGCGGTGTTCAGCACTCTGGCAATGACCTGTGGGGATGCACCCGACCATCCAATGATTTCGGCATTGGAGGCGGCATCGTGAGAGATATCGCTAATGTCCATGGGTGTCTTAACGGTACGAGACCGCGCCGCCTTGAGGAGGCATCGCTATCGCGATGGAAGGCCCCCCTCTTGCGCGGCGCAATCAGTGCCGTTTTCCACGGTGAGGCGCCGGCCTGGACAGACGCTCCGGCGCGGCGGCGGCGGGAGCGCGAGGAACCTGGCGGTATCCTGGCGCGCCGTCCGGCCCTCTGCGGGCCTCCAGGTGATTGCGCGCGCCACATAGCGGGCAGCGAAACAGCGGGCCCTGCCCTTCGTTCCGGATCTCCACCTCGTCGGGCGACCACTGTGCGCCGCAAGGCTGGTTCTGGCAGACAAACATCATGAACTCCAAATGAAGCGAGTCATCGTATCACGCAGCCATCGCGCGTCACACCGCGCATCCGCATGATTCACGCCCCACGTCGGCGGGATGGCGTGACTGGCCTAGCCATTGTTCTGCACCCAGTGGCGTGCCCATGCCCCGGCAGCCAGCCGCGCTTCGGCCGCGGTCAGGAACGTGGCCGGCGGACCGCCCGCTTCCTGCACCACGGCCCCGGCCTCCCAGATATCGCACCACGCGCGATAACGCTCCGGCGCCAGGGCCTGCCAGAACAGATGCACGACAAACCCACGGTACTCGAACATGTCGGACCCACCGTCGGTCTGGTGCGAGGCGGCCACCGAAGGTACCGGCCCGGCAGCGGCTCCGGCCGGCGCTTCGGCATCACCGGCATCGGCCGGGCCCGGCGTTCCGCCTGGCAACCTGTCGTGCCGCGCGCGCTGAACGCCCAGCCATGCACATATGCCCGCCGTGATGGCCCCCGTCAGCAATCCCGCAGCAAACCAGCACGTCCTGCTTTCCCTTTCCAACATCCGCAGCCTCCCGCTTCGAGACGTTTCTCCGATGTCGAGAGACGCCGGAAGATCGGAGGTTCCTGCATTGCAGGTTATACCAATCTGGCGATGGGGCAGGATCGCGGCCGTGGATGTGCCCCGGCGCAATGCGGTGTCGCCGAAGCAAGACTTTTCTGAATCCGAGATCGGCCGCGAAAATTGAGAATCAGGCACGTGCAGCCGGGCAGCAAGGCCGCTATACTACTGTATGTTTATACAGTATTCGATTCGCCGCACCGACGACCATCATGCCCGCCTACCAAGCCGCTTCGATCCTGCTGGAAGCCCATTACTTCGGCGACGACGCCGAGTTGCTGCGCCTGCCTTGTGACAGCGTCACCGTGCAGGGCGGCGCCATTGTTGTCGATGGCCTGGAAACCCGTTTCCTGCGCGGCCTGCGCTGGACGCCCGACTACCTGTCGTTCGAGGCCGGCGGCGACCATCATCGGTACCCGGTCAGCCGGCCGGCGGTGGTGGGGCCGCAGGCCGCCCGCTTCGCGCTGCTATAGGTGGCCGGGCTGGGGGCGTCCCCTGGCGTCGCCGGGCATCAGCGCCGCAAGGCCTCGCCGCCCGCATAGCGCCCCCGGCTACCCAGCATGCGCTCGATGCGCAGCAACTGGTTGTACTTGGCCGTACGATCCGCGCGCGACAACGACCCGGTCTTGATCTGCCCGCAGCGCGTGGCCACGGCCAGGTCGGCAATCGTGACATCCTCGGTCTCGCCCGAGCGATGCGACATCACCGCGGCATAGCCATGGCCATGGGCAACGCGTACCGTCGCCAGCATTTCGCTGAGGGTGCCGATCTGGTTGGGCTTGACCAGAATGGCGTTGGCGATATGCCGATCCACGCCTTCGCGCAGCAGCGTGGGATGGGTGCAGAACACATCGTCGCCCACCAGCTGGCAACGCTGGCCCAGCCGCTGCGTCAGCAACTGCCAGCCTTCCGCATCGTCCTCGGCCATGCCGTCTTCGATCGACACGATCGGGTAGCGCGTTGCCAGTCCGACCAGATAGTCCACCTGCTCGACGCGCGAACGCGTGACGCCTTCGCCTGGGTAACAATACTGCCCGTCCGCGTACAGCTCGCTTGCGGCGGGGTCCAGGGCCAGCGCGATGTCCTGCCCCGCCCGGTATCCGGCGCGCCCAATCGCTTCGACCAGGAAGTCCAGTGCCGATTCGGCTGTGCGCAGCGCAGGCGCGAAGCCGCCCTCGTCGCCCACGTTCGTGTTGTGGCCGTCGGCCTTGAGCAGGCCGCGCAGCGTATGGAATACCTCGGCACTGCCGCGCACCGCATCGGTAAATGTGGCCGCGCCCACCGGGGCAATCATAAATTCCTGAAAATCGAGCGCGTTATCGGCATGCGCGCCGCCATTGATCACGTTGATCAACGGCAGCGGCAACAGCGTGGCGCGGTCGCCGCCAAGGCTGGCGAACAGCGGCTGGCGCCTCGAAGAGGCCGCGGCACGCGCCACGGCCAGTGACACGCCAAGCATGGCGTTGGCGCCGAGCCGGCTTTTGTCGGGCGTGCCATCGACGTCGATCATGATGGTGTCGACCTGCGCCTGTTCCAGGGCGTCGCATTCCCGCAGGGCGTCGCGCAGGGTGGTGTCGACCCCCCGCACGGCCCGCGACACGCCCCGCCCCAGAAAACGGCGCGGATCGCCATCGCGCAGTTCCAGCGCCTCGCGCGCGCCGGTGGACGCCCCCGACGGCACGATGGCGCGGCCGCTTGCGCCATCGTCCAGCGTCACTTCCACTTCGACGGTCGGGTTGCCCCGGCTGTCCAGCACCTCCAGTCCCGCCACCGCCACGATTCGCGCCATGCCAACTTCCCCCAGTGAGATTTCGTGAAAAAAATATCGATGGATGGATCGTAGACACCTTCCTGCCCGGCGAATATCGCGTTATTTTCTTCAATTCGTCAGTTTTTCTCACAGAGCCACCATGCGCACCCTGCCCCCGATGTCCACGCTGCGCGCGTTCGAGGCCACGGCCCGCACGGGTTCCGTCACGCGCGCCGCCGAGGAACTGTGCCGCACCCATGGCGCGGTCAGCCGGCAGTTGCGGCTGTTGCAGGAGCATGCGGGCGTCGAACTGTTCGAGCGTGACGGCACCGGCGTACGGCTCAACGACCATGGCCGTGCGTTCTACGATGTGGTGCGCGCGGTGTTCGACCAGCTGGAGCAAGGCTACGACCGCGTTCTGGACCAGTCGCGCGGTCCTACACTGCATGTGGCCTGCAGCGCGACGTTCGCGATGCGCTGGCTGGTGCCTGAACTGGCGGATTTTTATCGCGTCCGGCCCGATATCCGGATCCGGCTGTCGATGACTTCCGCGCGCGAGATGCGCACCGAAGGCGCCGATGTGGTGATCGCGTGGGATCTATCGTCGTACCCGGCCGCCGATCGGCAGCGTGCGATGCCGCTGGCCCCAGTCCTGTTCGGCCCGGTTTGCACGCCGGCCCACGCCAGGCAGATCGCCACGGGCGTGCGGATCACCCACGATTTCACGTCGAGCGCATGGGATCAATGGGAAGCCAAGACCGGCAAGCGTATCGCGCCCCATGGCGGGCTCACGTTCCCGCACACTCATCTGTGCATCCAGGCGGCGCTGGCGGGGCTGGGCGTGGCGCTGGTGGAGCAGCGGCTGATTCGCGGCGAACTGGATGCGGGCGCGCTGGTGGCGCCGTATGGCTTCACGGCGTTCGACGGCGGGCTGATGGCAGTGCCGGCCGAGCGTCAGATCCGCGCCGGCGTTCACGCCGATATCGCGGCATTCGTCGGCTGGCTAAGGGTACGCTTGGGCGGCCAGATCGTGGAGGGGCCGGATGGCGGTCACAGGCTGCCCCTGCCATGACGAAGGAAAGGCCCGCCAAGGGCTGCCGGACATCCCATGCCAGCCCTGACCGCTAGCGCGCCGCCGCCCGCAGCGCAAACGTCAGCGTCGTACCGCCCTGCCGGTCCACCAGCTTCACCTGACTGCCATTCAACTGCAGCATGCGCTGCACGATCAGCAAGCCCAGGCCGCCGCCCCGATGCGCGCCGCCCGACGGAAACGGCCGCTGGAAGATCGACTCGCGCAGTGCCGGCGGAATGCCCGGCCCCGTATCGCTGACGGTAACCGCCACCCTGCCGTCCTGGCTGGCCAGGTCGATTTCCACCGTACCGCCGGCCGGCGTGTGCCGGATCGCGTTGTCCAGCAGATTGGTCAGCACCCGTTCGATCATGCCCAGGTCGGCCGACACGGCCGGCAGCGCGGGGGGCACCCCGGCGCGCAGTTGCAGGTGCTTGGCCTCGGCGGGCAAGGCAAATTTTTCGAGCACGTCCTGCGTCAGGTCAACCATCGAAAAATCCTCGGGTACGGCCTGCACCATGCCATGCTCCAGCCGCGCCAGCTCGAACAGCGCCTGCGCCAGGCCGCCGACCTTGGCGCTCTGCGCCAGCGCAATCGCCAGATAGCGCTGGCGTTCGTCCGCGCTCAGGCTGTCGGCCTTCACCGACAAGGTTTCCAGGTAGCCGTGCAACGACGTCAGCGGCGTGCGCAGATCGTGCGAGATATTGGCCACCATCTCGCGCCGCTCCTGATCCTGCTGCTTGAGCGCGCGCCACTGGCTGTCGATGCGGTCCGACATCTGGCGAAACGCCGATTCCAGCGCCGCCATTTCGTCGCGCGGCACGGGCTCTGCCGGCGTCGCCTGCGGGTTGCCGGCGGTGTAGGCATCGCCGGAATCGAACTGCCGGATTTCGTTGGTCAGCCGGCGCAGCGGCCGGGTGATCAGCGCAAACGCCACCAGGCCGGCGATCAGGCCCAGCGAGGCCACCAGCGCCATCGACCACAATGTGGTGCGCATGACCGAATCCTGCGACGCCCGCGCGGCCAGCCGGTCGTGCGTCTCGCCCATCAGCACCACATAGATATAGCCGCCCTGCCGCAACGGCGCGGCGCTGAACACCTTGCGCCCGGAGGCGCTGCGCGGGTCGTCGCCCAGGATCGGCAGCGCGCCGCCGTCGATCAGCTTCCTTATCGGCGCCAGATCGACCCGATCGCGGATCAGGTGGCCGCTGGGCGCATCGTGGCCGCGAATATGGCCCTGGTCGTCCAGCAGATAGACCTCCACGCTCGGGTTCACCACCATCAGTTGACCGAACAGCTGGCGTAGCGCCTGCGGCGCAATGGCACTCTGGTCCTCCAGCAAGGCATTGCGCGCGATGTAGGCGGCCAGGCCGCGCGACAGGCTCTGGATCACCTCTTTCTCGTGCATCGCGTTGGCGCGCACCTGCAGCCAGGCCGACGCCCCGCAGCAGGCCAGCAGCAGCGCCGCGAACACGGCGGACAGGCGCTGGGTCAGCGACAGCTTCACGATGGCTCCCCTTCTTCCCCCAATGGCGCGGCTGCCGGGTCGGCCACGAAACGGTAACCCCGGCGCCAGACCGTCAGGATGCGCATTGGCCGCGCAGGATCCGCCTCGATCTTGGTGCGCAGCCGGTTGATATGCGTGTTCACGGTGTGTTCGTAGCCTTCGTGCTGATAGCCCCAGACCGCGTTGAGCAGGTCCATGCGCGAGAACACCTTGTCGGGATGGCGCGCGAAGAAGTACAGCAGGTCGAACTCGCGCGGCGTGAGATCGAGCCGCCGGCCGTCCACCGAGGCCTGGCGCGCCAGCGGGTCGATGGCCAGGCCCGCCAGTTCCAGGCTGCCGGCATCGGCACGCACATCGCGGGCCATCGCCTCCACGCGCCGCAGCAGCGCCTTGACACGTGCCACCAGTTCCAGCACCGAGAACGGCTTGGCCAGGTAGTCGTCGGCGCCCAGTTCCAGGCCCAGGATGCGGTGCACCTCGCTGGACCGCGCGCTGGTGATGATGATCGGCGTGTAGCGCGTCATCGCGCGCGCCCGCCGGCAGATTTCCAACCCGTCCACGCCGGGCAGCATCAGGTCCAGCACCAGCGCGTCCCAGCCACCCTGCTCCAGCAGGCGCAGGCCTTCGGCGCCGTCGGCACTGTGGACGACCTCGTAGCGTTCGTCGCGCAGATGCATGGCCAGCACGTTGGCAATGCCGGCATCGTCTTCGACCAGCAGGATCCGTTTCGGGTGTTCCATGTTGTACCGGGTGGGCAGGGGCGCGGGAAAGATCGGGAGATCGGGAGTCAAGAAATCGGCAATGTGTCGCTATTGTGCAGAAATCCGCCCGAGGCAGTTATCACGAATTGTTTAAGGTTCGGCGAGGACTCCGATACGCCCCGTTGCCTACCATCCGATCACCCCTTCCCGAGCACGGAGTCCACCATGCGCATCACCCGACGCTTTCTGCTGTCCGGCGGCACCCTGACCGCCGCGGTGGCCGCCCTGGGCGGCTGGCGCCTGCTGGCTGGCCCGGCCAGCGCCGGCACTGGCCCGCAGGCCCCCGAGACATTCGAAGTGACCATGAGCGACGCGGACTGGCGCAAGAAGCTGACCGCTGCCCAGTACAACGTGCTGCGGCAGGAAGGCACGGAACGGCCGTTCAGCAGCCCGCTCAACGACGAGCACCGCAAGGGCGTGTTTGCCTGCGCGGGATGCCAGCTCGACCTGTTCTCGTCGCATACCAAGTTCGACAGCGGCACCGGCTGGCCCAGCTTCTGGGCCCCACTGGCCAATGCGGTGGGCACCACCCAGGACGTGACGTTCGGGATGATTCGCACCGCCGTGCATTGCCGCCGCTGCGGCGGTCACCTGGGCCATGTCTTCGATGACGGCCCCAAGCCCACCGGCCTGCGCTACTGCATGAACGGCGTGGCGATGACCTTCCGGCCGGCGGCCGCCTGACTGACCGGCCGACACCCCTGGCCACTGACCACGAGCACTACGCCATGCTGCTGCTGATACTTGCCTACCTGGGCGGGGTCCTGACGATCCTGAGCCCCTGCATCCTGCCCGTCCTGCCCTTCGTCTTCGCGCGGGCCGACCAGCCGTTCGTGCGCAGCGGGCTGCCCCTGCTGGCCGGCATGGGCATCACGTTCGCCGGCGTGGCCACGCTGGCCGCCGTGGGCGGCGGCTGGGTGGCGCAGGCCAATGAACTCGGCCGCTGGCTGGCCATCGCACTATTAGCCGTGTTCGGCGTGACGCTGCTGCTGCCGAGCCTGGCCGAACGGCTGACCCAGCCGCTGGTGCGTGCCGGCAGCCGCCTGACAAACTTCGCCCAGGCCGACGGACGCCCGGCCAGCCCGGCGTCGTCGTTCCTGCTCGGCATCGCCACCGGCCTGCTCTGGGCGCCCTGCGCGGGACCGATCCTGGGCCTGGTGCTGACAGGCGCCGCCCTGCAAGGGGCCAGCATCGGCACCACCCTGCTGCTGCTCGCCTATGCCGCCGGGGCCGCCACCTCGCTGGCCGTGGCACTGCTGGTGGGCGGCCGCGTGTTCGCCGCCATGAAGCGGTCGCTCGGCGCGGGCGAATGGATCCGGCGCGGCATCGGCGCCGCCATGCTTGTGGGTGTGGGCGCCATCGCGCTCGGGCTCGATACCGGCATCCTCACGCGCATTTCCACGGTGGCCACCGGCGGGCTGGAACAGCGGCTGGTCGATGCGTTCGCGGGCCGCAAGGACGCCGGCAACGGCGGTGGCGGCGCGATGATGATGCAGGCCAAGCCCCAGGCGATGGCACAGAACACCATGGCGATGTCGGCCACGCCCGAGGCATCCGGCGGGTCGATGATGATGCGCGCCGCGGCCGGCCCCGCATCGGATCTGCCGGTCGAAGGCAAGTTTCCCGGTGTCGATGGCGCGGTGGCGTGGCTGAATTCGCCGCCGCTCACGGCAGAGGCCCTGCGTGGCAAGGTCGTGCTGGTCGATTTCTGGACGTATTCGTGCATCAACTGCCTGCGCTCGCTGCCGTACGTGAAGGCATGGGCGGAGAAGTATCGCGACCAGGGGCTGGTGGTGATCGGCGTGCATGCGCCCGAGTTCGCCTTCGAGCGCAATGTCGACAACGTCCGCAAGGCCGCGAAGGACCTGGGCGTGACCTACCCGGTCGCGATCGACAACAACTACGCCATCTGGCGCGCGTTCCAGAACAACTACTGGCCGGCGCATTACTTCATCGACGCCCAGGGACGCGTGCGCTTCCACCATTTCGGCGAAGGCGACTATGCCAAGTCAGAAGCCGTGATCCGGCAACTGCTGGCCGAAGCCGGCCACACGGACGTGACCAAGGTCGCGACGACCGGCGGCACCGCCATGCAGGGTGTGGAGATGCCCGCCGACAACGACACGATGCGCTCGGCGGAAACCTACGTCGGCTATGCGCGCGCCGAGCACTTCGTGTCGCCCGGCGGCGCGCAGCAGGACCAGACCCGGGACTACACCACCCCGGCCAGTCTCTCGCTCAACGAATGGGGTCTGGCTGGCGGCTGGAAGGTGGGGCAGGAACAGGCATCGCTGGAACGTGCCAACGGGCGCATCGTCTACCGCTTCCATGCCCGCGACCTGCATCTTGTGCTGGGCCCCGGTACGGACGGCAAGCCGGTGCGCTTTCGCGTGACGATCGATGGCCACGCTCCAGGCGCCTCCCACGGCACCGACGTGGCAGCCGATGGCAGCGGCAAGGTCACCGGCCAGCGGCTGTACCAGCTTGTGCGGCAGCGCGGCGACATCCGCGATCGCACGTTCACCATCGAATTCCTTGACGCCGGCGTGCAGGCCTACGCCTTCACGTTCGGCTGATCCATCCATTTCGGAGAAAGCAGATCATGAAACCCACCGCCATCCTGCAACACTGGACCCGCCCCACCGCACTCAAGCTCACCGGCCTGGCCTTGCTGGCAGCCGTGGCGGTAACGTGGAAGCTGCCTGCCGTCTCGGCGGAAGCCGCGGTGAAGATTCCCGCGCCAACGGTCGACGAGAAACCGGGCACCAGCCACAGCGAAACCGCGGTATTCGCCGGCGGCTGCTTCTGGGGTGTGCAAGGCGTGTTTCAGCATGTCCGCGGCGTGACACGGGTGGTGTCCGGTTACGCCGGCGGCGCCGCGGGCACTGCGCAATATGAGCAAGTCGGCACCGGGATGACGGGCCATGCGGAATCCGTCGAGATCCGCTACGACCCGACCCAAATCAGCTATGGCAAGCTGCTGCAGGTCTTCTTCTCCGTCGCCCACGATCCGACACAACTGAATCGTCAGGGACCGGACTACGGCACACAGTACCGTTCGGCGATCTTCCCGCTCTCGCCCGAGCAACGCTCGGTGGCATCGTCCTACATCACGCAGCTCGGCGCGGCCAAGTCATTCAAGGCGCCGATCGTGACGCGTGTCGAGGACTACAAGGGGTTCTATCCCGCCGAGCCCTACCATCAGGACTTTCTGGCCAACAACCCGAACTATCCATACATCGTCATCAATGACCTGCCAAAGATCGGCAACCTGAAGACGATGTTTCCGGACGTGTACCGGAATGAACCGATGCTGGTGTCCAAGGGGAAATAACGGATGCCACTCAGCCCATCACCTTGACCACCGACGTCAGAAACCAGCCTGCCGCCAGGCAGGCTCCCACCCATCCAGAGCCGATCAGAAGTATGTCTCGCCACGTCATTCGTCGATGTTTCGCCAGTACAAACTGCATTGACACAATGAGCACAGGCTAGACCATCACAGGACCAAGACACATGTCTGAAATGTAAGGAAGCGTTGCAGCAATTCACCTCGGCACGCTGCAAGCGCTCTCCGCTCCACTCCTCACTGTCCACGCTCTCCTCCCTCCTCTCCCGAACAGTTCCGCCTTACGGGTTCCCCATTCGGGTGGCTTCAGATTTCCACATGGTCAGTATTCAAATCCGGAAAATCGCCTGATTTTCTTGATTATCCAGATTTTCCTCATTTTCAGTAGCGAACCGCCCTTGCTGGCATCGCCGGCGCCCCGCTACTGGCCTATATATAGTCGCTCGCAGCCAAAATCGCAAATCCCTCTCACAGCAAGGATTTCTGATCATCACGATAATCGATCCATATATACAGACAACGAACTGGATTTATTATTATCACCATATACACTCAGCATGACCGATCCGTCGCATCGGTTTTTAATACCCGCCAAATGCGACAGAATTTGCAACGCACGGAAATCCATATCCTTATTCTCGTAAAGCAGCCAATCAGACCACGTCATAATAACCGAGGTTGATAAAAACCATGACACTGACTGACTCCGCAAAAACAGTTGCCGGTCAACCGCGCAATTGCAGGGGAAGTGCTGCCGCAAGAATGAGGAACGGCAAAAAATCCGCCTCGCAGATCACCCCGAGGCACAATAATCTCGCTCTCGCCATGCTGATCGGGCAATTATTCAATCCGGCACTGTCTTCTTCTGCAGAAGCACAGACTCCCATACCTGTCGCAACGGATACCGGCAGTTATCTGAATGGCAGCACTTCGGGAACCCCCAACCGGTCCGACACCAGCAATTCCTTTCAGATCACTTCCGGGGCAACCTGGAATAACTCAGTATCCGTAAATACCGCGGGGCACTCGATACTGTCGATTGACGGGAACGGGAATACCATCACGCGCGCCGCCAATAATGTTCTGAACTACAACTCATCCAGCATCAACAACAACTCCGTCACGCTATCCAACCTGAAATTCGGACAAACGGCAAATGACGACCAGGCAATATTCTATAATACCGGCGGCACACGAACCTCCAATATATTCGTGAATAACGTCACATTCGACGGATTAACCGGCGCGTTCGGCAATGTATTCTATCTGGACGGCACAACCGGCAGCACGGTAGTGAATGTTACCGCCGGCACAGGCGACAACAAGGTGACTTTCAGCAACAACACTTCCACGGGTGACGGCGCCGGGGTTCTTTCCATGCGCGCTGGCACCATGGTTTTTAATGGTGAATATGTATTCAATTCCAACTCGACCGCGAATTATGGCGGTGCGATCGCCATGTACCAGAACAACGGAGAGCTGACTTTCAATGGAAAAACGACATTCAACAGAAATTATGCAGTCAGGTATTTCGGGGGAGCCATCGATATATGGGGTGGCGCCTCGACACTCACCTTCAACGACAGCGCCAGCTTCACGAGAAACTATGTCGAGTCGTCTTCCACCGGCTCTGGAAATCCTCGCGGAGGGGCCATCAACATCGGCTACACGAGCCCGGGCTCCGGCGCATCGGTCGTCAGGTTCAATGGACCGGTCACATTCGACGGCAACTACGTGGCGTCCACTGGCTCGGGGGGGTCCGCATACGGCGGCGCAATCAGCGCATTTGGAAATGGGAATTCCTACAATTACCGGTATATTTTTGGCGGCCCGGCGCTATTCCAGAACAACGTCGTCGCGAAAACCGGATCGGGAAGCGGCTCGGCAAATGGCGGCGCGATTTACTATGACGCTTCCGGCGCACTGCTAAGCCTGTCGTCAGGCACACAGTTTCTCAACAATTCGGCTACGGGAAACGGTGGGGCAATCTACTTGCAGTCCGGAACCATCTCACTGAATGCAGCCACCGAAAATATCCTGTTCCAGGGCAACCGGCACGGTGTCCAGGTGGATGGGGCCTACAACCCCATCACTGGAACCGGGACCCCCAACGGCATTTATCTCGGGTCGTCGGGCACATTTAACCTGAGTGCCAGCGCCGGTTATCAGATTCAGCTTCGCGATCCGATATCTTCCGTTGCCGGTTCCACCGTGACGGTCAACAAGACGGGGGCCGGCGATGTTGTCTTTTATGGAGACAACGGCACCACGTCCAATTACGACTCTAATATCACAGCCAATACCACAGTGCAGGACGGCAATTTCATCCTGGCCGATGGCGTGAAATACGGCAACACGTCGTCAGGAACATTTACTGTTGCCGCTGGCACGCTCCAGGGCAACGACAATACCAGCCTCAGGGCCTTGAACCTGACAGTCCAGAATGGGGGGCAAGTCCAGATCAACAACGGTCTTTTCACGCTCGATGCCACGAACATCAACTTCCAGAGCGGCGCGCAATTTTCCGGCAGCGGCACACTGGCTTCATCTGGCAACATCAACCTCATCGGTACGGTTCTCGCCAATATCGCTACCGGCTCCGCACTGAACGTGAGCGGCCGGCTGGCCGGCACGGGCGGCCTCAATATCCAGGGCGGTGGAACACTGCAGCTGTCATCATCCGGGAACAGCTATACCGGAACGACGAATATCAACACGGGCTCCACCCTTGCCGGAACCGTGGCCAATGCATTTGCAAGCAGCGGGAATGTCGTGGTGGATGGCACCCTCGACATGAGCGCAGATAATCTCAACCAGACTGCGCAGAATCTTTCCGGCGCGGGTTCCATACTCCTTGGTTCGGCAACACTGACCGCCAGCGGCAGCACCAGCACGACCTATTCAGGGGACATCACCGGCACCGGCTCCCTGACGAAGTCTGGCACGGGTACCTTGACACTTTCGGGCACGTCCAACAGTTACGGCGGCGGCACAATGATTTCGGCCGGAACACTGCGCGCCAGCAACAGCGGCGCCATCGGCACGGGCGCGCTCACAAATAACGGCACCCTGCAATTCGATTTTGCCGATGCCAATACGCTGGCCAACCGGATCTCCGGCTCCGGCACCCTGCTGAAGACCGGCGCGGGCACCGCGACCCTGACCTCGGTGGATTCTGGCGCGGGAACCGTCAACGTCAACGGCGGCACCCTGCATTTCGACCAGGAGGGTATTTTTGCCGTTGCGAACAATATGACCACCGCCAGCGATGCAACCACGACGCTGGGTTCCAACGCACAGCTGCAGATTGGTCAGACATTCACACAGGCAGCCGGGTCCACGCTGAATGTGGATGTCGGCTCGGCGAACTCGCCCCTGATCACCGCAAAGTCCGCCGCGGTCAGTGGCTCGCTGCACGTTGCCGGCTTCAGCGGCACACCGCCAGACTCAGCGAGCGAGCTGGATACCTCGCAGTACACGATCCTCCACACCACCGATGGCATCACCGGAACGTTCTCCGCCATCGACCTCAGTGGGGCGTCCGGCGCGAGGGACTACCTGGTCCTCTCCGCCCACAAGAGCGCCGACAACCTCGACTACAACCTCGGCTTCGGCCTTGCCTGGTACGCCGGCACGTCGCTTGGCAACGGAGCGTTCACACTGACTGCGGCATCCGATACGTTCGATGTCGATACCGCGCTGTCCGATCAGTCGGCGTCAACGACCGGCTGGAACGGCAAGAATCTGACCAAGGCGGGCGCCGGCACACTGACCCTGTCGGCCAAGAATACCTATACGGGTCAGACAGCCGTCAACGCGGGGACGCTGAGCGCCGGCATCGCCGATGCGTTCGCCACGAGCAGCGCGGTCTCCGTTGCCAGCGGCGCCACTCTCGCGCTAAACAACTTCAGCCAGACGGCCAAGAACCTGTCAGGCGCCGGCACGATCAACCTGGGAACACTGGACACGACAACGCTGACGGCCAGCAACAGCGGTGACACGGCGTTCTCCGGCGTGATCGGCGGCGTCGGCAAGCTCACCAAGACCGGAACCGGTGCGCTGACACTATCCGGCACCAACACCTACAGTGGCGGCACCACCGTCTCGGGCGGCAGGCTGGTGGCCACGGGCGGCAACAGCCTCGGTACCGGCGCCATCGCCAACAACGCCACCCTGCAACTCGACTTCTCCAGCGACAGCACCTTGGCCAACGCCCTGTCGGGTACCGGTAGCCTCACAAAGACCGGTACCGGTACGGCCACCCTGAGTACCCCGGGTAACCAGGGTGCTGTCTCTGTCGAAGCCGGCACATTGCGTTTCGGCCAGACTGGGGCGTTCAACGCCGCCAGCTTCGCTACCGCCAGCGGCGCCACCACGGCCATCGACAACAAGGCGCAGCTGAGCGTGGCGAATGCCTTCACCCAGGCATCCGGTTCCAGCCTCGACGTTGCTGTCGGCACCGGCAACAACCCTGCCGTCACCGCGGGGTCCGCCACACTGGCCGGCACCCTGAACATCAGCGGATACACCACCGCGGCACCTGCCACCGCCAGTGCGCTGGCCAATACCCTGTTCAGGGTGATCCATACCACCGGTGGCATCACCGGCGATTTCACTGCCGTCGATCTGGGCGACACTACCAGTGCCGTCGACTATCTGACCTTCGCCGGACGCAAGAGCGCCGACAACCTCGACTACGACGTCGGCTACGGGCTCACGTGGCAGGCCGGCACGACGCTCGGCAATGGGCTCTTCACGCTGACCAATACCGCCGACAAGTTCAACGCCGATGTCGTGCTCGCCGACCAGACCGCGTCGGCCACGGGATGGAATGGCCACGATCTGACCAAGGCCGGCGCCGGTACGCTGACGCTGTCGGCCAAGAACACCTATACGGGACTCACCACCGTCAGCGCCGGCACGCTGTCGGCCGGCATCGCCGATGCCTTTGCCAGCAGCAGCGCGGTCTCCGTGGACAGTGGCGCCACGCTCGCGCTGAACAATTTCAGCCAGACCGCCAACAACCTGTCAGGCGCCGGCACGATCACCCTGGGCTCCCTCGCCACTACCGTGCTGACCGCCAGCAACGCCAGCGACACGGAGTTCTCCGGGATCATCGGCGGTGCCGGCAAGCTCACCAAGACGGGAACGGGTGCGCTCACGCTCTCGGGTACCAACACCTACACCGGCGGCACCACCGTCTCCGACGGCACGCTGATTGCCACCAGCGGCAGCGCCATGGGCACCGGTGCCGTGGCCAACAATGCGGCCCTGCAACTCGACTTCGCCAGCGACGGCACCGTGGCCAACGCCCTCTCCGGCACGGGCAGCCTCACCAAGACCGGCACGGGCACCACCACCCTGACCGGTGGCGGCACGCAGGGTACCGTCGCGGTCGATGGCGGTACGCTGCGCTTCGCGCAGACCGGGATATTCAATGCCGACAGCCTCACCACCGCCAGCGGCGCCACCACCACCCTCGACAACAGGGCACAGCTCAGCGTGGCGAATGCCTTCACGCAGGCATCCGGTTCCATCCTCAACGTTGCGGTCGGCACCGGCAACAACCCTGCCGTCACCGCAGGGTCCGCCGCGCTGGCCGGCACCCTGAACATCACCGGATACACCACCCCGGCCCCAACCTCGGCCAGCGCGCTGGCCGACATCCGGTACACCGTGCTCCACACCACCGATGGCATCACCGGCGACTTCAGTGCCGTGGACCTCGGCGGGGCGGCTAGCACGGTCGACTACCTGACGCTGTCTGGACGCAAGAGCGCCGACAACCTCGACTACAACGTCGGCTTCGGCCTGACATGGCAGGCCGGCGCCACGCGCGGCAACGGCGTCTTCACGCTGACCAATGCCACCGACAATTTCAACGCCGATGTCGTGCTTGCCGACCACGCCGCGTCGGCCACGGGATGGAATGGCAAGAATCTGACCAAAGCCGGCGCCGGTACGCTGACCCTGTCGGCCAAGAACACCTATACCGGGCTGACTACCGTCAGCGCCGGCACGCTGACGGCCGGCATCGCCGATGCCTTCGCCAGCAGCGGCGCGGTCTCTGTCGCCAGTGGCGCCACCCTCGCGCTCAATGACTTCAGCCAGACGGCCAGGAACCTGTCCGGCGCCGGCACAATCAGCCTGGGTTCCCTCGACACAACAGTGCTGACCGCCAACAACACCAGCAACACGGCCGTCTCCGGGATCATCGGCGGGGCCGGCCAGCTGGCCAAGACCGGCACAGGCACGCTGACTCTCTCTGGCTCCAACACTTATACCGGCGGCACCACGGTCTCCGATGGCAGGCTGGTGGCCACCAATGCCAGCGCCATAGGCACCGGCGCCGTGGCCAACAATGCGGCACTGCAACTCGATTTCGCCAGCGACGGCGCCCTGGCCAACACCCTGTCCGGCACTGGCAGCCTCATCAAGACGGGTACCGGCGCGGCCACCCTGGGCGCGGTGGGTACCCAGGGCGCCATTGCCGTTAACGCCGGCACCTTGCGTTTCGGCCAGACCGGCACCTTCACCGCCGGCACTGTCACCACCGCCAGTGGCGCCACCACGGCCATCGACAGCAAGGCACAGCTGAACGTGTCGAATGCCTTCACGCAAGCCTCCGATTCCACGCTCACTGTCGCCCTGGGTGCCAGCAACGATCCCGCTGTCACTGCAGGCTCCGCCACCCTGGCCGGCACGCTGAACGTCAGCGGATACACCGTCGCGGCCCCCGTCTCGGCCAGTGCGCTGGCGGGCACGCACTTCACGATACTTCACACCACCGACGGCATTACCGGTGACTTCGCCACCGTCAACCTCGGGGACGCCGCCAGCGCCGTGGACTACCTGACCATTGCCGCCAGCAAGAGCACCGACAACCTCGACTACAGCGTCGGATATGGCCTCACCTGGCAGGCCGGGAAAACGCTCGGCAACGGCGTCTTCACGCTGGCCGATGCCACCGACGCCTTCAACGTCGACGTCGTACTCGCCGACCAGGCCGCATCGGCCACCAAATGGAACGGCAAGGACCTGACCAAGGCCGGCGACGGTACGCTGACCCTGTCGGCCCAGAACACCTATACGGGACGCACCACCGTCAGCGCCGGCACGCTGGCCGCCGGCATCGCCGATGCGTTTGCCAGCAGCGGCGCGGTCTCCATCGCCAGCGGCGCCACGCTGGCCATGAACGACTTCAGCCAGACCGCCAGGAACCTGTCAGGCGCCGGTACCATCGCCACGGGCACGCTCGACACCACGGTGCTGACGGCCAACAGCACCAGCGACACGGCCTTCTCCGGTGTGATCGGCGGCGCCGGCAAGCTCACCAAGACGGGAACGGGCGCGCTCACGCTGGCCGGTGCCAATACCTACACCGGCGGCACCACCATCTCGGGCGGCACGCTGGTCGCCACCAGCGGCAGTGCCATGGGCACGGGTTCGGTGACCAACAACGCCGCCCTGCAGCTCGCCTTCGCCAGCGACAGCACCCTGGCCAACACCATTTCCGGCACCGGCAGCGTCTCCAAGACCGATGACGGCACCGCCACACTCACCGGTACTAATACGTACATCGGCGGCACCACCATATCGGGCGGCACGCTGATTGCCACCAGCGGCAGCGCCATGGGAGCCGGCGCCGTGGCCAACAAAGCCGCCCTGCAACTCGCCTTCGCCAGCGACAGTACCCTGGCCAATGCCCTCTCCGGCACCGGCAGCCTCACCAAGTCCGGCACCGGCACCGCCACGCTGACCGGCGGCGGCACGCAGGGTACCGTCGCGGTCGATGCCGGTACGCTGCGCTTCGGGCAGACCGGGATATTCAATGCCGACAGCCTCACCACCGCCGGCGGCGCCACCACGGCCATCGACGGCAACGCGCAGCTCAATGTGGCCAACGCACTCACCCAGGCGACTGGCTCCACGCTCGGGGTCGCCCTGGGTGCGAACAACGACCCTGCCATCACCGCCGCCAGCGCCACCCTGGCCGGCACGCTGAACATCAGCGGATACACGACCGCGGCACCTGCCACCGCCAGCGCATTGGCCGATACCCTGTTCAGGGTCATCCATACCACCGGCGGCATCACCGGCGACTTCACCACCGTCAACCTCGGCGGCGCCGCCAGCGCCGTGGATTACCTGACGCTGGCCGGACGCAAGAGCGCCGACAACCTCGACTACAACGTCGGCTTCGGCCTCACCTGGCAGGCTGGCCCCACGATGGGGAACGGCGCGTTCACGCTCACCGGCCCACCCGACGCCTTCAACGTCGATGTCGTACTCGCAGACCAGGCCTCATCGGCCACCGGATGGAACGGCAAGGACCTGACCAAGGCGGGGGACGGCACGCTGACCCTGTCGGCAAAGAACACCTATACGGGGCTCACCACCGTCAGCGCCGGCACGCTGGCCACTGGCATCGCCGATGCCTTCGCCAGCAGCGGCGCGGTCTCAATCGCCAGCGGTGCCACCCTCGCGCTCAATGACTTCAGCCAAACCGCCAACAATCTGACCGGCGCCGGTACCATCGGCACCGGCACGCTCGACACCACGGTGCTGACGGCCAACAACACCAGCGACACGGAGTTCTCGGGGATCATCGGCGGCGCCGGCACGTTCACCAAGACGGGGACCGGTGCCCTCACGCTCTCTGGCTCCAACACGTACACCGGCGGCACCACCCTCTCCGACGGCACGCTGATTGCCACCAGCGGCGACGCCATGGGAACCGGCGCCGTGGCCAACACCGCCGCCCTGCAACTTGCCTTCGCCGACGACAGTACCCTGGCCAACGCCCTGTCCGGCACCGGCAGCCTCACCAAGACCGGTGCCGGCACCGCCACGCTGACCGGCGGCGGCACGCAGGGTACCGTCGCGGTCGATGCCGGTACGCTGCGCTTCGGGCAGACCGGGATATTCAATGCCGAGAGCCTCTCCACCGCCAGCGGTGCCACCACCGCCATCGATGCCACCGCGCAGCTCAACGTGGCCGATGCCTTCACGCAGACCTCCGGCTCCACGCTCAGCGTCGCGATCGATGCCGGCAGCAATGCCGCTACCGCCGAACGCAACGCGCTGCTCGCCAGCAGCCAGCCGGTCATTACCGCCAAGAGCGCGGCCCTGGCCGGCACCTTGAGCCTCAGCGGATACACCACGGCAGCCCCGACCACGGCCAGCGCACTGACCGGCACGCATTTCACGGTACTCCACACCACCGACGGCATCACCGGCGACTTCACCACCGTCAATCTCGGGGGCGCCGCCAGTGCCGTGGATTACCTGACACTGGCCGGACGCAAGAGCGCCGACAACCTCGACTACAACGTCGGCTTCGGGCTTACGTGGCAGGCTGGCGCCACGCTCGGCAATGGACTCTTCACGCTGACCAATACCGCCGACGCCTTCAACGTCGATGTCGTGCTGGCCGATCAGGCCGCGTCGGCAACGGAATGGAACGGCCACGATCTGACCAAGGCTGGCGCCGGCACACTGACCCTGTCGGCCAAGAACACCTATACCGGACTGACCACCGTCAGCGCCGGCACACTGGCCGCCGGCATCGCCGATGCGTTTGCCACGAGCAGCGCGGTCACGGTCAACGCGGGCGCGACCCTGGCCATGAACGACTTCAGCCAGACCGCCAACAATCTGACCGGCGCCGGTACCATCGCCACCGGCACGCTGGACACCACCGTGCTGACGGCCAACAACACCAGCGACACGGCCTTCTCCGGCATCATCGGCGGCGCCGGTCAACTCACCAAGACGGGGACCGGCGCGCTCACGCTCTCTGGCTCCAACACCTATACCGGCGGCACCACCCTTTCCGACGGCACGCTGATTGCCACCCGCGGCAGCGCCATGGGAACCGGCGCCGTGGCCAACACCGCCGCCCTACAGCTCGATTTCGCCGACGACAGCACCCTGGCCAACGCCCTGTCCGGCACCGGCAGCCTCACCAAGACCGGTGCCGGCACCGCCACGCTGACCGGCGGCGGCACGCAGGGTACCGTCGCGGTCGATGCCGGTACGCTGAATTTTGCGCAAGATGGCGTCTTCACCGCCGACAGCCTCACCACCGCCAGCGGCGCCACCACCGCCATCGACGGCAACGCGCAGCTCAACGTAGCCAACGCCCTCACGCAGGACGCAGACTCCACGCTCGGGGTCGCCTTGGGTGCGAACAACAACACTGCCATCACCGCCGCCAGCGCCACCCTGGCCGGTACGCTGAACATCACCGGCTTCTCCGCCAGTGCACCCGACACCGCCAGCGCGTTGACCAGCACCTTGTTCAGGGTCATCCACACCACCGACGGCATCACCGGCGACTTCACCACCGTCAACCTCGGCGGCGCCGCCAGTGCCGTCGACTACCTGACGCTGGCCGGACGCAAGAGCGCCGACAACCTCGACTACAACGTCGGCTTCGGCCTCACCTGGCAGGCCGGCACGGCGCTCGGCAATGGACTCTTCACGCTGACCAATGCCACCGACGCCTTCAACGTCGATGTCGTGCTCGCCGATCAGACCGCGTCGGCAACGGAATGGAACGGCCACGATCTGACCAAGGCCGGTGACGGTACGCTGACCCTGTCGGCCAAGAACACCTATACCGGGCTCACCACCGTCAACGCCGGCACGCTGGCGGCCGGCATCGCCGATGCGTTTGCCACGAGCGGCGGGGTCTCCATCGCCAGCGGCGCCACCCTCGCGCTCAATGACTTCAGCCAGACCGCCAGAAACTTGTCCGGCGCCGGTACCATCGCCACCGGCACGCTCGACACCACGGTGCTGACGGCCAACAACACCAGCGACACGGAGTTCTCGGGGATCATCGGCGGCGCCGGCCAGCTCACCAAGACCGGAACCGGCGCGCTCACGCTCTCGGGCACCAACACCTATACCGGCGGCACCACCCTCTCCGACGGCACGCTGATTGCCACCAGCGGCAGCGCCATGGGAACCGGCGCCGTGGCCAACACCGCCGCCCTGCAGCTTGCCTTCGCCGACGACAGTACCCTGGCCAACGCCCTGTCCGGCACCGGCAGCCTCACCAAGTCCGGCACCGGCACCGCCACGCTGACCGGCGGCGGCACGCAGGGTACCGTCGCGGTCGATGCCGGTACGCTGCGCTTCGCGCAGACCGGGATATTCAATGCCGAGAGCCTCACCACCGCCAGCGGCGCCACCACGGCCATCGACGGCAACGCGCAGCTCAACGTGGCCAACGCCCTCACGCAGGACACAGGCTCCACGCTCGGTGTCGCCCTGGGTGCGAACAACGACCCTGCCATCACCGCCGCCAGCGCCGC
>NZ_JBYPSB010000039.1:0-1869 GCF_057815095.1 Cupriavidus sp. 86D6 | reverse complement strand
CTCACCGACAAGGAGCCGCCAGCATGAGTCGGAATCCCATCACGACCCCGATTGCGCTGTCGCGCACGCGCACTGCCACGATCGCCTTGAAGTGGTTTGTGGAACGTTCGGAATATGACCCGGCGCAATGCACGTTCAAGCCGCTTGTGAACGGCGAAGAGGCGTTCGGCGAGGTTTACGACGCCATCCTGGCCGCACGGCGTTCGGTGGACATCATCTGCTGGGGTTTCCAGCCCTCGATGTACTTCAAGCGCGGCCATGCGGATGTCATGACCATCGGCGAGTTGCTGGCGCACAAGGGCGCCCAAGGCGTGAAGGTTCGTCTGCTTTGCTGGCAGGACGACCTCGCCATGGCGGCCTGGAGCGAAAACAACGCACCGGGCAACAACCTGGCAACGTACGTCAAGCCGCACTTGCCTGACTGGATGGTGTCGGGCATGGCGCAGCGCGACTACCAGAGCAAATTCCAGCGCGAGTTCGACCGTGCATGGTATGCGCGCGCCAATGGAACCAACGTGACGCGAGGGGGCAGTCTGGACGAGGAAGCGGCGCGCCGGGTGCTGCGCCAGATGGCCCGCGCAGCGGGCACGACGTTCCCCGGCATCGAATTCGCGACCCGCGGCTTCTCGCTTTGGGACCGTGCGGAGATTGCCTACCGGACCTTGCTGCAGGGCGATCACAAGGAGAGCGACGGGCGTACCAAAGCGAAAAACGCGGCCGTCATGACCGCCATTCCCACGCATCACCAGAAGATGGTGGTGATCGATTATGAGGAGCCCGAGCATGCCGTGGGCTTCGTCATGGGCCACAACATGCTCGATACCTACTGGGACCGGGACGACCACAGCTTCCATCGACAGCACCCGAGACTGGGCCGGAACGGTCTGCACCCCCGGCAGGACATTTCTGCCCGCGTCGCAGGCCCGGTGCTCAAATACCTCAACAAGAACTTTTGCGAAGCGTGGGATGGCGCGACGGGCCAGCGGCTGATGGAGGCAAGGCGGCCGCTCGCCAGTCGTCTCACGTTGCGGCGCGACGGCAACACGCCGGTGGTGGGGCAGCTGTTGCGGACCAATCCCCAGGGAAACCGGTTCGATATCGAGTCCCTGTACCTGCAGGCGGTGAACAACGTCACGCGATTCATCTATATCGAGAACCAGTATTTCCGGCTGCCGATGCTTGCCGAGAAGATCAAGCAGGCGGTGGCCGCCCAACTGCGCGGCGGCCGCGACCTGAAGAAGCATGGCCCCATCTACCTGTTCGTGGTGACCAATTCGAGCGACGAAGGGATGGGTCCGGGGGCACTGAAGACATACCGGATGCTGGAGGCGCTGGGCAAGGCCGACGCGATGCCGGCCGTGGCGAAGCTGGAACGCGAGGACGCGCGCCAGGCCGATCTGCGCCGCCAGCACAAGGAGGCAGGCGCGCAAGCCAGGGCCGCTAAACAGGATATGGACGAGGCGAATGACCTGGCGCATATCGACAAGGCATTCGCCATCAAGAGGCTGCACGAGGCGCGGGAACGCTTTGGCAAGGCGCGCCAGAAACAGGCCGATCTGGAAGCGGAAATGGCCAAGCCCGCCGAGGAAGTTGGACCGCCACCCGAAATCGAAGGACTCAAGGTGCATGTCTGCACGCTGGTGGCACCCGATTCTCCGCCCGGTAAATGGGATTACGTCTACGTGCATTCCAAACTGATGATCGTCGACGACGTATTCATGACGTTGGGCTCCGCCAATATCAATACCCGCAGCATGATCGGCGATAGCGAATTGAATATCTGCCACGAACATTCTGGGGTGACCACGCCATTACGCAGACGGTTATGGGAGATTCATACGAAGGGGATGGGGGCGCAGGAGGATGTGG
>NZ_JBYPSB010000038.1:0-1886 GCF_057815095.1 Cupriavidus sp. 86D6 | reverse complement strand
ATCGTTCCGTCCGTCCAATCTCCGCCAAGCATGCTCAAGCTTCACGATTTTTGCAACAGAGCCGACACGAGCATGGACCTGGTTGCGCGGGAGGCCTCAGTTGCGCGCCGAACTGTCTACAACCAGTTCGAAAGCAAGGAGGCGCTGTTTATCGCATCCGTAGAGCGAGTATGGAGTGAATTTCCCGTTGTGGAAATTACCGCTGATGAGTCTGTTCTAAGCGATCCGGCGGCTGGTCTGAAGCGGATTGGGGATGCCGTTGTGGATTTTTGGGAACCGCCGATTGCTGTGGCTTTTCTTCGTATGGTTATTAGTGAGGGAACCCGGTTTCCCGACCTGCCAACAACCTTCTTTGAAGCAGGGAAGGCGCCGGCAATGCGAGCTCTGGTAGAGTACCTGAGAACCTTAAGTGCGAACCGCGTGCTTCATGTCGAAGATGCGGAACTTGCAGCTTCACAGTTCTTAGGTTTGCTGAACGAGCCCCTTCTTTGGCTACGAGTTATCGGTATTGGGGATGCTCCATCGAAGGAGCGACGTGAGAAAGTGGTTGCCGAAGGCGTGAGCATGTTCCTCTCTCGCTATGGAAAGCGGCAAATATTGCCAGACAGCTAGGATGTTCACGCCCTAAAAATCATATTTTTATATCAAGGCGTAGCTGTCATCGTGAACCAAGCTCAAAAGGTATTGGCCGTAATTCGTCTTTGCTAGTAGATTTCCGGCTTTCTCGATGACCTCTGGCGTCACCCAGCCTTTCCGATAGGCAATTTCTTCGGGGCATGCGACTTGGAGATTTTGTCGGTCTTGAACTACTCGGACAAACTCACTTGCCTCAAGCAAGGAAGCGTGTGTTCCTGTATCAAACCAGCCATATCCTCGGCCTAACCTGACAACCGAGCACAAACCATTTTCTAAGTAGATATTGTTTACTGATGTTATTTCGAGTTCACCTCTATCGGAAGGTTTTATCGATTTGGCGATCTGCGAAGCATTGCCATCATAGAAATACAGCCCTGTAACGGCCCAATTTGACCTGGGGTTTGCGGGTTTCTCCTCTATGGTGACGGCTTTTCCCTCGCGGTCGAAGCTGACAACCCCATAACGCTCCGGATCGCGTACATGATAGGCAAACAGGCACGCTCCATGACCGGCTGTTGCTGCATCGGTCAGCTCGGCCCCGAGGCCATCACCATAGAAGATGTTGTCACCTAACACGAGCGCGCAGGGCTGTCCGGCGAGGAAACTTTCACCGATGAGCAACGCTTGAGCCAACCCATCTGGAGATGGCTGTGCTGCATAAGACAAGTTCAAACCCCATTGGCTCCCGTCGCGAAGCACCTGCTTATAAGCGTCCTGATCCTTCGGCGTCGTAATAACAAGAATGTCTCTGATACCGGCTAGCATCAGTGTGCTCAGGGGAAAGTACACCATTGGCTTGTCATACACAGGTAGGAGCTGCTTACTCGTTCCGAGAGTCACGGGATGTAAACGGGTGCCCGATCCGCCGGCGAGGATTATACCTCTCATTGGACTATCTCCTTTTGACTATCTTTTGCACCGAGGCCTAGGCGCTCGACGTGATGACCACGATCAAGAATATCCTGCCACCACCATGAGTTCTTTAGATACCATTCAACGGTATCGCGAATGCCAATTTCGAATGTACGACTTGGGAGCCATCCTAGATCCCGACTTATCTTGCTTGCATCGATGGCATAACGTTTATCGTGGCCGCGGCGATCTTCTACATAGGTGATTAGATCGCGACGCCGGCGTCCTGAAACGGGGGGAGCGAATTCGTCTAGAAGGTCACAGATCGTTTGTACGGCTCTGTTGCAAAGATTGGCGGCAGTCAGAGGTAGGCTGTCGCTCTGCGCCGATCAGGCGGC
>NZ_JBYPSB010000037.1:0-2456 GCF_057815095.1 Cupriavidus sp. 86D6 | reverse complement strand
GCCGCCTGATCGGCGCAGAGCGACAGCCTACCTCTGACTGCCGCCAATCTTTGCAACAGAGCCCTCGTGTCTTCAAAGCCTCGCGCGAGGAAGACGCGCGTTGCGGCATCCAGGATTCCCTCTCGTTTCGGTATGTCGCTGCGAGTTGAGGGACCGGCGCTGCGGGGGGGAATCGCTAACCCGTCTTATTCATCGGACAATGGCGGACGGTGGGTTCTGGGCTGACGGCGAGCGGGATCGCGCGTCTGCCTGACGCGTGTGGATCGGGGTCGTTTTGTTGGCGCTGGAGGGACGGGCGTGGGTTCGTCGGGGCGTCTCTGCCCCATGGGTCAGGCCGGTGCCGGGGCGAGCGCGATCGCCAAGTGGCGCAGCAGGTCGGCCTCGGGGCTGGCTGCGGCAAAGGCGAGACGGACGCGGGCCACGGTCTCGCGGACGCGGGCCCCGAGTTTGAGCAGGCGCAACCGGATCGTGGCGAACTCGGCCTTGGCCAAGCGATGGGTGATCGGGATGGCCTCGCGCACGGTCAGCATCAGCCAATAGGCAGCGGTGTGCAGCACGAGGCGCATCTGGTTGGCGGCGGGGTTCCGGCACGAGGTACGGTCGGAGGCGAGCTGGCCCTTGTGGAGCTTGATCAGGTTCTCGGCCTGGCCGCGGGCGCAGTAGAGCTCGGCATAGAGCCATTCGGGCGTGCCGGTTTCGATGTTGGTGACCACGTAGCGGATGTCGAGGCCGAGCCGCGTGGCTTCGATGCGAGCCGCGACGCGACGTTCCTGCCGCCAGGACTTGGCTGCGTGCGTGGTCTCGGCAAAGCCGCGCACCGCATCCTTGTCGCCGATGGCCCGCACCACCCGGATGGTATCGGCGATATCCTCGACCTTGGCGGCCAGCGCCTTGGTGCCGGTCAGGCCGAAGACGTAGGCGACGCCGTTGTCTTCGCACCAGTCCATGACCTCGGGCCGGCCGTAATGGCCGTCGCCCCGGATCGTGATCGCGGTCGTCGGCCAATGGCGGCGGATGGCCCTGAGGAGGCGGCGCAGATGGCCCCGCACCTCGCGGCCGGACGGCGTCTTGCCCGGCCGCAGGATCATCGCCACCGGGCGCGCGGTGGCGGTGTCGTAGACGTGGATGGGCAGAAAGCAGCGCGCATCGTGGTGGGCGTTGAACAACGACAACTGCTGCTGGCCGTGGACCACGTCGCAGGTGTCGTCGATGTCCAGGGTGACGGCGGCTGGAGGCACGGCGTAGCTGGCGCAGTACAGGTCGACCAGCACGCGCCCGAGCCGGATCAGGTCGCGCAGGTCCGGCGTGTTCTCCAGCCGCGAGACGGTGGGCTGGCTCATCAGGTCCGCGCCGCTCTCGGGCAGGCGCCCGCAGGCGAGCTTGAAGGCGGGGTCGGCGCGCAGGTGGTCGAGGTCGTCCGCGTCCTCATACCCGCAGGCGATGGCCAGGATGCGCGCCAGGAGGATCTCGGGCAGCGGGTGCACGATCCGGCTCGGATCGCGCCGGTCCGGGATCACCGCGGCGAGCTTGTCGGCAATCCGCATCCGCCGGGCCGCCTGAGCCAGCAGCAGGACGCCGCCGTCCGAGGTCAGGCGCCCGCCGTCGAAGGCGGCTGTGAGCTTCTTGGCTCTCACGGATGGAAACGCGAACGGAAGTGCGTCAAGATCGGACATGGCGGGCGTGGCGGGCTCGATGGGGTGAAGAAGGTTGGTGTGAGCACCCAATCCCTAAGCCAGATCAATGCTTTACGCTACGCTCGCCAGCTTCGATCCACCGCCCTCATGAATAAGACGGGCTAATTTCGTTCACGATGATCATCACCTTCCTTGACTGCACTGCACTGTGCAATGTATGTTTTGGAGACTGCACGGTGCAGTGCAAACGAGGAGATAGGGTATGTCAGTCGTAAATTCCAGCGTCGCTTTGCCTGCTGAGGTCTCAAAGGACCGTTTCGCCAGGGGATCTGCTACATTCGCCGCAGTCACCGGCATTCCCACGGAGGCATACCTTGATGGATTCAAGGATAGCTCGCCTGATTTTGGTCGCTATGTGATTGAGTGGGTCTTCGGCGATGTATACAGCCGCACCGATTTGGATTTGAAAACCCGGGAACTCGTTATCATCGCAGCCGGCGCGGCGTTGGGCGCAACGGGAATTGATGTCATCAAATTTCATGTCCCCACTGCGGTACGCGCGGGTGCAACCCGAGACCAGATTTTCGGCGTTCTTACCCAGGTAGCGATTGTTGCAGGTGTTCCCACAGCAATCGCCGCAATTTCGGCGGCGGCACAAGTCTTGGAGCCACACTCTCAGGTCGCTGATCCTCTCTTATTCACCGGGCTGCTGCGTGATGGCTTAATCCGGGACGGGGTGGCAGGCTGAGGCGGCCAGCGGGCTCTGTTGCAAAGATTGGCGGCAGTCAGAGGTAGGCTGTCGCTCTGCGCCGATCAGGCGGC
>NZ_JBYPSB010000036.1:0-2751 GCF_057815095.1 Cupriavidus sp. 86D6 | reverse complement strand
GTAACGGCCCGCTGGAGGCCGTCTTGACACCCGGGTGAGCTTGCGATGCTGGCACACTGTGATAGCGTATGGGGAATGATCGCCATAGTGGCTGTTGTTCATCAAGAGGTGTTCCCCCATGAGTCTGACATCGGCCCAGTCCGCCCATGTTTCGAAGGTATTCCCGGAATGTCGAGCCGATATGGCTCGATACCTGGAGAGTGGTGCAAAGGTAGCGATTTACCGGCAGAACGAGTGCGGTAGTGATGTTCAGCCGTATGCAATCGCAGTTGCGGGAACCGACTTCTGGATTGAGTGTTGCGAGACACCAGAGGCAGCGGTGGCCCTGGCGGGCTCGCTTGGCCTTAACGTCATTGAGGTTAAGCCGTAGCGTGCCGGTTATGTAACGGCCAAATCCATGCCGGCGGCCACAGCCCAGGGCAGCAGTTCGTCGATCCGGTTTATCGGATGATCGGCGATGCGGCTGAGCACGTGGCGCAGATACGCCTCGGGGTTGAGGTCATTGAGCCTCGCGGAGCCGATGAGGGTGTACATCGCCGCGGCCCGTTCGCCGCCGCTATCGGCGCCCGCGAATAAGAAGTTTTTGCGACCCAGCGCGACGGTGCGCAGCGCGCGCTCCGCACTGTTGTTGTCGATCTCCAGCCGCCCATCGCCGGTATAGCGCGTGAACGCCTCCCAACGCTTGAGTGTGTAGAGGATGGCCGCCGTAGTATCGGACTTGCGCGAGAGCTTGGCCGCCGTCTCTTCCAGCCAGGCCTTGAGCGTTGTTAATCTCGGTACCGCCTCGCGTTGCCGGATCTCCCGGCGCAAGTCTGGTGGTTGTCCTCGGATCTCGCGCTCGATGTCATAGAGTTCGCCGATGCGCGCCAAGGCCTGTTCGGTGACGGCATTGGGCCGCACCACGTGCAACTCGTGGAACTTGCGTCTGGCGTGCGCCCAGCAGGCGGCTTCTTGCACTCGCCCTGTTTCATAGACCGCGTTGAATCCAGCGTACGCATCGGCTTGCAAGGTGCCGACGAAGGATCGCAGATGGTGTTGTGGATGTTCGCCCTTGCGATCGGGCGAGTAGGCGAACCACACCGCGGGTGGCGCGGCATCGGCCGATGGCCGGTCGTCACGCACATAGGTCCACAGCCGTGCCGTCTTCGTCTTGCCATTGCCCGGCGCCAGTACCGGGATCGGCGTATCGTCGCCGTGCACCTTGTTGCCACCCATCACATAGCGTTGGACGGCAGCCACCAGCGGGCCGAGCAATGCAGAGCAGCCGCCGACCCAGTCACCCAGCGTCGACTCGGGGAGGTCGATCCCTTCACGTTCCCAGCGGACGCGCTGACGATACAGCGGCTGGTGGTCGCAGAACTTTGAGACCAGCACGTTGGCAAGCAAGCCCGGACCGGGGATTCCGCGGTCGATGGGACGGCTGGGCGCGGGAGCCTGCACGATGCGATCGCAGCCAGTGCAGGCGAGCTTCACGCGCTGATGTCGGATGACACGTAACCGTGCCGGGACCAGTTCCAGTTGTTCGGAGACGTCTTCGCCAAGTACTTCGAAGGCGCCACCACATGCGCAGCATGTCGTCTCCGCTGGCGTGTGAATCAAGTCTTCGCGTTCCAGGTGTGCAGGTAGCTGGTTGCGTCCACCGTTGCCATGGGCAGTGCGCGCGCGAGGCACACTTGCCGCGGCGACGCCTTCATCGGTCTGCAGTTCTTCGAGCTTGAGTTCGAGCTGCTCGATCTGTCGATCCAGCTTCTCGGACCTGTGGCCGTACTGCTGGCGCTTGAGCTTGGCAATCAGCAGCTTGAGGTGTTCGATCTCGATCGCGTGATCTCGCAACGCGCTGTCGCGTGCAATGATCATCGCCTTCAGGATGGCGATGTCGTCGGGAAGCGTGGCGGGATCGGTTTGCATGCCCCGCAGTGTAGGAAGCGGCGCAGCAGTTTACAAGGCGAGTGTCGGTCGCCAGGTGCGTTCTGGCTTGCGCCAGTCAATGCCTTCGAGCAGCATCGAGAGCTGTGCCGGCGTCAGGTGGACCTTGCCGCTGTCAGCCTGCGGCCAGACGAAGCGACCTCGCTCCAGGCGCTTGGCCAGCAGGCAGAGACCGTCACCGCTCCACCAAAGCACCTTGATCAGGTCTCCGCGCCGGCCGCGGAAGACAAAGACATGGCCGCTGTACGGATCCTCGGACAGAGTTGCGTGTGCCTTGGCAGCCAGACCATTGAAGCCGCAGCGCATGTCGGTGATGCCTGCGGCCAACCACACGCGCGTTCCGGCCGGCAACCCGATCATGCTGTCAGAGACGCTATCAGCGCGGTCAACAAGGCCATATCGACAGGGCCGGTCAGGCGGATGGTGCCTCGCTCAAGCCGGATCTCCACGGCGCCTTCGTGCCGCAACGCAGAAACGACAGGCATGGAGGAGATGTCCTCGACGGTCACAGGCAGCATCGCGGCCGAAGAGCCTTGCTCGCTGGCGAGGGCCATACGGCGCCACTTGAAGACCTGATTCGTGTTGAGACCGTTGGCCAGCGCAATCGCCGAGACAGACGCATTGGGCTGCATGCACTGCGCGACGACATCACGCTTGAAAGCGTCGGAGAACCGGCGTCGCTGGATGCGCCCCTCCGAAATGGGACCGGGCAGTGGCTTCATAGGTGTCCGCCTAATTTAAGCGGACGCCTATGCGGCCCGCGAAGACACCAGATCTTGCCTACACCGCCTCAATTGCAGAAGACGGTGCTCGCCGGGCCGTTAC
>NZ_JBYPSB010000035.1:0-3728 GCF_057815095.1 Cupriavidus sp. 86D6 | reverse complement strand
TCCGGCCAGACTCTGCCATTGCGCGTGGATTCGCGAGCGTCCGTTGTGCAGTCACGAAGCGACGCCAACTAAGGCTGCGGTCGCTCATATTACGCCTCGACATGAAGGTGAAGGAGTAACTCCGATGAATCGTCTGACTATGGAGCGCGCCATCGAAGCATCCTTTAAAGGCGAACAACTAATTCCACAAACCGCTCAGCCCTGCGTCCGCGGCATGCCATTCGGCGCTCTCGGGGCCACTGCTCTCCTTGGTCAACTCAAGGAACGAAACAATGGCCTCTACCTGTTCTGCAGCAAAGTTCATGCGGTACTCCTTCCAGTCAGGGCGAGGCTCATACTTGGGATTATCCGGAAGCAGAGCGTCCAGTGCCAAGTACGAATAGTCACTGTCCTGCAGAACTCCTATTAGGAGCGAAGGCAAATAGTATTTGAAGTAGTCAATTCTTGTAGCGCGACGGATGGAAGAAGGACTTATGCTGCGGATCCAATGGTCAAGGGAAATTTCCGTCCACATGCGCCCATTGAACTTCTGAACATCATCGTCCACTTCGTAGTTTGTGATGCCATCATCCCGTCTATGTCCCGACGGAATGGGGATGATACCGAACGCCGCACGAATAGTTGACTTCACCTGTGCAGATCGACGTGCGTATTCGTTAGAGTCCATTGCAAATTTCCACCTGTTGTACGACTTTTACCCAATCCCTTTGATGTTCCTTGTCCCCGCCACGGAAGCAAACGTTCATGATTTTGCGCCGGGCATTTGCGCAAATCTGTAAATCATCGCGCTTTGATGCAAGTACGGCCGGGACATCACCAGCTTTACAGTACTTCTGCCCTGTCTTGCAGGATTGATCCACATTATTCTTCAGCTTGATGTATTCGTCGTCATCGCAATCCCCCGGAGGCGTGCTCTTATCGAAAGCAGAAACGACAGCTTCAAGCACTTCTCCACATGCCTTTTGAACCTTCATCAGGAACTGCATAACGTACATACCCGGCGCCGCCTTTTCCGGTCTAAGACTTGGGTCAAGATCAACCGCAGCGCTTGAGCTAGGATAAGGTGGCATACTCTGCCCCGGATGAATTGGTGGCGTGTATGGGTTAGGAGATGGAGCAACCTGGGCGTGTGCAGAACTGATGATGCCGGCGAGCCAGTCTCTTAACCACCGTACGACCGCATTCCAACCGGACGCAACGCGGTTTGACACGGAGGCAAGTGTCGATTCCGAGTTACCGCTGACCGAGAAAGGGCTAGCGAGGCTCGAATCGGCGAGCGGCTCTGATATGGTGATGTTGTCCAAAATCTGGATTAACCGGTGAGCAGCGTCGTAAGTGTAGCGCGTCACTTGGTTATACGGGCCACTGATGCCGACAAGCTGCCCTACGGCGTCATACTCATACTTGGTCCGGATACCATCAATATCGACGTCGGTCATGCGGCCGCGCGCGTCGTAGGCGTATTTGATCCGCGATCCGCTGACATCCACGGCTTCAAGCAACCTGCCCGCTGCATCATATTGCACGGCTGTGCCAGTCTGTCCCGCCATGTTCGTCACCGAAGCCAGGTTGCTCTGGGCATCGTAAGTGAAGGTCCATTGGCCAGTGACCGTGTCCCCAAGCTTATCGACGGCTGTCGCCACCAGGCCGTTTGCGTCATAGGTCCAAGTCGTGCTCGTCACGTCGCCGGACGGCTGGGCGTTGAGCCCTTGGCTGCCGTTGGCGTCGTTGGTCGGATACCAGCCGTACGTCAGCACCTGTCCCTTCGCATCGTAGCTGAAATAGTCGACCCGCCCTGGCGCTGCCACCTTCAGCGGCAGGTTCCACGTCGGATGCCACTCGGTGGTCGTGGTCTTTGCGTCAGCCGTGCCGTAGCCTTCGACGCGCTGGGTTTCCCGGCCAAGGGCGTCGTAGGTATAGCGCGTCTCCTTGTCCGCAAAATCCCTCCGGCTCGCGACATTCCCCGCCGCATCGTAGGACACCGCCTTGGCGATGTCTCCACACGCAGGACAGGCGGCGGAGGCGCCGGTGGCGCGCAACACGTTCCCCTCCAGTTCTGAGGTGAAGGTGCGACTGGTGCCGTCCGCGGTGGTGACAGAGGTCTGGCCGTTGCCGAGGAAGCTGAGCTGGAATCTGTCGACGCCCCCGGCGTGCTCGGTGCTGGTGGCGCGGCCCTGAAAGTCGTAGGCGTAAGTGGCGAACCGAATTCCCTTCTCATCTGTAATGCCCGTCAGGGCCCACGGATACTGCGCATTCTCGTAATGGTATTGGCGTTGCGTGCCGTCGGCATACGCAATTGCGATGAGCATGCCATTGCTGTCGTATCCGTACTGCACGATCGACGAATCAGGCATCGTCGCAGACTTAATTCGTCGCCACGCGTCATATGTGAATCGGATAGTTTGACCAAATTGTTGGCGCACCTCAATTAACAAATCTGGTGCCGGCGCAACCGTTGTGGACGTGCTTAGGTTGCTGTATTTGAGTACTGTAGACCAACCATTTCGCTCCCGCACCAGAAGCAACTTGCCTTTGCCATCGTAGTCTTCAATGCGATCGCCTCTACGATCATAGAGGCGAAAGCCCGGTCCCACTCCGCCTGCATCCGAAACAGCGGTAACTTGCTCGCCTTTTCCGCCTACGGCCGCCCAGACGCCATTGCTAAAAGCGAAAGTCGTTGTCGATCCATCGCCACGCAGTGCAGACAATGCGGGCGTCCCCTCAAATAGCTTCGACACATCAAGTCGTCGTTGCCATTCGTGCATCCAGCGAGAATCAAATCCGAATTTCGGTCCAACCGCATACCTAGAACGGTAAGTGCGTCTCAGTGACAACGGCTGTGGTCCGGATCCAACGTAGTCAGTCTCTGTCTGCTGCTTCAGACCAGATCCGACAGAACACGGATTGCCGACGCTGCAGCTTTTCTCGTCAACTTCATTGACCGGAATTTTCGTTCCCGGAAAATTCGAGTCGCCACATTGTTCAGCTACAGGTTTTCTCGTATCCGGTCGGCCGCCATTCGCGCACCAATCTACATAGTAAAATGAACCATTACTCGTTGTCCCTGTTTCTCCAGTCGAATTCATGCGCCAGGAAACATTACATAAATTTGTAGAGCCCGGATAAGTCGACGAAGTCACGGTTCGAGTAAAGCTGAGCGACTCTGAGAACAGCCATGGCATGATGTCCGTACAGAGTTGAGCGGGTGTTGACCGATACCACTGTGGGCGATTTGCAACCATGTTGTTCGCCTGCAGGTAATACCATGTCGCTGTTCGCTCCGCATTTACCTCCATGGGATAAAGCAATACTAGAACCGTGATCGCGGTCATGAGCGTATAAACGGCGCGCCGCATCGTCTCGACCTTCCGACGCAAGCCGTCAAACGAATACCTCTGCTTTCGACTCCAAGCGAACATGATTCGACCCATACCTTTATTTGCGACCGTTATTAGGTGGCATTGATTGATTTTGAGATCGAGTCTAAACAAAGTAGTGTTACGTCATGTATCGCATGATTCACATCAGATATAAATAAAATTGAGATCCGATACGCACTTTGGGTGCCCATTTCAAATAGCGAGCCTTGTTGCCGCCGCTGTTTGTTCGGCAAAGGGCATCGGCACTGTGGGCGGCGCAAATGCTGGCGCTGTCTGCATTTCATGCGACGGAATTCCGCTCAGTTTCCGCCGTTGACGGCCGGTATGGCCAACGACGCAGATGGGTCG
>NZ_JBYPSB010000034.1:0-3845 GCF_057815095.1 Cupriavidus sp. 86D6 | reverse complement strand
TGGCCGTGATACCGAGTTCGCAGTCCACGCGCTGGTTCTGGTAGGCGTTGCGTTCCCACGCGCCGCGCGCTGAGCGATCGGTCACCGAGAACACGTAGATGCCTGCAAACGCCACCAGCATCGAGAACAGTGCCGGATACTCGTACGGATAGATGGCCGACGCGTGCCCGAGCACCTGCACCCATACCGTCGGGCTCAGGATCGTCAGCACCACGGCGGTAATCAGGCCCATCATGCCGCCCATGACCGCCCCGCGCGTAGTCAGGCCGCGCCAATAGATCGACAGCAGCAGCACGGGGAAGTTGGAACTGGCAGCAATCGAGAATGTCAGGCTCACGATGAACGCAATGGTCTGCTTCTCGAACAGGATGCCCAGCAGGATCGACAGCACGCCCAGTACCAGCGTGGTGATGCGCGACACACGCATCTCGTCCTTGTCCGACGCGCGGCCCTTGCAGATCACCGTGGCATACAGGTCGTGCGAGATGGCGGAGGAGCCCGCCAGCGTCAGGCCCGCCACCACGGCGAGGATTGTCGAGAACGCCACCGCACAGATGAACCCCAGGAAAACGCTGCCGCCCACGGCGTGGGCCAGGTGTACGGCCACCATGTTGATGCCGCCAATCACCGCGCCAGAAGGCGTGTGATAGAGCGGATCCTTGGCGACCAGCGCAATCGTCCCGAAGCCGATGATGATGATCATTGCGTAGCCCATGCCGACGATGCCGGTGGCATACAGCACGCTCTTGCGCGCGGCCTTGACGTTACTGACCGTGAAGAAGCGCATCAGGATATGAGGCAACCCCGCCGTGCCGAATATCAGCGCCAGACCGAGCGACACCGCCGAGACCGGATCGGAGACCAGACCGCCCGGGCGCATGATGGCTTCCTGCTTCCCGTGGGCGGCGATGGCATGGTCGAACAGGCTGTTCAGGCTGAAGCCAAAGCGGCTCATCACCATGAACGCCATGAACGCGCAGCCGGCCAGCAGCATGACCGCCTTGATGATCTGGATCCAGGTGGTGGCCAGCATGCCGCCGAAGAACACGTAGACGACCATCAGCACGCCAACCAGCACCACAGCCGACGTGTAGTTGAAGCCGAACAGCAGTTCCACGAGCTTGCCGGCACCGACCATCTGCGAGACCAGGTACAGCAGCACGATCACGATGGAACTCGACGCCGAGAACGCACGTATCGGCCGTTGCCGCAGCCGATACGACAGCACGTCGGCCAGCGTGTAGCGCCCCAGATTGCGTAAGGGCTCGGCAATCAGGAACAGGATGATGGGCCAGCTGGCCAGAAAGCCGATGGAATAGATCAGGCCGTCATAGCCGCTGGTAAACACCAGCGCCGAGATGCCTAGCAGCGAGGCGGCGGACATGTAGTCGCCGGCGATCGCCCAGCCGTTCTGCATGGCGGTGATCTTGCCGCCGGCGGCATAGTGGTCGGCCACGCTGTTGTTACGACGGGCCGCCCAGCGAGTGATGGCCAGCGTGGCCACCACGAAGACGACGAACATGGCGATGGCGATGCCGTTCAGGCCCTGGCCCACCGGCGGCGTGGCAGCCAGGGCGGGCGTGGCAACCGTCAGTACGGCGCAGAAGGCAAAAGAGGCGCGCGTGCGATTCATGACGGCTCTCCGTCGCGGATGTCCGCGATCATCCGGTCGTAGACCGTGTTGGTGCGATACACGTAGATGGCGACGAGCGCGAAGGTGAACGCGAACATGCCGAAACCGACGGGAATGCCGATGCTCATCGGCTGGTCCGGTACCAGCCGCATGGCGAGCAGGTCGGGACGGAAGGCCAGCGTCAGGATGAAGCCGAAGTACACCAGCAGCATCGCGGCGGTCAGTGACCACGAGAAGCGCCGCCGGGTGCGGTGCAGTCGCTCGAAATCGGCGCGGCCCAACATTGGATGCGGTGCCAGCGGGGCGTCGATGGCCTCCGGGTCTTCATGGGTGTTGTAAGGCGCGACGGGGGGCGCGGTCTGTGGGGCGGCTTGAGGCATGGTTGTCTCCTTGTGTTGTTGTCCTTGGCGGTCAGAACCGGCGCGACACGGCGGTCTCGCGCATGACCGCTTCCGGGGTTCGGTAGCGTTCGGCCATGGCGCGGTCTTCGTCGCTCTTCAGTTGGGCCTGCATGTAGGCGCCAAGGTGGCGGGCGTGCTCGACAATGGCCTGGCCCACCTGCACGCGTTCGGCGCTGTAGGCTTCGAGCCCGGCCTCGATGGTCGGCGCGTCCGACAGCGCGCGCGCGAGCGCCATCGCATCGCCGGCCGCCTTGGTGACGCCCATCCCGCAATGGGGCCGCGCCACGAAGGCGGCGTCACCCAGCAGGGCCACGCGACCAAACGCCATTTGCGAAACGGTGAGGTCATAGATCGGCTGGAACAGCGGGTGTGCAGTCCGCCTCACCACTTCGGCAAACTGGGGCGCTAGGAGGTCAGTCGCTGCGCTTTCCATGTCGGCGATGACCTCGGGACGGATCAGGCCCGGAGGAATGCCGGTGGACCAGCATTTGCCGTTGGCATCTGTGAGCAGATCGGCTAACTGGTTGGCACTGGTGGCGCGGTACCACACGAAGTTGAACCGTCGCTGGCCCAGCGTGGTGCTGTTGCGCTCGCCAGCCACCGGGTAGCCGAGAATCTGTTCATGCGGCGGCAGGCAGAACGCGAACTTGTCGAATATCGCGGCGTGCGTCGCCGGTGTCAGGTCGGTCTCGTCGACCAGTCCGCGCCAGGCGATATAGCCTGCGTATTCCAGCTGAGCGGCCGGCAGCAGTTGTTCCCGGATAGTGGACCGGAAGCCATCGGCGGCGATCACCATGTCGGCGCGGTGTATCGAGCCATCCTGCAGCGTGACTTCCGCATGGCCGGTGTGCGATGCCACCGCCGTGACATGCGCGCCGGTGCGATAGAGATCCGGAAACGCCTTACCCAGTACCTCGTACATCTTGCCCCAGGCGGTCAGCGTCTGGGGCAGCTCACGATCCGAAACCGCACTACCATCGCGAGCCAGCGTCACGCGGGTATTGACCGAGACGCCGATGCTGTCGTCGACGGTCACGCCGGCAGCGGCCAAAGCTTCGAACAGTTCCGGGTGCGTGACGATGCCGGCCCCACGACCGGTCAGCGCTTCGGGCGTGCGCTCGAAAATCTCGACTTCCCAGCCAGCCCGTGTCAAAAGGTTGGCGGCAAACAGCCCGCCTACGGAGCCGCCGATGATGATGGCCTTGCGTGGGGATGATGGGATGGGCGTCATGCTGTGGCTCCTGCTTCGGCTTGCGATTGCTGCGGCAGTGCCAGGCCTGCCACTTCTTCGGCGGGGTAGTTGAGTTCGATGGTGACGCCGGACGGGTCTTCGATGAATACCTGGTGCAAGCCCAGGCTGGGGACGGTGCGGTCGCGCCAGGCGATGCCCTCGGCGCGTAGCGTCTGCCACATGGCAGTGACGCCAGTCGCCAGGAAGGCAATATGGTCGACGGTGCCCGTGCCGGCTTCCGGCAACGCCTTGTCGCCGAGATAGGCAGTCAGCCCCGCCGGATTGCTCGGGTCGATGCCGATGATGTGCACGGTGCCGAAGTCCCGTTCGTCGTCGCCCATGTAGAGCCAGGCGCCGGGGAAGTCGAACGGCGGCCGGTACCCACGCCGGAACCCGAGAATGCGTTCGTAGAATGCGCACGACCGTTCGAGGTCCGCCGTGCGGATTGAATAGTGTGCGAGCTTGGTGATCGCCATGCTGTCTCCAACAAATTATCGATCGATTAGTGATCGTGTGATAAATGTAGTTCGGAAGAGGGACGCAGCCAAGCTCCGGAACGGTAGTGTTTACCCTTGCTCAC
>NZ_JBYPSB010000033.1:0-5479 GCF_057815095.1 Cupriavidus sp. 86D6 | reverse complement strand
ATAATCTCGTTTCTCCGCTGCGACGAAAGACGCAGCGACAGCGAACGGCAAAGCCGGTCGCTCGGGTTCTTTAACAAACAAACAACCGATAAGTGTGGGCGCTTGATGGCGAACGCCACGGAGCTTCGGCTTCGTGATGCTTCAAAAGTTATCAGTGCTCGCACAGTAAAACATGTTGGTTTGCGTCGCGAGACGTGAACCAGTCAGTTTTCTGAGAGTGAGCGACCGCTCGAAAGAGCGAGGTGCTTCGGCACCACACAGAGATTGAACTGAAGAGTTTGATCCTGGCTCAGATTGAACGCTGGCGGCATGCCTTACACATGCAAGTCGAACGGCAGCGCGGACTTCGGTCTGGCGGCGAGTGGCGAACGGGTGAGTAATACATCGGAACGTACCCTGTTGTGGGGGATAACTAGTCGAAAGATTAGCTAATACCGCATACGACCTGAGGGTGAAAGCGGGGGACCGTAAGGCCTCGCGCAGCAGGAGCGGCCGATGTCTGATTAGCTAGTTGGTGGGGTAAAGGCCCACCAAGGCGACGATCAGTAGCTGGTCTGAGAGGACGATCAGCCACACTGGGACTGAGACACGGCCCAGACTCCTACGGGAGGCAGCAGTGGGGAATTTTGGACAATGGGGGCAACCCTGATCCAGCAATGCCGCGTGTGTGAAGAAGGCCTTCGGGTTGTAAAGCACTTTTGTCCGGAAAGAAAACGCTCTGGTTAATACCTGGGGCGGATGACGGTACCGGAAGAATAAGCACCGGCTAACTACGTGCCAGCAGCCGCGGTAATACGTAGGGTGCGAGCGTTAATCGGAATTACTGGGCGTAAAGCGTGCGCAGGCGGTTTTGTAAGACAGGCGTGAAATCCCCGAGCTCAACTTGGGAATTGCGCTTGTGACTGCAAGGCTAGAGTATGTCAGAGGGGGGTAGAATTCCACGTGTAGCAGTGAAATGCGTAGAGATGTGGAGGAATACCGATGGCGAAGGCAGCCCCCTGGGACGTCACTGACGCTCATGCACGAAAGCGTGGGGAGCAAACAGGATTAGATACCCTGGTAGTCCACGCCCTAAACGATGTCAACTAGTTGTTGGGGATTCATTTCTTCAGTAACGTAGCTAACGCGTGAAGTTGACCGCCTGGGGAGTACGGTCGCAAGATTAAAACTCAAAGGAATTGACGGGGACCCGCACAAGCGGTGGATGATGTGGATTAATTCGATGCAACGCGAAAAACCTTACCTACCCTTGACATGCCACTAACGAAGCAGAGATGCATCAGGTGCCCGAAAGGGAAAGTGGACACAGGTGCTGCATGGCTGTCGTCAGCTCGTGTCGTGAGATGTTGGGTTAAGTCCCGCAACGAGCGCAACCCTTATCTTTAGTTGCTACGCAAGGGCACTCTAGAGAGACTGCCGGTGACAAACCGGAGGAAGGTGGGGATGACGTCAAGTCCTCATGGCCCTTATGGGTAGGGCTTCACACGTCATACAATGGTGCGTACAGAGGGTTGCCAACCCGCGAGGGGGAGCTAATCCCAGAAAACGCATCGTAGTCCGGATCGTAGTCTGCAACTCGACTACGTGAAGCTGGAATCGCTAGTAATCGCGGATCAGCATGCCGCGGTGAATACGTTCCCGGGTCTTGTACACACCGCCCGTCACACCATGGGAGTGGGTTTTGCCAGAAGTAGTTAGCCTAACCGCAAGGAGGGCGATTACCACGGCAGGGTTCATGACTGGGGTGAAGTCGTAACAAGGTAGCCGTATCGGAAGGTGCGGCTGGATCACCTCCTTTCCAGAGGCTTGTGTTCACAAGTCAAGCGTTCACACTTATCGGTTTGTTTGCTGTTACAGCCAAGGGTCTGTAGCTCAGGTGGTTAGAGCACCGTCTTGATAAGGCGGGGGTCGTAGGTTCAAGTCCTACCAGACCCACCAAGTTATCTACGCGGGGGATTAGCTCAGCTGGGAGAGCACCTGCTTTGCAAGCAGGGGGTCGTCGGTTCGATCCCGTCATCCTCCACCACTTACCTTGATCGAGGATCGGGGTAACGAGACGACCTGGTTGGTAGTCAAATGAAAGCATTCAGTGCTGAGTGCTTTCATTTGGCATTGCCAAGCGACGATAAGTCGGCTGTTCTTTAACAATATGGGATGTAGTAAAGGTGTCGCGAAGCGTTGATGAGACGCTGCAGTACAAACGCGATACCGGGTTGTGATTGTATCAACCAAAATGTATTTAAGTGATCGAAAGATGACTTGGAATACGGCACAAACGCGAGAACTCAGACCTGTAGCCAGCGTGGATAACGGAGACGTTAGACACACTCGTTATAGGGTCAAGCGAACAAGTGCATGTGGTGGATGCCTTGGCGATCACAGGCGATGAAGGACGCGGTAGCCTGCGAAAAGCTTCGGGGAGCTGGCAAACAAGCTTTGATCCGGAGATGTCCGAATGGGGAAACCCGGCCCGAATGGGTCATCCCTTGCTGAATACATAGGCAAGGGAAGCGAACGCGGCGAACTGAAACATCTAAGTAGCTGCAGGAACAGAAATCAACCGAGATTCCCAGAGTAGTGGCGAACGAAATGGGAAGAGCCTTGCACTCTTTAGCAGAACTGTTAGCAAAACGGGATGGAAAGCCCGGCCATAGCAGGTGATAGCCCTGTATGCGAAAACAGATTTGTGGAACTAGGTGTGCGACAAGTAGGGCGGGACACGTGAAATCCTGTCTGAAGATGGGGGGACCATCCTCCAAGGCTAAATACTCGTGATCGACCGATAGTGAACCAGTACCGTGAGGGAAAGGCGAAAAGAACCCCGGGAGGGGAGTGAAATAGATCCTGAAACCGCATGCATACAAACAGTCGGAGCCTGGCAACGGGTGACGGCGTACCTTTTGTATAATGGGTCAGCGACTTACATTCAGTGGCAAGCTTAACCGGTTAGGGAAGGCGTAGCGAAAGCGAGTCCGAACAGGGCGTTGAGTCGCTGGGTGTAGACCCGAAACCAGATGATCTATCCATGGCCAGGTTGAAGGTGCGGTAACACGTACTGGAGGACCGAACCCACTAACGTTGAAAAGTTAGGGGATGAGCTGTGGATAGGGGTGAAAGGCTAAACAAATCTGGAAATAGCTGGTTCTCTCCGAAAACTATTTAGGTAGTGCCTCGTGTCTCACCTTCGGGGGTAGAGCACTGTCATGGTTGGGGGGTCTATTGCTGATTACCCCGCCATAGCAAACTCCGAATACCGAAGAGTGCAATCACGGGAGACAGACATCGGGTGCTAACGTCCGGTGTCAAGAGGGAAACAACCCAGACCGCCAGCTAAGGTCCCCAAATATAGCTAAGTGGGAAACGAAGTGGGAAGGCTAAAACAGTCAGGAGGTTGGCTTAGAAGCAGCCACCCTTTAAAGAAAGCGTAATAGCTCACTGATCGAGTCGTCCTGCGCGGAAGATGTAACGGGGCTAAGCTATATACCGAAGCTGCGGACGCACAGCAATGTGCGTGGTAGGAGAGCGTTCTGTAAGCCTGTGAAGGTGTCTTGTAAAGGATGCTGGAGGTATCAGAAGTGCGAATGCTGACATGAGTAGCGATAAAGGGGGTGAAAGGCCCCCTCGCCGTAAGCCCAAGGTTTCCTACGCAACGTTCATCGGCGTAGGGTGAGTCGGCCCCTAAGGCGAGGCAGAGATGCGTAGCTGATGGGAAGCAGGTTAATATTCCTGCACCGTCGTATGATGCGATGGGGGGACGGATCGCGGAAGGTTGTCCGGGTGTTGGAAGTCCCGGTCCCTGCATTGGAGAAGGCGCTTAGGCAAATCCGGGCGCGGAATTCAAGGATGTGGGGCGAGCGGCCTAGTGCTGCGAAGCAATCGGAAGTGGTTCCAAGAAAAGCCTCTAAGCTTCAGTCATACGAGACCGTACCGCAAACCGACACAGGTGGGCGAGATGAGTATTCTAAGGCGCTTGAGAGAACTCGGGAGAAGGAACTCGGCAAATTGGTACCGTAACTTCGGGATAAGGTACGCCCTGGTAGCTTGACTGGCCTGCGCCAGAAGGGTGAAGGGGTTGCAATAAAATGGTGGCTGCGACTGTTTAATAAAAACACAGCACTCTGCAAACACGAAAGTGGACGTATAGGGTGTGACGCCTGCCCGGTGCCGGAAGATTAAATGATGGGGTGCAAGCTCTTGATTGAAGTCCCGGTAAACGGCGGCCGTAACTATAACGGTCCTAAGGTAGCGAAATTCCTTGTCGGGTAAGTTCCGACCTGCACGAATGGCGTAACGATGGCCACACTGTCTCCTCCCGAGACTCAGCGAAGTTGAAGTGTTTGTGATGATGCAATCTCCCCGCGGCTAGACGGAAAGACCCCATGAACCTTTACTGTAGCTTTGCATTGGACTTTGAACCGATCTGTGTAGGATAGGTGGGAGGCTTTGAAGCGTGGACGCCAGTTCACGTGGAGCCGTCCTTGAAATACCACCCTGGTTTGTTTGAGGTTCTAACCTTGGCCCGTGAATCCGGGTCGGGGACAGTGCATGGTAGGCAGTTTGACTGGGGCGGTCTCCTCCCAAAGTGTAACGGAGGAGTTCGAAGGTACGCTTGGTACGGTCGGACATCGTACCTAAAGTGCAATGGCAAAAGCGTGCTTAACTGCGAGACCGACAAGTCGAGCAGGTGCGAAAGCAGGACATAGTGATCCGGTGGTTCTGAATGGAAGGGCCATCGCTCAACGGATAAAAGGTACTCTGGGGATAACAGGCTGATACCGCCCAAGAGTTCATATCGACGGCGGTGTTTGGCACCTCGATGTCGGCTCATCTCATCCTGGGGCTGTAGCCGGTCCCAAGGGTATGGCTGTTCGCCATTTAAAGAGGTACGTGAGCTGGGTTTAAAACGTCGTGAGACAGTTTGGTCCCTATCTGCCGTGGGCGTTGGAATCTTGACGGGGGCTGCTCCTAGTACGAGAGGACCGGAGTGGACGTACCGCTGGTGTACCTGTTGTCTCGCCAGAGGCATCGCAGGGTAGCTATGTACGGAAGAGATAACCGCTGAAAGCATCTAAGCGGGAAACTCGCCTGAAGATGAGGATTCCCTGGAGGCTTGACCTCCTTGAAGGGTCGTTCGAGACCAGGACGTTGATAGGCTGGGTGTGGAAGCGCAGTAATGCGTTAAGCTAACCAGTACTAATTGCCCGTAAGGCTTGATCCTATAACCAGTGTGTTTGACCTGGTTAGACCAGAGTCCGCGTGTGCCACAGGCATACAACACAACCCCCTTACTACACCCCAGATTCGCTGCGCTGATGCATGTCAGCGCGGCAACCCCTCATGCCTGGTGACCATAGCGAGTTGGAACCACCCCTTCCCATCCCGAACAGGACCGTGAAACGACTTTGCGCCGATGATAGTGCGGACTACCCGTGTGAAAGTAGGTCATCGCCAGGCTCTTATACCCAGAACCCCCAAGCCC
>NZ_JBYPSB010000032.1:0-8116 GCF_057815095.1 Cupriavidus sp. 86D6 | reverse complement strand
GTCGCTTCGTGACTGCACAACGGACGCTCGCGAATCCACGCGCAATGGCAGAGTCTGGCCGGAAGCGGCCTCCGCACCCCCCCCCCCGGGTCAGGAGTCAGTGCAAATCAACATCCTCGCCTTCCAAGTTGAAGTGCCACAGCCGACGGACGTCCCGACATCGAAGGTCCATTGGGCCGACTGCAAGTGTGGTGCAACCGCCAACGGGCTAGTCGTCCTCGTCGCGCGAATAGTCCGGGCCGACCGTTCCGACGTTGAAATCGATTCGTTCCATCTTTACAGCGATCTCCGTAACGTCATTGCTTGACAATTCCGACGCTTTACCTGTTGCGAAATCTTCAATATCGAGCGTGATGGACAGCTCCACTCTCACATCGGTCGCACTCTCTGCATAGGTGTGCCCAACGGGCACGTTGTCCTTGTCGATGGAATCTCTAACAAAAAAACTGAAAGCAAATTTTCCGTCAACAACGAAGCTCGCAGATACTGAAATGACAGCTTCTTCAGCGTCGGCGGAAAGAACGGCCGCACTTTCTACATCAAGTGAAAACGAATCCTGTCGCACAAACAGTTCAACGACCTCTTCATCGAAGCCGCAATATGAGTCAGCGTCGACGTAGGGGAGGTGATCGTCAAGCTCAAATTGAACGGCCCCTTCGAGTTGTTCTTTGGCAGGCCCCGACGCGAGCCAGGAAGCGGCGGCAACTCGGACTCTGTCCGGGAGCATTTCTCCCCGGACGCGAACTAGCGCGGCGAGCACATCCTTGAGCTCAGGAGCGATTATCAGACGATCAGACTTCTCAGCGTACCGCTTCCAGTCCCCATCACTGGAGACACAAAGTACTTTTGTATCATGCTTCTTCGCCCAGCCTTCGAGGGTGAGCAATGCGATAGCGTCCGGAAACTCGGCCTTCTTCTTCGCATCGGCCTCGAATGGCGGCTCGGCCGCAAAATAGCGGTTCATCAACTCGTCGATCGACGTGTAATCTGCAGCGTGAATAACAGTCGCCGAAACATTACCAAAGTAGTTGTTGAGAGCAGCCTTCGGATTTTGCTCTTGACCGTCCATTGCGTCGGTGACGGATTGGATTACATCATCCGGCACGAGCTTTTTTAAACGCCCGAGTACCTTAGCGTCGAAAGCCTTCGTGCTTTCGAGCTTCTCCCGTAGATGACGCTCCATTTCGCGAGCCGTCATGTCTGAAAACAACAGTTGCTTTCCAGCTTGAGCTACTTGCCGAAGCAACAACAGGTTCCCATCATGAACATTCTTACCTTCCGCGTCGAACACATTCGTGTCAATAGTGATTGCTCCGACTGCGTCACTGGCAAGCAAGTCCTTGATTTTCTCGTTTTCCACGGTTTCGATTCCAAATTATCTGGCTAAGCATAGAATACCGACAATATATGAGAACTATCTGTCGACAGGTCGCTTTTGGCCGTTAGGCTCGCGCGCCCACTGACGCTTACGTTAGCGGTCGCGGAGAAAAGCGCGGAGCGAACTAGTGACGGGCAATCCCTTCAAGAAAGTACTCGAGCACGTATCGATCGAATTCATCCAGTCTCGCCGTCTCCGCTATTTTCTCCGACGGTATCTGGCCAAGCGCTTCCAGTGCCGCATGCAAGGTCAGGCCTTCATCCTCGAAGTTGAGGATCTTTGCGGTGTGGAGCTTCTTTGTGAGCATTCTTGGTAGCCCATACTCTTCTAGTTCGAGGACACACGATGGCAGGAACGCCTTCGACAGCTTGGCGATAAATGGGGAGATATCCAAGTGCAATTCCGTAAGAATTTCCTTCTGTAGCACGTTGATATCGCTCAAGAGCGCCGTCAACTTGAAGGTCGCATTGCGCTCAAGTTTGAAGAATTGCTCGATGGTTACGTCCTGCGCGTCTAATTGGTCGAGCAACTCGGGGATAGAGCACGTCCAGTTGTAAGACAATGTCCTGACGAACTCAACAAATTTGGTGTATGGCGCTTCCCAGTCACCGGGAGCGAGACGCAGAACCTTGTAAAGGATCCATGCCCAGTGTTCATTGGAGGCAGAATTCAAGATTGCTAGCCCACGCCAGCTCTTGCGATTCCGACTGATTTCCAAGGCGATCTCAGTGATTAGTGTTGTATCGCCGGAAATGAGCGCACCTTCTTCCTTTAGACGCTCGAAGACTTCTTGACCTAGGACCGCCGCCATCTCTTCCTTGTAAAGCAGGATCTTGGCAATCTGATCTTTGGTTAATGCCTGTCGGAACTCCTGTTCATCGACCTCCGCGAGGAGTTCGTCAGGAAAGGTCAGATCCAGTTGCGTGTCTGCTGGAGCGGGGGGGCGTTCGAGGATATAAATGTTGCCGATGAAATGCCTGAACATTCGCCCACCGCGACCGATGATGTTCCGATAGGTAAAGTCGTTCAGTCTCAGCTTGCCATTCTTGTTGCTCCACACGATAACGTTCTCGGCGGACGTGTTGACCCCCTCGATGATGGATGACGTCGAAACGAGGGTTCGCAAGCCGGCTTCCTCTTCGAACAGCTTGACTTGGATCTGGCTGAGAGACCTGTGCAACTGGCCTGTGTGGATGCCGGTGCCGCGCTTGACAAGCGAAGTAAGGATCCAGTTGGGATCGTAGTTGGTCGCTAGCCAATCGGAGAACGCCGACAACACTTCGCTGTCGACCGGCTCCGTCTTTGCAAGCAGCAGATTAGATACACGCTCTACGTTGGAATAGGTGCCGGCGTAGATCAGGGACTTGGTCTCTTGTGCAAGGATCTCGATAAGGGCATCGTTCTTGCGCTGGGCGTCGTTTCCGATTTCCCTGTAGAGCTCGTACTTTTCCAGAAATACCGTATTGAAGTCGAGGGGTAGGAAAAGCATATCCTCGGTGAACGGATTGTCGTTCAGCCGAGAGATGTTAGGCGCGAGATAGTATTTCTGCTTCGCGATTGCGCCGAGCTTCATCATCGCCCTTAGCAAGGCTGGCGAGCGTTCCTTGTCGAACTCCTGGCTTGCTTTGTAGAACTCGTCCACCACCAGCAGGTCCAGGGATTCCAGCTTGCTGGCATAGTGAATCGCCCGCTCCTGAGGGAATATCAAGATATTCTTTTCGGCTAGGGAGACGTCGGCAGTCGTCACGATCTTGTACTGAGCAGAGAACTTGCGGCTGAGTCTCCGGCGTGTCTCGTCGGTAAGAGCAATGGTAGGGACGAGAATCAGGACGTTTTTTGGCTTCTGGATTGCAATGTAGGCGTCGATGATCAGGCTCTTCCCGAAGCTCGTGGGAGCGCTCACCGCCAGGTTTGTGCCCTCAAGCAAATGCTTCAGGACCAGAGATTGCTCGCTGTGTAAGGTAACCGGTTGATCCTGGCCGATATCCACCTTGAATGATTCGTAGACGAAACGGTCCTGCCACGTTGCGGTGTCGGGGTCAAGATAAGGAAAGAGTCCTGATTCCCTGATCAGATGATTGACCAACGGTGAATAGGTGGCTTGCGCGCGCTCATGCTCATCGAGCAGCCGTATCAGTCGGTTTCGGGCCTCGTAGCCATCGCCAGCTTCGAGCAACTCATTGATAGCGGCACATTCTGCAAAGGTTTCCATGTCGCTTACCTCTTGGCTTTGTGAAATGCCACTTCCTTGGAAAACTGCTCGATGAGCCGAGTGCGGTCAGGCACAGGAAACAAGATCAGGTGAAAGGTAATCTCGGCGTACTTCGCGATAGTTCCCGGAAGCGTGGCGAGTTGCTTCCCGATATAGGCAGTTGCTCGTTCGAGATGAAAGTTCCGGACGGTCGCCCGATAGTCATCATCCATCTCCGTCGCAGCAGCGGTGATCGCGCATTCGTGAAGCAACAGAATTGGGACATTGATCTTCGATTTGATGTGATCGATAGAGTTTTTTGGCGCGAGGGCGTCCTTGATCCTGGCGGCCAGCTCGGGGTCGGTGACCAGGCGGTCGATATCCGACGTGTTCGTGATGATGCTGTTCTCTTTCTTCAGCTTGTCAGTCTTCAGCGAGTTGCCGATTGACTCGACGATCGCTGGCAACCGAGCATTCTCAATGCTGTTGTAGAACTTGGCTTCTCCGAACCAGAGTGAGAAGTCATTGTCACCCTCCAGCACAATGTGGACGCTGTCGGCGCCCTTAGCGTTGTCTTGTACGTTCTGTTTGTAGAAGATTTTCGGTACCACTGGGAGCGCGTTGTAGTGATGGTGCATGATGCCGTACAGCACAATCTCCGCAAGCTCACTGCCTTGACCAATGTCTCCAGCCTTATCGGTCAGCCGCAGATTCTTGGCGGACTCTCGCAGCGTGGAACGGCTCTGGCCGTTGAGCTTCTCTCGCTCCTGCGCAGAAAGCGCGGTCAGGGCGATGTTGTCCCAGATGAAGTTCTCGAACTTCTCATATCGCCAGAGCAAGTCTTCGAAGTCGTTGGCTAGGCTCAGTACCCGCTTCTTCTCGACTGGGGCGAGCGGGGTGTCGGCAAAGATCTTGAGGTAGAGGTCGTCTACCAGTATCTCGAAATCCATGGCTGCTATCCCCGAACTCAGTCAGCTTTCTGGGTTATGCATCGGTCATAGGAGAACCTCTCCGTGGTCCCGTCGGTTCGAACCACGCGAAAGCACTGCGTGCCATATTCCGCCGGGATTACCTCGAAATAATCGATACCAACGCCGACTTTGGTTGTGTACTCGGGGTGTCGTTGGAAGAGCCCCTTCAAATGAACGGCGTCTACACTGGAGACTCGCTCACCAGGTACATACTGATTCAACATATCCTGGAAAAAGACTCTCGCTTGACCCTGGGTCTCGAACGTCCTCGATTCGAGTACCACCGGCTTTCCTCGTCCCATTTGTTGTTCCTTGTTTTGAAGGATGCCATACACCGCGCTTATTCTCGCCGGAGGCATCTGCGGCGTATATACCCCAATTGGAGTGTCCATTCCGTCGGTGGGGGGCGCCGGTTCAACGTTGAAAAGGGGGATAACGCAGATGACCAGTAACAGATCGAATCAGCCACTCCAACCGACTGTAGCCGCCGCTCCGAGGCCTTCGAGGGCCTAATGAAAACGCATTCACACGCGACGTGAGAATAGGCCCGTCGGCAAAAACAACTCCAAGGGGATAGAGGCCGACGGTCTGCGCCTCGAGATCGCACCGGTCGACGAGTACGGCAAGGCCATCGCCGACGTCCTCGCACAGGACGAGCCTAATTTCCCGTACGAATACTACGGCATCCGGTTTCACACGTTTTCTGGCGATGCGCTCGTCGCCTACAAGCGTCCGGTCAGGCATTTGTCATTAGACAGTTCCCGCATCGACAGCGAACATGCCGTTCGGGAATACACGCGCGCCGTGTTCGGCGTGCATACCGATGTGCCCACTCGACATCGCCTCGAAAACCAGTACCGTCGCGGAAAGGACGCCTTTCGCAAGGAATATCTGGGCCCGGTCAACCACAACCTGGCGGACTACCAGTTCGGCGTGCGCAGTGGTCACCGTTCGAACCTGGAGGTCGACCTGCAGATCATGGAGGACGGCATTCCGCTGGAGCATCGCGGCAAGGGACGGCAGTGCTTCCTGAAGACGGAGTTTGCATTGCGCCGACACAAGAATAACGGCGCATCGTTGCATGCGTTGCTGTTGGAGGAACCCGAAAACCATTTGAGTCACACGGGTATGCGCAGGCTCGTGCGAAGCCTGGAGGGTGCGGCGCAGACACAATTATTTGTGGCCACGCACAGCAGTCATATTGCGTCCCGGCTGAATCTTCGCCACGCGCAGTTACTGGGCGTCAACCATCGAGCGTCGAGTCTCCGTGCGCTCAGTGAGGAGACGGCCAATTTCTTCATCAAGGCGCCTGACAACAATGTTCTGGAATTCGCGCTGTCCCGACGCGTGATCTTGGTCGAGGGCGACGCGGAGTTCATTCTCTTCGAAGCGTTGTACCGAACTGCGTCGGGAGGCACCACGCCGGAGCAGGACGACGTGCATGTGATGGCGATCGGCGGCACAAGCTTCAAGCGTTATCTGGAGTTGGGCAGGCTGCTGGGCATCCGGACCGCCGCGATTCGGGACAACGACGGAAACTATCAAGCCAACTGTGTGGACAATTTTGCCGGTCTCGTCTATGACGCCGGCCGGGTGTTCGCCGACCCTGACAATGCGAGACATACGTTCGAGGTGGGCTTGCATGCCTGGAACACAGCGGCTTGCGAGGCCCTCTTTTCGGGGGGCAGGCGCACGTTGACCCCGCTGCAATACATGCTGGCGAACAAGACCGACGCCGCCTTGAGCTTGCTCACAAGTCAGCATGCGCTGGTTGTCCCCCGCTACATCGAAGAGGCCGTGCAGTGGATAAGAGGGTAATCTTCGCGGTGGCGGGATCCGGCAAAACCACGCACCTGATCGACGAACTCGACCTGGAGCGGCGGGTACTGCTGATTACCTACACCGAGAACAATTTCGCCCACCTGCGGATTCGCGTGCTGCAGAAGTTCGGGTATTTGCCGCCGAACATTGTGGTCTGTACCTACTTCAAGTTTCTGCACAATTTCTGCTACCGGCCGCTGCTGCAGATGCGTCTGGGCAGCCGAGGCATGAATTTTCATCTGCCGCCCGCGCAGACGGCCAGATTCGCCTTGACCCAGGATGCGCGCTACCTGGACGGCCGTCGCCGTCTTTATCACAACCGGCTCGCCAAGTTGCTGGAGGTCAAAGGCTGCCTGCCGGCCATTCTGGCGCGCATGGAACGCTACTTCGACCGGGTCTTCGTCGATGAAGTGCAGGACTTCGGGGGCCACGATTTTAATCTGCTGGCAGCGATATGTCGGGCGAACACGGATGTGCTGTTTGTCGGCGATTTTTTCCAACACACCTTCGATACCAGTCGCGACGGGTCGGTGAACCGGACGCTGCACGATGATTTTGGCGCCTATGCACAACGCTTTGCCGCACAAGGCATCACGGTGGATCGCCAATCCCTGCGGGCGAGCCGCCGGTGCAGCACGACCGTCTGTGATTTCATCCGCGAACATTTGCAGATCGACATGCATGCGCATGAGGCGCGGAACTCCGACCTGTCAGTTGTGGAGCAAGCGCCGTTGGCGAAAGAGCTCTACCGGGATCCCGTCATTGTCAAACTCTTTTACAGCAGTCACACCCGGTATGGCTGTTTCTCCCACAACTGGGGGGCCAGCAAGGGGATGGACCACTTTCGTGACGTCTGTGTCGTGCTTGGGCCTGACGCATGGGCGCGCTTGCAGGCCGGTGACCTGCAGCGCCTGGCGCCGCAGACCCGCAACAAGCTGTACGTGGCGTGCTCACGGGCGCGCGAAAACCTCTACTTCGTCCGTGAGCACGATCTACGGGGCTGCGGAACTGACATCTGCCTATGTCAAGGAAGAGCACTCCTCAATTGATCGTCGAGTTTGTCAAATCGGTGGGCCACTATTTCGAACTGACGACTTCCTTGTTCGCCCTGATGCCCTATACGGTGCTCTGCCGTACGTGGGCCAGGCAGCGCGCGCTGCTCGCCGGCATTGCGCGTCGGGAGCCTACCGGGGACACCGGCTCGGAAGAGCAGCGCATGCTCAAGCAGCTTCGGCTGCGCGGGCGCCAGCCAGATTGACGACCCGTATGTGGGCCAGGTCGCGCAACTAGTAACGCAGAGAGCGGCCTATGCGTAAATTTGCGTTTCAGCAGCAGTAGATATTTACCATTTTCTACGCACAGGCGTTATCTATTGAGAAATAACAGTATTACAATCAATGCGTTACGTTTTCTGGTGCGTGAGATGGTGGAAAGAACCCATCCTGATCCCGCCTCATACCGGTTGTGAAGAAGAGCCCCGCCCAGTGCGGGGCTTTTTCTTTGGTCTGTCCGTCCTGTGCGCACGTATCGATAAGCCGGCCTCCGCCGGCTTTTTCGTTTGTCCCTCGTCGCGAAGGCAGGCGTCCGGGTCATATTCAATAATTTTGAATAACTATGACGACGATAGCCCACTTTGCGCAGGTGGCTGGTCGCTATAGTTCTGCACATGGACAGCGCAGCAACGCAGCGAACCGAACGAAGCGAAGCCAGCGCCGCCCGATAACACCTCAAACTTATTGAATCGTTTTTAATACC
>NZ_JBYPSB010000031.1:0-9026 GCF_057815095.1 Cupriavidus sp. 86D6 | reverse complement strand
ATCGTTCCGTCCGTCCAATCTCCGCCAAGCATGCTCAAGCTTCACGATTTTTGCAACAGAGCCAGAAACGCCACCGGGGCATCGCATGCGCTGCAGATTGATATCGAGCGATTCGAAGCAAGGTATGCCCTAGATGGGGGCGTCACATTAAACGGGCACAGATATACGGTAAGGGTGTCAGGTGTCGAAAAACACCTGTTTTTCGTACACTACGGCCAATGCGTGGCCTACGATTTTGCGGTCGTTCTACAACACGCTGAACACCGGTATGGACCGCCCCGGGATTGCCCGAGGCCGCAACTCCTGAGAGTGAGGGTCTACGATGAGCAAGACGACGAACAAGTTTGCCCCTGATGCGCGAAGTTCTACCACAAGCGCCGTCAGGTAAGCCAAGAGGAGGCGGAAGGTGGCCGGGTGATGGTGATGCTGAGCCGCATGGCAAATAGCAAAAATCCCGCCAGAGTTTGACGATCTGGCCATTGAGCGAAGCGAACCGTCAGCACGTGGGGATCTAGAACTGGATGCTGAACGTATCAAAAGGCTCGGTACTCTCGACGATGGGCTGTCGAACGTATCTTCGCATGGCTTGGCCTATGCCGCCGCATCGCGAAGGACCGGGAAACCACTATTGCACCATCAAACGCATCGGCGACCATCGCATCCATCCGCATGCTCACCCGCAGAGCTGCGAGGTATTGCTACACCTTAGGACCTTCCGAATCAGGCATTTATGTTGTGCAGCCGGCCGACCGGCTCAATCCTCGTTAAACGCATCAATGATCCCACTAGCCGCCAGTCGCTCAACCTCGCGACCGATGGCCGCTACAAGTAATTTGCCTGCGTCGCTCAAACCTTCGCGGTAAATGATGCCCGCGCGGCGCGGCGGGGCCGGAAGCGGTATCGGGATGAGGCGAAGCAGCCCTCTTTCCAGGTCGCCCGCAACAAGGACCTTCGGCATCGCCGAGATGAAATTTCCCGTTAGCAACAACTCGCGCATGAACCCGACCGATGTCGACCGAATGGACACATCTAGGTCTACCTGCATGGCGGAGAGCGCGGTACGCACGTCGTGTTCGACGCGAGTACTCACGGCCGGAGAGACGACGTGAAAGCGCCGCACGTCCTCTGCAGTCACGCCATCGAGTTCGAACAGGGGATGGTCGCTGCGGGCTATGAGACCGACGGGCTCGCTATAGAGTGCGCGCCGGATCAGGCCATCGGGTGCATCCGGCTCGTAGAGGCGGCCCACCACGACGTCGATCTCGCCCGAATGCAGGGCGGGCAGCAATTGCGTCGTCAGACCTTCGATGACCTCGACCCCGAGGTGGGAGCCTCGGTCGGTCGCGTCTGAAATCACCGTCGGCAAAAGTCCGTGCGCCGCGACAGGCAGCGCGCCGACGCGGATCGTTCGCTTGTGTTCCTCGAACAGCTCTCCGAGGTCGGCCTCGATCTGGCGCATGCCGCCCAGGAGACGCTGGGCGCCTCTTGCCAGCAGGCGTCCGACAGCGTTCGGTTGCACGCCCCGGGGATGCCGCTCAAACAGTTCGCAGCCGACGATATCTTCGACTTCCTGCAAGGTTCGGCTGAGACCGGGCTGACTGACGCCGAGCGCCTTTGAGGCCCGCAGAAGGCTCTTGTGCTGGTCAAGAGCCTCAATCACGCGCAAATGCCGGATCTTCAATCGTTGTTCGAGGTAGCGCGCCATGCCGCCATCCTAGCGTGCGCTGCCCTACCTTGAAAAGGGCATCGCGGGCCGCGTCAGTTCAGGTGGCGTGCGGCACTGCTCGGGTCTGCATGAACTCTTCGAGCGTCTCGCCGCGCATGATGGCATAGACTTCGAGGTTCGTCCGCCGCACTACGCGTGCCCATTTCTCGAGAACGAAGAAGTTGACGCCATACTGGACGATGCCCAGCCAGTCACGCGCGCGCACGAGTGCCTTCTCCTCGTCCGAAAGGGAGGCTACCGTCATCGCAGCCTCCTCGTCGTCGAGGAAGGCTTGGCGATACTTCGGACGGATCATGTTCCAGAAGAAACGGTTAAACGCCAGTGTACGGTTGCAGGTACGCAGATCGAAGACGTACGTGCCGGTGAGTTCTTCGATACCGACGGTCTGCGGGTTCTGGGTGAACATCGGTCAGGCCTCCACGCTGGTGCTTGCTGCGGAAGGCTGCGCGCGCTCACCTGCCTCCTCATAGACCACGACGGTCATCGCCGTGGTGGTCATCAGATAGTAGTTACGGTGGATTTCGGTCAGACGATCGGGCAGGGCGCCGCGCATTGCCAGCCACATGATCTGCTCAACGCTTTCGGCGCCGCCGAGGCGCACGTAATCCGCGTGGCGCAAGTGGAGCAGCTTTTCCGGCGTGTCGCAAAGCTGCTCGAGAAATTCCATATCCCAATCAGTGTCGTTGTAGCCGGCTCGCTCCCCATGAATCTGGTGCGAAAGCCCGCCGGTGCCGACCACCACGACCGAAAGGTCCTCTGGATAGCTTTCAATGGCGCGGCGCACTGCCTGGCCCAGGCGATAGCAGCGCCGGCCGGTGGGCAGCGGGTACTGCAGGACATTGACCGCGATGGGGACGACGACCCCCGGCCAGTCCGGCTCGTGGGGCCACATGAGCGGAAGCGGTGATGCAATTCCATGATCGATGGGCTTGTTCTGGAAGAACGCAAGGTCGAATTCGTCGTTGACCAGCGATTCTCCGATATGCGCCTGGAAGTCTACGTTCCCGCGAATTTGCGGCAGATCGCGCAGACCCGCGCCCTCATCGGCTATGGGGAAGCGGTCCCCGATGCCCAACGCGAAGGTGGGGTAAAGGTCGAAGAACATCGTGCTGGCATGATCATTGTAGAAGAATAGCAACACGTCCGGCTTCTTCTCTGCAAGCCATTCGGCGACCGGTTTGTAGCCGTCGAACAAAGGTGCCCAGACGGGATCCGCCTGGCGTCCCTTGTCGTAGGCGACGCCGATCGTCGGGACGTGAGAGGTTCCGATGCCACCGATTATCCGTGCCATTTCGTTCAATCCTGTTGGGGCGGCTGCGCTTGGCAGCGGCCATGTCATGCTGTCCGGCCGCTTTACTCAGCCGAATGCGAGGGAGCCGGCGCGGCTCTGAAACTTCCATGCGCCGTCATCGTCGCGGCGGAAGGTGTCATCGAAGTCACCGAGGAGCACTTGCGCGCCTTTTTCGCCGGAATAGAGGACGACGTAGCTTCTGGCGCACGCAGCGTTTTCGTCCAAGACCTCGACCACTATGTTCGTCATGACGTGGCGCGTGATCCGTTTGGGACGGTCGCGAAAGAACGCGCGGATATCCTCCCGGCCCGTGACGGGATTGGTCGGGTCTGTCGGCCGGGCAAAGCTGCCCTCGCTCACGAACATTTCGGCGAGGGCATCGTGGTCGTGGGCGTCGTTAAGCTGCGCAAAGCGCTTGATCAGGCGCTCGCAGGCATGTTCGATGCCGAAACGGGCGGCATCATTCATGCGCGTGCTCCTTCGATAGGGGGGTCAGCATCCACTCCGAGAGCGCTTGCGAAACTGCTTCAGGCGCTTCGAGCGGGGCCATGTGGCCGCTGCCAGCGAAGACGACATAAGTCGCCTGCGGCACGACATCAACGATGTCGAGGTGCTGGGCCGGCGGGCTCCATGCGTCCAGTTCCCCCACGCCGACGAGTACCGGACAGCGCAGCAGCGGCAAGACCTGCCGCGCGTCCGGGCGCGTGAGCAGGGCCGTAATCTGAGCCTGATGAATCGCGGGGTTCATTCGCTCGACCATAGCATAGAGATCCGAGCGCAGCGAAGGGTCGGCGTCAAGAGCTCCGGGCGCGACCATCGGAGGCAGCCAGGCGTCCGCCGCTGCTCTCATTCCTTCACGCTGCCCAAGCTCAACCAAGTGCGCTCGCTTCTCCGGTTCGCCCGCGCGCATCGGATGGATGCCGGTGTCCAATAAGGCCAGACGCTCTACGCGTTCGGGAGCCATCCGCGCCATCTCCATGGCGACACGCGCGCCCATCGAGTGACCGGCGACGGAAAGCTGCGCCGATGTTTTGTTTAGCACCGAGGCAGCCATGGCCTCAATCGATGCGAAACGGGTGAGGTCAGGTATGAGGATATCGTATCGTTCGCCCAGAGCTGCCACCTGATGCTTCCAGATAATGGCATCACAAAGCAGTCCGGGTATTAGAACGAGCGTCTCGGCCAAAGCAGCATCCTCTCGCGGTGAGTTTGTTTCGCCACGCCTAACTCGCTGCGGATGGAATGTCTTATACCTCTCTGCTCGTTTGATATGCCAAAAATGCAATCCGAGATATTTGGCTGGGTTATATCGAACGCGCGCAAAAGCATACGCCCCGCATCTCTCTCCCTGATAGATCCATGACGATGCAGACTGCGAAGAACAGTCTCAGCGCTGGCATGAGAGGTGAAATGAACAAGGCACAATCCCCCGGCCCCGACGTGCGGAAAAGCGACATCGAAATCCGCGCGCGCGCTCGGGATGGCTTCTTGTCGACCTCTTCTCCCGATCCTCGCGCGTTGATCGCGCGTGAGCCTATGCACTCCCGTCAGATCCTCGCTGTGGCGCTTGCCGCGGCGCTCAATGCGCTTGACGGGTTCGATGTGCTGTCGATCAGCTTCGCGGCACCCGGAATCGCGAGAGAGTGGGGTATAGATCGCGCCGCCTTGGGCGCGGTGCTATCGATGGAGCTCATCGGCATGGGCGTCGGGGCTTTCGTGCTGGGTGCGATGGCCGATCGCATCGGGCGACGTCCCACTATCCTTAACTGCCTCGTGATTATGGCTTTCGGCATGTTCGCTGCCTCGATGGCGCCGAATGTGACGACCCTGTCGATCTTCCGGCTTTTCACGGGGCTTGGCATCGGCGGGATGCTTGCGGCCACGAATGCCATCGTGGCCGAATGCTCCAACGCCCGGCGACGCAATCTTTCGGTCGCGGTTATGGCGGGCGGCTATCCCGTCGGGGCTATCGTAGGCGGGCTGATTGCCAGCGAACTGCTCGAACTCACCGAACGCTGGGAGTCGGTTTTCGAATTCGGTGCGGTTGCGACCGCCTGCTTTATTCCGCTGGTGCTATGGCTGGTGCCAGAAACCATCGCGTTTCTGCTCCACAAGCGTCCGAAGGGCGCTCTGGAGAAGATCAATCGTACGATGACCCGCCAAGGGCGTGCCCCGCTTCTTGAACTGCCCCCGCAAGATGAAGCGCCTGAGCGCGTTGGCGTCGCAGCCTTCTTCAGCCCCGGCATTGCAGCCGTAACAGTGCTGCTGGTCGTCGCTTACGCTATGCACATGATGACCTTCTACTTTCTCATGAAGTGGATCCCCAAAATCGTGGCGGACCTGGGTTTCCCGGCGGCATCGGCTGGCGGGGTGCTGGTATGGGCCAACGTGGGCGGCGCTAGCGGTTCGCTCGTGCTCAGCCTGTTGACGCAGAAAGTCGGGGTGCGCCTGCTGGTCATAGGCTCGATGTTCCTGGGCGCGGTGGCCATCGCTGCATTCGGCCAGGGCTTCACCACGCTCGCTTCGCTCTCTTTGCTCGCGGCGATCGGCGGTTTCTTCACCAATGGGGCGACTGCGGGCCTCTATGCAGTGATCGCGCAGTCGTTTCCCGCCGCGCTTCGGGCGGGTGGCACGGGCCTCGTCATCGGCATAGGCCGGGCGGGGGCTGCGATGGGCCCGATCGTTGCCGGTCTGTTGTTTGCCAGCGGCGCCTCCCTGTCGCTTGTCGCCGTCCTTATGGCGGGCGGGACACTGATAGGCGGAATTGCCCTTTCGTTTGTGCGCTACCGGGAGAGCGAGGTCGCCTGACCAGCTCTGTCGGCGTGAAAATCCGGGTCTCACCGAAAACCCAACAAGATGGATGTCGAAAATGCGTGAAACTGTTGCTTCTCTTCTCCTGCTCCTCGGCAGTGCCGAAACCGGTGCGCCGGCTTTTGCCCAAGCGAGCGCGCCTGCGCCCGCTCCGGCAGCGAATACCCAGCTTGCCTCAGCTGACATGGTCGTGACGCTGCTGGGCACGGGAACGCCCACGTTGAGCCCGGCACGCTTCGGGTATTCGACGCTGGTGCAAGTCGGGGGCCTCAATCTGGTGTTCGATGCAGGGCGTGGAAGTTCCATCCGCCTTGCACAACTGGGCGTGAAGCTGGGCAGCATCGATGCCACGTTCATCACCCATTATCACTCCGACCATGTCAACGGCTTGGGTGACTTGTGGTCGACTAGCCTGCTGCCTTCGCCGCAAAATGGTCGGACAGCCCCTTTCGAGCTTTATGGCCCGGTTGGCATCAAGCAGGTGGCTGCCGGCATGCAGGCGATGTTCGAGCCTGATCTGGTGATCCGTCGTCACGACAACGAAGTGACCGCCGCGGCGGAGAAGCTCAACGTCCATGAGTTCACGCGAGACGGCGTCGTGTTCGAGAAGAATGGGGTGCGCGTTACGGCCTTCACGGTGGATCACGGCGCGGCGATCAAGCCTGCCGTCGGCTACAAGGTCCAGTACAAGGGGCGCACCGTGGTCCTGTCCGGAGACACCAAATACGATCTGGAGGTCGTCCGACAGGCAACCGGCGCTGATCTGCTGGTGCACGAAGCCAGCATCGTTGCGGCAAGCCATGTCAACGATGCATGGGCAAAGCCTTCGATCGCGCATCACACCAGCGCCGAAGAGGCAGGCGACGTGTTCCGCCAGGCGCACCCGAAGCTTGCCGTATTCTCGCACATCTCGCGGCCGGGCCCGCAGGACGAGACCAACACCGATGCGGCGCTCAAGCGTCGCGCGCTCTCGCACTGGCCGAACGGAAACGTCGTCGTCGGCACCGATCTGATGCGCATCGCCATTGGCTCCGCAGTGTCGGTCATTCCTTCTCCGGCTCAGTGATCTCGCCTGCCTTCAAAGGATAATACCGTATGCACCGGCGATCCCTCATCAAATCTGCGCTTTATACGGCTCTTGCATCAGCCACCGCCGCCTCGGGCGTGCCCGCGATGGCGGTGACGCCAGCCAGGAAGCGCAGTTTCGTTCTGATACACGGCGCATGGCATGGCGGATGGTGCTGGCGCGATGTAGCGGCTTTGCTGCGAGCTCAGGGACACACCGTCTACACACCATCGCTCACCGGGTTGGCGGACCGTTCGCACCTTTTGTCCAATTCGATTACTCTCCAGACACACATCGACGACATCGTGAACCTGTTTGCATGGGAAGACATCGAGGACGCGGTGCTGGTCGCACATTCGTATGGCGGTTGGCCCGTTTCCGCGGCGCTCGCGAAGATCGGGAACAAGGTGGCCTCTGTCGTCTTCGTGGATGCCTTCGTGCCTGAAAATGGACAACGCGTAATAGATCTCAACTCGCCGCAGTTTCAACAGGCGCTCAAGGACGCGATCGCCAAAGGCGAGGCGGGACGACCCGCGCCAAAAGCCGAGGTCTTCGGCATCAAGGATACTGCCAGAGCAGTTTGGGTGCAGGCGAAGATGACCCCGCAACCATCAGGGGTCGCAATCCAGCCTATCGTCCTGTCAGGCGCGCGCGATCGCGTAGCACGCAAAACGTACGTTCGCGCTACCGGCTTTGCGATGCCGACGTTCGACAGCTATTTTGCCAAGGCGCAGAAGGATCCCTCGTGGACCGCGATAGGACTTGCAGCCGAAGAGTGCGGGCACGACGTGATGATCGACATACCGCAGCAGCTATCGGAAATCCTGCTGTCCGCAGCTTGATCTCCGCGATTGCGGATTAGCCCGCGCGAGACTACGCAAGAGAACTTCAAAATGATGTGAACGACCTCGCTTGTGGGGCTGCTGGACTGCGGCAGACAGGGGCGTCGTCTGGGAGAAGGCTGTGTTGAAAGGTTCCAAGACGATCGTGTGCGGCTGTCTGCTGGGAGCAGCGATCATGACCGGGTCGACTGTCGCCCTGGCGCAATCGGTGCCTCCGGCCAGCACCGAGGACGAGTCCGCAGGTGGCCCGATGGGCAGCCAGGCGCAACCCGGTGTTCGCCCCCCACGATCGCAGCCCCGCGCTGCCGTGGCGGTCCCCGGCGGGCAGACGGGAACGCCGAACCTTCCCCAGGCGATCCGCTGGACGGAGGACTGGTCGCAGCCCGTCAGCAAGGATGCGCCATTGATCGACAGGATCAAGCACATCCCGATCGGCTCGGATGACATATACCTCTCCCTCGGCGGTGAGGCGCGCGCATACTACACCGCCTGGGATCATCAGAATGCCGGGCGCACTGCGAATGACGCCAATGACCCGGTGCAGCGTCGCTTGCGACTGCTGGCCGATCTGCACATGGGGCCGCACGTCCGGGCCTTTGTGGAACTGGGCGACAATCGTGAGTACGGTTCCAGCCTGGTCACTCCGCCGAACCGGGGGCCCTTCGACGTCGAGCAGGCGTTCCTCGATGTGACGGTGCCGCTCGGCAAAGCTGGAAAGTTGACGTTGCGTCCTGGTCGGTTCGAAATGCCGCTTGGCAACGGCAAGCTTGTCACGCTGCGGGACGGTGTCAATCAGCGTGTGCTCTATCAGGGCCTGCGCGCGACCTATGCCCTTCCCGGCAAGATCTCTGTCGACACGTTCGCCGTTCGCCCCGTAAACATTAAGGACGGCGAATTCAACAATGCCCCTAACCACACACAGTCATTCCACGGCGTTTACGTCAGCGCTCCGCACGTGGTGGCTGGCTTTGGCGTCGACGGGTACTGGTTCCAGGTGAAGCGTGACACTGCATTGAACGCTCAGGGCAGGGCCTCCGAGAACCGTAGCAGCTGGGGTGCGAGGCTGTGGCAGCGCACTGCGACCTGGGATCTCGACGTGGAAGGTACCTACCAGTCCGGTCGCTTTGGAACCAAGGACATCAGCGCATGGGCGATGATGATGGATGGTGGTTATACCTTCCCCAAGGTTGCCCTTCAGCCGCGCCTGGGGCTCAGAGCCAATGTATTGGCTCTGTTGCAAAAATCGTGAAGCTTGAGCATGCTTGGCGGAGATTGGACGGACGGAACGAT
>NZ_JBYPSB010000030.1:0-10228 GCF_057815095.1 Cupriavidus sp. 86D6 | reverse complement strand
GTCGGCACGGTCCAGTTCCAGCGGATGGGTCAGCTGGACGGTGACCTCGTAAGGCTTGCCGAGTGCCTCGACGGCCTTGAACGAGACCACAGACAGGCCGATGGCGGTGGGCGCGGCGGGGACTTCGAGGCGGTAGGACTGATTTCGGATCAGCCCTCCGACGAACCCCACCGCCGCTTGTCCCACCTGCATCCATTCATCCGCCATGGTCCTCCACTCCCGTTGCAGCGTGGTCGCCGCATGATCGCTCGCGTCGCAGTGCCGCACGCAAGATGCCGCACGCTACCGGGAATTCATGATTGGAGAAACCGTTGAGATCGTCTTTTCTGACCCACTGCAAACCGTCTTCTGCTACCTCTCAATTTTCGCAACTCTGCGATGTACGACACCGATGGTGCAGTGCTAAAACGCCACGGGTTCGCGCACCGGATGCGGCTGCACACCGGCCGGACGAACACCAATCGATTGCAGTGCAACAGGAAATCAGACAATGGCTGAAAGCTTCCAGAACGAAGTGCCCAAGGCGCGGGTCAACATCAAGCTCGACCTGCACACCGGCGGGGCGCAGAAGAAGGTCGAGTTGCCGCTAAAACTGTTGGTCCTGGGCGACTACGGAAACGGGCGAGACACCCGCTCGCTGGCCGAACGCGAAAAGGTATCCATCAACAAGAACAACTTCGATGCGGTGCTTGCCGATTTCAATCCAAGGGCGCGCATCGCAGTGGAGAACACCCTGTCCGACGACGGGTCGGAGCTTCCCGTCGATCTCGATTTCCGCTCGATGGACGATTTCAAGCCCGAAGCCGTCGCGAGCCGTGTGCCTGAACTGCGCGCGCTGATGGCGGCGCGCAACCTGCTGCGCGACCTCAAATCCAATTTGCTCGACAACGCCACGTTTCGCCGGGAACTGGAGAAGATTCTCAAGGACCCTGCCCTTTCCGAACGGCTAAGAGCCGACCTGCAGGGAATTACGCAGGACAGACCCGCCAGCCACTGAACGGCCCTCGAGGAGATATTTCATGTCGAAGCAAGAAATCGGGGCGGCTCAAGGCCAGCCCCAAGCGCCAGCCGTACTCGATGGCGCGGCCAGGAGCGTCTACGAATCCCTGTGCGAGAAGATCAATCTGACACCAGTCACGAGTACGCGTCCGGTCGAATCCTTCGAATGCGCCGACGCCCTTTCGGACTCCTCGCTGGACGAACGCGTCACGCAAGCCATGAGCGTTTTCCTGAAAATGATTCAGGAATCGGCCCAGCAGGTGGATCGACTCGACAAGAGCCTGCTGGACTTCCATATTGCCAAGCTTGACGCCCAGATCAGCCGCCAGCTGGATGCGATCATGCACCACGAGGCGTTCCAGGAAATTGAATCCGCGTGGCGCGGCCTGAAGTTTCTGGTGGATCGCACCGATTTCCGCAAGAACGTCAAAATCGAGGTACTCGATGTTTCGAAGGATGCGCTACGGCAGGACTTCGAAGATACGCCAGAAGTTATCCAGAGCGGCCTATACCTGCATACGTATATTCGCGAGTACGACACCCCGGGCGGCGAGCCGATCGGCTCGATCATCTCGAACTATGCGTTCGATCGCGGCGCGCAGGACATCGCACTGCTCCGCAATATTGCGAAGGTGTCCGCGGCCGCGCACATGCCATTCATCGGCACGGTGTCTCCGCAGTTCTTCGGCAAGGAATCGATGGAGGAAGTGGCCAGCATCCGCGATATCGGCAACTACTTCGATCGCGCCGAGTACCTGAAATGGAAGAGTTTTCGCGACTCGGACGACGCTCGCTATATCGGCCTGACGTTGCCGCGCTTTCTGGCACGCCTGCCATATGGGCCCGAAACCGTGCCGGTGCGCGCGTTCAACTATACCGAAGCCGTCAAAGGCCCGGACCATCGCCGCTACCTGTGGGCCAGCGCGTCGTTCGCCTTTGCCGCGAACATGGTGCGCAGCTTCGTCCGGAATGGCTGGTGTGTGCAAATCCGCGGGCCGCAGGCCGGGGGCCTTGTGGAAAACCTGCCAATCCATCTCTATGACCTGGGTACTGGCAACCAGGCCAAGATTCCAACCGAGGTGCTGATTCCGGAAACACGCGAGTTCGAGTTTGCCAATCTCGGCTTTATCCCGCTTTCCTACTACAAGAATCATGATTTCGCGTGCTTTTTCTCCGCGCACTCCGCGCAGAAGCCGGCGCTCTACGAGACGCGTGAAGCGACGGCAAACAGCCGGGTCAACGCGCGTTTGCCGTACATCTTCCTGCTTTCGCGCATCGCTCATTATTTGAAGCTGATCCAGCGCGAGAACATCGGCACGACAAAGGACCGCCGCGTTCTGGAGCTTGAACTCAATACATGGATCAAGACGCTCGTGACGGAAATGACCGATCCGGGCGACGAGCTCCAGGCTTCGCATCCGCTGCGCGAGGCCAAGGTTGTCGTCGAGGATATCGAGGACAACCCGGGATTCTTCCGCGTCAAGCTCTTCATCGTGCCGCATTTCCAGATTGAAGGGATGGATATCAATCTGTCATTGGTCTCGCAAATGCCGAAGGCGAAGAATTGATCCATTGACGCCGGGGCACCATGCCCCGTGCATCGAAGGCTGTCGTGCAGGGGATTCTTGTTCCCTCGCACGACAGCGTTTCCTGCTGGCCGGTGGCCGGCCAGGTAGGCCCACGGCAATTACCGATCGACATGAAGATTTGCAGACCATTGTGGACGCAGGGGATTTTCATGACTCCCCAACATTTTCAACAGCAGGCATTGTGGGAGCGTCATGTTGACGAGCAGGTTGCACGGATTGCCAGTCCTGAACCCTGGGGTGTCATCCGTATCGCGCTCGACGAGCAGGCCCTCAGCGTTGACCGGCTGAGTCTCGACACCCTGACGGTGCGGATGCCGGACGGCACGCTGGTGGATACCGACACCGCAGACGTCCTGCCTTCGCCGCGCGACCTTGGTGTGGTGCCTGACGGGGCCGACAGCGTCGTCGTCACAATCGGCCTGCCATTGTTCGACGCGCAAGGCGGCAACTGCGTCGAGGAAGGCGATCCCTCCACGCGGCCACGACGTTTTCTGCGAGAGTACCGGGCCCTTGCGGATCTGCTCGGCGATGGCCAGGAGGAAGTCAGCGTCGAACGGCATGCGCTTTCCCTGCTTTTTGATTTCGAGGAGTCTACCGATTTCGTTACCTGCCCGATCGCGCGTCTGGTCCGTACGACGCGAGGGCATTTCGAGGTCGATCACACCTTTGTGCCGCCGTGTCTGTTCCTGTCCGCCAGCAAACGACTGACGGAGCGTATTCACCGGCTATCGGAAATTCTCGCGGCAAAGAGCGCGAGCCTCGCGGTACGTCGACGGGAACGCTCAGACCAGATAGCCGACTTCGCCGTGGCGGACGTGGCGTTGTTCTGGCTCTTGCACAGTGTCAATGGCACCTGGCCAGAGTTGGCGCGCCTTTCCGCCGCCCCGCAGCAGCACCCAGAGCACCTCTATCGTGTCCTGGCCAGACTCGCCGGTTCGCTGTTGACCTTCTCCACGACGGAAACGCTTGCCGCCATACCCGCCTACCATCACCGCGCACCTGAAGCGGCGTTTGCTACGCTGGAAGCGTTGATCCGACGGCTGCTTGATTCGGTCATTCCGACGCGTGTAGTGCCGATTGCACTGGAACGAACGCGCCCGACGATCTGGGTCGGTCAGCTCCACGACCAGCGGCTTGTCGAGGGTGCCGACTACTACCTTTCCGTGCAGGCCACCGTCCCCCCCCACACGCTGCTTGAGCAGATGCCCCGCCTATGCAAGGCCGGTGCGCCCGACGAAGTCGAACAAATCATCAATTCCGCCCTCCAGGGCATCCCGTTGCAGCCGTCTGCAAGGCTGCCACCTGCCATCCCCGTGCGAATCGAGAACCAGTACTTTGCGCTGGACAGTTCGCACCCCGCCTTCTCCCGGATGCTCGACGCGCGGGCCTGCCAGTTCTACGTCCCGGCCTCGTTGCCGGATGTCTCCCTTGAGCTTTTTGCGGTGCTACCGGCATGACAACATTGCCCACTGTTCTTCCATTGGCCTTGCGCGATACCGCGCTGACGGTGACCGAGCTCGCTCAGGGGGCAAGGCCAGCCGACACGTTCGAGTCGTTTCGCGCCACCTGCCTGGGGCACATTGCCGACCTGAAGGCAGAGTTCGAGGCAGCCGGGCAGCCGTCGCCCGTCATTGCGGATGCCGCCTACGCGCTGTGCGCCCTGTTCGACGAGATCGCCCTGCGTCATCTTTCTGAAGCGGCGCGTGAGGCCTGGGAGCGGGAGCCCCTTCAGGTCCGTGAGTTTCAGAGCTACGACGCAGGCGACGCCTTAATTGCGCGCATCGAACAGAGACTTGCCGAGCCGCAACCGGTCGTACCCTTGCTACTGGTTTTCTATACGGTCATGGGACTTGGCTTCCGCGGGCGATTCGCCCTGGATGACAGCCCATCCCGTGAGCAACTGATAGGCGCGATCGATGCGCAGCTGGAGCGAGCGGGCTTGCGAAAGCACGTCGGCCCGATGGTCATCACCGCGGGCAAGGAACACCGCCGGTGGAGCATGCCGCCCCTCGCCTGGGTGGCCGTCGCACTGGCCGCGGCGGGCCTGATCTACATCGCGCTGGATCGCTGGCTGGATTCATCCATCGCCAGGCTGTCTGCTTGAGATGCCGATTGTGAAAGGCTACCCCTATCGCGCTGTCGCCATTTGGGTGATGCTGCTTGCGCTGGCCTGGCTGGCGTTCTGGTCCCCGTGGTCCGATACCTGGAACGCGTTTCTCGGTCTCGCCGCAGTTCTGGCCACCATCGCCTTGTGCTGGGTGTCGCGCCATCTGAGCACCCGAGCCGCACCATCACAGGCCGCATTGCAATCGATCGCCACATCCCTGGATGGCTTGCCCGGCCACGTCCGTCGCACGGTTCCGCTGGTTCTGACGCTAGGCGACTCTGCACTGGCTTCGGCCTTCGGAGACGATCCGATCAGGATCACCGGCAATGCCGTCTGGGTGCGCGTCGAACATGCAACCGACCTGGCCGGGCTGGCAGTCGCGCTCCGGCATTGGCGTGAAGGCCAAGGGCCGGACGCCGTCGCATGGCTGGTGGCTGCCGACCAGCATCCCGACCTTCCGGAGTTGTCCGGCAACCTGCGGCGTTGGCACGCCGCCATTGCCGAGGCGGGACGCGCGCTCGGCTACCCGTTGCCAATCTGCCTTGCCGTCTATGCAGCGGAAGCCGGCGGGCCATCCGACGCGTGTCCATGGTTCGGGGTATCGGGGCGTGACATTGAGAACGGCGACACCCTGTGTGAACACCTGGCCCCGGGGCTGACGGCATACCCGCAGGTCGCGACGCCGTTGGACCGCGAAAAGCGCATGCATCGCGTCGCGCGCCTCGGCGCCGTCGCCCGGTGGGCCGCTGACGTGCTGTTGCCAGTCGTGCGCGAAGGCGCCGATCCAGGCTCGCACGTCAGTCCATTGAAGGTGACTGCCTTTGGCGTTACAGCGGTATCCGGGTCCCAGGGCGTGGACTCGCATTTCGGCAAATTCATTTCGGAACAGACCGGCTTGCTATCCACCGCCCGCCCTGCGCCAGAGGCGCCGTACCCTCTTCCGGCGCCGATGCTGGCCGGTATCCCGACCCAGCGGCCACAGCCTGTCCTGCCCCGTGCCTTGGCGCACGCCTTTGTCTGGCTGATGCTTGCCTTCTGCGCGGCCGCAGCCGCTTCGGCCTGGCAAAACCGCGCGCTGGTTGCGCGCGTGACAGAAGACGTGTCCCGTTATCGCCAGGTGGACGCCGAACATGATGCAGCCCGGGTCGACGCCTTGCTGACGCTCAAGCGCCATCGCGACGTACTTGAGGGCTACCAGGTTGATGGCGCACCGCCCCGGCTCGGGCTCGGCTTTTACCGTGGCGCGCCTTTGCTGTCGCCGATCCACGCGCTGATTGCCGCCTACAGTCCACCAGCGGCGCCGCCGTCAACGATCGAACTCGACAGCCTGTCGCTGTTCCAGAGCGGCTCCGCCAAGTTGAATCCTGGCGCCAATCGCGCGCTGGTCGCGGCAGTGACAATGATCCAGGCACATCCCGACAAACGCGTGCTCGTCGCGGGCCATACGGACTCCATCGGCAACGCCGCATCGAACCTGCGGCTATCGGAAGCCCGGGCGGCATCGGTCCGTGACTGGCTGTCCGATGCCGCGGGAATGCCCGTGACCCACTTTGCCATCCAGGGTTATGGCGATAGCCGGCCCAAGGCATCCAACGACACCACCGCCGGACGGGCGGCGAATCGTCGCGTTGAAATCACACTTGTCACAGACTGTCGCGAAATTGCGCGCGGCAGTTCTGCAACCCCTGGCCTTCCGGCCTGTTCATTCCAGCAAAAGGAGTAGCAATGGCAATTCCCGCATACATGTGGATCAAGGACGACGGCGGCGCCGACATCAAAGGCTCCGTGACGGTATCTGGCCGGGAAGGCAGCGTCGAGATCGTCGCCTTCGAGCATGGCGTCCATATCCCGACCGACTCGAATACGGGAAAGCTGACCGGCACGCGCGTCCACCGTCCCATTCAGTTCACCAAGGAGACCGACGCGGCGACGCCCTATCTGTACAAGGCGGTCACGAGCGGGCAGACGCTGAAATCGGTCGAGATCAAGTGGTACCGGATCGACGACGCCGGCAAGGAAAAAGAGTACTTCAACACGACGCTGGAAAGCGTCAAGGTGGTCGGCGTCACGCCGAAGATGCTCGACATCAAGAATCCTGCATTCGAAAAGCACAACCACCTTGAGGAAATCGAACTGCGCTACGAGAAGATCACGTGGTCGTACAAGGACGGCAACATCATCCATGCCGACAGCTGGAATGAACGTGCCTGAAGCCGGCGCGTGACCGTTGGCCGGTGCCAGGCACCGGCCATTTTCCGCATCGACCCGACACACCACGATCCGCCACATGACCTCCCGCGACTACACACCGTTCTTGCGCCGCCTTGACGAACCCAGCGCCCAGGCACTGACAGAAGCAGCCTGCCTGTGTGAAACACGCGCGCATCGCACTATCGAAGTCGAACACTGGCTGATCGCACTGCTCGAGCCCGGCGACAATGATTTGCCGAGAGTGCTGCGTCGCCACGGTGTCAATGTCGACGCCATCCGAAACGGTCTGCTGGACTATATAGAACGCCTGCCGTGCGACCTCCGCGGGAAACCCGGTGTGTCAGCGCGCCTTGGTCGATGGATGGAGGCGGCCTGGCTTCGCGCATCGCTGGACGGATCGTCATCGCTCGGGACAATCCATCTGCTGTCCGCCCTTTCGGAGCATCCCAGCTTATTGCGCGCTCCCGACGCCTGGCCCTTGCTGACAGCCCCGATCGCGCATATCGACAATTGCCTGCCCGATCTGGCCGCATCTTCTTCCAGCACCGAAGATGTCGCGCCGCGCGCGCCGGCCGTGGACCAGCCCGGGCAGCAACAAGCGCTGGCCCGCTTCACCATGGACCTGACCCGCAAGGCGCGTGACGGGCAGATCGACCCTGTGTTCGGCCGCGAGGCGGAAATCCGCCTGATGATCGAAATCCTGGCGCGCCGCCGTAAGAACAATCCGATTCTGGTCGGTGAACCGGGTGTCGGCAAGACGGCCCTGGTTGAAGGTCTGGCACTCAGGATCGCCAACGGCGATGTGCCCGCCGCGATCCGCGATGTCGCCGTGCTCGCGCTCGATCTGGGCCTGTTGCAGGCTGGCGCAGGTGTCAAGGGCGAGTTCGAGCACCGGCTCAGGAGCGTCATCGACGCCGTGCAGCAGTCCGCCACACCGATCCTGCTATTTATCGATGAGGCGCACACGCTGATCGGCGCCGGCAACAACGCCGGTGGCGCCGATGCGGCCAATCTTCTCAAGCCCGCCCTGGCGCGCGGCGAACTCCGGACCATCGCCGCCACCACGTGGTCCGAATACAAGCAGTACTTCGAACGCGATGCGGCACTGGAGCGGCGCTTCCAGATGGTCAAGGTCGACGAGCCCGATGACGACAATGCGTGCGTGATGCTGCGCGGGCTCAAGGACCGCTATGCGCGCCACCACGGCGTACATATCACCGACGCCGCCGTGGGCGCGGCGGTTCGGCTGTCGCGCCGCTATCTAAGCGGGCGCCAGCTGCCGGACAAGGCTGTCGACCTCATCGATACGGCCGCTGCCCGGGTGCGCATGAGCCAGCAATCCACGCCAGCCGCACTTCTGGCGTGCGACGCCGAACGGTCGTCTCTTGAGCTCGAACGTGCCGCGCTGCACGACGATCACGCCATGACCGGCAGCGGGGACGCGGCGCGGCTGGCATCGATCGACGCACGCCTGGCAGAACTGGACAGCCTGAAGGCGGAGCTTGGCGATGCCTACACCGGGCAACAGCTTGCGGCGGATGCCTTGGCCACCCTCCGCGAACAGTGGCGTGTTGCCCCGGGTACGTCGGCCCGCAGCGAGCTGACATCCGCCATGCGGGCAGCGCGCGCGAGGCTCGTACAAGACAGAAGCAAGCCCCTGATTCATGCCGAAGTCGACGAACACGCCATCGCTCAGGTCATCGCCGACTGGACTGGAGTGCCGATGGATACCCTGCTATCCGGCGAAGGGGCAACCTTGCTCGACATCGAAGCGCGCCTTGGCCGCATCGTGGTCGGCCAGCAAGAGGCGCTCGCCGCGCTGGGCAAGAGCCTGCGAGCTGCCAAGGCGGGCCTGCGCTCGGAAACGTCGCCCCTTGGCGTATTCCTGCTGGTCGGGCCTTCCGGCGTCGGCAAGACCGAGACCGCGCGGGCACTAGCAGACCTGATGTTCGCCGGCGAGCGATCGTTGATCACCATCAACCTGTCCGAATATCAGGAGGCCCACACGGTTTCGCAATTGAAGGGGTCGCCGCCGGGCTATGTTGGCTACGGTGAAGGCGGCGTACTGACGGAGGCCGTGCGTCAGCGGCCCTATAGCGTGATCCTGCTGGACGAAGTCGAAAAAGCCCACCGGGATGTGCTGACCCTGTTCTACCAGGTCTTTGATCGCGGATGCATGCGTGACGGCGAGGGCCGGGAGATCGACTTCCGCAACACGGTCATCATCATGACCTCGAACCTGGGCAGTGAAGACATCCTCGCCGCCACGCAAACCTGCAGCGAAGCGGACAGCGAGCCCGACGGCGCCGCGCTGTTGGCACGTCTACGCCCGGTGCTGGTCCGGCATTTCCAGCCTGCATTGCTGGCGCGATTTCAGACCATCGTATTTCGGCCACTTTCCGCAGAAGCCATGGCATCGATTGTTCGAATGAAGATCGATAAGGTGGCGCGGCGCGTCGAGCGCCGGTTTGGCGTGCCGCTGCACTGCGACGAAGGACTGGCAAAGGAACTGGTGCGGGCGTGCCTGCTGCCTGATTCGGGGGCGCGCAACATCGACAGCCTGCTGGATCAGCAGATCTTGCCCGTCCTCGCGCGCGAGTTGCTGGTGCACGCGGATTCGCGCCAGCTGTTGCAAGCGGTTCGACTGTCGTTTTCCGAGGAAGACGGCATTGGCATCGCCTTCGACACATCCGAGACCGCCACTTCCACGACATGACACACGGCGGACCTGGCCTCTTCGAAGCCATCACGGGCTTCTTCGCGAATGGCGTCGCCATTGATGAATTTGATCCCGCCACCCAGACTTTTCTGTCGGTACAGGACAACATCCAGCGCATTCTCAATAGCCGGCGCGGCTGCCTGGCTCACCTGCCCGACTACGGCCTGGGCGATCTATCGCTGATCTACCGCCATCTTCCCGCTTCGGCACACATTCTCAAGCGCGAGATCGAGACAACGCTGCTGCGCTATGAACCACGGCTGAAGTCCATCGACATTGCTCTCGAAGTGCCCGAATCGGGCATGTTGCTGAGCTTTGTGATGACGTGCCAACTGCGGAAAACGGGATTGGTACGCTATGGGACGCATTTCATGCCTGATGGTAAGACCCGGCTCACCCTTCTGAAAGCCTCCCCGGATTGATCGGGGCTACGAACGGCCTCTCGAACACGAGTATGTCAACGAATACATCTCCCAATGCCACAGCCGTTTCGCCGCCCTCACTGAAACCCCTCCGCTTTACCTTTCCCCTGCGAAAAAGGGCTGCAAAGGAAGGCGCGCCCGGCGTCGAGGTCACCGACGAGCACGAGTTCCACCGCCTGCT
>NZ_JBYPSB010000003.1:0-502591 GCF_057815095.1 Cupriavidus sp. 86D6 | reverse complement strand
TGGTGACGCAGTTCCTGGGCCATATCGTGCGCGGCGAGCCGATCAAGCTGGTCGATGGCGGCGAACAGAAGCGCGCGTTTGCCGATATTTCGGACGGCATCTCGGCGCTGATGCACATCATCGAGAACAAGGATGGCGTGGCCAGCGGCAAGATCTTCAACATCGGCAACCCCAAGAACATCCACTCGGTGCGCGAGCTGGCCGAGATGATGCTGAAGATGGCGGCCGATTACCCGGAGTACGCCGAGGAAGCGCGCAAGACGCAGATCGTGGAGACGTCGTCGGGCGAGTTCTACGGCAAGGGCTACCAGGACGTGCAGCACCGCGTGCCGAAGATCGACAACACGATCGACGAACTGGGCTGGAAGCCCGAGGTGACGATGGAGCAGGCGCTGCGCCGCATCTTCGAGGCCTACCGCGACAAGGTGGTGGACGCCCGTACGCTGGTCGACAGCAACAACTGATCCCCACATGGCCCGCATTGCCCTGAAAGTCGACGTCGATACGCTGCGCGGCACCCGTGAAGGGGTTCCCGCGCTGCTGTCGATGCTGTCTCCGCATCAGGCGGAAGCGACATTCCTGTTCAGCCTTGGCCCGGACCACACGGGCTGGGCGCTGCGCCGGGTATTTCGCCCCGGCTTCCTGAAGAAGGTGTCGCGCACGTCGGTGGTGTCGAACTACGGGCTGCGTACGCTGATGTACGGCGTGCTGCTGCCGGGGCCCGACATCGGCCGCAAGGGCGCCGCCGAGATGCGTGCAGCCGCGGCGGCAGGCCATGAATGCGGTATCCACACGTGGGACCACGTCTACTGGCAGGACAACGTGCGCGATCGCGATGCGGCCTGGACGCGCCGCCAGATGCAGCAGTCGTTCGAGCGATTCGTGGAAATCTTCGGCGCGCCGCCCACCACGCACGGCGCGGCGGGCTGGCAGATGAATGAAGAGGCGTTTCGTCAGATCGACGATTGGGGCATGACCTACGCGTCGGATGGCCGGGGCACGGCGCCCTACATCCCGACCGTGGCGGGCAAACCATGCCGCCACGTGCAGATGCCGACCACGCTGCCGACGCTCGACGAGCTGATCGGCGTGGGCGACCTGACCGAGGACAATGTTCACCACGCCGTGCTGAAGCTGACCGAAGGCGACGCCGACCACATCTTCACGCTCCATACCGAACTGGAAGGCGGCAAGCTGGCACCGGTGTTCCAGCGGCTGCTGGCTGGCTGGCGCGCCCAGGGGCACGACCTGGTATCGATGGCCACCTACTACCGGCACATCGACCGCACCGACCTGCCGCAATTGCCGGTCACCTGGGGCGAAATCCCCGGCCGCAGCGGCGAGCTGATCATCCAGCCGTAACCCGCCCGGCCCCGGGTTCGTCCGAATCGGGGTCAGGCCGCGCCCTTGCGCGTCAGGCGCAGCCCGTTGAACACCACCAGCAGGCTCGCGCCCATATCGGCAAACACCGCCATCCACATGGTGCCCATGCCCATCACGGTCAGGGCCAGGAACACCACCTTGATGCCCAGCGCCAGCGTGATGTTCTGCTTGAGGATGCCCGACGTACGGCGCGACAGCTGCACGAAGGCGGGGATCTTGCGCAGGTCATCGTCCATCAACGCCACGTCGGCGGTTTCGATGGCCGTGTCCGTGCCCGCCGCCCCCATCGCAAAACCGATATCGGCCCGCGCCAGCGCGGGCGCATCGTTGATGCCGTCGCCCACCATGCCCACCTTGTTCGCATGCGTATGCGCCTGCCCCGCCAGCGCGGCGATGGCATCGGCCTTGTCCTGCGGCAACTGATTGCCACGCACCTCGTCGATGCCCACCGCCTGGCCAATGGCCTGTGCCGTATGCGGGTTGTCGCCCGACAGCATCAACGTCTTCACGCCCAGCGCGTGCAGCTGTTCGATGGCCTGCCGACTGGTCTCGCGTACCGTGTCGGCCACGCCGAACAGGGCCAGCGCGCGGGCGGGCTGCCCGTCGCCCGGCGTCGCCGCGAGCAACACGATGGTCTTGCCCTGCCGCTCGATGGCCTCCAGCCGTGCTTCCAGGGCCGGCGAACATGCGCCCAGATCGTGGATCAGCCGGTGATTGCCGAAGCTGTACGCCACGCCATCCACCGTGCCGCGTACGCCCTGCCCGGGCAGGGCCGCGAAATCGCTCGCTTCCCGCCGCGCCACGCCATCGGCGTCCGCCGCAGCGGCCACCGCGCGCGACACCGGGTGGTCCGATCGTGCCGCCAGGCTCGCGGCGATGGCGCGCGCCTGCGGCACGTCGTCCACCAAAAGCGCCATATCGGTCTGGGCAGGCTTGCCGTGCGTCAGCGTGCCGGTCTTGTCCAGTGCCAGCCATGACAGATGCCGGCCCTGCTCCAGATAGACGCCGCCCTTGATCAGGATGCCGCGCCGGGCCGCCGCAGCCAGTCCGCTGACGATCGTCACCGGCGTGGAGATCACCAGTGCGCACGGACACGCGATCACCAGCAGCACCAGCGCCTTGTAAACCCAGTCCAGCCAGGGGCCGCCCAGGACCAGCGGCGGCATCACGGCCACGCCCAGCGCGATGGCAAAGACCACCGGCGTATAGATGCGCGCGAACTGGTCCACGAACCGCTGGGTCGGCGCACGGCTACCTTGCGCGGCTTCCACGGCATGGATGATGCGTGCCAGCGTGGAGTCATTGGCAGGCGCCGTCACGGCGTATTCGAGCTCGCCCGACTGATTGATCGAACCGGCATAGAGCGGATCGCCCTGCGACTTGTCCACCGGCACGCTCTCGCCCGTAATGGGCGCCTGGTCAAGCGCCGACTGGCCGCGCAGCACGCGCCCGTCCAGCGCCACCCGCTCGCCGGGGCGCAGCCGCACCGTTGCACCCACGGCCACCGCACGCGCCTCCACGGCCTGCCAGGTGCCATCGGGCTGCAGCACGGTGGCCTGCTCCGGCGCCATCGCCATCAACCCCCGTACGGCATTGCGCGCGCGATCCAGCGAAGCCGCCTCGATCCGCTCGGCCAGCGCAAACAGCACCATCACCATCGCCGCTTCGGGCCACTGGCCAATCACCATGGCACCGGTGACAGCGATGCTCATCAGCGCGTTGATATTCAGGTTGCCGTTGCGCACCGCGATCCAGCCCTTGCGATAGACGCCCAGGCCCGACATCAGCACCGTGGCCAACGCCAGCGCCGCCGGCAGATAAGGCGCGCCGATGTGGAACCACTCGGCCGCTTCGGCGCCGATGGCCGCCGCACCGGCCAGCGCCAACGGCCACCAGGGCTTGCCCGGTTCCGCCACGGCCGCCTTGGCGCTGTCGTCCGACAGCGGCTCGGCCTTCATGCCCAGCGACGCAATCGCCTTGACCACGGCATCGAGCGAATCCAACGTGTGATGCACGGTCAACACGCGCTGCATCAGGTTGAAATCGAGCGCCGCCACGCCGGCCATATTGCCGATCTTGTTCCGGATCAGCGTTTCCTCGGTCGGGCAGTCCATCGCCTCGATCCGGTACGCGGCCGATCGTGTGCCAGCGGGTGCTGCCACCGCCGGACCCACCGTCAACGGGGTGCTGCAGGTAGTGCCACAGCCGCAACTGGCAGGCGCCGGGCTGCGGGCATGGGCATCGCTGTGATCGTGCGAATGGTCGTGATCGTGATCATGCGCGTGGTCATGGCCATGATCGTGGTCGTGACCGTGCGCGTGGTCGTGCCCATGACCGCGGGCTGCCGAACCCGGCGTCAGCAGGTTTTCAGGGGTGGTACGAGCCATGGCGGTTATCCATTTTGCGTTGTTGGGTGCTATTGAAGACCCTGTAGCCACTTCAAGGTCAAGCACCGGCCGGAAAGACCCCGTCGATGACATCAACGTAATGTCCACTGCGGGGGCGGCAGCCTATAATCGCTGCCCATGCGCCGCCTGCTGCTCGTCTTCCTGTCGATCCTGCTGCCGCTCCAGTTTGCCTGGGCCGGCGCTGCGGCCTATTGCGCACATGAATCGGCTGACCTGCCAGCCGCGACGACCAACCATTTCGGCCATCACACGCACGAGCACGGCAACGACGCGCACAAGGCCGGCAAAAGTGGCGGAAAGACCACCGCAAAGGCCGCCAGCCTGCCCGACGGCGACTGCACCGCCTGCCACTTCCCCGGTTCGCACGGCGTCTTTGCCGAACTTCTCATGCCCGGTGACTATCGCTACGTCACCTTGCGCTACGCGCCGCGCCAGTACGCGTTCGGCTCCATTCCAGCCCCCGTTCCCGATCGGCCCCAGTGGCTGCGCCTCGCCTAGCCGGCGGGACGCACGACTGACCCTGTCATCCCGATACCGCTGAGCGGTATCGCTGCGCGTCTCGCCGATTTTCTCCTGCTGATCTGGTGAATTCGATGAGAAGCCTTTTATTGCCGCTGGGGCTGGCGGCCGCGTTGTGCAGCCCGTTCTTCACGCCCGGGGTGTTCGCCCAGGACGCCTCATCCGGTGTCCAGGAGCCGCCCGGCGCCCTGACGCTCGACGCCGCGCTGGCGCTGGCGGCGTCGCAAAACCCCACGCTGTCGGCCGCCCGGATCGAAGTGGACGCCTCCGAAGGCGGCATTACCCAGGCCCGTGTGATCCCGAATCCCGAAGTGTCGGTCCAGATGGAAGACACGCGGCAGGCCACGCGTGCCACCACGGCCCAGATGAACCTGCCGGTGGAGCTCGGCGGCAAGCGCGGCGCGCGTATCGGTGCCGCACAGCGCGCACGCGATGTGGCGCAGGCCCAGCTCGGGGCCTTGCAAGCGGACCTGCGCGCCACCGTGATCGGCGCCTTCTTCAACGTGCTGATCGCCCAGGAGCGCATCAGGCTGGCCGCCGGGTCCGTCGATATCGCCCGGCGCGGCGCCGACGCCGCCGCGCGCCGTGTGGCGGCGGGCAAGATCTCGCCGGTCGAGGAAACCAAGGCCCAGGTCGAACTGGCCAATGCCGAACTGGAGCGCGCCGAGGCCGATGCCGGGCTGGTAGCGGCCCGCCAGACCCTGGCCACGCTGTGGGGCAATCCGTCTCCGCGTTTTTCGGAAGCCGACGGCAAGCTGGACAACCTGCCGGCCCGACCGGCGTCCACCCTGCTTCGCCAGTCGCTCGACAACGCGCCCGCGCTGCTGACCAGCGAACGCGAACTGGATCGGCGCCAGGCCGAAATCAACGTGCAGCGCAGCCGCCAGTACCCGGACGTGACGCTCAGCGTGGGCGCCAAGCGCGACAACGGCGCCCCCGAGCGCGGCACTTTCCCCGTGGTGGGCATCGCCATTCCGCTGCCGTTGTTTGATCGCAATCAGGGCAACCTGTACACCGCCATCCGCCAGGCCGACAAGGCCGCCGACGAACTGCGCGCCACGCGGCTGCGGCTGGATCACGACCTGCAGCAGGCGTCCAGCCAGCTGAACGTGTCGCGCACCTCGGCGCTGACCTTGCGGGAGACCGTCCTGCCGGCCGCCGAGCGCGCCTTGCAGGCAGCGACGCAGGGTTTCGAGGCCGGCAAATTCAACTATCTCGATGTGCTGGATGCGCAGCGCACGCTGTTCCAGGCCCGCATCCGCTATCTCGGTGTCGTCGCCAGCAGCTGGCAGGCCGCCACCACCATCGATCGCATTCTTGGCCGCTGACGCGCCAACGCAAGGAACACCGTGATGACTTTGACCCGCAAACAAGGCGTGGCGATTGCCGCCATCGTGATCGCCGGCCTGATGGCCGCGCTGGCGCTGCTGCTGGCTGGCCGTGGCGACGGCCACAGCCATGAAGGCGAAGGCGAGGCCGCCCATGTCGCGCCCGCCTCGGCCACGGAAGCAAGCCACGCCGGGCATGGCGACCACGCCGGCCACACAGACGAAGACCCCGGGCGGATCGCCATGACGCCGGAGCAGATCCGCAACGCCAGCCTGTCGATATCCAGCGCCGGGCCTGGCAGAATCCGCAGCGCCGTGGAATTTCCCGGCGAAATCAAGTTCAACGAGGACCGCACCGCGCACGTCGTGCCGCGCGTGGCGGGCGTTGCCGAATCGGTAGTGGCCAACCTGGGCCAGCGCGTAAAGAAAGGCGACCTGCTGGCGGTATTCGCCAGCACCCAGCTGTCCGACCAGCGCAGCGAACTGCTGGCCGCCCAGCGCCGGCTGGAATTGGCCCGCACCACCTACGCACGGGAAAAGAAACTCTGGGAAGACAAGGTGTCGGCGGAGCAAGACTTCCTGGCCGCCCGCACCGCACTGCAGGAAGCCGAAATCTCCGCGCAGAATGCGCGGCAGAAGCTGACCGCCATCGGTGCCACGACATCAGCCCGCGCCATCAACCAGTTCGAACTGCGCGCGCCGTTCGACGGCATCGTGGTGGAAAAGCATCTCGCATTGGGCGAGGCCGTGGCAGCAGAAACCGCGGTCTTCACGATTTCCGACCTCAACACGGTATGGGCGGAGTTCGTGATCGCGGCCAAGGACCTGGGCCATGTCAGGCTTGGTGAGGCGGTCCGGGTGACATCGGCCGCCTTCGACGGCACCGCCGAAGGCAGGATCTCGTACGTGGGCGCCCTGCTGGGCCAGCAGACCCGCACGGCCACGGCGCGGGTCACGTTGGCTAACCCGCAGATGGCATGGCGGCCGGGGTTGTTCGTCACCGTCAGCGTCGCCACCGGCGAAACCGACGCCGCCGTGGTCATCGACAGCGACGCGCTGCAGACCGACGGCGACCGCCAGCAGGTGTACGTCGAGGTGCCCGGGGGCTTTGCGGCGCGCACGGTCAAGACGGGCCGTACCGACGGCAAGCGCATTGAAATCGTCGATGGCCTGGCAGCCGGCACGCGCTATGTCTCCGCGAACAGCTTCGTGCTGAAGGCGGAACAGGGCAAGGCCAGCGCCGAGCACGCGCACTGACCGGAGGCCGCCATGTTCGAACGTATTCTCCGGTTTGCCATCGCACAGCGATGGCTGGTCATGCTGGGCGTGCTCGCCATGGCCGGCCTGGGTGTTTACAACTACAGCCGCCTGCCGATCGATGCCGTGCCCGACATCACCAACGTGCAAGTGCAGATCAACACCGAGGCGCCCGGTTATTCGCCGCTGGAAGCCGAGCAGCGCGTGACCTATCCGCTGGAGACGGCGATGTCCGGCCTGCCGGGTCTGGAGCAGACGCGGTCCTTGTCCCGCTACGGCCTGTCCCAGATCACCGTGATCTTCCGGGACGGCACGGACATCTACTTCGCGCGGCAACTGGTCAACCAGCGCATCCAGGAAGCGCGCGAGCACCTGCCCTCCGGCATTTCGCCACAGATGGGTCCGATTTCCACCGGCCTTGGCGAAATCTACCTGTGGACCGTGGAAGCCGACCCCGGCGCGCGCAAGGCCGACGGCACCGCGTACACGCCCACGGACCTGCGCGAAATCCAGGACTGGATCATCAAGCCGCAGCTGCGTACGGTGCCGGGCGTGACCGAGATCAATTCGATTGGCGGTTTCGCCAAGGAATACCTGGTGGCGCCGAGCCCGGAGAAGATGGCGTCCTACGGGCTGTCGTTGCAGGATGTGGTGCAGGCACTGGAGCGCAACAACGGCAACGTCGGCGCCGGCTATATCGAGCGGCGCGGCGAGCAGTACCTGGTGCGCGCGCCCGGGCAGGTGAAGTCGATCGACGATATCCGCGAGGTGATCGTCGGCACGGCGCAGGGCCAGCCGATCCGCGTGCGCGACCTGGCCGACGTGGGGCTGGGCCGCGAACTGCGCACCGGGGCCGCGACGGACAATGGCCGCGAAGTGGTGCTGGGCACGGTGTTCATGCTGATCGGCGAGAACAGCCGGGCCGTGTCGCGGGCGGTGGACACGCGCATGGCCGCGATCAACAAGTCGCTGCCGGCCGGCGTGAAGGCCGTCACGGTCTATGACCGCACGACGCTGGTCGACAAGGCCATCGGCACGGTCAAGAAGAACCTGCTCGAAGGCGCCGTGCTGGTGATCGCGGTGCTGTTCCTGTTCCTGGGCAACCTGCGCGCGGCGCTGATCACGGCGATGGTGATTCCGCTGTCGATGCTGTTCACGTTCACGGGCATGGTCACATACCGGATCAGCGCGAACCTGATGAGCCTGGGGGCGCTGGATTTCGGCATCATCGTCGACGGCGCGGTGGTGATCGTCGAGAACTGCGTGCGACGCCTGGCCCATGCCCGGGAACGGCTGGGCCGCCCGCTGACGCGCGCGGAACGCTTCGAGGAAGTGTTTGCCGCGGCCCGCGAGGCCCGGCGCCCGCTGGTATTCGGCCAGCTGATCATCATGATCGTCTACGTGCCGATCTTTGCGCTGACCGGCGTGGAAGGCAAGATGTTCCATCCGATGGCGATGACAGTCGTGGTGGCGCTGCTGGGCGCGCTGATCCTGTCCGTGACCTTCGTGCCGGCGGCGGTCGCGCTGTTCATCGGTGACCGTGTCGCCGAAAAAGAGAACCGCATCATGGGCTGGGCCAGGCGCTGCTACGAGCCCGCCCTCAAGCATGCGCTGGCCAATACGCCGGTGGTGCTGACGGCAGCCGTGGTGGCCATCCTGCTTAGCGGCCTGCTGGCCACGCGCCTCGGCAGCGAATTCATCCCGAACCTGAACGAAGGCGACTTCTCGGTGCAGGCGTTGCGCATTCCGGGCACCAGCCTGACGCAGTCGGTGGCGATGCAGCAGCAGATCGAGGCCCGTCTCAAGGAGAAATTTCCTGAAATCGAACGCGTGTTCTCGCGCACCGGCACGGCCGAGATTGCCTCCGACCCGATGCCGCCCAATGCGTCGGATGCCTACATCATGCTGAAGCCGCACGACCAGTGGCCGGACCCGGGCCGCTCGCGTGACGCGCTGCGCGCGGCGATGGAGGCCGAGCTGGAGACCATTCCGGGCAATCGCTACGAGTTTTCACAGCCGATCCAGCTCCGCTTCAACGAGCTGATTTCCGGCGTGCGCAGCGATGTGGCGGTCAAGCTGTTTGGCGACGACAACGCGGTGCTGGACGCCACGGCGCAGAAGATCGCCCAGGTGCTCCAGTCGGTGCCCGGCGCCACGGAAGTCAAGGTCGAGCAGACCACTGGCCTGCCCGTGCTGACCGTCGATGTGGACCGCGCCCGCGCCGCGCGCTACGGGCTGAACATGATCGACGTGCAGGACACCGTGGCCATCGCCATCGGCGGGCGCGACGCGGGGGTGTTCTACCAGGGCGACCGCCGCTTCAATATCGGCGTGCGGCTGCCCGAGGGCATCCGCGCCGAGGTGGACGCCCTGCGGCGCCTCCCGATTCCGCTGCCCCGAAGCGCCAATGGCGGCACGAGCTATATCCCGCTTGGCGAAATTGCTACGCTCGACGTATCGCCGGGCCCCAACCAGGTATCGCGCGAAAACGGCAAGCGCCGCATCGTGATCAGCGCCAACGTGCGCGGCCGCGATGTGGGCGGCTTCGTCCCCGAGGCCATGTCGGCCATCGAATCGCGCGTGCAGATTCCGGCGGGCTACTGGGTTGCCTGGGGCGGCACGTTCGAGCAACTGCAGTCCGCCACCGAGCGGTTGCGGATCGTGGTGCCGCTGGCGCTGCTGCTGGTCTTCGTGCTGCTGTTCGTGATGTTCGGCAATGCGCGCGACGGCCTGCTGGTGTTCACCGGCATTCCGTTTGCCCTGACCGGCGGCGTGCTGGCACTGTGGCTGCGCGGGATTCCGCTGTCCATTTCGGCTGCGGTGGGCTTTATCGCGCTGTCCGGGGTGGCCGTGCTCAACGGGCTGGTGATGCTGTCGTTCATCCGCGGCCTGCGCGAGCAGGGCGAGTCGCTCGATGACGCGGTGTTCCACGGGGCGCTGACGCGCCTGCGGCCGGTGCTGATGACGGCGCTCGTGGCCTCGCTGGGATTCGTGCCGATGGCCATTGCCACCGGTACTGGCGCCGAGGTGCAACGGCCGCTGGCGACCGTGGTCATTGGCGGGATATTGTCATCGACGGCGCTGACGCTGCTTGTACTGCCGGTGCTGTACAGGTGGGCGCATGGGCGCCGGACGGAAACGGCGGTCGAACCGGCCGGCTCCGTCCTGCACTGACGCGGGCGGCCCCTCCTGCTTACGGGAGGGGCCGGCCAAACCTCAATGCTCGCAGTTCACCATCCAGGTCATCTTGAACTTGTCGACCACCATGCCGAAGCCTTCGGCCCAGAAGGTCTTCTGGTACGGCATGATGACCTGTCCGCCTTCGGACAGCGCGTCGAAAATGCGCTTGCCTTCGGCGTTCGGGACGTAGCCTACCGATAGCATGAAGCCCGAAAACGCCGGGGTCTGTCCTTCCCGGCCGTCCGACGCCATGATCTGGCTATCGCCGATCTGGACGTTGGCGTGCATGACCTTCTCGGCCCATGCCGCCGACGGCGGCTCGCCACCGCCCGGCGGAGTGTCCTTGTAGCGCATCAGGAATGTCACCTTTGCGCCCATTACCTGGCCATAGAAGGCCATGGCCTCGTCAAAGCGTCCGCCAAAGTCTAGATACGGTTGCACCTGCATGTCGGTCTCCTGTAGGGTCCGCGGACGGATAGTCCGCGCGGCGCCATTATGCGCCTGCCCTACTGACAGAATTGTCAGGAAACTCGAGTTCGAAGCGGGTCTGTTCGTCGACACTGGTCACCGACACGCTGCCACCGTGCAGCCGCATGATCGTGTCGACAATCGCCAGACCGAGCCCCGTGGAGCCCGACGAATTCCGGCGCGACGGATCGGCACGGTAGAAGCGCCCGAACAGGTGCGGCAAGGCATCGGCCTGGATCGCCGGGCCGCCGTTGGTGACTGTGATCGCGGTCACATCGGTGCCATTGCGGGCCACCGCCATGCGCACCGCACTGCCCACCGGCGCATGACGCAGCGCGTTGTCCAGCAGGTTGATGATGGCGCGGCGCAGCAAGGTCTGGTCCGCCACGACCGTGGCGTGGCCCGAGACCATCACCGTCAGGTTCCGGTCGGCCGCCACGGCCTCGAAATACTCCGCCACCTTGTCGAGTTCGGCCCGTGCATCGAGCGGGCGGGCGCCCAGCGCCACCTGTGCGTTGTCCGCGCGCGCCAGAAACAGCATGTTCTCGATCATGCGCGACAGGCGCTCGTACTCTTCCAGGTTCGATTCGAGCACCGCCTCATATTCGGCCGGCGTACGGCGCTGGGCCAGCGTCACCTGCGTCTGCCCCACCAGATTGCTGATGGGCGTGCGGAAATCGTGTGCCAGATCGGCCGAAAATTGCGACAGGCGCGTGAAGCTGTCCTGCAGCCGGGCCAGCATGCCGTTCAGCGCGCCAGCCAGCTCACGCAGTTCTTCAGGCGCGCCGCCGACATCGAGCCGCGTCGCCAGGCGGCTGGTGGTCACCGCCGCCGCATCGCTGGCCATGCGCCGCAACATGCGCAGCCCGCGCCGGGCCAGCACGAAACCCAGCGCCGCCGCCACGATGGCCCCGCACAGCACCGCACCCAGCAGTTCGCCCCGATACTCGCGCATCAGCGCCACGCGGTAGCCAGCGTCGCTGAGCACGATAATTTCGACGGTGCGCCCCGTGTCGCCAATCTGACCCAGCGCGGCCATGCCGCGCGACGGCACACCATTGCGCGGATGCCAGGTCTGCAGCTGCGACTTGTCCGGGGCCGTGGACAGCGGCAGCACACGCAACGGCGGCAGGGTTTCGTTATGGGGATTCAGCGAGATCAGGGGATCGCCCGACGCGTTGCGCACGACCAGGATCAGCCCCTCGTGCCCCATCGCAATATCTGCAAAACGATGCGTATCGGTGCGGATTTCGGTTTCGTCGGCCACTTCGCGCAGCAGATGGCGTACCAGCAGCACTTCGCCGACGAGTTCGGATTCGTCGCGCGACTGCAACTGGCTGCCGAGGGCACTGGACAGATAGGTAGCTACCCCGACCAGGATCGCGGCCGTGGTCAGGCCATAGGCCAGCGCGAGCCGGGTGGTCAGCGACGCCGGCATCCACGCCTTCAGCGCGCGCCGCATGCGCACGAGGCGCCTCATGCTGCGACGCTCACGCTTCTTCCGACTCATCGAGCACGTAGCCCATGCCACGGCGCGTATGGATCAGCTTCTTCGGGAAAGGGTCGTCCACCTTGGCGCGCAGCCGCCGAATCGACACATCCACCACATTGGTGTTGCTGTCGAAGTTCATGTCCCACACCTGCGAGGCGATCAGCGAGCGCGACAGCACCTCGCCACGACGCCGCGCCAGCAGTTGCAGCAGCGCGAATTCCTTCGACGTCAGGTCGATCTTCTGGCCGGCACGCGTGACGCGGCGCCGGATCGTGTCGATCTGCAGGTCTGCCACTTCCATGAATTCGCTCTCGCGCAGCGGCCCCCGGCGCAGGATGGTGCGGATGCGCGCCACCAGTTCGGCGAACGCGAACGGCTTGACCATATAGTCGTCGGCGCCCAGTTCCAGACCCTTGAGACGATCCGAGAGTTCGTCGCGCGCGGTCAGGCACAGCACCGGCGTGTCCTTGTCGCGCCGCAGTTCGCGCAGAACCTGCCAGCCGTCGATGCCGGGCAGCATCACGTCCAGGACGATCAAATCGTAGTGCTGCTCGCGGGCATGGGACAGGCCGTCCACGCCGTCGCGCGCCAGGTCGGCCACGAAGCCGGACTCCGTCAGGCCCTTGAGCAGGTAATCGCCGGCCTTTGGTTCGTCTTCGACAATCAGGATACGCATGGGGATTCACTTCCGGGCGCCGGCTCGTCGCCGGTGCCGCCTGTTCGGTTTATTGCAGAACCTAGACACTATCCGAGGTTAGACGCATTTTGTGGAACATTGCAGGAATGTCATCGTCAATCGGCGAAATCCTGCCTTCAAACACAGTACAATGCCCGCTGCCCCGATTGTGGCAGCCTGCCGCGTCCCTGACCGGGCAGGTCTAGTCAAATTCTGATGAAACGTCTGATCGCCAGCTTCCTGTTGTGTCTTGCCATGTTCGCGTTGCCCATCCAGGGCGCCGCGGCAGCAGTCATGATGATCTGCAGCGTCACGCAAGCCGCGGGCCTGTCGATGCCGGAACGCCATGCCGCTATCAAGGCGGAGGCTGAATCCGAGGCGGTGCTGGTGATGGACCAGTCGGGCCAGATGGGCCAGACGGACCACGCGCACTGCCACCAGGCCGGCATGAGCGACGACGCCGATATGCCAGTGTGGCACGACGCGCCGCCTGCCGGTGCCACGCCTGACCAGCCGACCAACCATGCGCACCATGCCGCAGGACACTGCAGCGCGTGCGGTGCCTGCGCAGCCAGCGCCATGTTGCTGCCGGAAATCCCCCTCGTGGCGTTGCAACACCGCCGCCATGCCCTGCCGCTGGCCACGCCGGCCAGCTTTGCCAGCCAGCTTCCGCTGCCTGCCGACCGGCCGCCTGCCCGTCGCTGCTGACACCCGAGGTGCGTCCTTCGCACGCTCGTCCCCGCGCCTGACCGGCGCCGAGGGCGCGGCCGACTGACTCGTCCGCGCCAATCCACCCCTGTATTTGCCTGCCGCACGGCCTGAACCGCCGCGTGCGGCCGATCAAGATTCAAGAGGTTGTCATGCCCGCCGTGCGTACCGTCGCCGTGGCCTGGCTGCTGACGCTTGCCCCGGTCCTTGCCGTGGCCCAGGCGTCGGCGCCTGCCGTCCATCCGGCCCACCCGCCCGATCTGCCCGATCCCCTGAACGCTGCCGCACCCGTGCCGGCCTTGCCCGACATCGCGCCGATGGCCGGTTACGTCCCCTACCAGAGCCCCAAGGTCTCGTCCTGGCGCCAGTCGAATGCCGATGTCACACCAGGCGCCACGCCGGCGGCCGACCCGCATGCCGGCCACCACATGCCGCAGGGCACCACTGCCGCGCCGGCATCCGCACCGGCGGCAGGCCAGGCCGACCGTAGTGGCCATGCCGGCCATCACGCGCACTGACGGAGCCCAGCCATGATGAATGCAATTTTTCGTCGCGCTGCAGTGCCGCTGACCGCCGCGATCGTGCTCACCGGGTGTGCGGGTTTTGCGCCCGACGGCGGCTTCGGCCCGGTCGCCGACACCGCGCGCGACAGGCTGGCCAAGGACGCCGTCTGGGCGCGCAGCGATGCCGACAGCAGTGCATTGCGCGACCGCACGCGCGAGCTTCTGGCGAAACCGCTAGATGCCGATGCCGCCATCCAGGTCGCACTGCTCAACAACGCCGGGCTGCAGGCCCAGTACGCCGACCTGGGCATTGCCGAGGCCGATTACGTGCAGGCCACGCGCCTGCCGAACCCCGGTTTCTCGTTCAGCCGCAAGACGTCGGGCGACGAACTCAAGATCGACCGGGCTGTCACCATCGGCCTCATGAACCTGCTGGCGCTGCCCTTTGCCGCCCGCATCGAGGAAGGCCGCTTTGCGCAGACGCGCCTGGCCGTGGCCGATGCCACACTGCGCCGCGCCGAAGCCACCCGTCGTGCCTGGGTACAGGCCGTTGCCGCCGAGCAGGCCGCCCGCTATGCCGATCAGGTACGCCGGGCCGCCGAAACCGGCGCGCTGTTCGCGCGCGATCTGGCCCGCGCCGGCAACGTCAGCGCCCTCGACCATGCCCGCGAGCAAGCCTTCTACGCCGATGCCGCAGCGCAGCTGGCGCGCGCCCGCGAACGGGCGCTGTCGGCACGCGAACAGCTGACGCGCGAACTGGGGCTGTGGGGTGCCGACATCGCCTATACGCTGCCGGACCGCCTGCCCGACCTGCCCAGGGCGCGTCCGGCCATGCAGGACCTGGAAGGCTATGCGATTTCGCAGCGTCTTGACCTGCAGGCCGGTCGTCTGCAACTGGACAGTTTGTCGCGCTCGCTCGGCCTGACCCGCGCCACGCGCTTCATCAGCGTGCTGGACGTCAGCTATCTCCATAATTCGGAGACCAGCCGGCCGCGCGAAACGGGCTACGGCATCGACATCGAGGTGCCGCTGTTCGACTGGGGCGGGGCCCGGGTGGCCCGCGCCGAAGCCGTCTACATGCAGGCGGCGGCGCGGCTGGCCGAACAGGCGATCAACGCCCGGTCGATGGTGCGCGAGACCTACGCTGGCTACCAGGCGCGCTACGACATCGCCCTGCACTATCGCGACGAAGTGGTGCCGCTGCGCAAGCGCATCGTCGATGAAAGCCTGCTGCGCTACAACGGCATGCTGGTCAGCGTGTTCGAACTGCTGACCGACGCGCGCGAGCAGGTCAACGCCGTGAACGGCTATCTCGATGCGCAGCGCGACTTCTGGCTGGCCGACGCCGACCTGCGCGGCGCGCTGGGCGGCCGCCTACCCGACGCCGCAGCCGCGCCCCCAGTGGCCCCCACATCGGCCCCCACAGCGGCCCCCAAAGCGGCCACCCCTGCCGCCACGACCCCACAAGGACAATGACAATGGTTTCCCGACGCAATTTCCTGGGACAATCGGCGGCGGCCATGCTCGGCACGGCAATGGTGTCGCGCGCCGGCGCCGCCGCCCTGCCCGAGGCCCCGCTGCAGCACAGCGCCACCACCCAGCCGCCGCTTGCGCCCGCCAGCGGCCGGCCCTATCAGCCCGTGGTCACGCTCAACGGCTGGACGCTGCCCTGGCGCATGCGCAACGGCTGGAAGGAATTCCATCTGGTGGCCGAACCAGTCGAACGCGAGATGGCGCCCGGCATGACCGCCCACCTGTGGGGCTACAACGGCCAGAGTCCAGGACCGACGATCGAATGCGTGGAAGGCGACCGTGTTCGCATCTTCGTCACCAACAAGCTGCCGGAACACACCACCGTGCACTGGCACGGCGTGCTGCTGCCGGCGGGCATGGACGGCGTGGGCGGGTTGTCGCAGCCGCATATCCCGCCCGGCAAGACGTTCGTCTACGAGTTCGAGATGCGCCATGCGGGCACCTTCATGTACCACCCGCATTCCGACGAGATGGTGCAGATGGCCATGGGCATGATGGGCTTTATCGTCGTGCACCCGCGCGACGCCGCCGCCCAGCGCGTGGACCGCGATTTCGTGTTCCTGATCGCCGCCTACGACATCGACCCCGGCTCGTACACGCCGCGCGTGGCCGAGATGTCCGATTTCAACATGTGGACGTGGAACAGCCGGGTGTTTCCCGGCATCGACGTGCTGCCCGTGCGTCTGGGCGACCGCGTGCGCATCCGCATGGGCAACCTGACCATGACCAACCACCCGATCCACCTGCACGGCCACCGCTTCGAGGTAACGGGCACCGACGGCGGATGGGTCCCGCCGTCGGCGCGCTGGCCGGAAGTGACCACCGATGTCGCGGTGGGCCAGATGCGCGTCATCGAGTTCGTGGCCGACAACCCGGGCGACTGGGCGTTCCACTGCCACAAGTCGCACCACACGATGAACGCGATGGGCCACAACCTGCCCACGATGATCGGCGTAAAGCAGAAGGACCTGGCCAGCCGCATGAATGCGCTGGTGCCCGACTACATGCCGATGGGGCAGGCGGGCATGGCCGACATGGGCAGCATGGAGATGCCGCTGCCGGAGAACACGCTGCCGATGATGAGCGGCCAGGGCCCGTTTGGCCCCATCGAGATGGGCGGCATGTTCACCACGCTCAAGGTGCGTGCGGGCATGGCAGCCAATGACTACCGCGATCCAGGCTGGTATCGGCATCCCAGGGGCACCGTGGCATTTGAATACACCGAACCCGTGGCGCAGGCGCCGCGCCGTACGCGATAGACGCTCTACCGCATCGACCGAAGGACAGCAATGAAAAACACGATGGCAACCGCAATGCTGCTGGCCCTGTTGGCCGGGGCATCCCCCGCTGCGATGGCGTTGACGGCCGGTGCGCCCGACGCGCCCGACGCGCCGGTGGCAGCCGCCACGGCGCAGGCGCCGTTACCCGAAGTGGACGGCGAAATCCGCAAGGTCGATGCCGAGGCCGGCAAGCTGACGATACGTCACGGGCCGATCGGCAACCTCGACATGGGTGCGATGACGATGATTTTTCGGGTGAAGGACCCGGCGATGCTCACGCGGGTGCAGGCGGGCGACAAGGTGCGGTTCACCGTCGACCGTGTCGACGGGCTGCTGACGGTGACCTCGCTGGCCGTCGTGCAGTAACCGGCAGCCAATATCGGACGTGCGCGCCTCAGTCGACGCGGTAGAAGTCGATCGATTGTCCGGCGTTGACGGCGCGCTGCAGCCAGTCCGGATACTCGCCGACGCCGTCCCAGGTCTGACCCATCGCGTTGCGATACATCGCGCGCGGCGCGGCGGCGCCCGCCACCGGCGGCTGGGCGTCGGGGGCGGATGGCGCCACATCGGCGCCATCATCGGTGTCGGCATCGGTAAAGCAGCCTGCTTCGACGAGATGGTCGAACGTCAGGCCATGGTGATCCATCTGCTCGCGGATCCATGCCACCGCGGCTTGTTTGGCTGCATCAGACTCGGACATGACTTATCGTGCGCGCCCGCCACCTTGCGGGCGGGCTGGAGAATTCGAAGGGGGGAGCGGTCCGGGCAGGAAATCCGGCGGACCAGCACGGATTCTACAGCTTGTTGGCGCGGCTCCCGCGGAATCCGCCGATTACCGCCGGAATGTTGCATTCGCCGCGCAGGGTTCGACAGTGCCCATGGCGCCGCGCGGCGCGCGAACGAATGACGAATCTGTCATGCGTTGGTCATGTTGGCGTGGCTACCCGGCTTATAGACTGCAAGCCAAGGTCGCATGACGACCGGTACAAACCACCGACACACCGAACTGCCTCCATCCTCGAATCCAAGGAATCCACATGCTCAAGAAAGCCCTGCTCTATACCGCCCTCGCCACTACGCTGGCCGGTGCCGCCACCATGGTCAACGCCGCGCCGCGCAGCGCAGACCCTTACACCGACGGCGCACGTGTCACCAACCGTGATGGCATCGTCGAACGCGTGGGTGCCCGCGACGTGTACACCGATGGCGCCCGCGACGTGCGCGATGCGCGCAACCCGTTCGTCGATGGCGCCCATGATGTGCGCGACGCACGCAGCCCGTACACGGACGGTGCCTGATCCACGCCATGGCCCGCTCGGGCCAGATCCGGGCTGATACGGCCCGAACCGCCAGGCGGCGGCGCTTACCGCGTCGCCGCCTGGCTCATGAATTGCGCGGCGGGCACCGGCCGGCCCAACAGGTAACCCTGCAGCGCATCGCACCCCAGCCCCGCCAGGAACGACTGCTGCGCGGCGGTCTCCACCCCTTCCGCCACCACCTGCAGGTTCAGCGTACGGCCCAGCGCAACGATGGCCGACACGATGGCCGCATCTTCCGAATCCTCCGCCAGGTCGCGCACAAAGCCGCGATCGATCTTCAGTTCGCTGGCCGGAATGCGCTTCAGGTGCAGCAGGCTCGAATAGCCGGTACCGAAGTCGTCGATGGCAATGCGCACGCCCATGTCGTCGAGCTGCGTCATGATCGCGAGCGTTTCTTCCACATCACGCATGGCCGTGCTTTCGGTGATTTCCAGCGTCAGGCTTGCGGCCGGGATGCCGTGGCGCTTCAGCGCATCGGACACGGTCTCGATCATCCCCGCGTGACAGAACTGCAACGCCGACAGGTTCACCGCCATCGACCAGTCCACATGACCGTGGGCACGCCAGGCGGCCAGCTGGCGGCAGGCCTCGTTCAGCACCCATTTGCCGATCGGCACGATGGCGCCGGTTTTTTCGGCCAGCCCGATGAACTGGTCGGGCATCAGCAGGCCGTGTACCGGGTGCTGCCAGCGCAATAGCGCCTCGGCCCCCACCAGGCGGCTGTCCGTTGCCGCGAACTTGGGCTGGTAGTGCAGTTCGAGCTGGCCCGTGCGCACCACGCCGCGCAGGTCCTGGATCAGCGACTGCTGGACGCGCGCCTGGTGGTTCATCGACCGTTCGAAGAAGCAGTACGCGTTGCGGCCCGACGCCTTGGCGTGGTACATCGCGGCATCGGCGTTGGTCATCAGCGTGTCCTGGTCGGCGCCGTCGGCCGGATAGAGCGCGATGCCGATGCTGCCCGACACATGCAGCGCATGGCCGGCCACGTGCGCCGGCTCGCGCAGCGCCTCGATCAGCTGCTCGGCCATCACACCGGCGTCGGCCGGTTCGTCGACCCTGGCCAGCACGACGAATTCGTCGCCGCCCACGCGCGAGATGGTGTCCTCGGAACGGGCGGACGCGCGCAGGCGCCCGGCAATCTCCACCAGCAGGCTGTCGCCCATCTGATGGCCGTAGGTGTCGTTGACGCCCTTGAATCCGTCCAGGTCCACGAACAGCACCGCAAATGTGCCGGGCTGCCGGGTGGCTGCCTGGATGGCCTGCTGAAAACGGTCTTCCAGCAGCACGCGGTTGGGCAGGTGCGTCAGCTTGTCGTGCAGGGCCAGGAATTCAAGCTCCTTGTTGGCCACGCCTAGCGCGTCCGCCAGCACGGCCGTCCGCATTTCCAGGCGCATGTCGAGCACCGAGGTAATCAGCGCCACGGCCAGCACGCATACGGTGACGACCAGGATCGGCAGGGCCAGCGCCCCGCTGTCCACGCCCGAGCCCGCCGCGCCGCAGATGCTGCCCAGCGGAAACCGCGCCGCCGCCATGCCCGTGTAGTGCATGGCGGCGATCGCCCCGCCCATGACCAGCGCGGCGCCGAACCGCAATTGATGCACGCGCGGCATGCTGCGCCGCAGGCGGAAGGCAATCCACAGGGCCGCGCCCGAAGCCGCCACGGCAATCCCGATCGACAGCAGGAACAGCCAGGGGTCGTAATCGATACCGGGCTGCATGCGCAGGGCCGCCATGCCCGTGTAGTGCATGCTGGAGACAGCCGCGCCCAGCGCCAGCGCCCCCAGCGCCAGGCGCCTGCGCGGCAGGTACTCCTGGCTGACCAGGCGCAGCGCGAATGCCGACGCCAGCACGGCAATCAGCAAGGACGCCCCGGTGATGGACACGTCGTACCCGAGCGGAATCGGCAGGCTGAAGGCAAGCATGCCGATGAAATGCATCGACCAGATGCCCAGCCCCATGGCCACGGCACCGCCGGCCAGCCACATCCGCGCGTAACGGCCACGGGCGGCGGTGGAAATGCGGCCCGCCATGTCGAGCGCCGTATACGACGCCAGCACGGCAACCAGCACGGAAATCAGGACGAGGGAGGCGTCGAAACGGGGCGACATCATGGCAGCGGGTGACGGGGCAGTGGCTTGCGGCAGGCCGCCATTCTGAAGGGTCAGGCGTGCCCGGCGTGAAATTTCCGGCACCGCCAACGGTTATCGGTCGTTTCAGCCCAGACTGAAGCGGGGGATTGTGCATCAGCCCGCTTGCGGCCGCTACACGCACCCCATGGTTTCGTACGTTTGCACGGTTGACACGCCTTGCAGGCCCCCTGTTGCGACCGTCCGACAAATTCCTACAGTGCAATCAGCGCCCGCCGGAAAGGCTCGACGGCGGCCCGGACCTATCCTTGAGGCGTGATGAACGACAGACGCCGCCGCGCCACAACAGCAGGAACCGCGTGGCGCCAACGTAGGGGAACATCATGTGGAAGCGAATCACAGGCGTGATCGCCTTCGGCGCGTGCTGCTGGGCCCTGTCGGGCTGCACGGCAACCGGCGCGGTGGCAGGCGGTGTGGTGGGCCATGAGGCCACGCACGGCAGCACGGCCGGAACGGTCGGTGGCGCCGTGGTGGGTGGCGTGATTGGCCACGAGCTTGGCAAGTGATTGACGATTTCCGCGGTCTGGATGGCGGGCAGGGTCATCCAGATTTGCGCGGCATGGGCTCTTAGATGGGAAGAACATGCCGCCGCGCGCCGCGCCATGAGCATCGGCCTAGGTGCTTTTCAACGATGATTGGACGTTTTCATCGCTGAAAGGCAGCGTGGCACTCAACGGTGTCAGATCCTCACGGATCGTCATGGCGCGGCAGCGGGAAACCTGCACTGAAAATGGCCCCGGATCTTCACAGGTCCGGGGCCTTTTCCTTTTTCCTTTTCCTTTTTCGGCTTCAGTACGACTTCGGCAGCCCCAGCACGCGCTCCGCGATATGGCACATGATCAGCTGGGCGCTGACCGGCGCGATGCGCGGGATATAGGACTCCCGCAGGTAGCGTTCCACGTGGTACTCCCGCGCATAGCCCATCCCGCCCAGCGTCAGCACGGCCGTCTGGCACGCCTGGTGCGCCGCTTCCGCCGCCAGATACTTGGCCGCGTTGGCTTCTGCACCGCACGGCTTGCCCTGATCGTAGAGCCAGGCCGCCTTCCACACCATCATGTCAGCCGCCTCCAGCGCCATCCAGGCTTGCGCCAGCGGATGCTGGATGCCCTGGTTCTGGCCGATCGGCCGGCCGAACACGGTGCGCTCCCGGGCATAACGCGTGGCGGCTTCCAGCGCGGCACGGCCGAGCCCCACGGCCTCGGCCGCGATCAGGATGCGTTCGGGATTCAGCCCGTGCAGGATGTACTCGAAGCCCCTGCCCTCCTCGCCGATGCGGTCTTCGGCCGGCACCATCAGACCGTCGATGAACAGCATGTTCGAATCGACCGCGCCGCGCCCCATCTTGTCGATCTCGCGCACTTCGATGTGGTTGCGGTCCAGCGTCGTATAGAACAGGCTCAGGCCTTGCGTGGGCTTGCTCACGGCGTCCAGCGGCGTGGTGCGCGCCAGCAGCAGCATGCGCGTGGCCACCTGCGCCGTGGAAATCCAGATCTTGCGGCCATCCACGCGGTAGGCGCTGCCGTCGGCGGTACGCACGGCCTGCGTCTTCAGGTGCGTGGTGTCCAGCCCCGCATCGGGCTCGGTCACCGCAAAGCAGGCCTTGTCGCGGCCTTCGATCAGCGGCGGCAACGCGGCCGCCTGCTGGGCCTCGTTGCCGAATACCACCACCGGGTTCAGGCCGAACACATTCATGTGGATGGCCGACGCGCCGGAGAATCCCGCCCCCGACGCCGACACCGTCTGCATGATCAGTGCCGCCTCGGTGATGCCCAGCCCCGCACCGCCGAATCGCTCGGGCATGGCGATGCCCAGCCAGCCCGCCCCGGCCATGGCCTGGTGGAACGCTTCGGGGAACCGGTGTTCGCGGTCCAGTTCGGCCCAGTACTCCGGGCCGAAGTCGCTGCACAACTGCGTCACGGCATCGACGATGGCGTTCTGCTCGGGTGTCCTTTCGAAATTCATCCGGTGCTCCTTATTCCGGCTGGATGCCCGCGTCCTTGACAAGCCTGTTCCACTTCACCAGTTCGCTGCCGACAAAGGCCGTGAACTGCTGCGGGGTCTGGCCGAACGCCTCGAAGCCCAGCGCCTCGAACTTCGGTGCCACCTCCTTGCTGGCGGCGATCTTCGACAATTCGCGGTTCAACCGCTCGACAACCGGCTGCGGCGTCCTTGCCGGCGCGAATACGCCGTTCCAGGACGTGATGTCGAAACCCTTCAGCTCCGGCGTGTCGGCAATCGGCGGCAGGTCGGGCAGCAGGCGGCTGCGCTGCGCGGTGGTCACGGCCAGCGCGCGCATCTTGCCGGCCTTGACGTTGGCGATGCCGGCCGCCACATCGACGAACATCATCGGCACCTGGCCAGCAATGACGTCGGTCATGGCCGGCGGCGTGCTCTTGTAGGGCACGTGCAACAGGTCGATGTTGGCCATGCGGCCCAGCGTGGCCCCGGACACGATGCCGGTGCTGTTGCCGCTGGCGTATGACATGCCCGGATGGGCCTTGGCGTAGGCAATCAGGTCGCCCACGGTCTTCACCGGCAGCTTCGGATTGATGACCAGCATGAACGGCAGATTGCCCATGCGTGCCACCGGCGTGAAATCCTTGATCGGGTCGTAGGGCAGCTTCTTCATCAACGACGGGTTGGCCGAATGCGTGGTGTTCGTCGTCATGAACAGCGTGTAGCCGTCGGGGGCGGCCTGCGCCACCAGTTCGGCCGCAATCGCGCCGTTGGCGCCGGGCCGGTTGTCGACCACCACGTTCTGGCCCAGCGCGTCGCCCAGTTCCTTGGCCGTGATGCGCGCCACGGCGTCAGTACCGCTGCCCGCGGCAAATGGCACGACCAGCCGGATCGGCCGGCTTGGATAAGTGTCGGCTGCCTGCGCGGCCAGCGGCAGCGCCGTCGCGGGTAGCGCCAGCATGGCGGCGACAAGCGTGCGCCGCACGCGGAAATTCGGCATGGTGATCTCCTCCAGGGTGTTGGGCGGCTGCAAGGCCTTTGATGGTCCAGCCGACTGCGATATTCAGGCCGGACGAATCACGCGATCCGGTGATTCCTCGTAAGGTGGCGCATAGATCACCAGCAGCTTCACGGGCTCGTCACTGATCACCGTGAACACATGCATGGCATCGGCCGGAAAGAAGCAGCAGTCTCCCGGCCCCAGTTCGCGCGCCTGGCCATTGACCTCGGCCCGCGCACGCCCTTCCAGCACGTAGCAGACCTGCTCGATGCCCGGGTGCGCGTGCGGCAGCGCGCCCTTGCCCCGCTCGATGGTGCCGTGGATGACTTCGAGTTGCGTGGCGCCCACATTTTCGCGGCCGATGATGCGACGGTTCAGGGTGCCGACATGGTTGGCCGGGTGATAGCCGGCAACCTCTTCGGTGCGAACAAAATAGCAAGGAGCCGCCTGATCGGCGGCGGACGATGCGGTCATGGGTGGGCTGTCTCCAAATGATGGCGCCATGGCGGCGTCGGACCGGATGGTCGGCGCTCCGTTTTCATGTTTATGAAACCGATTTTATGCCCATGAAAAACGACGTCAACTAGGGATTGGTACCGATGGCCCGCGAAAGCGTCACATCGAGACGTGACCGGGATGCACCCAGCCACGCCGCGCAGCACCGCTCCGTCGATCAATCCAGCGTGATGTTCTCCTTCTGGATCACCGCATCCCAGCTCACTTCTTCTTTCTCGACCCGCCTGGCGAAGTTCTCCGGGTCCACCATCACCACATCGCCCTGCTGGCTCAGCGCCGCCTTGGCCTTTTCGTCTTCCAGCACGCCGCGCGTGGCCGCGTGCAGTTTCTGGACGATCGGCTGCGGGGTGCCGGCCGGTGCCAGCAGGCCGATCCAGAACGTGGAATTGAACGGCTTGAGGCCAGCCTCTTCGACGGTCGGCACGTCAGGCAACTGCGTCATGCGCCGCGTGGAGCTGACGGCAATGGGCTTGAGCTTGCCGGCCTTGATCTGCGGCAGCGCGGTCCAGGTATCGAAAGCCGTATCGAGCTCGCCGCTGATCACCGCCATTTCCGCCTGGGCGGCGGACTTGTACGGCACATGGGTGGTGTTGATCCGGGCCCGGTTGTTCAGCATCGCAAAGCTCAGGTGGGCGATGTTGCCGGGGCCCGCCGAGCCGTAGCTGATCTTTCCCGGATGTTGCGACGCGTAGCGGACCAGGTCGGGCACCGTGGCCACGGCGTGCTTCTGCGACCATTCGGGATTGGTCACCAGGATGAACGGCGCCTCCAGCACCAGCGTGACCGGCGCCAGGTCGCGGGCCTTGTAGCTGGCCTTCTTGTAGATATGCGGATTGATGGTGACGCTGCTGGAATTGGTCACCAGCAGCGTGTAGCCGTCGGGCGCCGCGCGCGCCGCCTCGCCCACGCCGATCAGGCCGTTCGCGCCGGCCTTGTTCTCCACCACCACCGGCTGCCCCAGCGATCTGGTCAGCCGTTCCGACAGCACGCGTGCCACGGTGTCGGTGAACGATCCGGCCGGGAACGGCACGATCATGCGGATCGGCTTGTTCGGCCAGTTGCCGGCCTGGCTGCCCTGTGCGGCAGCGGTGCCGGGCAGCCCCACGGCCAGCAGGCATCCCATTGCCATGGCGGCGGTCAGTGCGCGTCGGTTCATGTTGTCTCCTTGTCGTATTGGTCTTGGAATCTGGCGTTTCCTGCCCAGGACATCGGGCTAGGCCGATGTCCCGGCGCCCTTGGGCCGGGCGGTCTGTCCGGTGATGCCCCGACGCGCCAGCGCCTCGCGCTGTTCGGCGCCGAGCCCCAGCACGCTGGCCAGCACCTGGTCGGTGTGCTGCCCCAGCGTGGGCGACACCCGGCGAATCGGCGCGGGACCGTCGATGCCACGGAACCAGCTGGTGCTGGCGGCATAGCGCCCGACGTAGGGCCGCTCCACCTCGCACCAGAAGCCGCGCGCGTGCAGATGGCGGTCCTGCAGCACCTGCCACATGGGCTTGACCGCGCCGGCGGCCACGCCGGCCTGCTGAAGCTGCTGCATGGCGTCGTCGGGCTCGCGCGTCGCACACCAGGCGGCAATGGCCGCGTCGATGCGGTCATGCTGCGCGCGCCGGCCGGCCGCATCGGCCAGCGCCGTGTCTTCGGCCAGGTCAACGCGGCCGATCACCTGGCATAGCGCAGGCCACTGGGCATCGGTCACGCTCACGACAATCCAGCCGTCGTCGCCCGCGCAGCGGTAGCAGTCGTGCGGCGCGGCCATCGGATGGCGATTACCCTGGCGCGGTGCCACGCGGCCCGATACCGACTGCTCGATCATGTACGGCGCGGTCAGCGCCAGCATGGCCTCCACCTGGGACAGGTTCAGATGCCGCCCCTTGCCCGTGGCCCGCTGGGCGAACAGCGCCACCAGCAGCGCCGCGCCGGCGTTCAGCCCGCCAATCGGATCGCCGTAGGCGTACGACGTCATGGCCGGCGGACCCTCGGGGTGGCCCGTGTAGCACGGCAGGCCGCTGGCCTGTTCCAGCGTGCCACCATAGGCGCGCGTGTTGCTCCACGCGTTGCCCAGACCGAAGGCCGGCATCGACACCATCACCAGCCGGTCATTGCGGGCGCGCAGCGTGTCGTAGGTCAGGCCGAGCTTGGGCAGCACCTCGGCCGAGTAGTTTTCGATCACCGCGTCGGCGTGCGCCACCAGATCCAGCAACAGCGCCTTGCCTTCGGGCTGCGTCAGGTCCAGCGTGATGCCGAGCTTGTTGCGGTTCATCATGTTGAAGTTCGAGTTCTTCTCGTACAGCCTGTCCCGGTAGAACTCGTCGGTGAAATTCGCGCCGCGCCACCAGTCCGGATAGCCCGTGCTTTCCACCTTGATGACCTCCGCGCCCAGATCGGCCAGCGTCCGCGTGGCCAGCGGCCCCGCCCAGCCCATGGTCAGGTCGATGACGCGGATGCCCTCCAGCGGCAAGCGCCCGGCGGGCGCTGCGGCCAGAGCCTGCCGCGGATGATGATCGAGACCCGCATGCCGATAGCGCGCGGTATCCGCGCTCAGCACCGGCGCCTTGCCGCCGGGCAGCGGCCCGGCATCGTCGAGCCGCAGCGGCACCACGGGGCCCTCGAACGTCACGCCTTCCAGTTCCACCGGGACGAACGCGCCACGCTCGCGATGCACGGCCTGCCCCAGCAGCGTCGCCATGCTGGGCACCACCACGGCCGGGTGTTTCTTGTCGCCCAGCAGCGCGAACCATTCTTCGGCCGTCCGCCCGCGCAGCGCCGGCTTCAGGAATGCGTCGATCTCGTCGGCCACCAGCATGCGCTCTGGCCCGCTGGCAAAGCGCGGATCGCTGCCAAGTTCGGGACGCCCGATCGCCTCGCACAGCGCCTTCCACTGCGGCAAGGTATGCGTGAAGATGCCGATCCACCCATCGGCGGTCTCGTAGATGCCACCCGGATGCGTGCCGCAGAAGCGGTTCACGCCCATGCGGCGCAGCGGGTGGCGCTTGTCCTGCACCATCCCCGCTTCCATCTCCACCACGCTGAAGATGCACTCGTGCAGGCTCAGCACATAACGCCGGCTACCCTGGCCGGTGCCGAGCAGCGCCCCGACTGCCGCCGAAAATGCGCTCAGGCCCACCACGATGCCCGTCTGCACGTCGTGCGGCATATGCGGTGGGCCTTCCACCGGCCCGCTGCCATGTACGGCTCCCGCCAGCCCCCGGCAGACCGCCTCGGTCCCCGCGAACCGGCTGTATGGGCCGCTTTCGCCGAACCACGTCAGCGCGATGTCGATGGGCACATGGCCGTGGGCGTCGCCCGGCGCCCGCCACACCGGCCGCTCAAGCACGGCGATGCCTGCATCAAGCGCCCGCGCATCGAGCACGACATCGCACGTGCGGGCCAACTGCGCCAGCCAGGCGTCGTCCTCGGCGCCGCCCGTGGCGACGACACTGCGCTTGTTCGTATTGAGCCACGCAAACAGTGCGCTCTCGGGCTGCCCGCCGCCGGGGGGGTCGATCAACGGCGGCATGCGCCGCCAGGCATCGCCGGCCGCCTCTTCCACCTTGATGACCTCGGCGCCAAAATCGGCAAACAGCTTGCCCGCGTAGGCCAGCGCCGGCCCGGTACCGATTTCCAGCACGCGCAATCCCCCCAGCGCCAGTTGCGCCGGATCTGGACCATTCCTGGTCATGAATGTCTCCTGATTTTTGGGTTCCGAACGTCCACGGGGGCGCTCACCAGGCGTCCACGAAGCCGCGGCGCGCGCGGCGGCCGCGCAGTTCCGCCGACGCAATGCCCTGGGCGATCCATTTGCGCGTGTCGGCCGGATCGACCACCGCGTCGATTTCCACCGCCGCCGCCGTGTTGATCGCGTGGCCGCGCTCGTACGATTGCGCCACCAGCCGGTCGAACAACGCCTTGCGCTCCGGGCCATCGGGCACCGCTTCCAGTTCCTTCTTGAAGCCCAGCCGTACCGCGCCCTCCAGCCCCATCGGCCCGAACTCGCCGGTCGGCCAAGAGATCGTGAAGTTCGCCGAGCGAAAGCCGCCGCCCGCCATGGCCATCGCGCCCAGGCCATAGCCCTTGCGCAGCGTCACGGCCAGCAGCGCCACGCGCAGCTTGGCCGCCGTCAGGAACATGCGCGATACGTGGCGTACCTGCGCACGGGCCTCGACATCGGGGCCCACCATGAACCCCGGGGTGTCGATCAGCGAGACGATCGGCAGGCCATGCGCGTCGCACAGCTGCATGAAGCGCGACGCCTTGTCGGCCGCATCGGCGTCGATGGCCCCGCCCAGGTGGTACGGGTTGTTGGCCATGATGCCCACCGGCTGGCCTTCCACGCGCGCCAGCGCCGTATGGATGCCCGCGCCAAAGCCGCCGCGCAGCATCAGCACGCTGCCCACATCGGCAATGCCCTCGATGGCCTTGCGCGTGTCGTAGACCCGCAGGCGGTTCTCCGGCACCACGTGGCGCAGCGCCGCCGGATCGGGCGCGCTCCAGTGCGCGACGCGCCCCTGGAACATCGACAGGTAGTGCTTGGCCGCCTGCGTGGCTTCGGCCTCGTTTTCCACCAGGATGTCTATCACGCCATTGGCAAACTGCACCGGCGCGGGCCCCACATCCTCAGGCCGGAAGACGCCCAGGCCGCCGCCTTCGATCATGGCTGGCCCAGCCATGCCGATATTGGCCGACTTGTCGGCAATGATGACATCGCAGCAGCCCAGGAACGCCGCATTGCCCGCGAAGCAGCGGCCCGACACGATGCCCACCACCGGCACCTGGCCGCTCAATTCGGCAAAGGCCGCGAACGATGGCTGGTACAGGCCCGACACCGACGGAAAGTCCACATCGCCGGGCCGCCCGCCGCCGCCTTCGCCAAACAGCACCAGCGGCAGTTCGTCGCGCAGCGCCACCTCGACGATGCGGTCTGTCTTGATATGGTTGCGCTTGCCCTGCGTGCCCGCCATCACCGTGGCGTCATAGGCCATTACCGCGCTGCGGGCGCGCTCCTTGCCGACCAGATCGGCATTGACGTTGCCTATGCCGGTAATCAGGCCATCGGCCGGCGTGTTGGCGATCAGATCTTCGCGGGTGCGGCGGCTTGCCTGGGCGGCCAGCGCCAGCGCGCCATATTCGACAAAGCTGTCGGCATCGCACAGGTCGGCGATGTTCTCGCGGGCGGTGCGCTGGCCACGCGAGCGGCGCCGCGCCACGGCATCGGGACGCGCGGCGTCATGCAGAAGGGCGTGCCGGTCCAGCACGCGCTGCAGATCGGCGCGGATGGCGTTGGCATCGTGCGCCTGCGCGGTGTCGGCCGCCACGCCCTCGGCATCGGCGGCTTCCAGCACGATCAGTATCTGGTTCTCGGCCGCCAGCGCGTTCTTCTCCAGGCGCAGGTCCACCACACGGCCTGCGCACTCGGCCACGATCGCGTGCTCCATCTTCATGGCGTCGAGCACGGCCACGGTCTGGCCGGGCTTGACCAGCGCGTTCAGTTCGACGGCGATATCCACCACGCGGCCCGTCAGCGGCGCGCGGATCGCAACAAGCCCTTCGTCGACCTGTTCCTCGGGCCCCGCCGCATGCGCCAGCCCGTGGACCGGCGGACGTGTCGTGCCGCCCAGCAGCGCGTCCTGCGCGCGGCCCGCGTCGGCAATCTGTTCTGCGGCGGCGGCCAGCTCGGGCAGGATGGCCTCGAAATGGCGCGTGTGGACGGCCTGGGTCCGGAATTCGTCCCGCTGCACCAGCGCGCGCAGCAGGTTCAGGTTGGTCGGCACGCCACCGATACGGAATTCGGCCAGCGCGCGCTGCAGGCGGCGCAGCACCGCGCCGAAGTCCGGCGCGCCACTGCTGACGATCAGCTTGGCCAGCAGCGTGTCGAAATTCGGCGACGGCTCGTAGCCGGTGTAGGCATGGGTATCGACGCGGACATCGGGCCCGGTCGGCGGGTCGAATCGCTCCAGGCGGCCGTGCGCCGGGCGCGCCAGGCCGTTGGCATCGGTCATCTCGGCGTTGACGCGCACCTGGATCGCAAAGCCGCGCGGTTGCGGCGGCGCGGCCGGGTCCAGCCCCAGGTCGCCCAGCGTGCGCCCGGCTGCCAGCCCGATCTGCAGCGCCACCAGATCCACGCCGGTGACCTGCTCGGTGATCGTATGCTCCACCTGCAGGCGCGGATTGGCCTCGATAAAGACGAAGTCCTTCTGATCGCCCGCGTCGTTTTCCTCGACCAGGAACTCGAACGTCCCCAGGCTGGCATAGCGCACCCGGCGTGCCAGCCGCAGCGCGGCCTTGATGATGGCCTCGCGCAGATGAGGCTTGAGCACCGGGCTTGGCGCAATCTCCACCAGTTTCTGGAGGCGGCGCTGCAGCGTGCAGTCGCGCTCGCCCAGCGCCACCACGTCGATGCCATCGCCGGCAATCTGCACTTCGATATGGCGCGCCCGCGCCACCAGCCGCTCCGCGTACAGCGCGTCGATGCCGAATGCCGACGCCGCCTCCGAGCGGCAGCGCGCATAGGCTTCGGCCACGTCTTCGCGCCGGCGCACCACCCGCATGCCGCGCCCGCCGCCGCCGCCCACCGCCTTGATGACCACGCCGGCCGCGCCCTGCGCATCAAAGAAGGCCGTGATCTCTTCCAGCGTTGCACCGCCATGCGTGGCCGGCATCACCGGCACATCGCTCTGCACGGCCAGTTCCAGCGCCCGGCCCTTGTCGCCGAAGATCGCCAGATGCTCGACGTCGGGGCCGATAAACCGGATGCCGGCCGCCGCGCACGCCTGCGCAAAGTCTGCGCGCTCGCTCAGGAAGCCATAGCCCGGGTGGACGGCATCGCAGCCAGTGGCCTTGGCCGCGGCGACGATGCCCGCGATGTCGATGTAGGCGGCCGGACCCGCGCCATCGAGCGCCACGGCCTCGTCGGCCAGCACGCGATGCAGCGCGCTGACGTCGTCCTGCGCATAGACCGCCACGGTGCCGATATCCAGATCCCGCGCGGCCCGCAAAATACGCAGGGCAATCTCGCCCCGGTTTGCAATCAGCAGCTTCTTCAAGTCTCTCTCCTGTGTTGTTCTGATGTTCTGGTGTCTTGTGTCGGGGGTGCCGGCTCAGGGCCGCACGCCAAAGCGGCTGACGCCGGGCTCGCGTAGCGGCGCGGCAACGGTGGCGAATTCGCACAGCAGCGCGCGGGTATCGCGCGGATCGATGATGTCTTCGATCACGAACGCCTCGGCGCTACGGAACGGCGACGTCAGGCTGCGCACGCGCTGTTCGATCTCGGCGCGCTTCTGCACGGGGTCGTCCGCGCCCTCGATCTCGGCCTTGTAAGCCACTTCGAGGCCCCCCTCTATCGGCAAGGCCCCCCAGTTGGCCGACGGCCACGCGTAGCGGAAATTGAACCGGCCCATGTGCTGATGCCCGGCCGCCGCCACGCCATAGGCGCGCCGCACGATGACCGAACACCAGGGTACCGTGGCCTGGTAGACGGCGGCCAGCGCCCGCACGCCGTAGCGCATGATCCCGGCCTGCTCGGCCTCCGGCCCGACCTGGAAGCCCGCCGTATCCACCAGGTGCACGACCGGCAGATGGAAGGTCTGCGCCAGATCGACAAAGCGGGTGAATTTCTCGGCGGTGTCGCTATCCCAGTTGCCGCCGTGCCAGCCCGGGTCGCTGGCAATCACGGCCACCGGCCAGCCATCGAGCCGGGCCAGCCCCGTGACGATGGCCCGTCCCCACTGCTTGCCGGTCTCGAAAAACGATCCGGCATCGACCAGTGTTTCCAGGATCGGCCGGATCTGGTATGCGGCACGCGCGTCGCGCGGAATGGCCGCCAGCAGCCAGTCGTCGCGCCGCGACGGGCTATCGCGTGTTTCCGTCCGGGGCGGCAGGTCATACACCGAGGCCGGCAGGTACGACAGGAACTGCCGGGCACGCGCAAAGGCCTGCTGCTCGGTGGCCACCTCGTCGTCCACCACGCCATTGCGGGTGTGGATCTGGCTGCCGCCCAGCTCGTTCTTGCCGATGTCCTGGCCGGCTTGCGCCACCAGCGGCGGCCCTTCGCTGAACAGTTGCGAGGTCTCCTTGACCATCACCGAATAGTGGCTGGCCGCCACGCGCGCCGCGCCCATGCCCGCCACCGAGCCCAGCGCCAGCGACACCACGGGCACAGTGGCCATGTTTTCCACCACGTACTGCCACACCTTCATGGTCGGAATCAGCGTGTGGCCCTTGATCTCGATATTGCGCACCGAGCCGCCACCGCCCGTGCCGTCCACCAGCCGGATCATCGGCAGCCGCAGGTCGTGGGCCATTTTTTCGGCATGGATCAGCTTGTCGCCGGGCGCGCCGTCGTTGGCCCCGCCGCGCACCGTGAAATCGTCGCCCACCAGCACCACGGGGCGGCCGTCCACCTGCGCGCGGCCCATGACCAGGTTCGACGGAATCAAGTCGATCAGCCGACCGTTGCTGTCATAGCGGCCGCTGCCGCTCAGGCCGCCCACCTCGCGGAACGACCCCGGATCGGCAATCGCATCGACCCGCTCGCGCACTGTCAGCTTGCCCGCCGCCTTGTGGCGCTCCACCTTGCTGTCCCCGCCCATGCGGGCGGCCAGCCGCCGCCGCCAGGCAAGTTCGTCCACTTCAGGCTGCCAACTCACGTGTCTGTCTCCGACTGTCTTTCTTGTGTTGATGCGAAGACACTCCGCACAAGTCGTGCCAGATTTCAGGCACTTGTTCCAGCCTTGATTACATTGAGAATTCCGTATGACACCGTTAAGATGTCCGTGACAAATACATCAAAGTGTCCACAACGAGGACACAACAGGAGACACGCGTGTCCACGGAGACAACACAGGCGACGGTCGCCAAGCGCGATCCGCTTCCGGATGCCGCGTTCCTTGGGGCGCTGGTATGCCAGGGCGATGGCGACCCCGTGGCAGCCTTCGGCGTCTGTGCCGATCCCGCCGTGGCGCACGCGGCGCGGGTTGCCCGGGCAAACGCCGACCCGGCAAGCGGTCGGCGACTGTTTCCGGTGGAAGTCGGCCCGGCGCGCTACATCGGCTTGTCGCTCGAAGACGCCGATCGCCACCTGATCCTGCTGCATCGTGCCGACCCCCAGGCCACGCTGTTCGATTTCCTGGGCACCGTGCCGTTTGCCGATGCCATCCTCGACCACTTCCTGAACGATCCCTACCAGGCCATCACTGTGGTCGACCACGCGGGGCTGGTGCGCTATATCAGCCCGGTCCACGAGAAATTTCTGAGCCTGGCCCCAGGGGCAGGCATCGGGCGCGCGGCGGCCGAGGTGATTCCGAACTCGCGGCTGCCGCAGGTGGTCAGCAGCGGCAAGGCCGAAATCGGCCAGCTGCAGCAGCTGAATCACACCACCCGGGTGGTCAACCGCATTCCGATCCGCCAGCACGGCGAAGTGGTGGGCGCCATCGGCCAGGTGATGTTCAAGGGGCCGGACGAGCTGCTGCGGCTGCACAAGGAACTGGTGACGCTGCGTTCGGAGGTGGCACGCTACCAGCGCGAAGTGGAGGGCCTGCGCGAACGCCAGTCGAATATGGGCCTGATCGGCGAAAGCGCGCCGATGCAGCGTCTGCGCCGCGAAATCCAGACCGTGGCCCGGCTGGACGTGCCCGTGCTGATCCTGGGCGAAAGCGGCACCGGCAAGGAACTGGTGGCACGCGCCATCCACGGCACCGGCCACGACGACCCTGCCGCGGACCGCCCGCTGGTCAGCCTGAACCTGGCCGCCCTGCCCGCCACGCTGATCGAATCCGAACTGTTCGGCCACGCCCCCGGCGCCTTCACCGGCAGCAAGCGCCAGGGCCAGGCCGGCAAGCTCGAACTGGCGGCCGGCGGTACGGTATTCCTCGATGAAGTGGCCGATATTCCGATGGAAATGCAGGTGAAACTGCTGCGCGTGCTGGAAGACCACATGGTCGAACGGCTAGGCAGCGGACGCGCCCGCAAGGTGGATTTCCGCCTGGTATCGGCCACCAATCGCGATATCCCCGAACTGATCGACGCCGGCAGATTCCGCCTGGACCTGTATTACCGGCTCAGCGGCGTGGTGCTGCGCATTCCCGCACTACGGCAACGGCGCGAGGACATTCCGGCCCTGCTGCAGCATTTTGTCGAAGCCTTCTGCACGCGCAATGGCATGCCTGCGCCCCGGATCGAGCATGATGTGGCACGGTATCTGGCCGGGCAGCGATGGCCGGGCAATGTCCGACAGCTACGGCAACGCGTGGAAGAGGCGCTGGTGTTTTGCGATGGCCGCGCGCTGAAGGTGGCGGACTTTGCGCGGGGGGACGCGGCGCGGGGTACGGTGGTGGCGCAGGATATGCCGGAGGCATCTGCATTCGGCACACCGTTGTCCGGCGCCCCCGCCGTCAGCGATGGCGTGGCCTTCGGCATACCGCCGGCGGACACCGGGGGCGGCATGAGCGGGCTGGCCTATGCGGCGGTGCTCGATGCCATCGCCCGCCACGGCGGCAACAAGAAACGCGCGGCAGCGCAATTGCAGATATCGCGGTCGCACCTGTACAAGATTCTCGAGCGCGGCGGGCGGTAGGACCAGCGTTGCCACGCACGCCAGAAGCGCCACAGGTCAACGTCTGCATCCTCCGACTCTGATCAACACTGGCGCAAATCTGTGGCAATAGACTGAAAGCGGCGCGCCGTTCGCCCCCACGGCCGCCCTTCCGCCGAAGTCTTCAGGAGCCAAACCATGCCCACCATGCGTGCTGCCGTCTTTCAAGGTCCCGGCAAGATCACCCTTCAGGAAAAGCCCATCCCCAGCGTCGGTCCCGGCGATGCCTTGATCCGTATCACCACCACCACGATCTGCGGCACCGACGTTCACATCCTCAAAGGCGAATACCCGGTGCAGCCGGGCCTGACCATTGGACACGAGCCGGTCGGCGTGATCGAGAAGCTGGGCAGCAACGTCACCGGCTATCAGGAAGGCCAGCGCGTGATTGCGGGTGCGATTTGTCCGAGCTTTTACTCGTACGCCTGCCAGGACGGCTGCGCGTCGCAGGACGGCCAGTCGCACGGCCATGGCTACAAGCCGATGGGTGGCTGGCGCTTTGGCAACACCATCGACGGCACGCAGGCCGAATACGTGCTGGTGCCCGATGCCCAGGCCAACCTGGCACCGATTCCCGACGGGCTGACCGACGAGCAGGTGCTGATGTGTCCGGACATCATGTCCACCGGATTTGCAGGGGCCGAACAGGCCAATATCAAGATTGGCGATATCGTGGCGGTCTTCGCGCAGGGGCCGATTGGCCTGTGCGCCACGGCCGGCGCGCGGCTGCGTGGGGCATCGAAAATCATCGTCGTCGATGGCATTGACGAGCGCCTGGCGATCGCCCGCCAGATGGGCGCCGACGAAGTCGTCAATTTCCGCAAGACCGATGTCGTCGATGAAATCCTGCGGCTGACTGGCGGCCGGGGCGTCGATGCCGCCATCGAGGCCCTGGGCACGCAGGCCACCTTCGAGGCGGCGCTGCGGGTGCTGAAGCCCGGTGGCACGCTGTCCAGCCTGGGCGTCTATTCCACCGACCTGCGCATCCCGCTGGGCCCGTTCGCCGCCGGCCTGGGCGACCACAAGATCATCACGTCGCTGTGCCCGGGCGGCAAGGAACGCATGCGCCGCCTGATGAACGTGATCGAGACCCAGCGGGTGAACCTGGCGCCGCTGGTCACGCACCACTACAAGCTGGCCGATATCGAATCGGCCTATGACCTCTTTGCCAACCAGCGCGACGGGGTGCTGAAGGTGGCCATCACGCCGTGATGCCGTCCGGGGCGCCGCGGAGAAGCGCCGGCCCTGCCCGGAGTAGAATGCCGGCCCCGCCTGGGCCAGCACCGGGCCAGGCCGACCCAACCGGAATTCCTCATGCAAGACACGGACATCGACGCCATCCGCCAGGCTTTTGCGCTGGTGGGTGAATTCGGCGAAGGCAAGACGCCGCGCTACCAGGTCACCAGCGAGGCCGACGCGCTGAAGCTGGCCACGCACCGGCACTACAAGGGCGGCCTGTACCGGCGCATCTTTGAAGCCAGGCACTCGGAAAACGACGAAATCCTGACGGTCTACGTGCATATCTGGCCGCACAACACGTCGCCGTGGGTGCGGCCGGCGGAGATGTTCCACGGGCGGCTGGACGATGAGCGCGTGCGTTTTGCCCCGCTGACCGAGGCCTGAGCGGGGCGCGGAGGCCCCCCGACTCACACCACGGCCGGCACCTGGAACGACGACACCGACGCCTTCAGCACATCGGCCTGCTCTTCCAGCGCCTTGGCCGCCGCGGCGGCCTCTTCCACCAGCGCGGCGTTCTGCTGCGTCATCTGGTCCATCTGCGTGACGGCCTTGCCCACCTGCTCGATGCCGGCGCTCTGCTCGCGCGACGCCGTGCTGATCTCGCCCATGATCGACGTCACGCGGCCCACCGCCTGCACCAGGTCGTGCATCGTGGTGCCGGCCTTGTCCACCTGCTGCGTGCCGGCTTCCACCTGGCTCACGGTGTCGTTGATCAGCTGGACGATTTCCTTGGCGGCCGTTGCCGACCGTTGCGCCAGTTCGCGCACCTCGCCGGCCACCACGGCAAAGCCACGGCCCTGCTCGCCCGCGCGGGCCGCTTCCACGGCGGCGTTCAGGGCCAGGATGTTGGTCTGGAACGCGATGCCTTCGATCACCGCCGTAATTTCGCCAATCTTGCGCGACGCATGCTGGATGCCGCTCATCGTGGCCACCACGTTGCGCATGTCTTCGCCGCCGCGCGACGCGGTTTCCGAAGCGGCCGCGGCCAGCTGGTTGGCCTGTTGGGCGTTCTCGGCGTTCTGCCGCACGATGGCCGTCAGCTGTTCCATGCTGGCGGCAGTTTCTTCCAGCGCGCTGGCCTGCTGCTCGGTGCGCTGCGACAGATCCAGGTTGCCCGCCGCGATCTGGCGCGTGGCCGTGGCAATCGCATCGCTGCCGCCACGCATGGTCTGGATGGCATCGATCAGGCCCGACTGCATCTGGCGCAGGCCCTGGGTCAGGTCGCCCATCTCGTCCTGGCTGGTCACGCGAATGCGTTCGGTCAGGTCGCCGTGGGAAATCCGGCCAAAGCTTTCCAGCATGCGTACCAGCGGCTCCGAAATGGCACGGCGCAGGCCAATGGCGCAAAGCAGCGCGCCGACGATGCCGATCGCGATCGCGCCGGTGACCATCCACAGGAATCGCTGCGAGCGCGCCGTGGCCTTGTCGTACAGCGTCTGCGCCTGGTCGCTCTGGTTGCGTTCGAGCGCATTCACGGCGGCGGTCAGTTCCACGAACATCGGCGGGATCTTCGCCATGACCTGCTGATCGATGGCGGCCGCGTCGTGGGCGCGCAGTGCGGCGATCAGCGGCTCCACGCCTTCCTTGAAGAAATTGCCACGCAGGGCTTCAACCTTGTCGGACAGCGCCTTCTCGTCGGCGGACTTGGCCAGCGCCTGGTAGGCGCTCCACGCCTTCTCGGATTTCTCGCGGTAGGCCACCGCCTTGTCGATGGTGGTCGGCACATCGGCGGCGTCGGGATGGAAAACCGCGCGATCGAGCGTGGTCCGCACCACGGCGGCATTCAGCTGCGATGCCGCCACAAGGCGCGTTGACGCCAACTGGTTGGTGTAGATCTCGTGGATATCGGCGATGGACGCGCGCATCCCGAAGACACCGATGGTGCCGATCAGGGTCAGCAGTGCTGCCAGCACGGCCAGCGCCGCGTTGAGGCGGAATCGAATCGAAAGTTGACTTGGCATGGCAATACAGAAACAGGAGTCGATGCTGCAGCGCACTAACGGCCCCGAATCCCGCGACTGAAGGCACGTCCGCTCATGTAGACAAATGTAGACATGGCGACACCCAAAAAGCGGCGTAGGCGCCGCATCGGTTTGCAAACAATCCGGCCGGATGGTATCTTCCGGCGCCATGAGTGAAGCCCACCGCCGCCCCAAGCAGCCCCAGCTGATTCGCGATCGACTGATCGCCGCCACCATCGACCTGCTGGTCGAGGAAGGCATCGGCGCGGTGACGCTCAATGCCGTGGCGGCCCGCGCCGGTGTCTCCAAGGGCGGGCTGCAGCATCACTTCTCCAGCAAGCAGGAACTGCTGCAGGCGCTGTCCAGCGAGGTGCTTGACCATTTCAAGCGCCAGGTGACCACGGTGGCAGAATCCGACGCCGAGCCGCACGGCCGCAACACGCGCGCCTACCTGCGGGCATCGGCCGATGGCTTTGTCGAAGCGGGCGAACGCGAACTCTGGAAGGCCGCCATGATGCTCGTCATGGCCCGCCCGGAATTCCGCATGCCCTACCAGGAATGGGAAGCCGCGTCGCTGCAGCGTGACGCGGCCCAGTGCGAAGACGCCACGCGCCTGCTGCTGTGCCGGCTGGCCGCCGACGGCCTCTGGCTGGCCGACCTGCTCGGCCATCGCACCATTGATCCCGCCCAACGCGCGGCGCTGGTTGGCCATCTCGAACAGCTGACCCAGCCCTGCACGGAACCAGAACAAGCATGACTCCACAAGATATTCCGGCATCCGATATCGATGCCGTCCTGGCACGTGCGCGCGACGCGCTGCTGGACAAGCAGCACCCCGACGGCCACTGGTGTTTCGAACTCGAATCCGATGCCACGATCACGGCCGAGTACATCCTGATGATGCATTTTGTCGACGAGATCGACACGGCGTTGCAAGCCCGCATGGCGAAGTATCTGCGCGCGCTGCAGCGGCTGGACCGGCACGGCGCCTGGGACCTGTACTACGGCGGCGATCTCGATGTGTCGTGCAGCGTCAAGGCGTACTTCGCGCTGAAGGCTGCCGGCGATTCGCCCGACGCCCCGCACATGGTGCGCGCCCGCGACGCCATCCTGGCGCGCGGTGGCGCGGCCCGGTCGAACGTGTTCACGCGCATCCTGCTGGCCACGTTTGGCGAAGTGCCCTGGCGCGCCACGCCGTTCATGCCGGTGGAGTTCGTGCTGTTCCCGCGCTGGGCCCCGATCCATATGGACAAGGTGGCCTACTGGGCCCGCACGACCATGGTGCCGCTGCTGGTGCTGTGCTCGATGCGCGCGCAGGCGAAGAACCCGCTCGGCATCCGCGTGCAGGAACTGTTCGTGACGCCGCCCGAGCAGGAGACCGAGTACTTCCCGCGCAAGCCCGGCCTGCAGGGCCTGTTCCTGAAGCTCGACCGCGTGGTACGTCACATGGAGCCGCTGATCCCGCGCGCGCTGCGCCGCAAGGCCATCCAGCGCGCCGTGCAGTGGAGCGAGGCGCGGATGAACGGCGAGGACGGCTTCGGCGGCATCTTCCCGCCGATGGTCTACGCCTACGAAATGATGGTGCTGATGGGCTACGCCAAGGACCATCCGATGCGCCGCGACTGCATGGACGCGCTGAAGAAGCTGATCGTCCACCGCGACGACGGCATCTCGTATTGCCAGCCCTGCCTGTCGCCGGTGTGGGATACCGCCTGGAGCCTGATGGCGCTGGAGCAGGCACCGGCCACCGAGCAATCGAAGGCCGCCATCGCGCGCGGCTACGACTGGCTGACCGAACGGCAGGTGCTGGATCTGGTGGGCGACTGGCAGCACAACGCCGCGCCGGCCACGCCGCCGGGCGGCTGGGCGTTCCAGTACGAGAACCCTTACTACCCGGACATCGACGATACCGCCGTGGTGCTGGCCATGCTGCACGCCCACGGCAAGCGCACCGGCCAGGCCGAACGCTTCCGGCCGCACGTGGAGCGCGCGCTGGACTGGTCAATCGGGCTGCAGTCGAAGAACGGCGGCTTTGGCGCGTTCGACGCCAACTGCGACCGCGACTACCTGAACGCGATTCCATTCGCCGATCATGGCGCCCTGCTCGACCCGCCCACCGAAGACGTGTCCGGCCGCATGCTGCTGGCCATGGGTGTGACCAACCGCCCGCAGGACGCCAGCGCGCGTGAACGCTGCATCGGATATCTGCGCCAGACGCAGCAGGCCGACGGCAGCTGGTGGGGCCGCTGGGGCACCAACTATATCTATGGCACGTGGAGCGTGCTGGCCGGCCTGGCGCTGGCGGGCGTGGACCGCAAGCTGCCGATGATGCGCCGCGCGGTGGACTGGCTGCGCGGCAAGCAGAACGCCGACGGTGGCTGGGGCGAGACCAACGACAGCTATCTGCACCCCGAACTGGCAGGCACGCACGACGCGGGCAGCACCGCCGAGCATACGGCGTGGGCGCTGCTGGGCCAGCTGGCGCTGGGCGAGCACGAATCGGATTCGGTCAGGCGCGGCGTGGCCTGGCTGGTGGACGCGCAGGGCCAGGACGGCTTCTGGACGCATCCTTATCACAATGCCCCCGGTTTCCCACGCATCTTCCACCTGAAGTACCACGGCTATACCGCGTACTTTCCGCTGTGGGCGCTGGGACGCTACCGCCGGCTGACCGCGAGCCGGCAGTCCACGGCCAGACAGGTTGCAGCGGTGCCGGAGCAGGAACTGGCTTGAGGTTCATGAAGAAGGGGCGCCGAGGCGCCCCTTCTGCGTCTGGCCGGCCTGTTCCGGCCGCGACCGGCATGGCTACGGCAATGGCTTAGCGCTGCCCGGTGGTCAGCATCCTGACCTTCACCTTGCGGCCCTTGACCTTGCCCTCGTTGAGCCGCTTCACCGCCTCGCGGCCGATGGCGCGGTCCACGGCGATGTAGGTGGACATCTCCATCACGCTGATCTTGCCGACCTGCTCCTTCGTGAAGCCGGCCTCGCCGGTCAGCGCGCCCAGGATATCGCCGGCCCGGATCTTCTCCTTGCGGCCGCCCAGCATCTGCAGCGTGACCATGGGCGGCAGCAGCCGCCCGCCGCCTGCGGGCGTCAGTTCGGACAGCGGGTGCCACTCGAACTCGCCGCCCTGATGCTGTTCGATATTGCCCACGCGGCCCATTTCGTCCAGGCTGACCAGGCTGAATGCCATGCCTGCCTCGCCGGCACGCCCGGTACGGCCCACGCGGTGCACGTGCACCTCGGGGTCCGGCGTGACGTCCACGTTGATCACGGCTTCCAGTTGCGCGATGTCGAGCCCGCGTGCGGCCACGTCAGTGGCCACCAGCACCGAGCAGCTCCGGTTGGCAAACTGCACCAGCACCTGATCGCGCTCGCGCTGGTCCAGATCGCCATGCAGCTCGAGCGCGGCGAAACCCTGGGCGTGTAGCAAATCGGCCAGATCGCGGCAACGCGCCTTCGTATTGCAGAACGCAAGCGTGGTCGCCGGGCGGAAATGGTCGAGCAACAGGCCAACGGCGTTAAGCCGCTCGCTGTTTTCCACTTCGTAAAACCGCTGCGTGATGGTGCCGGCGTCGTGCGACTCCGCTACCTTCACGGTCTTCGGCTGGCGCAGAAAGCGATGGGCGAGCTTGTCGATGGCGTCCGGATACGTGGCCGAGAACAGCAGCGTCTGCCGGTTCTTCGGCGCGTGGCTGGCGATGAACGCGATGTCGTCATGAAAGCCCATGTCGAGCATGCGATCGGCTTCATCGAGCACCAGCGTGTTGATCGTGTCGAGGTTCAGGCTGCCGCGATCAAGGTGGTCGATGATCCGGCCCGGCGTGCCGACAATCACGTGGGCGCCGTGCACCAGGCTTTCCACCTGCGGCCGGATCGGCGATCCCCCGCAGAGCGTCAGCACCTTGACGTTGTCCTCGGCGCGGGCCAGGCGACGGATTTCCTGGGTAACCTGGTCGGCCAGTTCGCGCGTGGGGCAAAGCACCAGCGCCTGTACGTCGAAGGAACGCGGGTCCAGCCGGTGCAGCAGGGCAAGCCCGAAAGCGGCGGTCTTGCCGCTTCCGGTACGCGCCTGGGCGATCAGGTCGTGGCCAGCCAGCGCGAGCGGCAGGCTGGCAGCCTGGATCGGCGTCATGGCGTCGTAGCCAAGCTGGGCAAGCGTAGCCTGCATGGCCGCGGACAGCGGCAGCGTGGCAAATGGGGTAGGGGCTGAAGAAGTCATGCCGGATTATAGATGCATGGCGGGCCGATGCCGCCCTGTCCGGCCCTGTCGCGCCCTGTCCCGCCCTGTCGCGCCCTGTCCCGCCCTGTCGAGCCCTGTCCCCTGCCTTCGCCGTGCCATCGGGAAGACGCCGGCCGCGGCGCCTTCCCGGCCTGAACGTTACGTCAGGCTGGCACCTGCGTCCCGCCCCGCTCGCCGGCAAAGGCCCGTTTCGATGCCGCCACATGGTTCGCGAACACCGGCCTCAGCACCGTGAACGCCAGGCACGCGGCCAGCAGATCCATGGTGGCCACGGTATAGAGCACCGTCGACCACGTGCCGGTGGCCTCCATCATCAGGTTGCCGATCGGCACGAACAGCGCGCCAATGCCCTTGGCCGTATAGAGCACGCCGTAGATCTTGCCGATGTGCTTGGTGCCGAACGCGTCGCCGGCCAGCGCCGAGAACAGCGAGTAGACCTCCCCCCACGCCAGGAACACCACGCCCGACAGGATCAGGAACGCGTACGGATTGCTGCCGAAGTAGCCGAGCGCGATGATCCCGATCCCTTCCAGCGAGAACGCGATCACCATCGTCTTCTCCCGGCCGATGTTGTCCGAGATCCAGCCGAACAGCGGCCGCGAAATGCCGTTCATCACGCGGTCCAGCATCAGCGCCAGCGGCAGCGCGGCCATCGTGAAGAAGTACAGGTCCACCTTGAACTCCTTGACGCCCAGATCCTTGGCGATCACGCCCAGCTGCGCCACGGCCATCATGCCGCCGGTGACCACCAGCACGAACATCACCAGCATCAGCCAGAACAGCCTGGTGGCCAGCGCCTCGCGCAGCGTGTAGTCGCGCGTGGACTGGTAGATCTTGCTCGATGCCTTCACCTCGCTGGCCTGCGGCGCGCGCAGGAACCAGGCGGCCATGAACGCCAGCGCGCCCTGCAGGATGCCGAAGAACATGAACGTGTGCTGGAAGCCCTGCGATTCGATCATTGCGGCGATGGGCAGGATGGTGGCCGCCGAACCGGCACCGTAGCCGCCGGCCGTCAGGCCCACGGCCAGCCCGCGACGGTCCGGGAACCACTTGATCGCGTTGTTGATGCAGGTGGCGTAGATCGAACCCACACCCAGCCCGCCCACGGCGGCGCCCACGTAGAAGCCCATCAGCGTGGTGGCCTGCGAATTGATCACCCAGGCAAACCCGATGAATAGTGCGCCAAACGCCACCATCAGGCGCGGCCCGAATTTATCGATGAAATACCCCTCGATCGGTGCCAGCCAGGTCTGTACCAGCACGAAAATCGTAAAGGCAATCTGGATATTGGCGCGAGACCAGCCAAAGGTGTCCTGGATTTCCGGCACGAATAGCGTCCAGGCGTACTGGATATTCGCCGTAGCGATCATGCAGACGACGCCTACCAGCAACTGGAACCAGCGTTTGCTGTCGGAAACCTGTGGATTGGGGCGAAGGGCCCCGGTCGGTGCGTGAGTCATTGCGCGCTCCCTGTTGTCGTGGTGTGGTCTGCAATGTATGGGAATGCGGTTCGATACACGGGCATCGTGCGCCCGAACCGTAAAATGGTCGCCTGCATTTGCGAGTCTCCTGTGTCTTCGTTCTTGTTGTTTTGGTCGTCCGGTTTCGCGTGTGAAACCCATTTGCGCAGGACCGCCATTGCTCGAACCACGAGTTGGTACCGAATGCGCGACAGAACCCTTGTCCAGCCTTGGTTTCCAGGTAATTCATCGACTGGCTATTCGTTTTGCATCTGAAATCTCCTCGATATCAAAAAACCCCGAATGAATGACAGGTTTGTAATGTTCGGTGGCTATCCCGCATTACAAAGATGTAATGTTCGACGTAATGTTCGCGTAATGCGCCACGCGACAGATACAAGGTATGTGATATACCAACATAGTCAAGCGAAAGCGGGGAGAGGGTTTTCACCACCCCTGAATCATTATTCATTACCGGGACCCATGAAAAATCCGCTATTAATCATTGCAATGCATTCATGGCCGGAAAATTGACAAAAAAAAGCCCGCAGGCTAGCACAGGCGGGCGGAGGCGTGATGCGTGACACCAGTTCGCAACACGTAGGCTCTATTTATAGGTGATCTTTTAACGTCTATTTGTCATTCAAGGGTTTTCTCTTAATCGCGGAGCATTACAATTTTGTCAGAATAACCGGCGCGCCTTGAAAATGCGGTCGTCCGCGGGATTCCGCCCCGCCTATTGGGATAATCCCGCCGCCCTGCGTGCTGCCCGGCGCGGCCCACGCGCCAGATCAGACCCGTATCAGTTCTGCGCCTTCACCGTCTGCACGGCATCCAGGATGACTTTCGCCACATCGGCAGGCCGGGATTGCTGCGGCACGTGGCTGGTCGGAAGCGTGGTCACCTTGGCGCCAATGCGCCTGGCCATCGCACGTTCCAGATCGGGCGGGATCATGCGGTCGTTGGCGCTGACGATGTACCACGACGGCCGGCTGGACCACGCCGCGACACTCGTTTTTTCTCCAAACGCCTTTGCCTGGATAGGGCCCTGGGTCGCGGCCATCACGCGGGCCTGGGCGGTGGGCACGTCCTGCGCGAAATCGCTGGCCACCGCTTGCGGGGGCAGCGACAGGTATCCGTCCTTGTCGGCCACCAGCTTGGCGATACCCGGCGCGGGCGGGAATGCCTTGCCGGCTTCCTCGGTCGACTGGCCCGCTTCCGGCGCGAAGGCGGCGACGTAGACCAGCGCCGACACCTTGTCGTTGGCGCCCGCCTCCGTAATCACCGTGCCGCCCCACGAATGCCCCACCAGCACCACCTTGCCCGGCTGATTGTCGATGGCGCGGCGCGTGGCCGCCACGTCGCCAGCCAGCGATTCCAGACCGTTCTGCACGGCCTGCACCTTCACGCCCCTGGCCTGCAGCAGCGGAATGACGCGGGCCCAGTCCGAGCCATCGGCAAAGGCACCGTGCACGATGACCACCGACGGTTGCTTGTCAGCGGCCTCGGCCGCAGCCGGTGCGGCATGCGCCGCCGTGGCGGCGGCCAGGCCGATGGTGGCCATGGCCAGCGATACGATGGTTCGGTTGTGCGTCAGCTTGCGATTCCACATTGCGATTTCTCCGATTATTCCGGCAAGACTAGTTCTGGAAGTCCGGTACAGGCCGCGCCGGCAGCGCAATCACCAGCGCCACGCAGGCCGTGGCGGTGGCAATGACTGCGGCCGCCAGCGTCAACCCCTGGAGCGCACCAGGTGGCAATGACCAGAACACTGTCCTCGTCAGCTGCAACGCGATGTTGATTTTCGACATGGGAGGCTCCAGCCGGACCGATGGTTGGCGGCGCACCATGCGCAATCGCCATGGAGCCTATTGGAAGGGTTGGACGTATCGCGTCCGTGTGGCGCAGGCGGCCGTTGCGTGTGTCGACGTATCGGCCCGCCGTCGTGATACACAACGGTACAAATCGCCGCCCGGAAGCAGCCGATGCTCAGAGGCGCCGCGCCTGCGCCCGTAGCCCCTCGAACACGCGCTCGGCCACGTCGGGCGGAAACGTCGCCGGCAATTCGGCTGTCGTGGCGTCGATAGCGGGCTCGACGGCCGCCTTGAGCTCCATCAGGATGGCCTCGACCACATCGGCGGGCATGCCCACCAGCCGCCCCTGCTCCAGCCAGTGCCGGCGCATGATTTGCCCAATGCGATAGTGGTTCTGCGTGCCGCGCACGGCCATGGCCAGGCGGGCCTTCTGCGGCGCCAGCTGGTTTGCGCCGCCGCCCATGATCGGGAATGCCGACAGCACGTCGTACAGCGGTGTCGACCAGTAGCGGCCGCCCGGCCCGATCGACAGGCTGAAGTTCTTGGCATGCCCGTCCGTCGCCGCCAGCAGCCAGAACAGGATCTGCGTCTTGAAGAAATTACGACGATCATGGGCCGGGGTTTCGGACGCCGCCAGCACGGCCATGATGTCCGCGATGCCTGGGCCGCCGTCGGCCTGATACTTCGACAGCGGCGACAGGCCCAGCGCCTGGCAAAAGTCCTCCTGCGGCAGGCGGATGATCCAGCTGCCGTCGGGCGCCAGCCGCCGGTCGAAGCGTTCCACCACCAGCACCTTCTGGTCCTCGAACGTTTCGATGGTGCAATCGGCGATGGGCAGGCCAAAGTGGCTCACCATCCGGGCGCACAGCCATTCGTTTTCCACCGAGGTGCGCATGTCCGCGCGCATGTTGCCCACCAGTCCCAGCGGCAGCTTGAGGATATGGGTGGTGGGGGTGCTGCCGTGCGGCAGCAGCCATTGCCCGCCGTGATGCAGCAGCGCGGTCTTTTCCTGCGCGCCGGCAATCGACAGTCGCAAGTCGCCTTCGTCGTCGTGCTGGCCAAGCGGCGCACTGCGCGTGGCATCGCGCAGCAGACGCGCGATGCCCGACGCATCCAGCGGCGTGCCCTCGATGGTGCGCAGCCCTTCGGGCTCGGCGCCTTCCGGCAGCAGTTGCAGCGCGCCGACGCAGTCACGCCCCAGCGCGGCCAGCAGGTCGAATGGCCCGGTGCCCTGGGTGCGATGGCGCTGCGCCAGGCGGCGGCGGATGGCATCGCTGTCGGGCAGCAGGTTGTCGAAGTAGTCGGTGACCACGCCACCGCGATACGGGGCGGCATCGGAGCGGAATGGCAGCGAGAGAGACAGGGGACGCCCCTGGGGACTCTCCATCCAGTCGGCATCGTAGGCAAACGACTCACCGTCGGTGCCCCGTTCCCACGTACCCGTCAGCCAGCCATTCATCCAGACGCCAAGCCGGCGCCGGAGCGCACGCCGGCCCATTACCAGTCCTCTCCCGGGCCCTGGTCGGGCTTGGCCGGGCGGCGGGCGACCGTGCCGGCAGCCCGCGACCTTGCCTGGGCAGTGCCGGGTTTTCGAGGCTTGCCGGCCTTGTCAGCCTTGCCGCGCCGGGCACCCCGGGCGCCGGCCGCATCCGTGGCATCCGTGGCCACTGCCGCGCCGCGCGGTGCCAGTACCAGATCGACTTCCAGCGCCTGCAGCACCGCCAGCACGCGCGCCATGCTGGCGCGCCCGGGATTGGCTTCCAGCCGGGCATAGCTTTGCTGGCTCACACCGAGGCGCGCCGCCACATCGGCCTGGGTCAGGCCGCGCGACCGGCGAAACCCCTGCAATACCGGATTCAGCTGGGTCAGGATTCGGATGGGATATTGGTTGGCCATGGGGGCTGCGCGAACGCGTCGGGATTCAGGCTGACAACGTAAAGGTTGTAAAGCCGTTTTACTACGTAGAGGTTGTATTTTCAAGTTACAACGGATAGGTTGTAAAGGCGATTTACAACGTAAAGGTTGTATCCGGTGCGTATCAGGGCGCGTCGGGTGCGTCGGGTACATGCCCAGGTGCGTCTTGGGGTGCGCCTGCGGTCGCCTCGTGCGGGGCGCCGTGCTACAGTCCGCCCCGAAGGCCCCAGCCCGGGCCGCAACACGATCCGCGCACGTCCGATCCTGCCCAGCCCCCATGCCAGAGCGCCCAGAGTCCGCAAAACCCCCGGCAATGAACGTCAAGACCGCCCTGCGGGTCATCGAGATCATCGAGACCTTTGCACGTGAACGGCGGGCGCTGTCGCTGTCGGAACTGGCGCGCCTGCTGGCGGTGCCGGCATCCAGCTGCCTGGCGCTGATCCGCACCCTGACGTCGCTCGGCTATCTCTACGAAACCGCCCGCCGGCAGGGCTACTACCCCACGGGGCGGCTGCTGGCGATGGCCCAGCAGATTGCCCGGCACGATCCGGTGCTCGACCGCGTACACGGCACGATGAGCGAATTGCGCGACGCCACCGGCGAAACCATCGTCATCGGCAAGCTGCATGAAGGCACGGCCGTGGTCTATCTGGACGTGCTCGAATCCCCGCATGCGATTCGCTATATCGCCACGGCTGGCGAACGGCGGGACCTGCACGCCAACTCCATCGGCAAGGCCCTGCTGGCGGCGATGGACGATGGCGAACGTGCCGCGCTGCTGTCCCGGCTGGCGTTCCAGGGCTTTACACCCCGCACGCTGACCACGCCCGCTACGCTGGAGGCCGACCTGCGCCAGTCGCGCGAGCGCGGCGCCTACGTCAATCTCAGTGAATCGATGCCCGATGTGGGCGCGCTGGCCTGGCCGGTGCGGCTGTCGGGGGAATGCTATGCGATTTCGATTGCGGGGCCGGTGTACCGGATCGAGCCGCACCTGGAGCACTACGCTGCGATCCTGCGCGCGGCGTGCGCCTCGCTGGAACAGACCTGAGCGTCCGCAGCCAGCCTAATCGACGGTTTCCTGCGCGTGCAGCCGCCAGCCGGTGGCCTGCGGCAGGCCGAGGTCATCCTCGAGCCCCGAAGCGGCGGCCAGCGCCAGCACGGCATTCTTGCGGCGCCAGGTCAGCCCGTTGGCCTGCGCCAGCGGCGACGGCCTGGCTTCGACCACCTGCCCCATCATGGTCTGGAACAGGTTGCCACCGTGGCACTTGATCCACGCCTCCTTGAGCGTCCAGAGCTGGAAGAACGCCAGCATGCGGGCATCCTCGTCGCCGGCCAGCAGGTCGGGCAGCGCCGCGCGTTCGGCCTCCGTGGTGGTGGCCTCGATCAGCGTATCCAGGTGGCGGCGCGGCTGCAGTTCCTCGATATCGACGCCGACCGGCATGTCGGAGACCGCACAGGCAAGGTGGTCGCCCGAGTGGGCAATCGAGACGAAGACCGGCGTACCGACCGCGCCGGCCACATGGGTCGCCAGGGGCGGCGCGTCCTGGGCCGCCGACAACGCCCATTCCGATGCATCGCCGCCGAAGGTCACGGCCAGCAGCCGCCGCGCCAGCCAGCGGCCCGCCGCAAACTGCTCGGCACGTTGCTGCGCCCGCATGGCCGCCAGCCGCGCCAGTTCCTCGGCGGACATCCAGCGGCTGACAGGTGGCGCCATGGCGGCAAAGGCCATGACCGATCCGGTACGCAGGGCAATCGGCATGGGGACAGGTTCCTTCGGCAGCTTCCAGCGCGGCGTGTCAGGGAAATGGATCAGTTCGCCACGTTGGCGTACGTGCCCTTGAGTGTCACGCCCGCCACCACGGCTCCCGCGTGGCATTCGTATTCGAGTTTCATTGACCTTCCTTTCTTTTTCGTTGTTGGAACAGGTTAGACGAATTACCGCACGGCGGCACGGCAGGACACCGGCTTCACGTGGGCCAGCGGCGGAATATCAGCGCGGTATTGATGCCACCGAACGCGAAATTGTTGCTCATCACATAGTCGGTGTCGATGCGGCGACCCTCGCCCATGATGTGGTCCAGCGGCGCGCAGCGCGGGTCCGGCCGGGTCAGGTTCGCGGTGGGCGCGAACCAGCGGTCGCGCATCATCTCGATCGTCATCCACGCCTCCAGCGCGCCGCATGCGCCGAGCGTATGACCCATGAAGCTCTTGAGCGAACTGATGGGAATGTCCGGACCGAACACCGCATGCGTGGCATGCGATTCGGCGATATCGCCGTGATCGGTGGCCGTGCCGTGCGCGTTGACGTAGCCGATTGCCCCGGGGGCAATACCGGCTTCCTCCAGCGCCAGGCGCATCGCCACGGCCATGGTGTCGGCCTGTGGCTGCGTCACGTGCGCGCCGTCGCTGTTGGTGCCGTAGCCGACGATCTCGGCCAGGATACGCGCGCCTCGCGCCTGCGCGTGTTCAAGTTCCTCCAGCACCAGCGTGCCCGCCCCCTCCCCCAGCACCAGGCCGTCGCGGTCGGCATCGAACGGGCGCGGCGTGGTGTGCGGGGCATCGTTGCGCGTGCTGGTGGCGAACAGCGTGTCGAACACCGCCGCCTCGGTGGCGTCCAGTTCTTCCCCGCCGCCCGCCAGCATCGCCACCTGCTTGCCCATACGGATGGTCTCGTACGCATAGCCAATGCCCTGGCTGCCCGACGTACAGGCACTGGACGTGGTCAGGATGCGCCCCGTGATGCCGAAGAACACGCCGATATTGACCGCCGCGGTGTGCGGCATCATGCGGATGTACGTGGTGGCGCTGATGTCCTCGGTTGACCGCTCGGTCATCATGCGGCCGAAATCCTGCACGGCCGACGGCGTGCCCGTGGAGGACCCGTAGGCAATGCCCATGCGTCCGCTGGTGACCAGCGGATCGCCTGCCAGGCCGGCGTCGGCCAGCGCGGCTTCGCTGGCCAGCACCGCCATCAGCGACACCCGGCCCATCGACCTCGTCAGCTTGCGCGTGTAGTGCGACGGCAGCGCGAACGCCGGCACGGGCGCCCCCAGCCGGGTGTTAAGCCCCCGGATATCGTCCCACTCGGGCATTTGCACCACGGCGTTGCGCCCGCTGGCCAAGCGCTCGCGCACCGTCGGCCAGTGGTCGCCCAGGGCACTCACGGCGCCCGCGCCGGTAACTACGACCCGCTTCATCCAAACATCCCCCCGTTCACCGAAATCACCTGGCGTGTAATGTAACCGGCATCTGGCGAAAGCAGGAAGGCCACCGTGGCGGCCACTTCGTCCGGTGTTCCCATGCGCCGCGCCGGGATCATCTTCAGTGCCTCTTCGCGCACGTGTTCGTCAATCATCTCTGTATCGATCAGTCCCGGCGCCACGCAGTTGACCGTGATCTGCCGCTTGGCCAGTTCGATGGCCAGCGCCTTGGTGGCGCCTATGATGCCGGCCTTGGCGGCGCTGTAGTTGGTCTGCCCCCGGTTGCCCACCAGCCCCGACACCGACGACAGCGTGACGATGCGGCCCGCCCGGCGGCGCTGCACCATCGGCATGACCAGCGGGTTCAGCACGTTGTAGAACGCATCCAGGTTGGTATGCACGACTTCGTCCCATTCGTCGCCCGTCATGGCCGGAAACGCCGCGTCGCGCGCCAGGCCAGCGTTGCAGACCACCCCGTAGTAGCAGCCGTGTTCCTCGATGTCGGCCAGAAGCGTGTTGGCCGTGGCTTCGCGGTGGGCGATGTCGAAGGTCAGCACGCGCGCATTGCGGCCGAAAGCCCGCACGGCGTCGGCCACGGCCTCGGCTTCGTCGCGCCGCGCGCGGCAATGCACCACCACGTCGTAGCCATCGTGCGCAAGCCGCAACGCGATGGCGCGGCCAATGCCGCGCGAGGAACCCGTGACGAGCACGGTCTTGTTGGTCATGCTTGCTGCCCTTGGAGAAACGCCTGCGCATCGGCAGGCCGGAATACCGAAACATTGGCGCGCGCCACCTCGCGGCCATCCAGCGACAGCGTGCAGGCAAACATTCCCAGGCCATTGTCGCCGGCCAGTTCCACGCGCGCGGCCACCGTCAGCACGCTGCCCACGGGGAATGCGGGCACGTCGCAGGCGTAGCGCCGGGAGCCCAGCAGGAAGCCGATGCCGGGCGGCCGCCCGGCCATGCGGTCCTGCGCGCCAGCCCATGCGGCAATGGTCTGGGCCATGTATTCGATGCCCACCCAGGCCGGCATGCCGTCTTCGTCCACGAACAACTGCGTGGCGCGTACCGTGGCACGCGCCACGCACCCGACGGCATCCACATGCACCAGTTCGTCGATCAGGCGCATCGCGCCCGCGTGAGGCACCACCTCGGCCACCGGAGGCAGCTGCAGTTGATTCGATATCGGTTCGGTTGTGTTCATCTTTAGCCCCGTCCCATCACCAGCACGCTGTTGCTGCCGCCGAACGCGAACGAATTGCTCATCACATGGCGCACCGGCCGGCCCAGCGACTCGTCGGGCCCCACCACGTGCAATGCCGGCAAGGCGGCGTCGGCCACGCCGTCCCACCAGTGCGCGGGCAGCCTGCCGTGCGGATTGCCGTGCAGCGTCAGGTACATCAGGGCGGCCTCCACCGCGCCGGCGGCGGCCAGCGTATGGCCGGTCTGCGGTTTGGTGGAGCTGACTGGCACATCGGGGCCCAGCAGATCCGACACCGCGCGCGACTCCATTGCGTCGTTCTGTTCCGTGGCGGTGCCGTGCAGGTTCAGGTAGTCGATGTCCGCCGGGCCCAGGGCGGCGCGCGCCAGCGCCTGTTGCATCGCGGCACGCGCCCCGGCGCCAGCCGGGTCCGGCGCCGACATGTGGTGCGCGTCCGACGTCTCACCCCAGCCGGCCAGCCGCACCGGGCCGGCTTCGCGCGACATCAGGAACAGCGCCGCACCTTCGCCCAGATTGATGCCCTGGCGGTTCGCGGACAGCGGATTGCAGCGTTCGACGCTGACACTGTCCAGCGAGCGGAATCCCGCGATCGTGAACGCGCACAGCGTATCCACCCCACCCGCGATGACTACGTCGGCAATGCCCTGTTCCAGCAGGCGCGCCGCGGCGACCAGGGACTTGGCGCTCGACGAGCAAGCGGTGGAAATCGTGTACGACGGCCCGGCCACGCCCAGCGCCAGTGCCAGGTATTGCGCCGGCGAGCCAAGCTCCTGCTGCCCGTAATGGAATCCGGCTGGCCACGCGCCCGTGCGGGCACGTTCGCTCACCGCGACCTCCCCGCCGCTGATGCCCGACGTACTGGTGCCGAGCACAATCGCCACGCGCTGGGGTCCTACGCGTGCCAGGGCGGCCTCCACTTCAGGACGGATCGCCGCCAGCGTGCGGTCCAGCAGCGCATTGTTGCGGCTGAACAGCTCCGGGGCGATGCCGGCGGGCAGATCGGTGGCGGCCACTGGCTCACGCACGGTGCCCAAGTGCAATGGCATGCCCGGCGTATAGCGATCCGTCAGCTCGCCGCCGCTGGGACCATCGGTCCGGAACAGCGCCGCGCGGACGGCATCGCCGCCGCTGCCCAGCGCGCAGATCACGTTCATCGCATTCATGTAGACCGTCATTGCGCCCTCCCCTGCCCTGTGTCCTGCCGCCCGCCGAGATCCTGCAGCGTACGGATCGTCAGCCGATAGCCGTCGCGCCGCTGCAGGAACAGCGTGGTCCGGGCGTCGGGATAGCGGATTTCCACCACGACTTCGTCGCCCGCCCGCAACTGGCGAAGGCCGGGCGCCACTTCGACGCGCCAGCCCGCCGGCAGTGCCGCCTGGATGGCCGCCACGGGCCAGAGCGACAACTGCAGATCACTGAGGATACGCTCGGGCAGCAGCTCCGGGGGCGCCCACGGTGCCTTGCTCACGCGCAGGTCATGACCGTCCCAGTCCAGGCGCGCCAGCACCTGGCCGCCCGCCACGGCGGCCAGCCGGGTATGGGCGGCATCGGCTTCCAGCAGCGCCAGCATGTCGCGCGTCTGCTCGCCCTGCGGCGACGGGTATTGCACCGTGATCTGCTGCTGCAGGTTCAGGGTGCGGCCCAGTGACCCCGGCGGCAGGCGCAGCAGCGGCACCGCGCCCTCGGCGCGCGTGCCGGCCGCCGCGCCCGCGGCCATGCCGTCTCGGGGCGGCTGCGTCGCGCAACCGGCCAGGGCCAGCACGCCAGCGCATGCGGCAGCGGCGGCTGCGCTACGGATCAAGCCGAGCAAAGCTGCTCCAGCACGCCAAGCCGCCGCCGCGACTCGGCCACATAAGGGTTGTTGGTGTCCCACGCATAGCCGGCCAGGATCGACGAGATCATCCTGCGGATCTCGGGCGTGCCCTTGGGATGGAAAATCACCTTCTGGAAGCTGCCTTCGTACCATGCCTCGACGTATGTCCGGAAGCAGTCCACGCCGGCCTTCAGCGGCCTGGCGTATTCGGCGTCCCAGTCCACCTTTTCGCCTGCAATCTGCCGCGCCACGCAGGCTGCGGCCAGGCTGGCCGACTTGAAAGCGATCGTCACGCCCGACGAGAACACCGGGTCGAGGAACTCGCCGGCGTTGCCCAGCAGCGCGTAGCCGTTGCCCCACAGCGAACTGACATTGGCCGAATAGCCGACGATCTGGCGAGCCGGGGTATCCCAGTTGGCGTCCTTGAGCAGTCCGGCCAGGCCGGGCTCTTCCCCGACCAGCGTCTTGAGCTTCGCCATGTCGTCGCCCGCATAGCGGTCGAGGAACGACTTTTCCGCCACCACGCCCTGCGAGCACCGGCCGTTCGAGAACGGGATGGTCCAGTACCAGACGTCCACGTGCTCGGGATGTACGCTGATCAGAATCTTGTTGCGGTCGAATGCGCCCACGGGCACGCGGTCTTCCACGTGCGTGAAGATGGCCGCGCGCACGGGGAAGTTCGACGGCGACTCCAGCTTCAGCAGACGCGGCAGGATGCGCCCAAAGCCGGAGGCATCGAGCAGGAATTTCGGCTCCACCGTGTAGACGTCGCCGTCCGGATCGCGCACCGTCACCAGAGGCCGGGCGCCGCTCACGTCCACCGCTTCCACCACGTGCCGGAAGCGCACTTCGGCGCCTTGCTTCGCGGCCTCGCGGATCAGCACGTTGTCGAAGTCGGCACGCTGTACCTGGTACGTGGTGCCCCAGCCCGGCGAGAACTTGTCGCGGAAGTCGAACGCGGTGTGCTGCCCCTTATGCGAGAAGGCAGCGCCGTTCTTGTACTGGAAGCCGGCTTCCACCACGGCCTGCAGCATGCCGGCCTCCTCGATGTACGCCATGCTCTGTGGCAGCAGGCTCTCGCCGATGGAGAAACGCGGGAAGGTCTCCTTTTCGATCACCAGCACGTCGATACCGCGCCGGCGCAACAGGCCGGCCGCCACCGAACCCGCGGGGCCGGCGCCGACGATCAGAACTTCTACCTGTTCCTTCTTCATGTGAATCAACCCTGTTCAATGTTGTTGGATGGGCGGAGCGGCCGGACGAAACCATGGCGACAGCACCCAGACCGCGCCCACGCCCGAAAGCATGGTCATGCCGAACGCATGGAGCGCCGGCGTGGAAGACAAGGCCAGCAGGCCAAACGCCAGCAGCGTGCTGGCCGCGCCCAGGACGATGGCCGTCCATGACACCCCATCGCCGGGATGTTCGAGCAGGAAGATGCCGTAATCCACGCCCACTCCCAGCAGCAGCGCCAGCGCCAGCACCGAGAACAGCTGCAGCGGCACCTGCAGCCAGCCCAGCACAGCCACGCTGAACGCCGCCGCCAGCAACGTGGGCACCAGCGCGCGCCAGCCGGCTGCGCCATAACGCCAGCCCAGCAGCAGCGCCACACCGGCGGCGCCCGCCAGCAGCAGCCAGCTCATGAGTACGCGATAGTGATGCAACAGGCCCGACAGATCGGCGATGCGGTCCACCCACTCGGCCCCGCCCACCGCATTCACTTCCCGCGCGATGCCCGCCATGGCCGCCGGCCGTTCCAGCCCGCGCAACAGCATCACGCTGGCATAGCCGCTGCCTTCCCGCCCCAGCCACAGGTGGCGCAGCGTGCCCGACACCGGATGGGCCAGCCAGGCAGTCAGCGTCAGCACCGCATCCCCCTCGGCGGCCGGCGGCGGCGCAATCGTGCCACCGAGCGCATGCGCTACACGTTGACGCACCGCAAGCTCCTGGCGTTTGGCCAGCGCCGCATCGGCACGCTGGCGCGCCGCAGACGGTACCCAGTCCGAAATCGACACAAAGCCGGCGAAGTCGCCACGGCCGATGGTATCGGCCAGCCGGGCCTTGACGGCTTCCTCGCGGGACAACACTTCGTCCGGCGTGGCGCCGCGCACCAGTACGAACTGCGCCGGGCTGGGCGTGCCGAGCAGCCGGCCCGCCGTACGCTGCGCCTCGACCAGGGCCGGTGGCGAACTCTGCAGCTGGCGCACGTCGTCCACGACACGTACCTGCCAGACGCCTGGCACGATGAACAGGGCCAGCCCGGCCAGCGCCAACCACGTGCGGGCATCGTTGCGCACGCGCGGCCAGCGCGCCAGGCTATCGGCCAGCCACGTGGACAGCCTCGTCTGCCGCAAGTTGCCGCGGTCCAGCAGCGGAAACCAGACCACCACGGTAAGGAAGGCCGCCACCAGCCCCACTGCCGAAAACAGCGCCATCTGGCGCAGTCCGGGGAACGGCGCGATGCCCAGCGCCAGGTAGGCCACCACGCTGGTCAACAGCGCCAGCGCCATGCCCGGCAGCAGGAACCGCATGACCTTGGGCGGCGATGCGCCGGGCATGGCCTGGCGGGTAACGAAATAGTGGATGCCGAAATCCTCCGCCACGCCCACCAGGCTGGCGCCGAACACCAGCGTCACCAGATGCACGCGATCGAACACGATGGCCGTGGCCGAGATCGCCGCCGCCGTGCCGATCAGCAGAGACAGCCCCACCAGCACGATCGGGCGCAAGGAGCGGAACGCGAGCCAGACCAGCAGCAGCACCGCCGCCAGCGAACCCCAGCCGATGACATTCATCTCCAGATTGGCCTGCGCAGCGGCAGCTTCGGCGTGCAGCGGAATGCCAGCCGCTATCACACGCACGCCATCGTCCCCCTGGCGCGCCGCGGCTTCAGCGGCCAGGATCAGGTTGCCGTACTCCGTATTGCCGCTGACGGAAAACGCCGGCTTGGTGATCTGGTACGACAGCAGCGCCCATTCCCGGCCGTCCCCTGATAGCGCCGCCATCGCGTCGCGCTCATGCACGCGCGTGACGGCCGCCCGCGACAGCCACCAGTCCTGCCACAGCCCCAGCGGATCGGCGGCCCAGTCGGTCAGGCGCGGGCCCGTGGAAAGCTGGTAGAGCCGCGTGAGCGCCTGCCGGGCCAGCGCGTCGGGATCGGCCGCTTGCAACTGCTGGCGCTGCGCATCGGTCAGCAGCCGGTCGCGCCAGGGCCGGTAGAACGCCAGGGCCGCATCGAAATCGAAGGCCGCGATCGTGTCAACCGGCTTGAGCAGATCCGCCTGCCGTCCGGTGGCCGCACGGAATCGCTGCGCGGCGGCGCGGGTGCGCGTCCAGTCCGGGCTGCCTACCAGTACGACCACTTCCTGCGCCACACCGTCAGCCAGCCGCCGCAGCACGCGGTCGGCCGTGGCCGTGCGCTCGCTGGTCGGCAACAGCGCCATGACGTCGGTATCCAGCCGCGACGCCCGCCAGAACTGGAACTGGTGCGCGGCCAGCGCCACTACCAGCAACAGCCAGCCGATGGCCAGCCAGCGCCCCGTGCGGGTCAGTCCGCCACGCATCGCCACGCCGCCTGCCATGTCATTCAAAACGCTGCTCCTCGGCGCTGGTCAGCCCGGTTGCCGCCGAAGGGTCGATCATGCGGACCACGGTACTGTCGCCGCTGCCCTCTTCCAGCCGCACATTGCGCACGAAGCGGTCACCGGCCAGTTCTATTCGCGTAAACACGCGCCGCATGCCGGCATCGGCCGGGATCAGCGTCAGCGCCCAGCCCGACTTGCCCACGAGCTTGCCGGTCACCTCGAAGCGCGTCTGCAGGCTGCGCAGGTCGCCGCGCAGCACGGCGATCATCGATTCGCCCACCACCCGCATGGCTGGCTGGCTATCGGCCTGCATCTGCTGCTGCACCTTGCCGTCGGCGCCGCGCATCACCAGCCGGTCCGGCGTGACCAGCAGGCTTGACGGAAACGGCTCGCGCGTACTCCAGACCACGCCTCGGCCGCGCGCCAGCACGAAATCGCCGCGCGACACCAGCGGATTGCTGAAGCCGGCCAGCCGGCGCGTCTGCTCGAACTGGCCCCGAATGACCGGTGCATCGGCCAACCGCGCGGCCACGTCACCGAGAAGGTCCCCGGCATGGGCGGGCACGGCGCTGGCAAGCACCCCCGCGGCCAGCCCGCCGGCCAGCAGGTGCAAGACGTGCCGGCGTTTCATGAGGCCACCCCCAGCTTCTGGAACAGCACGGGCGGGCACACGTAGAGCATCTCCTGTGTCTGCATGTCCACGGCTACCTGGATCGAGTAGCCCTTGGTCAGGCGCTGGCCCGACGCAGCGTCGCGAAGCTCGTACTCGATCTTGAGCCGGTTCTCCCATTCGACGATCGTCGCGTGCACCTCCACGGCCTGGCCATAGACCAGCGGACGGATGTACTTGACGCGCAGGTCCACCACGGGCCAGGCATACCCCGAATCGCGCATCTGCGGATAGTCGTAGTCGATTTCGCGCAGCAGCGCGCAACGCGCCAGCTCGAAATAGCGGATGTAGTTGCCGTGCCAGACCACGTTCATCGGATCAAGGTCGTGGAACGCGGGCGTCAGCGTAATGGAGTGATGGATAACCTTGGACATGGCGATGCCAGTTGGCCGGAACGCACGGGCCTCAGGCCCGCGGCATACCTTGACGCCCCGTCTGCACGGGATCGTCGGCCCAGAAATCGTAGAAATTGAACCAGTCGTACGGCGACTGTGCCACCAGCGCCTGAAGCCACGCCGCATATGACGTGGCCAGCGCGGTCAGTGCTGCGTCGCGGTTGGCCCGGGGCAGCACCACGGCGTGCGACAGTTCGGTGAAGCGCAACAGGTGGCCGTCTCCGTGCCGCACGCACCCCATCGCGTACAACGGACAGCGCATCAGCGCCGCCAGCACGTAGGGGCCCACCGGAAACCGCGCGGGCGCCCCCATGAACGGCACACGCACGGCCCGGCCGCCGTGCGCGGGCGCGCGGTCGCCGGCAATGGCCACAAACTCGCCGGCCTGCACCCTGGCGGTCAGATCGAGCGCCGTGGCCGGCGAGATATCGTCCACCTGATACAACTGCACGCCGGATTTCGGATCGATGCGCGACAGGATGCGGTTGAAGCGTTCGGCGTGGCGGGTATGCACCAACACCGTCAGGCGCATGCCGTCGCGTTGGTTGGCCAGCACGCGGCACAGCTCCAGGCAGCCCATATGGGCAGTCATGATGATGCCGCCCTGTCCGCGTGCGATCTGTTCGACCAGCACCTCGTTGCCTTCCCGAGTGACGTTGCCAAAGCGATAGCGGCCGCCGATGGCCAGCAGCTTGTCGAGCAGCGTATCCGCGAACGAGAACAGGTGCCGCAGCGTGTGACGCCAGCCAGGTACGGTTCCGACGGTGCCGGCCGTCTGCTGCACGCGCGTCAGGAAATCGCGCGACGAACGCCGGGCCAGCGGATGCGTGGCCCAGTAGTAGGTCACCACCGGATAGGCAGCAAGGCGGAACAGCGTCCGGCCGAAGATGCGGTACAGGAAGTACAGGCACCAGACGCCCCACATGCATGTGACTTCGCCGATGGTGCTCCAGTGCCTGGAGCGGCCCGCCTGCAGCGCGGCGCCGGAGTTCGGGGCCGAGGGCGTCATGCCGCCACCTTGCGCCACAGAAGGCGCGGCATGCGCCATACCATGCCGAAGAACAGGCGCGTATGCATGCGCGAGATCAGGACGTTGTCGCGCCACGCCTGGAAGTGCGAAACGCCGTCGGACGGATAGGTCACGCGCGTGGGCACGTTCAACATCCGCACGCCCCGCCACACCAGGTGCACCAGCACCTCGGTGTCGAATTCCATCCGCCGGCCCAGCCGCACGTCGCGCATCAGATCGATGACCGGCGCCAGCGGATAGACCCGCAGCCCGCACATCGAATCGCGGATGTCGAACGACAGGGTGTTGATCCAGACCCAGATGTGGGTCAGGTAGCGCGCATACAGCCGGTGCCGCGGCACAGACTCGTCGTACACCGGATGCCCGCAGACCATCGCCTCCGGGTTGGCCCTGGCCAGCGCCACGAACTGCGGAATGCAGTCGGCATCGTGCTGGCCGTCGGCGTCGATCTGCAGCGCATGCGTATAGCCAAGCTCGGCCGCCACCGAGAATCCGGCCATGATCGCCCCGCCCTTGCCCTGGTTTTGCGGCAACCGCACCAGACGGACGCGCTCGGGGTGGGCGACGGCCAGTGCGCGCAACGCCTGCTCGCACGGCGGACTGCTGCCATCGTCAACCAGCAGGCACGGCAGCGGATGCTTCAGGATGGCATCCACCATGGCGCCTATCGCACCTTCATGGTCGTAGACGGGCACCAGCACGACGGGGCGGAATTCGGCGGTCATCAGGCTTCGGGGTGAAAGACGATCTTGCCGCTGGCGTGCGGGCCGGCAGCGGAACTGAAACGGAAGCCAAGCGCATGGGCGTCGGGCTGCCAGGTCAGCGCAAGCTGCACCACGCTATTGGGCTGGATCACGGACTGGAACTTGAGCGTATCCAGCCGCGCAAAACGCTGGCGGGACGGCACGGCCAGCTTCAGCGGCGCCAGCGCCATCACCCAGTCCACCTGCGCGACGCCGGGCACGATGGGAGCGCCCGGAAAATGTCCGTCAAACACCGCCAGATCCTCCGCCACGTCAAGTTCGGCCGTAGCCGACGCCTCGTCCGCCGTCAGCCAGCGGACCGCCGGCAACGTACGGCGGAACAGGTCACGCAGCATCACCTCGGTGGTCTTGCCTTGCGCATTGCAGGGCAGTGCCGGCGGGAACGCCCAGCGGCGCGGCAGCGCAACGGGGTCGACGGCCTCGGCCAGATGGCGGCGCAACGCCGCGCCCATGGCACCTCGGCCTGCCGCTGTCAGCCGCGCTGCGCCTTCGTCGTTCAGCACCACGGCGGCAGCCACGCGCATGCCGACATCGAGTTCGATCGGCACCACGCGCGTCTCGCGCACCCACGGCGACGCCGTCAGGCATTGTTCGATCTGCGTGAGCGAGATGCGCTTCTCCTCGATCTTGACGATACGGTCGGCCCGGCCAGCCAGAACGAAACTGTCGTCGCCCGCGGCAAGAGCGCGGTCGGCGCAAACATGCCAGCCATCGTCGGCAAGGTGGGGCGAGCGCACGGCCAGATAACCGTCCTGCAACTGCCAGGCGATGCCCGGCAGCGCGGTCCAGCGGTCGGCATGCACGGCGCGCTGGCGCCAGGCGATGCCGCCGGTCTCGGAACTGCCGAAGACCTCCACCGGCGACTGCCCCATATGGCGCAGTGCGTCCACAGCGGCTTCTGGCGGCAAGGGCCCGCCCGACGAGAACACAGCGCGCAGCGCAGCGCGCACGGCCGGCCAGTCGAGCCCAGCTGGCATGCGCTTGAGGTGCGCCGGGCTGCTGACCAGGATGGCCGCGCTGGCATCGGCCCGACAGGCCGCAACCAGTTCCTCGTGAAATTGCAGACGGCCCGCAGGCATCGGGCGGGCCGCGGCCAGCGGCCACAGCACCGTAAACAACAACCCGTAAATGTGTTGGTGCGATACCGTGCAGAGGACCCGCACATCGGCGCCGAAGCGGCCGGCGAAGGCTTGCTGCAGCGTGTGGACCTCGGCGTCGAGTTGCGCCAGCCGCTTGTGAATGGCGCTGGGCACGCCGGTGGAACCGGACGTGAACAACGTCACGAACGTGTCGTACGTGGCCAGCACCGGCCAGCCAGCGCCATCCAGGCCGCCCCCATCGTTGGCAGGCGCAGTGCCGGCATCCGGCAGGATGGCGCCGGGCAGCTGCCCGACCCAGCCATCGGTCTGTCCGCGCAGGGCCGCCAGGGTTTCGGGCCGGGCGTCTCCCGGCAGCACCACATGCTTGCCCGCATGCCAGGCGCCGAACAATGCCGCCGCGAACTCCGCCGTGTCGTGCTCGAAGTAGATTCCCCAGCGCCGGCCCGGGGCATTGGCCAGGGTGCGGCGCCACATGGCGGCGCGCGCCACGAAATGCCGCGCATCCATACACGTGCCGTCGCCACACGCCACCACCGGCGGGCTGCTCCGCGACGCCTTCGCCGCCAGCGCCGCCATGACCCCGCCCACGCCGGTCCACGCCGGCAATGCTTCACCCATGACGATTCTCCGCGCTGCGCGCCATGACGCGCTGGCGCAACAGCCATTCCCCGGCAAACATCGCACCGATCAGGCCGTAGGCAATGGCGCCGTTATAGAGCGCCCAGATGCGGTCGCTGGCCGCGAAGGCCGTGATCGCCGCGATCGTGCCGTTGCATACAAAGAACAGGCACCACGCCTGCGTGACGCGGCGCGTATAGGCCACGCCGCTCGGCGGCAGTTCGGGCTCACGCAGACGGGCCAGACGCTCCACCAGTGACGGCGGATGCCTGAGCGTCCAGCCGAACACACCAAGCATCGCCACGTTGACCAGCACCGGATAAAGCTTCAGCGGCAACGCATGCCCGGACACCATGACGACAAGCGCCAGTCCGGCCGCCAGCAGCGCCATGGCTCGCCATCCGGCACGCCGGCTCGTGCCGGCACGCAGCACCGCGAGCGCCACCAGCGCCAGCGCCATCAGGCGCGGCGAGAAATGCTGCAGCCCCAGGTAGATGACCACCGGGTAGGACAGCGTGAGAAGCCCCAGCCCCCACTTTCGCCAGGCCATGGGCGGATCAGGCGGTGGCCGGGGAATCGATCAGCAATGCCAGCGCCTGAACCACGTCCTGCACGGTGCGCACGGACTTGAACTGCTCGGGCTTGAGCGGCTTGTTCAGCATCGGCTTGAGCTTCACCAGCAGGTCCACGGCGTCGATGCTGTCGATGTCCAGATCGTCGTACAGCCGCGCCTCGGGCGTAATGCGGGCCGGATCGATCTCGAAGGTTTCCTCGAGAACCGCGGCCACGCGCGCAAAGATTTCGTCGTGAGTCATGTCGGGTTCCGTGTGATGCAATCTCTTGCCATATCTGTAACGGCGCGGGTCAGGCCGGGGCCCGGTTACCCTGCGACGCCACGTACGCAGCCAGCGCCGAGACGCTGGCGAAGCGCGAGCGGATCTCTTCCTTGTCGCCGTTCATGGTGATGCCATAGCGCTTCTGCAGCGCCAGTCCCAATTCCAGCGCGTCGATCGAGTCGAGGCCCAGGCCGTCGACGAACAACGGTGCGGTGGTGTCGATATCATCCGCGGCCACATCCTCGAGGGACAGCGACGAGATGATCAGTTCCTTGATTTCTTGCTCAAGCGCCGTCACGGCGGATCTCCCTGGAGAAAAAGTTGCAAAGTGCCTGCGTCAGATGCCGTACGGCCAAGGCGTCCTCGGTGCCCTCAGGCACCCATTCGGACACCGGCACGTCCGGACGTACATCGATGACGAAGCGCGGGCGGCGCACCGGCACGTGATACCACTTCTCGCCCTTGGTCAGCGTGGGCGGCACGCAATGAATGACCACGGGGGTCAGCGCGAAACCACCACGCACCGCCACATTGGCCGCGCCGCGCTGCAACTGCAGGGGCTGGCCCGGGCGCGTGCGGGTGCCTTCGGGAAAGATGATGAGGTTGTTGCCGGCCCGCAGCGAATCGATACAGTCGTCCACCATGGCGGCACCGCCGTCGTTGCGCACCCAGCCGGTGGCCAGCACCGGGCCCCGCGTGAACGGGTTGCGCGTCAGTGCGGACTTGACCACGCAGTCCGCCCGGCGGGTCAGCGCCATCAGGAACACCACGTCGATCAGCGACGGGTGGTTGGCCACGATCAGCAGGCCGCCGCGTTGCAGGCGCTCGGCGTGGCGGACCTCGTAGCGGATCACGCCCACGACGTGCATGATCCAGACGAAGAGCCGGAACGCATGATGAATGAGGGCGCGGCAAACACGCTGACGCCTGGCATCGGTCCAGGGCAGCAGCATCAAGAGCGGAAACACCAGCACGCGCAGCAGCAGCCCGCCGATGCCGAAGCTCGAAAAGCAGAAACCGGTGGCGCACACACGCCACGCGCGATCGAGTCGCTCAACCATGGCGACGCCATCTCCAGATCGCGCGCTCGCCACGATGGAGCAGTTCGGTATCGCCGGCCAGCATGAAGCGCAGCACATCGAGCGCATGCGGCAACAGCGGGTGCGCGGTGGCCGGATCGGTCCCGGTACGTGGGGCCACGATCTCCAGCGCCAGGACCGGTTCCCCGGCACGGGGGCGCCCGATGCGCCAGGCCCAGCCGAAGAGGCAGCCCGGTTCGTCGGCAAATTCGGCATACGCTTCGGGCAGCGGCGCGTCATAGCACACCAACAGCACTTCATCCGCACCATCGCCGAGCAACGCACAGGCCTCGACCAATGCCGTCTCAACGGTATCGCGCCCGGCAGCCACAGCCTGCAGATTCGACGCATCGCCGCGGTCGATCGTGAACATCGCGCCAATGGCATTGTGGACGGACAGGCCGAAAGCCGTGGGCGAAAGCGGCTGCGCCGCCGCCAGTTCGCTGAGCATGTCGAACGCACGCGGGGTGTCGCCGTGGCGCGATGCGAACACGGCGGGACCATGGAAAGCGGAACCGGGCGCTGCGTCGCCGGCCGTCACACCGTACGCTGGATGCAGAGCCGCCTTGCCGAGCGCATTGACGCGCCGGCGCAACATGGGAGCCATGGCCGCGAGCGCGGGGAGGTCGCCGCCTTCGGGTAACCACGGGGCCCGGCTCCATGCCCGCCAGGCATCTGCCGTCTGCAATGCCGGCGCCGAGGCCGCCCATGCGCGAATTCCGAATTCCATTGCCATGCCGTGCGCATTGGGTGGATGGTGAGCCCGGAGCCTGCATCGAGGCATTGGCCATGGCGTTCGCAACGCGCGCGCCGCCCGCACGACCCCGGGGACATTTCCTTTTTTCCCTGAAATTAGCGTCGAAATCAGCAGATTTCGGCGTCTTTGTGTTAATTGCAGTGCTCCCGCCGTCACCTTTTGGGGAGGCTGGGCGACGGCCTTGCGACCGTTCTCGCACCAGGCGGGACAGGCCGGTAGCCGTGCAACTGCCTTGATAGGTGTCGGATCGTTCCAGGCCTCGAAGTACCCCTCCGAAGATGGGCACCGTGCCGGCACAGTGAACTTCGACCCTGCATTTTTATCAGGGGCGAATTCTCGCACAAAGGCGCCCGCTATGGCGCAAACTGTAACGGTCTCGGACAAATGTTACAGGGCGGGAGCAACCTGCCGGCCACCCCCGCCCTGTTGGACGCCGTTACCCCGTAGGGCGGATATCAGCGCGCCGGCAAGATGGTGCCCGTGACTTCACCAAAACCGACGCGATAGCCGTCGCCTTGGCACCAGCCGGTCATGGTCACCGTATCGCCGTCTTCCAGGAAGCCGCGCGTCACGCCATCGGCCAGCGTCACGCGCTCGGCGCCGTTGCGCGTGGTTTCCAGCAGGCTGCCGTACGAATCGGGCGTGGTGCCGCTGATCGTGCCCGAACCCATCAGGTCGCCTACGCGCACGTTGCAGCCCGACACCGTGTGGTGCGCCAGCTGTTGCGCCATGGTCCAGTACATCGCCTTGAAGTTGGTGCGGCAGACCGTGGTCGCCTTGGCCGCACCCTGCGGCTGCAGTGCGACTTCGAGGGCGATATCGTAGGCGTTGCGCGCCGGCTGCTGCAGGTACGCCAGCGGCTCGGGCGATTGGACCGGGTTCTCGCTGCGGAACGGGTCGAGCGCATCCATCGTGACGACCCATGGCGAGATCGACGTGCCGAACCCTTTGCTGTTGAACGGCCCAAGCGGCACATATTCCCATTGCTGGATGTCCCGAGCGCTCCAGTCGTTCAGGATCACCATGCCGAACATGTGCGCCGGCGCATCGGCCGTGCTGACCGGCTCGCCCAGGTTCGACGGCTTGCCGACGATAAACGCCATTTCCAGCTCGTAGTCGAGCTTGCGGCACGGGCCGAACACCGGGCGCGCCTGGTCGGGCAGCTTGATCTGGCCATTGGGGCGATGCAGCGGCGTGCCGCTTACCACCACGGAACTGGCCCGACCGTTGTAGCCGATCGGGATTTCCAGCCAGTTGGGTAGCAAGGCATTGGCCGGATCGCGGAACATGCGGCCGACGTTGGTGGCGTGCTCGCGCGACGAATAGAAATCCGTGTAGCCCGGGATGTCGACCGGCAGATGCAGCTTCGCCGCCGACATCGGCACCAGGGCCTTGTCGCGCAGCGCGCCGTTGCCGGCAAGCGTCTGGTTGTCGGCGGACAGCAAGGCCGTCAGCGCGGCGCGCGTATCGGTCCACACCGGTTTGCCCAGTGCGATGAAGCGGTTCAGGTTCGGCGCGGCAAAGGCGCCCTTCGCGGCGGCGGGCAGCAGGCCGGCATCGTCGAGCACGGACAGGTCCAGCACCTGGTCGCCGATGGCCACGCCCACGCGCGGTGCGCCGTTGCCGATCGAAAAGATGCCATACGGCAGGTTCTGCAGCGGAAAATGGGTCTGGCCGTCGTTGGCCGTGGCAACCCAGCAGGTCTTGGGGGCAATCATTGTTCTGGAACTCCGGAAATCAGCGCACGTTCGGATTGAAATGCTTCTTCAGGCCCTGCCAGCACGTGTAGTAGTCATGCTGCAGCAGCGCCGATTCGGCGGCATGGCGGGTGGGACGAATCACGCCCGGCGTTTCGAACATGAACGCCATCGTGTCGGTGATGTGGTGCGGCGTGCTGGTGTCCGACACCGACGCCCGTTCGAACGTTTCGGCATCGGGGCCATGGCCGCTCATGCAGTTGTGCAGACTGGCGCCGCCAGGGGCAAAGCCCTCGGCCTTGGCATCGTAGACGCCGGCGATCAGGCCCATGAACTCGCTGGCGATATTGCGATGGAACCAGGGCGGGCGGAACGTATCCTGCGCGGCCAGCCAGCGCGGACCGAAGATCACGAAGTCGATGGTGTCCACGCCCGGCGTGTCCGACGGCGACTGCAGCACCAGGAAGATCGACGGGTCGGGATGATCGAAGCTGATCGAACCGATCGTGTTGAAGTGCCGCAAATCGTATTTGTACGGCGCGTAGTTGCCGTGCCAGGCCACCACGTCCAGCGGCGAGTGGTCGATCTCGGCACGCCACAGGTTACCCTGGAAGCGGGCCACCAGTTCGAACGTGCCCTCGCGGTCTTCATAGCTGGCCACCGGCGTCAGGAAATCGCGCGGGTTGGCCAGGCCGTTGGAGCCGATCACGCCCAAGTCGGGGAGCTTGAACAGCGCACCGTAGTTCTCGCAGATATAGCCGCGCGCCTCGCCATCGGGCAGCGCCACGCGGAAGCGCACGCCGCGCGGAATCACCACGATCTCCTGCGGCTCGACGGCCAGGCGCCCCATCTCGGTGGCGATCAGCAGGCGGCCCTGCTGCGGCACGATCAGCATCTCGCCGTCGGCGTTGTAGAAGTAGCGGTCCTCCATCGACCGGTTGGCCAGATACAGATGGATGCCGCAGCCAGTCTGGGCCTCGGGGCCGCCATTGCCGGCCATCGTGACAATGCCGTCGACAAAGTCCGTCGGCACCGACGGCATTGCCGGCGGGCTCCAGCGCATCTGGTTTGGCGACGGCGGCACCTCGTCGAAGCGGCTCAGCCAGCGATCCTGTTCGATCAGCGCGAACGGCTTGTGCATGGCCGCCGGACGAATCCGGTACAGCCAGGCGCGTCGGTTGTGGGCGCGCGGTGCGGTAAAGGCCGTGCCGGAAATCTGCTCGGCATACAGGCCGTACGGGGCGCGTTGCGGCGAATTGCGGCCCACGGGCAAGGCGCCTGGCAGCGCCTCGGTGGCGAATTCATTGGCGAAGCCGGACATGTACCCGGCGGTTAGCGTCTCGGCCACGTGCAGTTGTGTTTGCGTCATGGAGTCTTCCTCTCACACTCCGCCGGCTTGAACGCCAGCGATTGTCATCGGTATGGCGTCGGCGCCATATCCATCAAATTATGATTAGTAAAATTGATTTACCCAATCGTAATCACGCGCGCGGGCGATGTCAAACCACAAATACGATAGGTCAGCCGCGGACGAGCGAAGACGTCCGGCCTGGCAGGCGGCGACAAGGGCAGAGAGGCCCACTCGGCACAGGAATGGAAGAAACGCGGGAGAAACGGGGAGGCGCGAAGACAGCGGCGCACGACGGCGCGCTGCAAGAGGCAGCGGATCAGCCCACCATCGGACATGGCGGCCGCATAGACAGGACTGCGCCGGGGCGAACGAACGTGGCGCGCAACGGAATTCGGAATTCGTGACAGGACGGGGTGTCGCCTGTCCTGTCACGAATCTGAGGGGTCAGACGGGCTTGTGGCCCTCCCCCGATGTGGGGCCCGAACCGAAACCACCGGACGACGGCGTCGATGTCGCCGGTGCTGCCGCCGTGGCAGGCTGGCCAGCCATCGAAGCAGCGGTCACGCCGCCATTGCGGCTGGCGATGAACGCGTTGACATCGGCGGCAAGATGCTGCGGCGCCAGCACCACTTCAAGCCCGAGCGCCTCGCAGGCCGCCAGGAACGTGGACATACGCGGATCGGCCTGACCCGATTCGGCACGAAGATATGCCTCGCGGGAAATCCCGGCCTTACGGGCGACGTCCTCCTGCTTGAGCTTGCGCGCTCGACGCAACGCCCGCAGTTGCCGGAACGGTTCGCTAGCGCCTCTTGGCACGGCTGTACTGTTCATGTCGGTCTCCAGTCACCAGTGAAAAAAAAGTGCGCGGACGTGCATTCGAGTATAGAGCACGCAAAGCGTTCCGTAAGGTCTGTTGTGGAACACTTTTACAGATTTCTTATGATGGCTTGATCTCTGCCGCCAGACTCTCATCCAAACGGCGGATAAAGCACAGCTTCCTCCTCCCGCCCCCACATAACGGTAGTGCGCGCTTTGCGTTGACGTCACATCAGTATCGTCCACGTGTGGCATAAGGCAAGTTGACAAACCGTCCGGTCGTGCTATTCTCGAACGCATGCAAAAGGGACAGCTCACGCGCACCGCGATCATCGAACAGGCTCTGCAGTCGGCCACGCAGGTCGGGTTCGAGCAGTTGTCGCTCGCCACGCTGGCCGCCGACACTAATATGTCGAAGAGCGGCCTGTACGCCCACTTCAAGTCGAAGGAGGCGCTGCAGGAAGCCGTGCTGGCCCGCGCCATGGAGCGATTTTCCGAGATCGTGGTGCAGCCCGCGATGCGCCGGGACCGTGGCGTCACCCGGCTGGAGACGCTGTTCGATGGCTATCTTTCATGGATTGCGGGCGCGGTGATCGAGGGTGGCTGTGTGTTCATGGCGCTGTCGCAGGAATACCGCAATCGGCCCGGCGTCATCCGCGACAGGCTCGTGCAGGCATTCAAGGACTGGCACAGCACCATCGTCCGCGTGGTGACCGATGCCGTGGACGAAGGCGACCTGCGCACCGACACCGACGCCCGGCAGTTTGCCTTCGAGATGGCAGGCATCGGCATGTCGTTCCAGTCGTCGTCCAGGCTGATGGCCCGGGCCGACGCGGAAGTGATGGCGCGCCGCGCGTTCGGGCGCCTGGTCAATGACTTCAGAGAGAATCGCAGCAAGGAGACCGCCGGCACACACTGATCCCCCCAGGGGACACTGTGCAAGGCGCACGGTAATTCAGGATTTTCACCCGCCACAGCGCAAGCGGCGTGGCGATGCAGAGGGTGGTTCAGGCGGCATTTTTGCCGCATTTTCTTGCCCTGAAAATAGCACGACTGGTCGGTCGCAAAGCATAAAAAAGATAAGGCAAATAGCGTCTTGTCACTGACCAAGTCGGTAAATGATCAGTCGGAGGTGTTCGTCGTGCCGCAAGTGCTGTCATCCGCATCCCAACGCGCCGCCGTCCAGGACACTGGCGGCGCCCTCTCCTATCCGCCCCGTACGGTAGCCGGCGCACTGGAAGCCAGTGCGATGGCATGGCGCCGTCTGCGCTGGCAGGCGGGCAGTCTGTTGTTCCCCACCGCAACGGCGACAGCGCTTGAGCGCCTGTGGTTCAGTCCGCCTCGGGGCAAGCAGAGCCCGGAAGGACGCCGGATGCTGGACGCGGCGCGCGCGGAATGGGCACTGGTCACTGGCCAGGGCGCCAGCCGGCGCGTGCGCGTGTATCGCTGGGGTAACAAGGGGCCCGTTGTGCTGCTGGCGCACGGCTGGGGCGGCAATGCGGGCCAGTGGCATGCCGTGGCAGCCGGCCTGTTGTCGGCGGGCATGCGCGTGGTGGCCTTCGACGCCCTGTCGCACGGCGCGTCCGATGCGGGCGCACGGGGACAGCAGCAGACGTCGATCCTGGAAATGGCGCGATCGCTATTGGCCGTGGCCTGGCATGTCGGACCCGTGCATGCCGTGGTGGCGCATTCGCTGGGCGGCGCGGCGGCCGCGCAGGCGATTCGCGAGGGCCTGCCCGCGCGCGGGGTGGCAATGATCGGGGCGCCAGCCGACATGTACGACGCATGCGCCGCCATGGCCTGGCAGCTTGGCATCGCGCCGCATGTGCTGGACCGCATGCAACGCCGCAGCGAACAGTGGCTCGGCGCGAGATGGTCCACGTTCAATGTGCCCGATATCGGCCGTACCCGGCCGGTGCCACCATTACTGGTGATTCATGACCGCGACGACAAGGAAGTCCGCTGGGAAGATGGCGCCGCCATTGCCGGCGCGTGGCCGGACTCGCGCCTGATTACCACAGAGGGCCTGGGCCATCGGCGCATCCTGCGCGACGCCGATGTCGTCGCGCATCTCGCGCGCTTCGTGTGCGGCCTGGCAGCCGCACCGGCCCTGCCCCCGATGTCGTACAGGGCTTCCGCGTCGCAGTGATCAGAACCCTTGCAGTACCAGCTTGCCGATGGTCTGTCCGCCTTCCAGCAAGGCATGGGCACGCCGCAGATTGTCGGCCCGGATGGCGCCGAGGTTGTCCCCCACGGTCGTCTGCAGCCTGCCGGCATCCACCAGGCGCGCCACTTCATTGAGCAGGCGATGCTGCGCGATCATGTCGGGCGTCTCGAACATCGCGCGCGTGAACATGAATTCCCAGACGAACGTGGCGCTCTTGCTCTTGAGTTCGCCCACGCTCAGCGGGCCGGCGTTCTCGACGATCGAGCAGATCTTGCCCTGCGGCGCAATGGCCGCGGCCATCGCATGGAAATGGCGATCCGTATCGTTGAAGCAAAGGATGTAGTCGACGTGCGCAAACCCGAGCGCGCGCAGTTGCTTCGGGATGTCCTGACGATGGTCGATCGTGTGATCGGCGCCCAGGCGGCGGCACCATGCCTCGGACTCCGGACGGGAGGCCGTCGCCACCACGGTCAGGCCCGCGAGCACCTTGGCCAGCTGGATGCCGATCGATCCCACGCCGCCCGCCCCACCAATGATCAGTACCGACTTGCCCGCATCGTCGCCTTTTGGCGAAACGCCCAGGCGGTCGAACAGGGCTTCCCAGGCCGTGATCGCCGTGAGCGGCAACGCGGCCGCCTGCGCGAAATCCAGGGATGCGGGCTTGTGGCCGGCAATGCGTTCATCCACAAGATGGAATTCGCTGTTCGCGCCCGGCCGCGTGATGCTGCCCGCGTAGAACACCGGGTCCCCGACGTTGAACAGCGTCACCTCGGCCCCCACCGCCACCACGGTGCCGGCAGCGTCCCAGCCCAGCACGCGCGGGGCATCCTCGACCTTGTCCTTGGGCGCCCGCACCTTGGTGTCCACCGGATTCACGGCGATGGCTTCCACCTTGACCAGCAGGTCGCGGCCGGTGGCTTCGGGCTTGGGAATTTCCACATCGACCAGCGATTGCGGATCGGAAATGGGCAGGTAACGGGTCAGGCCAATGGCTTTCATGTCAGGGTCCTCTCGAAGAATGACGGGATGCCTGCATCGTAGCCAATCCCCACACGATTGATTAGCCGGATAGTGTCGCAATCACTTTCCCTTTTTTCAGGAAAATGCGACCAGACAAAAAGCCCGCGCGAGGCGGGCTTTTCAACGGTGCCCTGGCGCCGAGGCGCAGGGATCAGGTCAGGTCAGGTCAGGTGAGGTCATCCGGCACCGGACGATAGCCCATCGGGGTCGTCGAGGTGTCCTGAACGTACTTTTTTGCGTGGGCCTCGCGCATCGGCTTGAGTACGAAGATGGCCATCAGCGCCGAGAGCGCTGCCATGCCCGATGCCAGCATGAACACCGCATGCCAGTCGCCGGTAGCCGCTGTGATCACGCTGGAGAACGGCACCAGCAGCGCGGCCGTACCCTTGGCCGTGTAGAGCATGCCCGCGTTGGTCGCCGCGAATTTCGGCCCGAACGTATCGCCACAGGTGGCCGGGAACAGGCTGTAGATTTCACCCCAGGCGAAGAACACGATGCCGGTCAGGACCACGAATGCCACAGGATTGTGGCCGTAATTGGCCAGCAGCAGAATGCCCACCGCCTCCACCGCGAACGCCAGGAACATCGTATTTTCCCGACCGATGTTGTCCGACACCCAGCCGAAGAACGGGCGTGTCAGGCCATTCAGCACGCGGTCGATGGTCAGGGCGAAGGTAAGCGCCGGCAAGGTAAGCCCCCAGATCGACACGGGCGAATCGTGCAGGCCGAAGTCCTTGGCGATGGGGCCCAGCTGCGCGGTCGCCATCAGCCCGCCCGCGGCCATCATCACGAACATCGCGTACATGACCCAGAAGATCGGCGACGACATCACCTGGCGCGGCGACGCGTTGTAGGTGGTCGCGGCCTTGAGCGTCGACTTGACGTCCGCCAGGATCTTGGCCGATGGCGGCAGCAGCAACATGCCCAGGACCATCACGATGAGGCCCTGCCCCAGACCGAAGTACAGGAACGTGGCCTCGTAGCCGCTGCTCTTGATCATGTTGGCGATCGGCACCACGGTGGCCGCCGACCCGGCGCCGAAGCCCGCGGCCGTCAGGCCCGCTGCCAGCCCCCGGCGATTCGGGAACCACTTCAGCGCGTTACCGACGCAGGTGCCATACACCGCGCCCGCGCCTACGCCGCCAATGGCGGCCGCCACGTAGAGCATCGGCAGCGACGACGCCATCGAGTTCAGCACCCAGGCCACCGCGCACAGCAGGCCACCGCCGACCACCACCGGGCGGGGACCGTACTTGTCCACCAGGTAACCTTCGATCGGCACCAGCCAGGTCTCGGTCACCACAAAGATGGTGAAAGCCACCTGGATCGCCGTGCGGCCCCAGTGGTACTTGTCGTCGATCGGGTTGACGAAGAGCGTCCAGCCGTACTGCATGTTGGCGATCATCGCCATACAGATCACGCCGAATACAAGCTGCGTCCACGGCGATGAATACCAGGACGCTTGCGCGCGTGCGCTTTGCTGACTTTCCATGGTGTCTCCTACTGGCGGGTGGGCCCGCTGTTGTGGATCGGCATCTGCATTGGTGCCTGTGGTGTGTACTGCTGCTGCTTTGTGTTTTTGTGTCGAACGGCTGGCCGCTCTAGTGCTATACAGTATGTGGTATATCACGCAAGTCAAGGCGATTCGGCGGCCTACCTGACTTATCAGGCAGACATTCGAAAGCACGCAGTCGTGTGGCCCCGCCGACTGGTGCATCGGGTGCATGAAAGCCCGCCGACCCAGCGAGCCGATCCTCTTGCCGATCAGACACTTAGGCATGCATCTGGCATCAATGGAAATTGCTGCGGCGCATGTGGCGGATAACCCGATCTAGGGAAAGTCCCGACCCTTCCGGCGACGTCGAATCATCAGCAGGCAAGCCGAATTCGGCGCGGTTGAGGACCACGGCACATGGGTCGAAAAGGAAAAAACCGGGGAAATCCGGCGGGGGATTTGGGGAGGGAACGCGCGATATGCCGTGCTGCGTCGCGACCTGAGATCACGGGCGCAGGGGCATGGCGATACGGCTTGCGAAATTCTGAAAAGACGGCCGCGGAGGACTGCGGAAACTACGCACTGCGGGAGTTGCCGGCCGCTACAACTTCCCTGCTACTACCAACTGCACACTACAGGTACTGCAAAAATCGTCGAATAGCGAACAGGCGATCAGGCGTGCAGGAAGCGCGGCTGGAGCACCATATCCGAGGCAGAGCTGCCGATGCCGGTGGACGACTCTTCCGACGAACCCAGACCCGCAAAGCGGCCATGTTCCTGGGCGGTGGTCAGCAGGCCCATCGGCAGAACGGTGGCGAGCACGTAGGTCACGGTGACACCCAGCGAAACAACACCGAGGGCGAGAAGGGTAAGCAGCGTGGTGTTCATGAAAACTCCTAAGTCGTAAGGATCAAGGTGGATTCATTATATGCTGCACTGCGAGGTCTGTAAATATTTGGTATGTGATATATCTGTAGTGGAATCGCTCTAAAAACAACAACGCACCCCAAGGGGTGCGTTGTTGGTCTCACAACTGAGTCCGGAAGACGGCCGGCGCTCAGATCACGAACAATAAGCGCCGAAAAAGTCGCAACAATATTTTCCGCAGCGCGGCAGGTAAATCGCGCTCATCGCCCTACCCCACTTTCTTCAAAAGCTCGTGGTCGTACTCCTGCGCACGCAGGTTGTCCCAGACGGCCGCCGCGTTGGGCTTTAGCGAGCGCGCCTTGCGCCGTACCAGCATGACGTTGGAGGTCACCTGGGGCCGCAACGGTCGCAGGACAGCGGCGGGGGCCAAGCCACTGGCCTGCGCGCGCGACGGCACCACGCCGATGCCCAGCCCCATCGCCACCATGCCGAAGATGGCCGCGAAATGTCCGAGCAACTGCAGCGAGCCGGGCCTGACGTGATACGTGGACAATGCGCGCTCGACCGCAGGCTGGACCCCGGAATGCTGGTCCAGCGACAGGACCGACGCATCGGCCAGTTCGCCCCACCCCAACGAATCGCGCGATGCCAGCGGATGGTCCGCCGGCAGCACAGCTTGTAGCGGGTCGACGCACAGCGGTTCGCAGTAGAGGTCGTCGCAGGGTGCCGGATTGCTGGCGATACCGAAATCCACCTCGCCGCTGCGCACGCTCTGCAACACCGATTCATGCGAGCGGTCGCGCAGCGTGATGCCGATGCCGGGCCACGCCTTGCGGCAGCCCGCCAGCCACATCGGTACGGACATCGACGACAGCACGGGGTCGGTGGCGATCTGCACGGTGCCCTGGCTCGGCTTGCCGGTGCCGTGGCTGTCGCGCAGCGTCTGCTCGACTTCCTCGATCAGATGGCAGATGCGTTGCGACAGCATTTCGCCGGCGTCGGTCAGCTCTACCTGGCGCGTGGTGCGGTCGAACAGCCGCTGGTCGATTTCTTCTTCCAGTTCGCGCACGCTACGGCTGATCGCCGATTGCGTAAGACCCAGTTCTGCCGCGGCGCGCGTAAAGCTTTTCTGGCGCGCCACCGCGGCAAAGGCCTTCAACTGAGGAAGCGAAACATTCATGGTGCCGCTCCTTCCTTGCTGGGTACTGCCCGGGTTGTGGCGCGGGCTATTCACCCTTGCCCGTGGAGAAACCTGCCATATAGGTGCCGTTGTCGCTGACCGGGACAGGCTGTGCCTCGGCATGGCCCGTGATAAAGCGCCGGCGCATCGGCTGCAGCACGAACTTGGCCGCCACCCCCGCCGCCACCGTCATCACGGCCGCCACGGCGAACACGAGGTTCCAGCCGCCCGTATGCGACAGCACCGATGCCACCGGCACCAGCAGCGCGGCCGTGCCCTTGGCCGTATAGAGCGTGCCGGCGTTGGCCGCGGCGAACTTGCTGCCGAACGTATCGGCACACAGCGCCGGGAAGATCGAGAAGATCTCGCCCCAGAACAGGAACGTCAGCGCCGCGAACAGCATGAACATGTACGGGTCGTGGCCGAACTCCAGCAGGCCGATCAGCGACAGGCCTTCGCCGATGAAGATCAGGAACATCGTGTTTTCCCGACCGATCCGGTCCGAGACGAAGCCGCACAGCGGACGCGTCAGCCCATTGCACAGGTTGTCGATCGACAGCGTCATCGTCAGCAGCGGCAGCGTCATGCCCAGCATCGTCACCGGCATCGACGCAAAGCCGAAGTCCTTGGCGATGGGGCCCAGTTGCGCGGTGGCCATGATGCCGCCGGCCGCCACGGCCACGAACGAGATGTAGATCACCCAGAACACCGGCGTGCGCACCATCTGGCCAGGCGTGAACTCCACCGGGTTGGTCAGGATCTTCTTGTTGGCCACCAGCCCCTTGGGCGGCTGCGGCTTCACCAGCAGCAAGGCCATGGCAAAGATCAGCACGCCCTGGATGATGCCGAACGTAAAGAACGCGTGCTCATAGCCCGACTTCTGGATCATGTTGGCGATGGGAATCACCGTCAGCGCCGACCCCGCGCCAAAGCCGGCGGCGGTCAGGCCGGCGGCCAGGCCACGCTTGTCCGGGAACCACTTCAGCGCGTTACCCACGCAGGTGCCATAAACGCCGCCCGCGCCGATGCCGGCGATTACCGCTGCCGTATAAAGCATCGGCAGCGACGTGGCATACGAATTCATCACCCACGCCAGGCCGGCGCAGATGGCGCCGCCTGCCACTACCGGGCGCGGCCCGAACTTGTCCACGAGCCAGCCTTCCAGCGGCACGAGCCAGGTTTCCGTGACGATAAAAATGGAAAAGGCGACCTGGATTGCAGAGTCGCCCCAATGGTGCTTGGCGTTCATCGGCGTAACGAACAGCGTCCAGCCATACTGGAGGTTCGCCACCAAACCCATACAAAGTACACCGATGAATAGCTGGAACCAGCGATTGCGGAGGAAGCCTCCGTTTGCATTGCCCATGGCGGGGCCTGCCGCATTGATGTGCGCCATGTCGTGTCTCCTTGCATTAGTGTCATGCGCGCTCTGCGGCGCGCGTGGTGGGCTTGGCCTTGGGGGGACGCCCGCTTTCACTACTGAATGAGCGCGCCTGACATTGCGGCACGTGTATTCGTGGATTGATGCTACTTCAAACTTAGATCAGCACAGCATAAAGTTTTTTATTATGATCATTGACGATCCTTTATAGATTGCGGGAAATCGTGCAATGAAGAATGCGACGCTGCGCCAGCTGAAAGTCTTCGAAACGGTGGCCCGCCACCTGAGCTTTTCCCGTGCGGCTGAAGAGCTCCATCTCACGCAACCCGCTGTTTCTACACAGGTTCGGCAGCTGGAACTGCACGTTGGCCTGCCCCTGTTCGAGCAGCTTGGCAAGCGCATTTACCTGACGCCGGCCGGCACCGAGATGCTTCACTACAGCCGCAGCATCATTCAGCAATTCCGGGAAGCCGAAGACGCGATGGCGCAGCTTAAGGGTATATCCGGGGGCCGCCTGAACGTCGCCGTGATCAGTGCAGGCGACTATTTCTTCCCTCGCCTGCTCGCGGAATTCATGAACCGGCATGAATCGGTGACCTTGAATCTTGCAGTGCACAACCGCGAGGAACTGCTGCACCAGTTGAGCGGCAACCTGACCGACCTGGCGGTCATGGTACGCCCGCCCGAGGGCATGGACACCATCGCGGAACCGTTCGCCCCGCACCCCTATGTCATCGTGGCCGCACCCAACCATCCGCTGGTGGGCCAGCGACGTATCCCGCTGGCGGGCCTGGCGGAGGAGGCCTTCGTGGCGCGCGAAAAAGGTTCGGACACGTGGAATTCGATGCAGGAAGGTTTTGCCGGCCGGCTCTCGAACCTGCGCATCGCGATGGAGATCAAGAGCACCGAGACCATCAAGCAGGCCGTGATCGCCAACATGGGCATCGCCTTCCTGTCGGCACATACCGTCGGCCTGGAACTGCAGACCGGCAAGCTGGCCGTGCTCGATATCGAAGGCTTTCCGGTGATGCTGAACTGGTATGTGGTCCATCGCAAGAACAAGCGCCTGCCCCCGGTGGCGCTGGCGTTCAAGCAGTTCCTGATGGAGGAAGGCCACACGCTGATCCAGCAGATCACGGGCGTCGAAGGCCTGATCCGGCCCCATCATGGCTAGTCGTCTCTTGCATAAGCGATGACTTATGGTTTTTCGATGAAACTTTAATTATCGTAAATCGTTCCTGCTGTCTAAGCTTCGGACATCACACGCTGCAGCACAGACGTGTGCAACCACAGGAGACGATCATGAACCACCTCCAATCCGACGCGCCCGCCACCGTTGCAATGCCGACGGCCGTCAGCGAGATGCGCCACCTTGATCGTGAGATCCAGCTGGCCGCCTACAACGCCGCGTTCACCGAACTGGGCCTGCGCTTCCGCTGGGACGCTCCGATGTTCGAATGGCTGTGCGGCATCGACTGCGAAAAGGCGCGCGTCACGCGCTATATCGAGCAGTACCATGCCCACCTGCTGAACGCGTACGACGCGCCGTTCCTGAGCCAGCTGATCTTCGACAAGAAGAACGAATACCTGCGCGGCATGGCCGGCGCCGGCGCGAACTAAGTTCCGCGGCACCGCCATCGCAGCAAGGGGCCCCGTCACGGGGCCCTTGGCATTTCTACGACGTGCTTCGCAGACAACGAGGCTGGCGCTAGACCGCCCCGGCCGCCTTGAGCGTGGCAATCTGCGCCGGCGTGCGGCCCAGCCATTCCAGTACCTCGTCGGTGTGCTCGCCCAGCAGCGGCGAACGTTCGACTTCCACCGGCGAATCGGACAGCGTGATCGGGCAGCCCAGTTGCACGTACTTGCCGCGCTGCGGGTGATCCAGTTCCACCAGGTAGCCGCGGTCGTACAGCGAGCCGTCCTCGATCAGGTCCTTCATCGACAGGATCGGGCCGCACGGCACGTCCACTTCGTTCAGGGCCGCCATGACTTCAAACTTGGTCCGGGTCTTGGTCCATTTCTCGATGACGCCGAAGCATTCGCCCAGGATCTTCAGTCGCGCCTCGGGGGTGGCGAAGTTCGGATGCGTGATCAGGTCCTCCCGGCCGCACAGGCGCATCAGCGGCTCCCAGCCTTGCGGCTGGATGATCACGTACACGTAGTCATTGGGCCCGCCCGGCGAACAGCGCAGCGCGGCCCCGGGCTGGCCGCCGCCCGACGCATTGCCGGCACGCGGCACGAAATCGCCGAATGCCTGGTTCGGATATTCCTTAAGCGGGCCGGCCGCCAGGCGCTGCTGGTCGCGCAGCTTCACGCGGCACAGGTTCAACACCGCATCCTGCATGGCCACTTCCACGCGCTGGCCCCGCCCCGACTTCTCGCGATGCAGCAGCGCGGCCAGGATGCCCACCACGCAATGGACGCCGGTGCCGGAATCGCCGATCTGGGCGCCGGTCACGGTGGGGACGCCGTCCTCCTCGCCGGTGGTGCTGGCCGCCCCGCCCATGCACTGGGCCACGTTCTCATACGCCTTGCAGTCCACGTACGGGCCAGGACCGAAGCCCTTGATCGACGCGTAGATCAGGCGCGGATTCAGCGTCCGCAGGCGGTCCCAGTCGAAGCCGGCGCGATCCAGCACGCCCGGCCCGAAATTCTCGACCAGTACGTCGCAGCGTTGCACCAGGTCTTCCAGCAAGGCCTTGCCCTCGGGCGTCTTCATATTGAGGGTCAGGCTGCGCTTGTTCGAGTTCAGCATCGTGAAGTAGAGGCTGTCCGCGTTCGGCACATCGCGCAGTTGGCTGCGCGTGATGTCGCCTCGTCCGGGCAGCTCCACCTTGATCACATCGGCACCCAGCCACGCCATCAGCTGGGTGGCCGACGGGCCAGCCTGCACATGGGTCATGTCGAGGATGCGGACCCCTTCCAGTGCCTTGTTGTTCATGGCGTTGTCTCCTTGAGGATTCTCGTGAAGGCAATGTCTGCACGACCGGCCGGCGCGCCGTGCGGCGTCGATCTTTCTAAACACGGTATGTGATATATCAGAACACAACAAGAGGAAAAGGCAGAAGGCGGCCAACTTTCGGTTCTGCGTTGCAGCAAACTCCCATCGAATCCAAGCCTGGACCTTGGATACAGAACCTCGCGGCCCACGTCGTTGCGCTGCGCGGTTTCACCAGGCATTTCGTCACCCCGCAGCACGATTATGTTGATATATTACATACCATATTTTAGGTTGCGAAAAGAAAGAGCGGACACCGCCCTGCGCCATCGTGCGCATCCCAGATGAGGAGACACGTTGAACATCCACGAACATCAGGCCAAGGAGTTGCTCCGGCGCTATGACGTGCCCGTGCCGCAGGGCTGCGTAGCCTTTACGCCAGACGAGGCTGCCCATGCCGCCCGCAAGCTGGGCGGCCCGGTGTGGGTGGTGAAATCGCAGATCCACGCAGGCGGCCGGGGTGCCGGGCGTTTCGTCGAACAAGCCGCTGGCGATGGCCCGGGCAAGGGCGGCGTGCGCGTCGTGACGTCGATCGACGACGTGCACGCGAACGCGTTGCAGATGCTGGGAAAGACGCTGGTCACCAGCCAGACCGGCCCTGCTGGCCGGGCGGTGCGGCGCCTCTACATCGAAAAAGGCTGCGATATCGCGCGCGAGCTATACCTGGGCATCGTGATGGACCGCGCCACGTCGCGCATCACCATCGTGGCGTCCGCCGAGGGTGGCACGGACATCGAGGCGGTTGCCGCCCGTACGCCCGAGAACATCCTGAAGGTAGCGATTGATCCGGCCAGCGGCATCCAGCCTTTTCACGCACGCCGGGTGGCCAGCGGCCTCGGACTACTGGGCAAGCAGGCGGATGCGGCCGCGCGGCTCATCCTCGCTGTCTACCGCGCATTCACCGAACTCGACGCGTCGATGGTCGAGATCCATCCGCTGGCGATCACCGGCAGCGGCGACATGCTGGCGCTGGACGCCAAGTTCGCGTTCGACGACAACGCCCTCTTCCGCCATCCCGAGATCGAGGCCATGCGCGACGAGAGCGAGGAAGATCCGGCCGCAGCCGAGGCCGCGCGCCACGGGCTGCACTACGTGCGGATGGGCGGCAATATCGGCTGCATGGTCAATGGCGCCGGCCTGGCCATGGCCACCATGGACCTCATCCAGCGCCATGGCGCCGAGCCGGCCAACTTCCTGGACGTAGGCGGCGCCGCCACGGCCGAACGGGTGACCACCGCATTCCGGCTGATCCTGGCCGATCCCAGGGTGGAAGGCATCCTCGTAAACATCTTCGGCGGCATCGTGCGCTGCGACGAGATCGCAGAAGGCGTGGTCGCCGCCGCGCGCGAGCTGGACCTGACCCTGCCGCTGGTGGTGCGGCTGGCAGGCACCCATGTCGAACCGGGCAGGCAGATCCTGCGCGATTCGGGCCTGCCGATCATCGCCGCCAGCCAGCTTGCCGACGCGGCCAGAAAAGTGGTGGCCGCCGTGCGGGCCACCCGGACACACGGAGAACAGTGACATGGCGGTCCTGATCGACCAGAACACGCGCATGATCTGCCAGGGCTTTACCGGCGCGCAGGGCACGTTCCATTCGGAACAGGCGCTGGCGTACGGCACGAAGGTGGTCGGAGGCGTCACGCCCGGCAAGGGCGGTGCGTCGCACCTGGGGCTGCCGGTCTTCGACACCGTGGCTGCGGCGGCCGATGCCACCGGCGCCGATGCGTCGGTCATCTACGTGCCGCCGCCCTGTGCCGCCGATGCCATCCTGGAGGCAGTCGATGCCGGCATTGCGCTGATCGTATGCATTACCGAAGGCATTCCCGTGATCGATATGGTGCGCGTCAAGCGGGCCTTGTCGGGCTCCGGCAGCCGCCTGATCGGGCCGAACAGCCCGGGCGTGATCACGCCCGGCCAGTGCATGATCGGCATCATGCCGGGACACATCCACACCCCGGGCAGGATCGGCGTTGTGTCACGCTCGGGCACGCTGTTCTACGAGGCCGTGGCCCAGACCACGGCGGCCGGGCTCGGACAATCGACCTGCATCGGCATTGGCGGCGATCCGGTGAACGGTACTGGCTTCATCGATTGCCTGGAGATGTTCCTGGCCGATCCACAAACCGAAGGCATCATCCTGATCGGCGAAATTGGCGAGATGGGCGATTCGGCGGAAGAAGAGGCTGCCCGCTTCCTGGACGATGCGCGGACGCGCAAGCCCGTGGTGGGCTGGATCGCCGGCGCGACGGCGCCGCCGGCACCCCGCATCGGGCATGCCGGCGCCATCATCTCGGGCGGCGCGGGCACGGCGGCCGCAAAGATCGAGGCCATGCGCGAGGCCGGCATCCACATGGCCGCATCGCCCGCGGAGCTGGGCGCGACCATGGCGGCAGCCTTGCGCCAGGGAACCGGGGCGCCCCCGGGATAAAGGTTGGCGCCTCCGGAGCGGCCTGTCAGCCGGCTGCGGCCGCCGCGCCCGCCTTGGCTTCCAGTTCCACAATGCGCTTGCGCAACGCTCGCTCTTCCTGAAAGCGCACGGTCTCGTCGCGGATGATCGCCACGATGCCGGTGACTTCGCCGCCGTCGCCGTGCAGCAGCGCCACGGTAAAGGCGATTGACATCGCGTCGCCCTTCTTGTTGATCGCCGGCACCTTGAGCAGGTCATGGCCGTAGCGGGTCTGCCCCGTTGCCATGGTCTTGTCGTAGCCTTCCCAATGCCGCGCACGGAGGCGCTCGGGAATGATCAGGTCCAGCGACTTGCCCAGGGCTTCCTCCTGGGTGTAGCCGAACATGTACTCCGCGGCCGGGTTCCACAAGGTGATGGCGCCGTCGGCGCCGGAAATGATGACGGCGTCGCCGATGGCCGACACCAGCTGTTCGTAGTCGATTGCAGTCTGCATGGTCATTCCTGAGGAATGGTGGGTGGCCCTTCGCCTTGCCAAGCCGTACCGGCCCGGGCACTCATTGTGGCACTGCTGGCGCGCCCCCAGATAAAAACGCGCCGGGGTACGGGGTCGTCCGACCCACGCACCCCGGCGCGCCTGTTCCGGCCCGCTGTCAACATCGGGGCGCTGGCAATGCTGGCGTCCTGCTCAGATCACCTGCGCTTCGCGCAGACGGGCGATCTCCTCGGCGTTGTAGCCCAGGCCGGACAACACTTCCTCGCTGTGCTCGCCCAGCAGCGGCGAACCCGTGATTTCCGGCTTCAGGTCCGAGAACTTGATCGGGCTGCCCACGGTCAGGTACGTACCACGCTGCTTGTGCGGCACTTCGACGATCGACCCGCTCTTGCGCAGCGATTCATCGGCCGCGATTTCCTTCATCGACAGCACCGGCGCGCACGGAATGTCGAACTTGCGCAGGATGTCCACCGCCTCGTACTTGGTCTTGTCGGCAAGCCATTCCTCGATGGTGTTGAAGATCTCGAAGATGTGCGGCTGGCGGGCCTTGGCCGTGTTGTAGTTCGGATCGTCGATCCACTCTTCCCGGCCCAGTGCCTTGCAGATCGGCTCCCAGGCGTGGCCCTGGACGGTGAAGTAGATATAGGCGTTGGGGTCGGTTTCCCAGCCCTTGCACTTCAGCACCCAGCCCGGCTGGCCGCCACCGCCGGCGTTGCCGCCACGCGGCACCACGTCGCTGAACGTGCCATGCGGGTACTGGGGATACTCTTCCAGGTAACCCAGGGCGTCCAGGCGCTGCTGGTCGCGCAGCTTCACGCGGCACAGGTTCAGCACGGCGTCCTGCATCGACACGGCCACCTTCTGGCCCTTGCCGGTCTGCTGGCGGCCGATGATCGCGGTCAGGATGCCAATGGCCAGGTGCATGCCGGTGTTCGAGTCGCCCAGGGCAGCGGCCGACACGGTCGGCGGGCCATCCCAGAAGCCGGTCGTCGACGCGGCACCGCCGGCGCACTGCGCCACGTTCTCGTAGACCTTCAGGTCTTCATAGTGGTGGCCGTCGCTGAAGCCCTTCACCGAGGCCACGATCATCATCGGGTTCAGTTCCCTGATGCGGTCCCACGAGAAGCCCATGCGGTCCAGCGCGCCCGGGCCGAAGTTCTCGACCAGCACGTCCGATTCGCGGATCAGCTGCTCCAGGATCTTCTTGCCTTCCGGCTTCTTGGTGTCCAGCGTCAGCGAACGCTTGTTGCTGTTGAGCATCGTGAAGTACAGCGCGTCTGCGTCGGGCTGGTCGCGCAGCTGCGTGCGGGTCACGTCGCCCGAGCCCGGGCGCTCCACCTTGATGACGTCCGCGCCGAACCATGCGAGAAGTTGGGTGCAGGCGGGGCCGGCCTGGACATGCGTGAAGTCGATGATCTTGATGCCGTTCAGTGGAAGATTCACGTTCGCTCTCCTATTGGAATAGAGGGTGAAATTCGGGGGTCGGGTGGGTTACTTGCTGGCCGAGCTCTGGGGATTCAGGTTGGTCAGGCGGCCGCTCTCGGTGCCGGCTGCCGGATCGATGACGGCGTTGATCAGCGTGGGCTTGCCCGAACGCAGCGCCTCGTTCACCGCGGCTTCGAGCGCCGCCGGTGTGGTGACGTTGTGGCCGACGCCGCCAAACGCTTCCATCATCTTGTCGTAGCGCGCGCCCGGCACAAACATCGTGACGGCCGGGTCTGCGCCGCCGGTCGGGTTCTTGTCGATGCCCTTGTAGACGCCGTTGTTGTTGAACACCACGACGCAGATCGGCAGGTTGTAGCGGCAGATCGTCTCGACTTCCATGCCCGAGAAGCCAAAGGCGCTATCGCCGCACACCGCCAGGACCGGCTTGCCGGTTTCCACCGCCGCCGCCACCGCGTAGCCCATGCCCACGCCCATCACGCCCCAGGTGCCCACGTCCAGCCGCTTGCGCGGCTCGTACATGTCGATCACGGCGCGGGCGTAGTCCAGCGTGTTGGCGCCTTCGTTGACGAAAGAGATGCCCGGGTTGGCCTTGACGACGTCCTTCAGCACGCGCAGCGCGCCGTGGAAGTTCATCGGCGTGGTCTCCCTGGCCAGCGTCTCGGCCATCTTCGCCAGGTTCTTTTCCTTGCGTTCGTCCACCGCGCCAATCCACTCCGCGCCCGGCTTGGCAAAGTCGTTGCCGATCTTGCCCAGCAGTGCCGACACGCAGGAACCAATGTCGCCCACGACCGGCGCGGCGATGGCCACGTTGCTGTCCATTTCGGTCGGCGAGATATCGATCTGGATAAACTGCTTCGGCTTGCCCCAGGTCTTGCCCTTGCCGTGCGACAGCAGCCAGTTCAGGCGGGCGCCGACCAGCAGCACCACATCGGCTTCCGCCAGCACATACGAACGCGCGGCCGACGCCGATTGCGGGTGCGTATCGGGGATCAGCCCCTTGGCCATCGACATGGGCAGGTACGGAATGCCGGTCTTCTCGACCAGCGCGCGGATATCGGCATCGGCGCGGGCATAGGCGGCGCCCTTGCCCAGCAGGATCAGCGGACGCTTGGCGCCCTTGAGCAGTTCGACGGCGCGGTCGATCGAATCCGGCGCAGGCAGCTGGCGCGGGGCCGGGTCCACGACCTTGATCAGCGACTTGCGACCCTTCTCGGCTTCCATCGACTGGGCCAGCAGCTTGGCCGGCAGGTCCAGGTACACACCGCCCGGGCGCCCCGACACGGCGGCGCGGATGGCGCGGGCCACACCGACGCCGATGTCTTCGGCGTGCAGCACGCGGAAGGCCGCCTTGGCGTGCGGGCGGGCAATCGCCAGCTGGTCCATTTCTTCGTAGTCACCCTGCTGCAGGTCGACGATCTCGCGCTCGCTCGACCCACTGATCAGGATCATCGGGAAGCAGTTGGTGGTGGCGTTCGCCAGCGCGGTGAGCCCGTTCAGGAAGCCCGGCGCCGACACGGTCAGGCAAACGCCCGGCTTTTGCGTCAGGAAGCCGGCAATCGCCGCGGCGTTGCCCGCGTTCTGCTCATGGCGGAAGCTGATGACGCGCATGCCGTTGGCCTGCGCCAGGCGGGCCAGATCGGTGACCGGAATGCCAGGCAGGCCGTAGATGTTCTCGATGCCGTTCAGCTTCAGCGCGTCGATGACCAGATGGAAGCCATCGGTCTGTGCCTGCTGTTCTTCTGCAGCGTGACGCTGCAGTTCGTTTCCGACTTCTGCCATGATTGCTTCCTTCTATGCAAATTGACGGGATTGGACTTTCTTCTTCAGGGTGTCTTCAGCGCGCGCTCGCGTTCCGCCTGGTGACTTCGGATAAAACGGAGCGGTGTCTCCTTCCTCGCGCTTCCCTGTACTCGATGACGCTGAAATACGGTATGTGATATATCAAAGATCAGCAAGTAATTTCCCACTGTTACGACGAACTTTCGTCGGTGCACCGCAGCATTTCGTGAAAATTAGACGCAAATAAAGGGAAATTACCGATCCCTGCCGATATGCCCCGACGCCTGGCGTGGGCATGCCGTCCTGCCGGTTCGACTGACTTTGAGCCGGGTCAGCCGCGCATATGGTTGACGAGCGAGCCGATCCCGCGGATCGACACCTCCACCACCGAACCGTCCTTCATCGACCCCACCCCGATCGACGTGCCGACGGCGATCACGTCGCCCGGCATCAGCGTCATGTCCTGCGACAGCCTGCTGACCTGCTCCTCTGGCGAAAAAACGATGTCGGACAGCGGGTAGTTCTGGCGTTCGGCACCGTCCAGCCGCGTCACCACGCTGGCGCTACGCCAGTCAAAGCCGGTGACGATGGCCGGACCGATGCAGCCGAAGGTGTCGGACCCCTTGGCGCGCGTCCACTGCGGGAAGTTCGGATCGGCATTGAGCAGCTCGCCCGCCGTGACGTCATTGACGATGGTGTAGCCAAAGATGTGCGAGGCGGCTTCGCCCAGCGGCACATTGCGGCATTCGCGGCCGATGACGATGCCGAGTTCGCCTTCGTAGGCGATCTTGCCGGTGTAGCCGGCCGGGCGACGGATGGCGTCGCCGGGGCCAGCCAGCGAACTGGCCGGCTTCAGCAGGAACAGCGGATGCACCGGCACCGACTTCTCCAGCCGGGCGGCCAGCGCGTGAAAGTTGTTCCACAGCGCCACGATCTTGCCGGGCTCGCACGGGGCCAGCAGGTCCAGCGACGCGTAGCTGTAGGTGTTGCCAGTGGGACGGGGATCGGTATAGCCAGGGCCATCGCATTCGATGACGCGGTCGGCATCGCCATCGTCGAGGCGGCCGTAAGCGGTGTCGCCGTCGGGACGGCGGAAGCGAATCCAGGTTTGCACGGCAGCGTTCCTCCGGCAGGCGGGTCAATGCCGCGCCTGCGCTCTGTTCGGACTTCGGAGCCCCTCTCGGGGCCGTCGAGACTGACGCCCGTCGCGGCGGGCGCCTCGGGTCAGACCGCTCCGGCCACCCGCAGCGCCGCAATCTGTGCCGGCGAACGCCCCAGCCATTCCAGGATCTCGTCGGTGTGCTCGCCCAGCAGCGGCGAACGCTCGACGCGCACCGGCGAATCGGACAGCGTGATCGGCGAGCCAAGCTGCACGTACTTGCCGCGCGTCGGATGTTCCAGTTCCACCAGGTAGCCGCGCTCGTACAACGACTTGTCCTCGATCAGGTCCTTCATCGACAGGATCGGGCCACACGGCACGTCCACCTCATTGAGCGCGTTCATCACCTCGAACTTGGTGCGGCCCATCGTCCATTGCTCGATGATGCCGAAGCAGGCAGTGAGCTTTTTCAGACGCACTTCAGGCGTGGCGAATTCCGGATCGGTGATCAGGTCTTCGCGGCGGCACAGGCGCATCAGTGGCTCCCAGCCCTGCGGCTGGATGATGACGTAGACATAGTCGTTCGGACCGCCCGGGGCGCAGCGCAGCGCAGCACCGGGTTGGCCGCCGCCCGACGCGTTGCCGGCACGCGGCACGTGGTCGTCGAACTGTTCGTTGGGATACTCGCGCAGCGGACCGGCATCCAGGCGCTGCTGGTCGCGCAGCTTCACGCGGCACAGGTTCAGCACGGCGTCCTGCATGGCAACTTCCACCCGCTGGCCACGTCCCGAATGCTCGCGCTGCAGCAGCGCGGCCAGGATGCCGACCACGCAGTGCACGCCCGTGCCGGAATCGCCAATTTGCGCGCCAGTCACCGTCGGCATGCCGGCGGCCTCGCCGGTCGTCGATGCGGACCCGCCCATGCACTGGGCCACGTTCTCATACGCCTTGCAATCCTGGTACGGGCCGGGACCGAAGCCCTTGATCGACGCGTAGATCATGCGCGGATTCAGGTCCTGGATATGGTCCCAGTCGAATCCGGCGCGAGCCAGCACACCCGGACCGAAATTCTCGATCAGCACGTCGCTCTGCTGGATCAGGTCTTCGAGCAGCGCCTTGCCTTCGGGCGTCTTCATATTGAGCGTCAGGCTGCGCTTGTTGCTGTTCAGCATGGTGAAGTACAGGCTGTCGGCGTTCGGCACGTCGCGCAGCTGGCTGCGCGTGATGTCGCCGCGGCCCGGCATTTCGACCTTGATCACGTCGGCACCCATCCAGGCCATCAACTGCGTGGCCGAGGGACCGGCCTGCACGTGTGTCATGTCCAGAATGCGAATACCGTCGAGGGCTTTGCGTTCGTTGTGGGTGTCGGCCATGGTGCGTCTCCTGATTTGTGTTTTGCTCTGTTGACATACAGTATGTGGTATATCACGAAGACGCAAGGGGGTTTAAACCCGAATTCAGGAGGTTTCGATGCTGCATCGCAGCAGGCGCAATCTCGCCACCGGTTGCGATGGGCCGGCATAACAAAAAACCCCAACACGCCGTGAGGCGGTTGGGGTTCGGATGATGGGGTCAGGTCACGCAAACCTGACACGGCGTGCATGGCCAGCGGGCCAAGCGGCCCTGCCCTGCCGACAGCCATCGGGCGCTTCCGACGAAGGCCGGCTGAGGTGCCCGGCCCGGCCGACGGCCGCTCAGGTCAAAGCCAGGTCAGTCCAGGAAATCGCAGTGTTTTTCCACGTAGTCGGCCAGGTCGAGCGAATGTTGGCGCACGAGCCGTTCGGCCAGTTCCGTGTCCCGCTTTTCCAGCGCCTCGATGATCCGCAGGTGATCGACAATCGAGCGCGCCGCGCGGTCGCTTTGCGAGATCGTCATTTTCCGAATCGCGCGCACATGGACAAAGATGTTCTTGATCTGGTCCATGATGATCTGCGACTTCGACAACTGCACGATCGCCTGGTGGAACACGATATTGGCGTCGGAATATTCCTCGATATGCTCGGCCGGCGTGGAGTCGCGGAAGCTGTCGAACATATGGCGCAGCTTGCCGATCTCCTCGTCGGTGGCATTCTTGGTGGCCAGGCGGGCGGCCATGCTCTCCAGCGCGGCCCAGACCTGGATCATCTCGACGATCTCGCGCTTGGTCTTGCGGGTGATATAGATGCCCCGGCGCGGCACCGTGCGCAGGAAGCCTTCCTGCTCCAGCAGTGTCATGGCCTCGCGGATTGGCGTTCGGCTGACGCCCAGGGCTTCGGACAGCACGCGCTCGTCGAGCCGGACTTCCTCGCGTGACTGGTAGATATCGGCGTCGGCAATGGCCTGGCGCAGCATCGCGTACGCCTGGTCGCGCAGGCTGGCACCGGCATTGATGGGTTGCAGCGAGAGGGACAGCCCTTGCGGCTGGATTTCGGGTTGGCTTTGGGCAGACATGAATGCACTCGTCAGTGGCCGGTGCCCCGGACGCCAGTCTGGCGTCCGGTGGCACCCGTTCCGTGAACGTTATCGCGCCAGTTTGGCATGGCGCCATGCGTTTTGCTCATCAATCTGGCGCGCTTGACACCACATTGTGACGCAAGGGACGGTCCGGCCTTTCGTATATGGTATATCACATCGACGGCACTGCCGAAGGTCATTGGCCTCGCTCCACCGCCCGGCTTCAGGCGGCCTTGGCTACCCTGACCGGCTCGGCGCTGCCTGCCACTGCCGCCTGGGCCATCCGGTCGCGCTGCTTGATCAGGCCCAGCACCGCGTCGATCATCGGCGTGGGCTGGCCAATCATCCGGCCCATCTCCTGCACGACAGTTAGCAGCGGGTCGATCTCCATGGCCCTGCCCGCCTCCAGGTCCTGCAGCATCGATGTCTTGTGCGCGCCCACCGCGCCCGCGCCGTCGATCCGCCGCTCGACGTCCACCCGGAAGTGAACGCCGAACCGCTCGGCGATGTCCTTGGCTTCGAGCATCATCTGTTTGGACAAGGCGCGCGTGGCAGGGTCGGACGTGATGATATCCAGCGTGCCATGCGTCAGCGCGCTGATGGGGTTGAAGCACAGGTTGCCCCAGAGCTTCAGCCAGATTTCGTCACGGATGTTGTCGCGCACCGGGGCATCGAGATCCGCCTTGGCCATCATCTCCGACAGTCGCGTGACGCGGTCCGAACGGGTGCCGTCGGGTTCGCCAATCGGAAACTTCTTGCCATAGACGTGCTTGACGACGCCGGGCGCCACGATTTCGGCCGCCGGGTACAGCACGCAGCCGATCGCGCGCTCGGCCCCCAGGCCTTGCCACTGCTTGCCGCCCGGGTCCACGCTTTCCAGCGTGCGCCCGGCGAATTCGCCGCCGTGCTTGTGGAAATACCAGTAGGGAATGCCGTTGACGCCGGTCACCACCGCCGTCTCCGGCCCCAACAGCGGCTGCATCAAATCCACCACGCCTGGCACCTGGTGCGCCTTCAAAGTGATGAAAACGTAATCCTGCGGGCCCAGGTCTCGCGGGTCGCTGGTGCAGCGGACCTTGGCCACCCGCTCCTCGCCTTCGATCTGCAAGCGCACGCCATGGGCCTGCATGGCCGCCAGATGCGGACCCCGGGCGATAAAGCTGACGTCGGCGCCCGCCAGCGCCAGCTGCGCGCCCATGTAGCCGCCAATGGCTCCTGCCCCGTAGATACAGATCTTCATCGGTTGTCTCCTGATTGTGGTGATTGTGATGGGATGCTGCGAATGCCTTGGTATATCACATACTATATTTCACAATCGCCTTTCGACAACCCTTCTTTCACTCAGTGGCGCCACGCACGCTGTACCGGTATCGCCGCGTGCAGGGTGTGTACTACCATGTCCCTCGTTGTCCGCTTGCGGGCCGCCATTCCGCTTCCCGGCCCTCTTCCACTGTCACGAAGATCTGGAGTCCGCATGGAATCACTGCTCGAACTGGCACGCGACCCGTCCGCGTGGGCCGCCCTGGCCACACTGGTCGCCATGGAAATCGTGCTGGGCATCGACAACCTGATCTTTATTTCCATCCTCACCAACAAGCTCCCCGAGCAGAACCGGGAAAAGGCACGCCGCATCGGTATCGGCCTGGCGCTGATCCTCCGCCTGGGGCTGCTGGCCACCATTGCCGTGATCGTGGCGCTGACCGAGCCGGTCTTCACCGTCCTGGGCAAGGGTATTTCCTGGCGGGACATCATCCTGATTGCCGGGGGCGCCTTCCTAGTCTGGAAAGCCACGCGCGAGATCCACGAGCATGTGGCGCCCGAGGCCGAACACGCGGACGAATCGGCCGTGGCCCGCGCCGCGCCGGGCTTTGCGGCGGCCATCGGACAGATTCTGGTGCTGGACCTGGTCTTCTCGATCGACAGCATCATCACCGCCGTAGGCATGACGGATCACATTCCGATCATGTTCGTGGCCGTGATTGCCGCCGTGACCGTGATGCTGTTCGCCGCCACGCCGCTGGCGAACTTCATCCATCGCAATCCCACCATCGTGATGCTGGCGCTGGCCTTCCTGATCATGATCGGCATGACGCTGATTGCCGACGGGCTGGGCCATCATGTGCCCAAGGGCTATATCTATACGGCGATGGCGTTCTCGACCGCCGTGGAAGGGCTGAACATGCTGGCGCGACGCCGGCGTGCGAAGGCCGGCGGCAAGGTGGCCGCGCACGACTGAGGGCCGCCGGGCATCGGCATGACCGCGCCAAGTTAGAATGGCCGCCAGCGTGGCAGCCGTACCGGGCCCTGCCGGACCGCCGGCCTGCCACCCCGCCCCATTCCCTTGTCGCACGGACCCTTGCCAGCATGTCGACCTTGCAGATCAGCTTTGAAGACGCCATCCGAACCGCCGGTGTCGGTAAATTCCAGTACCGGCTCTTCGTGATATTCGGGCTGGTGTGGATGGCCGATGCGATGCAGGTGCTGTCCATCGGCTTCAGCGCCCCGTCCATCGCCAGCACGTTCGGCGTGCCGGTGCCGCAGGCGCTGCAGACCGGCACCACGTTCTTCATCGGCATGCTGATCGGGGCGTTCTGCTTTGGCCGCATTGCCGACCGCGTCGGCCGGCGCCCGGCGCTGATGCTGGCCGTGGTCATCGACGCGGCCTGCGGCGTGGCTTCCGCGTTTGCCCCAAGCCTGGGCTGGCTGATGGTGCTGCGCCTGCTGACCGGCATCGGCGTCGGCGGCACGCTGCCGGTGGACTACACGATGCTGGCCGAATTCCTGCCCCGCGACCGTCGCGGCCGCTGGCTGGTGCTGCTGGAATCGTTCTGGGCGCTGGGCACGATCTGCCTGGCCCTGCTGGCACTGGCCGCCGCGACGCATGGCGACGACGCCTGGCGCATCATCTTTTTCGCGACGGGCATCCCCGCGCTGGTGGGCCTGATCCCGCGCATGTATGTGCCGGAATCGCCGCTGTTCCTGAACCGTAATGGCAAGTCCGAGCAGGCCCGCCAGGTGCTGGAACGCGTGGCCCAGACCAACGGCCGCAAGGTGACCATCCCCACGCTGCAATCCGAACGCACCGAGCGGCAGTCCGTGTTCACGCTGTTCACGGCCGCCTTCCGGCGCCGCACCGTGGCGCTGTTCGCCGCCTGGCTGCTGATCTCGGTGGCCTACTACGCGGTGTTCGTCTACCTGCCGATTCGTCTGAGCGGTGCCGGCTTTGCCTTCATGCGCGGCCAGGCCTTCCTGGTGATCCTGGCGCTTGTGCAGTTGCCGGGCTACGCACTGGCGGCCTATGGCGTGGAGCGATGGGGCCGCAAGCCGACGCTGATCGGCTTCCTGCTGCTCAGCGCCGTCGGTTGCATGCTGTATAGCCTGGGCACGGCGCCCGTGGTGGTGGTCGGGTCCACACTGCTGATGAGCTTTGCACTGCTGGGCACCTGGGGCGCGCTGTACGCGTTCACGCCCGAGGTCTACCCCACCAACCTGCGCGCCACGGGCATGGGCACGGCGGGCGCCGTGGCACGCTTCGGCGGCCTGTTCGCCCCGGCGGTCATCGCGCCGGTCATGTCCACACATTTCACGCTGGCCCTGGCGATGATCTCGGCCATGCTCGCCACGGCTGCGCTGGCGGTCGGCGCCGTCAACGTCGAATCGCGCAATCGCGCGCTCGACTAGGCGGGCGGTGGCCATCCGCCGTGGCCGCTATTCCTTGTAGATGTGGGTGGCGAAGTAGTCAATCAGCAGCCGCACGTTCGGCATCAATCCCCGGCGCGACGGAAATACCGCGTGGATGATGCCGCCTCTCGGCGCCCAGCCGGGCAGCACGTCGATCAGCGTGCCGTTGCGCAGGTCATCCTCCACCACCATGCAAGGCAACTGCACGATGCCGACGCCGGTCTGCGCTGCCTTGCGCAGCGCGCTCATGTCGTCGGTGACGTAACGGGGCTGGTGCCGGACTTCGGCCGATTGTCCTTCGGGGCCGATCAGCTGCCAGACGTGGCTGCGCGGCGGGCCCCAATCGAGGCTGGGCATGCCTGCCAGCTCGGCGGGATTGCGTAGCGGTGCGCGGCCTTCCATCAGGGCGGGGCACGCCACCAGACGCTGGTGGCTCTCGGACAGCACGCGCATGACCAGGTCGCTGTTTTCCAACGGCGGAAAGCGCACGCGCAGCGCCAGGTCCAGGCGTTCGCCGATCACGTCCACGCGGCGGTTGGTGGCCTCCAGATGCACCTGCACCTTCGGATAGGCCAGCATGAACTGCGCCACCAGCCCCGCCACGCGGTATTCCAGCAACGTCGTCGGGCAGGTCATGCGCACGATGCCCTGCGGCTCGGAACGCTCGCGCTCCATGACCTCGCGCGCCGCTTCGGCCTCGACCAGCACGCCGATACAGCGTTCGTAGAATTCGCGCCCGGTTTCGGTAACCGAGAAGTGCCGCGTCGATCGCTGCAGCAGCCTGACGCCATATCGGGCCTCCAGCGCCGCGATGCGCCGGCTGAGCTTCGACTTGGGCGCCCCCAGCGCCAGGCCGGCCTGGGTGAACCCGCCATGGTCGACCACCTTGACGAAGTAGTAGAGGTCGTTGAGGTCGTCCATGACTGTTCCTCCCATAGAACACAGACGGCATCTTACGGCACTACTGCGCCGGTTTCCGCGAACCTATGATGGCTCCACGTTCCGGTGCCGTCATCGCGATGACGCCGGAGCGGCCGACGCTTCCAACAACGCGTCCGCGAGACGCGTGACCCCATCCGTGCAAGGAGATAGCCATGACAACGTCCTACAAGCGCCTGGACAAGAATGATGCAGCCGTACTGCTGGTGGACCACCAGGCCGGGCTGCTTTCGCTGGTGCGCGACATCGACCCGGACAAGTTCAAGAATAATGTCCTGGCACTGGCCGACCTGGCCAAGTACTTCAAGCTGCCGACCATCCTGACCACCAGCTTCGAGACCGGCCCCAACGGCCCGCTGGTGCCCGAGCTGAAGGCCCAGTTTCCGGAAGCGCCATATATTCCGCGTCCGGGCCAGATCAACGCCTGGGACAACGAAGACTTCGTGAAGGCGGTCAAGGCCACCGGCAAGAAGCAATTGATCATCGCCGGCGTGGTCACCGAGGTCTGCGTTGCCTTTCCGGCGCTGTCGGCCCTGGCCGAAGGCTTCGACGTATTCGTCGTAGGCGATGCATCGGGCACGTTCGATCCGATCACGCGCGACGCGGCGTGGCATCGCATGGCCCATGCGGGCGCCCAGATGATGACGTGGTTCGGCGTGGCGTGCGAGCTGCACCGCGACTGGCGCAACGACATCGAAGGGCTCGGCACGCTGTTCGCCAACCACATCCCCGACTATCGCAACCTGATGACCAGCTTCAAGGTCATGTCGGCGAAGTAAGCGGGCCGCAACATCCCGCACAAGACGCCCCGCCGCACCGTTCGCCGGTGCGGCGTTAGCGCGCTGCGTGGAGGAACGACGATGGCGGCGCGCCCAGCGCCTTGCGGAACATCGTCGAGAATGCGCTGGGGCTGTCATATCCGAGATCGAGTGCCACCTCGGTGACGGGCGTGCCGGCGGACAGCCGGGACAGCGCGGCCATCAGGCATGCCTGCTGGCGCCACGCGCCAAATGGCATGCCCGTTTGCCGCTGGAAAAAGCGCGCGAACGTGCGCGCGCTGCGGTGGAGCTGGCGGGCCCAGTCATCGGCCGACGCCCGGATGTCGGGCCGGGCCAGGAGTCCGGTGCAGAGCCGCGCCAGATCCGGGTCGCGCGGGATCGGCGCGAACAGCGGCAAGGTGGGCGCCTGCGCCAGTTCGAACAGGATCAACTGCATCAGCGCGCCATCGCGGCTGTCGGCCGCGTAGCGGGCCGGCACATCGGCCGAGGCCAGCAGCAGCGCATGCAGCAGCGGGCTGACCACCAGCACCTCGCAAGCGGGGCCGCGGCGCGGCGCGGCGTCGGGCAGGACGTAGACGCTGCGCGTGCTGACGCCGTTCATGCGGACCCGATGCGGCTTCCGCGCGGGAATCCACACCCCCGTGTAGGGCGGCACGACCCACGCGCCCTCCTCCGTCCCGACCTCCATCAGGCCCGTCATGCCGTACAGGAATTGCGCGCGGCGGTGGCTGTGCGTGTCCAGCAGCGTGCCAAAGGCGTAGTCCGTGCCGATGGCCAGCGCGGCACACGGGCTGGCATCGACGCTATCGAGCGAAATATTGCGCATCGGAAACATGGCCGCGACGTCTCGGTGTCGCGCGGTTGGCAGAATTTCGACGATTATTGACCGACCTTCGCAAGTCAGCCAAGCAGCCGCGCCCTATCGTATCGCTTCATTCCTGCAACGATATTCAATCTTCGACGATGTCCATGTACGCGATGCTGTGGGTCTGTGGCGTTCTGGCCGGTGTCACAACCGTGCTGTTCGGCTTTGGCGGCGGCTTTGTGGTGGTGCCGCTGCTGTACACGCTGCTCACGATGACGCACGACGCCGGCAGCCCCGTGGCGCAGTCGGCCATGCAGATCGCTGTGGCCACCTCGTCGTGCGTCATGATCTTCGGCGCCTCGCTGGCCACCTGGCGCCACCATCGCGCCGGCAATGTGGACTGGCCGCAGGCCCGTGCGATGGGCGGCTATATCGCGGCGGGCGCCGTCGCGGGCGCGGCCGCCGCCAGCTGGCTCAGCGGCGACTGGGTGCGCTGGGCCTTTGTCGCCTATCTGGCCCTGACCATCCTCGACAGCGCGCTGCGCCCCGGCTTCATGCATGCGCGCCCCCCGGCATCGGCGCCGATGCGCGCGGCAACCACGGCGGCGCTCGGCCTGGGCATCGGCACCATCGCCGCGTTCCTGGGCGTCGGCGGCAGTGTCATGACCGTGCCACTGATGCGCCGGCGCGGCGCCACCATGACGCAGGCCACGGCCATGGCCAATCCGCTGTCCTTGCCGATGGCACTGGCGGCCACCGCCACCTACGTGGCCCTGGCCTGGCGCCAGGGCGCGACGCTGGGCCCGGGCCACGCCGGCTATGTGGACCTGCTGGCCTTCGCCGTGCTGGCGGGCGGTTCCTGGGCAGGCATCCGGCTGGCGGCGCGCTGGATCGGACGCATCCCCGACCGCGTCCACGCCGTGACCTATCTCGCGCTGCTGACCATGGTGCTCGCTGTCATGCTGGCGGTCTAGTCGCACGCTATCCCCGGCCAGGCGCCACGTAACTCCAGCGGATCCGATTATTAATAATCTAGGTGATAATACCGACGACAGTCGGTCACGGCTCCACTATCCTTAGGCCCCACATCATCGAGGGGCGTCGCGCCCCGGCACAACGCATCCGACCATGTCCCACGACGGCCAGAACCCGAAAGGCGCCGCCCCGCGCCACGACATTGCACCGGCCGACGCCGACGCCGGCATCTCCAAGGGCCTGACGAACTACGGAGACCGGGGCTTCTCGCTGTTCCTGCGCAAGGCGTTCATCAAGGGCGCGGGCTATACCGACGACGCGCTCGACCGCCCAGTCGTCGGAATCGTCAACACGGGCAGTGCGTACAACCCCTGCCACGGCAACGCGCCGCAGCTGATCGAAGCCGTCAAGCGCGGCATCATGCTGGCCGGCGGCCTGCCGATGGACTTTCCGACGATCTCGATCCACGAGAGCTTTTCGGCGCCCACCAGCATGTACCTGCGCAACCTCATGTCGATGGACACCGAGGAAATGATCCGCGCGCAGCCGATGGATGCCGTGGTCCTGATTGGCGGCTGCGACAAGACCGTGCCCGCGCAGTTGATGGGCGCGGCGTCGGCCGGCATCCCGGCCATCCAGCTCATCACGGGTTCGATGCTGACCGGATCGCACCGCAGCGAGCGCGTGGGCGCCTGCACCGACTGCCGCCGCTACTGGGGCAAGTTCCGCGCGGAAGAGATCGACGCCGAGGAGATTTCCGACGTCAACAACCAGCTGGTGGCCAGCGTGGGCACCTGCTCCGTGATGGGCACGGCCAGCACCATGGCCTGCATTGCCGAGGCACTGGGCATGACCGTGCCCGGTGGTGCCTCGCCGCCGGCCGTGACTGCCGACCGCATCCGCGTGGCCGAGCAGACCGGCACGGAGGCCGTGCGCATTGCGCGCGAGCGCCTGACCATCGACAAGATCCTGACGCCTGCGGCCTTCGAGAACGCCATGCGCGTGCTGCTGGCGATTGGCGGTTCGACGAACGGCATTGTCCACCTGGCCGCCATCGCGGGCCGCATGGGCTATGACATCGACCTGGCCGAACTGGACCGCATGGGGCGCGACACGCCGGTGCTGCTGGACCTGAAGCCGTCCGGCGACCACTACATGGAAGACTTCCACCACGCGGGCGGCATGGCCACGCTGCTGCGTGAACTGAAGCCGCTGCTGCACCTGGACGCGCTGACCGTCACCGGCCGCACGCTGGGCGAGGAAATCGAGCGCGCCGGCCCCGGCTTCAGGCAGGACGTGGTGCGCACGCGCGGCAACCCGATCTACCCGCAGGGCGGCATCGCCGTGCTGCGCGGCAACCTGGCCCCGGGCGGCGCCATCATCAAGCAGTCGGCCGCACACCCGAAGCTGATGGAACACGAGGGACGCGCCGTGGTGTTCGAGAACGCCGCCGACCTGGCCAACCGCATCGACAGCGACGACCTGGACGTGACGGCCGACGACATCCTGGTACTAAAGAACATCGGCCCCAAGGGCGCGCCCGGCATGCCCGAGGCAGGCTATATCCCGATTCCGCGCAAGCTGGCCCGCGCTGGCGTGAAGGACATCGTGCGTATTTCGGATGGCCGCATGAGCGGCACGGCATTCGGCACCATCGTGCTGCACGTGACGCCCGAATCGGCGATTGGCGGGCCGCTGGCCTACGTGCGCAACGGCGACCGCATCAGCCTGTCGGTGGCGCGACGCGACCTGACACTGCATGTCGGCGACGACGAACTGGCGCGCCGCGCGCAGGAAACGCCGGTGGTGACACCCACCGCCGACCGAGGCTATCGCAAGCTGTTTCTCACCACGGTCAACCAGGCGGACCAGGGGGTGGACTTCGACTTCCTGCGCGCTGCCGAGACCCGCGGCAAGGTGCCGGGCAACGGCGCCTGAGCCGCGGCGGGACAGGCGCCATGGACAGGAAAATCGGTCAGAATGCCGGCTTTGTTCCAACTCGCCACCAAGCGCCGGGCCCCAGCCCCGGTGCGATACCGCTGATGCCCGGTTCCAGCACGCCTAGCCCCGCCGCTGCCTCCATCGCCCAGGACCCGCTGGAGGCGATGGTAGCCACGCTCGAGGAAGACATCGTCTTTGGCCGGCTGCATCCCCGCGAGCGCCTGGTCGAGGACGATCTGATGGCGCGCTTCGCGGTCAAGCGGCACGTGGTCAGGGATGCACTGGCCGCGCTGGACCGCCTGGGGCTGGTGGAGCGCCGCAAGAACATCGGCGCGGTGGTGCGCTCGTTCTCGGTGCAGGAAGTGACCGAACTGTACGAAGTGCGCGGCATGCTGGAGACCGAAGCCGCCCGGCGCATCGACATGCAGCGCGTGCCGCCGCACCTGGACACGCTGATCGCCATCCAGCAGCAGCACGATACCGCCGTGGCAGCTGGCGACGCGCGCACGGTGTTCCGCGTCAACGTGGCCTTCCACCGCGAACTGTTCAGCCTGTGCAGCAACCAGACGCTGCAGAAGGCCATTGCCGAATTCGCGCGGCAGACCCATCCCATCCGCTTTGCCTCGCTGGTCTCGCCCGAATACCGCGAACGCGCCCGCCTGGAACACTGGCGGATGATCGAGGCCCTCAAGGCCGGGGATATCGAAGGGCTGGTGGCGCTGTGCGCCGGTCACCTGCTGCCGTCGCGTGACGCCTACCTGCACGCGCAGCAGTACCGGAATTGATTCCCTCGTCTATTCCGGCTGGATTCCCGCCTGTTTCACCAGTTGCCCCCAGCGGTCCACCTCGCCGCGCAGCCGGTCGCCCAGTTGCGCCGGCGTGGATGCCTTGAGGTCGATGCCCTGGCTATCCAGGCGCGCCCTGGTCTGCGGATTGGTCAGCGCCGCCCGCACTGCGTCGTTCAGCCGTACCACCACCGCCGTCGGCGTGCGCGCTGGCGCCACCAACGCCCACCACTGCCCCACCTGCATGCCCGGCAGTTTCGCCTCGGTCGATGTCGGCACATTCGGCAGCGCGGCGAGCGGCGACGGCCCTGTCACCATCAGCGCCGTGATCTTGCCGCCGCCAAGCAGACTGCTGCCGCTGGCCAGCGTCGCAAAATGACCAGAAACCAGTTGGGCCGAGACATCGGTCAGCGCCGGGGCCGATCCGCGATACGGCACGGCATCGACGGGAATGGCCGCCTGTGCCTCCAGCATCTTGGCCGCCAGATGGCTGATCGTGCCGCTGCCGCTGGTGGCCAGTTGGATCGGCTTGCCGGACTGGCGGGCATCGGACAGGAATCGCTGGATATCGCCGGGCCGGTAGCGCGCACTGTCCGCGAACAGCACCAGCGGCGATTCGCCCAGCAGCGAGACCGGCGCGAAATCGCGCAGCACGTCGTAGGACATCTGGCGAAACACCGATGGCGCCACGGTATGGGCCAGCTCGATCACCCCAAGCGTGTAGCCGTCTGGCGCGGCCTTGGCCACCGCCTCGGCGCCGATGCGACCCGAGGCGCCCGCGCGGTTTTCGACCACCACCGGCTGGCCCATCGATTCGCTCATCCGTTGCGCCACGGCACGCGCCAGCGCATCGGTGCTGCCGCCGGCCGCCCAGGGCACGATCAGGCGGACCGGCTTGTCGGGATAGCCGGCGGCATGCGCCACGGGCACTTGGGCCGCCGCCAGGCCGACGGAAAAGATGGCGGTCAGGTAACGCAATGTCATGGGTTCCTCCGAGGCGCTAGTTTGTGATTTGTGCCGGGTCGCGGTCGCCGCGCGCGGTCAGCATGAGCAGAACGGTTTCCGATGGCGCGATGCGGCCATCGGCGCGCAGCATCCGGGCGGCAGCCAGCCCCGCCCCGGCGCAAAGCTCGACCCAGAATCCGGCGGCCGCCAGCTGGCCGGTGCCCGCGCGTGCGGCGTCGTCGTCCACCACCACCGCGCCGCCGCCCGATCGCGTCACCGCGTGCACCTGCTGGGCGGTAACGGTGGACCCGGCCGTGGAAAACTGCCGCGTTGCGCCGGCAAAATCGGCCTGCTGCGACGCCCCGGCCAGCACGCGGGCCAGGCGCGGAAACGGCTCCACAGCCCACAGCTTCGGCACGCGGCCCAGGTGCCCCATCCTCACGAGGTCGCGCAGCGCGCTATAGAGGCCCCACAGCAGGTCGCCGCGGGCGGTGGGTACCATCACGTGGTCGGGCAGGCAACCCTGGTGAACCCATTCGAGCGCGGCGGCCCGGTAGCCTTCCACGCCAAACACGGGACTGCCGACGGCCGGCAGGCTGTAGTTCGTCAGCGCGAAGGCCCCGTCGTCAAGGACGCGGCGCCGCACGTGTTCCCAGCGCGCATGTCCGGTCTCGCAAATCACGCGGCGCGCGCCGTAGTGGCGCAGGGCCACGTCGAACACGGCCGGCAGGTCGCGATAGGTGGCCACCTCGCACGCCAGCCCGGCGGCGGCGCAATAGGCCGCGGCGGACACCGCCGCGTTGCCGCTGGACGCCAGCACCACATCGCGCGCCCCGGACGCCAGCGCCCGGCTTACCGCCTGGGCCGACATGCGGTCCTTGTGCGAACCGGTCGGGTTGGCGCCCTCGTTCTTGATCCACATCGCCGCCACGCCGGACAGCGCGGCCAGCGACGGAACGGGCAGGCAGGGTGTGGCACCCTCGCCCAGCGTCACGCCGTCCAGATACGGCATCCAGTGTCCCCAGCGATAACCCTGGCTTTTTGGTGCAAAATCGAGCGCCGGGGTACTGTCGCCACCCGCGTAGACCGCTTCGAGGCTGCTCGGCTGGCCCTGGCCGGCGCAGGCCGGGCAGCCTTCGGGCAGGTCGGCGACCGGGTAGACCTCGGCGCAGGTCACGCATCGCAAGGCATGCAATGCGGGATTGACGGTCGGCACAACGCCGGGCGGATGGATGTGGGACATGGCGACGGACTGGAATGGCATGACGGCGAGTCTACGGGCAGACGCGCCCCCGCAACGCAAGCCATCCGGCGTTTTTGATAAGCCAAACTTATAGGATGAGGATGGGGAAGACAGCCGGGGATGCCGGGGACGCCGGGCAGAGCGTCAGCGCGCGGCAGATCGAGGTGTTCCGCATGGTCATGCGACTGGGCTCGGCGCGCCGGGCCGCCGAGGCGCTGCATATCAGCCAGCCAGCGGTGACCCAGATCGTGCTGCAGCTTGAAAAATCGGCGCGGCTCAGGCTGTTCGACCGCAGCAAGGGGCGCATGGTCCCGACCGCCGAGGCGGCCGCGCTGATGGACGAAGTCGAGCGCGTCTACGTGGGCCTGGACGCCGTGCAGCGCAAGATCGACCTGCTGCGCTCGCACGAGGACACCGTGTTGCGCGTGGGCGCCCTGCACGCGATGGCCGCCAGCGTGATGCCGCTGGCGGTGGCCAACTTCACCCACAGCTATCCGCGCAGCCATTGCCGGCTGGAGGTGGACAGCTCGCGCGGCCTGCGCGAACGGCTGCTGCAGCGCGAGCTCGACCTGGCCTTCATGGGCGATGAAGTGGACACCAGCGGACTGACCGCGTCGGAGTTCTACGCCATTCCGGCGGTCTGCATCGTGCCCGCCACGCATCCGTTTGCCGGGCGCGGCCGCATCGGGGTGGCAGACCTGGCCGATGCCCCGCTGATCGGGCTGGATGCGGCCGACCCGGCCCAGCGGCAACTGCAATCCGCCTTTGCCGAGCACGGCCACATGGCACGGTTCGTCGCCACCACGCCATACAGCCATACGCAATGCGCGCTGGTGCTGGCCGGCGTCGGGCTGGCCATTACCAACCCGCTGGTGGCGCGCACTTACACGGCGCTGGGGCTGCGCAGCGTGCCGTTTGCGGGCGCGGTGCGCTTCCGGGCCGTCCTGGCGTTTCACCCGGGCCAGGGGCAATCCACGGCGGCACAGCAGTTTGTGCGGCTGTGCCGCCAGCGCGTGGATGACCTGCTGCGCTGAGGCGCGCCGCTCAGCCGTTGCGGAACAGGAAGCTGTACGCGCTCAATGCCGGCGCGCCGCCCAGATGGGCGTAGAGCACGCGCGAACCGGCCGGGAATTCGCCCCGCCGTACCATGTCGATCATGCCGTGCATCGACTTGCCTTCGTAGACGGGGTCGGTCATCACGCCTTCATACCGCGCGCAGGTGCGGATGGCCTCGAGCGTGCCTTCCGACGGCAGGCCGTATTCCGGTCCGCCGTAGCGCGTGTCCAGCACCACATCGGCATCGGCAATATCGCGATCGAGTTCCACCAGCCCCGCCGTATGTCTGGCGATGCGCAGGATCTGCGCGCGGGTCTGCTCCGGCTTGGCCGATGCGTCGATGCCAATCACGCGGTCTGCCCGGCCATCGGCCGCAAAACCCACCACCATGCCGGCCTGCGTACTGCCCGTGACAGAGCACACCACGATGTAGTCGAACCTGAAGCCCAGTTCGGCCTCCTGCGCGCGCACTTCCTCGGCAAACCCGACAAAGCCGAGACCGCCGAGCGGATGCTCCGAACAGCCGGCGGGAATCGGATACGGCTTGCCGCCGGCCTGGCGCACGCTTTCCATCGCCTCTTCCCAGCTCTTGCGAATACCGATGTCGAAGCCGTCGGCCACCAGCCTCACGTCGGCACCCATCATGCGCGACATCTGGATATTGCCCACGCGGTCGTAGACGGCATCGGCATAGTTGACCCAGTTTTCCTGCACCAGCACGCATTTCAGCCCCAGGTGGGCAGCCACTGCGGCTACCTGGCGGGTCTGGTTGGACTGGATGCCGCCGATCGACACCAGCGTGTCACAGCCTTGCGCAAGTGCATCAGGAATGAGGTATTCGAGCTTGCGGGTCTTGTTGCCGCCGAAGGCAAGACCGCTGTTGCAGTCTTCGCGCTTGGCGTAGAGCGCGACCTTGCCGCCCAGATGCTCGGACAGGCGTTGCATGGGCTGGATCGGGGTGGGACCGAACGTCAGGGTATGGCGAGGGAAACGCTTCAGGTTCATGGCGGCTGCTCCGGAGTGGATGGCGATGGACTCCATCCTAGAAAAAAAGCCGCGAAACGTGCTTGCAAAGAACGGCGCCTGCGCACACTATTCATGGATATCCCGCCGAATATCTTTCCGTTTATTCCGGAAAATCACCCGTGAAAGACACAAAATTTCGCGCCCGATCCGTGCCACCCGCAGCCCCGGCCGCGCCGGCGGCGCAGCCCGCCACAGCGCACGTTGGCACCCTGGACCGCGCCGACAAGGCCATCCTCCGGGCGCTACAGCAGGATGCGTCGATCTCCAACGTGGCGTTGGCGGCCAAGGTGAACCTCAGCCCGCCGGCCTGCCTGCGCCGCGTGGAGCGGCTCAAGGAGATGGGCCTGATCCGGGGCATCGTGGCGTTGCTGGACCCCAAGGCGCTCGACGCGGGCATGCTGGTGATGATCGGGGTGGTACTGGATCGATCCACCCCGGAATCGTTCGCCCAGTTCGAGTCGGCCGCGCAGAAGGTGTCGGGCTGCATGGAATGCCATGTGGTTACCGGGGAATTCGACTACTTCATGCTGGTGCGCACACGGGACAGCGAAAGCTTCAACCGGCTGCACGCCGAGCAGTTGCTCTACCTGCCCGGCGTCAGGCAAATCCGGTCGTTCATGGTGCTCAAACAGGTGCTGTCGACCACGCAGTTCCCCTTTTGACAAAAGTGCCGGCGGCGATCTCGGGTAGACTCTCATGTCTTGTTTACCCACATCACGTTTTCATGCTTCCTACGGACCTGGCTGGCGCCGACGGCGACCAGAGTGCTTCGTTGCCGCGTTCCGAGCGGGCCTATCAACAACTGCGTGCCGCCATCCAGGCAGGCCAACTGCTACCGGGAACCCGTCTGCGTGAAGTCGAACTGGCCGAAACGCTCGGCCTGTCGCGCACGCCGGTGCGCGAGGCGCTGTCCCGTCTGGAATCCGAAGGGCTGGTCGTCAACGAGCCGAACCGCGGCATGATGGTGACCCGGCTCGATGCGAGCATGGTCAGCGAGCTGTATGTGATGCGCGAGGTACTGGAATCGACCGCAGCCGCCCTGGCGGCGCGCCATGCCACCGACGTGGAGATTTCGCTGCTGCGCGATATCGTCGAACGGGACCTGTCGTTTGCGGCGGACCCCGACAAGCTGGCGATGAACAACCGCCTGTTCCACGAAACCCTGCACCGCTGCGCGCACAACCGCTACCTGCTCAAGACGCTGCGGTCGCTGCACGAGTCGATGGCGCTGCTGGGCCGGTCCACGCTGGCCGTGCCGGGCCGCGCGCGCGGGTCGTACGAGGAACACATGGCGCTGGTCGAGGCGCTGGAAGCCCGCAACCCCGAGCAGGCCGAAATGATTACCCGCCGCCATATCCAGCAGGCCTACAAGGTTCGGCTGTCGCTATGGATCGAGGAACAATCGGGCAGCTGAGCGGGTCTCCTCCGAGTTCGCCGCCCGACCATCATGGCCCCGCTCAGACGGGGCCATTATTTTAAAACCCCGAAAAGTGTGTTCCGCCGTTGCGCTTTTTTGCAACGATGGGTCGCGTTATTGTGTGCCGCAAGGCTGCAGGCTTTCTCTCCCTTCCAGCCTTACGTCACCTCCGTGGCGGTTTTTTCATGATTGGCGCGGGCCCGTACGACTCTCAGGCGTACGGCAGGCCGGCGCGGGCGCGGCACCGTTGCCGCGCCTCATCTTTTTCCGCCGTAACCCTCACGGCAAGGAGTCGTCATGACTGACAAGCCTGTCAAGATCCCCGGCCCGGACCACCCCATCACCATCACGCCACAGCGCGCCCGCGTGGTCGTCACGGCCGGCGGCCGCGTGATCGCCGATACCACGCGCGCCCTGAACCTGCAGGAAGCGTCGTACCCCGCCGTGCAGTACATCCCGCGCGACGATGTCGACATGTCGCAGCTGACCCGGACCACGCACGCCAGCCATTGCCCGTACAAGGGCGACGCCGCCTACTTCAGCATCGGCGCAGCCGGAAGCCGCGGCAACAACGCGGTCTGGACGTACGAACATCCGCACGACGCCGTGGCCCAGATCGCCGGCTACGTCGCGTTCTACCCCGATCGCGTCGACAGCATCGACATCCGGCGCTGATCGGCACCTCGGCCAACAGTGTCTTCCGAGTCGGCCCATTCGGGGACGCGGCCACCCGCTTCGGCTGGATGCCAAACGGAAGGCCGCGTGGCTGCTTTTGAAGCACAAATGAAAAACCGGCCCACCGTGCACCTGGATGGGTGTACGGCGGGCCGGTTTTTCAATGCATGCGGCGCCAGATGCGCCGCCCTTCTCTATCTGCTGGCTTCGATCAGCCGTTCGCGTAGACCACCTTGGCCTTGCGCGCTTCCGCCTGCAGGCGGGTAAAGATGTTCTGGATAGCGGCAACTGCGCGCTTGGCATCGTTGGCGAAGCCCAGGCGTTGCGTGCCCAGTTCACGGTCGATCAGTTCACGTTCCAGTTGATCGGTCAGCTTGATGTCGGATTGGGTGTTCATGGCGTCCTTCCTTTCAGGGATAACCCTTTTGGGGTTTTCCCTAATTGTAGCAGAAGGATTGTCGCAATGCAGCATTAGGTAATTCTGCGTAGTGCCCAGGCGCTACTTCACTGTATGAGAGGGACGATCCCGATCCGCTCCGCAAGCATCCGTTCGTACACGCCAAAATGAAGGTCGACTTCAGCCTGACTGACGACTGTGACCTCCAGCCTGATCTGATCCGCCTTAAGGCCGAAGATGGTGGCGAGCGCCAACTCGAGGTCGGGCACCATATCCTTGTCCTTGGGGAACGTCGTGCCAATGCTGATCGAATACGCATTGGAGCGATCCGCAACGACTTCAAGCAACCGCGCCGCGGCGCTCATATTGTGTTCGATCGCAATGCGAGCCAGCTCTGCAAGACTGCGCATCTTCTCGGTGGGAAACCCACGGACGCAGCGTAGCCGTACGCGATGAGGGCCCATTGTGAGCCAGTCGGTATCGAATTCCATGACAAAAAGGGGGGGCTTGTAGTCGTTAAGCCATCGATCCAGGCTTCGTAAAGCCGGCGAAGGGGTCCTGCGAAAATGGGGGCGCCCCGGAGGCGCCCCGAACGTCGAATGCTCTCCTATGATGGCAAACGCCTATTCCAGGTTGATGGCAATGCGCCGCGGTCTCGCTTCCTCACGTCGAGGGATCGTCAGTTTCAGCACGCCGTCCTGCAACTGGGCGCCGATCTGACCGGCATCCAGATCCGGACTCAGCGAGAACGACCTCGCAAAATGCGGCTGGCGAATTTCCGCGTGTTGCACGCGAAGCGTCGGCGGCGTCGGCACGATCGCTTGTCCTTCGATATGCAGCGTACCGTCGTTGACACTGACCTGCAGGTTCTCACGGCTCACGCCTGGCAGGTCAGCCCACAGCGTCACACCGTTGACGTCTTCCACAATGTCCACCGCAGGGACCAGCGTGACCTGCCGCGCGCCCTTCTCATCCGGGCGTTGGGCCACAGTGCCATCGTTACGTTGCGCAAGTTGGGTGTTGGCGTTCATGGCAGCCTCCCTCAAGTTACTGAACGGTGATTGCACGCGGCCTGGACGCCTGGCGCTTGCCCACGCTCACGGAAAGACAACCATTGGCATAGCGTGCCTGGACCTTTTCAGGATCTGCGCCCTCGGGCAGTTCAATCACCCTTCTGAAGGCGCCGACGAAGCGTTCCTGCGCGTAATGCCGTGACTCCGGCATGTCGTCCTGCCAGAGCGGTCGCCGTTCGCCGCTGATCGTCAACAGACCACGGTCGATGGTGACTTCGATGTCGTCCTGCTTGAGGCCCGGAGCGAAAGCCACGATCTCTATCGAGTCGTCGGTTGCCCCGATGTTGATGGCAGGAAAGGCGCCGGAGCGCCCGGCGCGGATGCTGGAAGGAAACCCGCTGAGCAGGCTCGCCATCTGCCTTTGCAGGCGATCGAAGTCACTGAACAGGTCGGTTCCAAAGAATGCGTCAGTCATGGTCGTGTCCTCCTGTAGGGCGCAGCGAGGAATGAGGGGCATTACGCGCTCCCATTCACTCGCCGACACCCCGGCAAACAAACAGAAACACGCAGCGCGACATCGCGACTGCCTGAGCGGAAATAAAAATAGCAACGGGTAATGCCAATTTCAAGAGCCGCATACATCACTTATTGCATATCTTTCAGGGCACGATATCGCCTCTGGCGCGTGGCCCGTACGCGCCGGTTATTGGCGCGTGCCCGCGGCATTGCTACGATGAAATCGCAGCCCTTCCCTGCGTTCGTCTTCCGCCGCCATGGACATCGTTCTGCTACGCCGCGGTCATCGCGCACTGATCCTGCCCCGCGACAAGGACCTGATCGACTGCGCTCCGCGGGTGCGCCACTGGCTGGGCGCGCCCTATACACACACCACCACCGAACTGACGATCGATACGCCGCTTCCTGGGATTCCCACGCATGTGGTACTGGCGCAGATTCTCCAGAAAGGCTTCTGTGCGCTGGACCTGCATGGCGTAGTGGATGCGTTCGAGGTGCCCGCTTCGGCGGCCTTCACGGAGGAAATCGCCCGGGACGCCGACAACAATGCTACGGATTTGCTACGCGCGAACGACGAACTGCATAGAAATCATCGTAGTTAGGCCAATGGCCAACCGACTTCGTATGGGATTCAGGCATCCAGGCGCGGCCAGAAATGCGCCGACCCTGCACGCCCGGTCGGCTATCATGCCAGTCCTCTCCGAAGTGGCTCGCTATGATTTCCGTCCGTAATGTCACGCTGCGCCGTGGCGTCAATGTCGTCCTTGACCGCGCATCGGTCACCTTCAACCCCGGTGAAAAGATCGGCCTTGTGGGCCGCAATGGCGCCGGCAAGTCATCGTTCTTCGGCCTTCTCAACGGCACGCTGCACGAAGACAGCGGCGAGTTCTCGATTCCCGCGGCATGGAAGATGGGGCAGGTCGCGCAGGAGATGCCGGAGACCGAGCAAAGCGCCACGGACTTCGTCGTGGAGGGTGACACCGTGCTGCTGGCGGCGCAGACCGAAGTGGCCGCCGCCGAGGCCAGCGACGACGGCATGCGGATGGCGCACGCCTACATGGCCCTGCACGACGCGGGTGCGCACGATGCCCCGGCGCGTGCCCAGGCCCTGATCCTGGGCCTTGGCTTCAGTGCCGCGCAGCTTACCCAGCCGGTCAACAGTTTCTCCGGCGGCTGGCGCATGCGACTGCAACTGGCGCGCGCGCTAATGTGCCCGTCCGACCTGCTGCTGCTCGACGAACCGACGAATCACCTCGACCTCGACGCGCTGGTCTGGCTGGAAGCCTGGCTCAAACGCTATCAGGGAACCCTGGTGGTGATCAGCCACGACCGCGAGTTTCTCGACGCGGTAACCCAAGTGACGGTGCACGTCGACAACGCCCAGCTTGTGCGCTACGGCGGCAACTACAGCAAGTTTGAAGACATGCGGGCCGAACAGCTGGTATTGCAGCAGGCTGCGATGGCCAGGCAGGCGGACAAGATCGCGCACCTGCAGAAATTCATCGACCGTTTCAAGGCCAAGGCCTCGAAGGCAAAGCAGGCGCAGAGCCGTGTCAAGGCGCTCGAACGCATGGAGAAGATCGCCCCGGTGCTTGCCGACGCCGAGTTCAGCTTCGAATTCAAGGAGCCGCTAAACGTTCCGAATCCGCTGCTGTCGATGCTGGACACGAGCTTCGGCTACCCGCCGCCGACCGGCGCACTGCCGGGCACCCCGCCCACGGTGATCGTCCGAGGCATCAACCGTTCCGTGCTGGCGGGGCAGCGCATCGGCATTCTCGGTGCCAACGGCCAGGGCAAATCCACGCTGGTGAAGACGGTGGCGCATGCGCTGGCGCCGATTGCCGGTGAGATCAGCGAAGGCAAGGGCCTGAATATCGGCTACTTCGCACAGCAGGAACTTGACGTGCTGCGCCCGCTGGACACGCCGATGGAACACATGATCCGCCTGGCCAAGGACACGCCGGCTCACATGCGCGCCCCCGGCCAGAGTGGAACCGAACAGTCCCTTCGTACTTTCCTTGGCACCTTCAACTTCAGCGGCGACATGGTCCATCAGGCGGTCAGCACGATGAGCGGCGGCGAAAAGGCGCGGCTCGTGTTGTGCATGATCGTGTGGCAGCGCCCGAACCTGCTGCTGCTCGACGAGCCGACCAACCATCTCGACTTGTCTACACGCGAAGCGCTCGGTATGGCCCTCAACGAATTCGAAGGCACCGTGATGCTGGTCAGCCACGATCGCGCACTGCTGCGCGCTGTATGTGACGAGTTCTGGCTGGTCACCAAGGGCGGCGTCGAACCGTTCGACGGCGATCTGGACGATTACCAGCAGTTTTTGCGCGACGAAGCCCGTCGCATGCGTGAGCAGGCTGCCGCAGCGTAGCGGCACATCGCCGGAAGCAGGCCGCCCGCCCCTCAAAGGCGGACTTTTGTATGCGGCAAACAAAAACCGGCCCGCCGCGCACCTCGATCAGGTGTGCGGCGGGCCGGTTTTTATATTCTCGCGGCGCCTGGCGCGCCGCCCTTCACGATCGGCCGCTACCGGCCGATACCGATCAGCCGTTCGCGTAGACGACCTTGGCCTTGCGCGCTTCCGCCTGCAGGCGGGTGAAAACGTTCTGCACGGCGGCGATCACGCGCTTCACATCGTTGGCAAAGCCCAGGCTCTGGGCACCCAGTTCGCGTTCGATAAGGTCGCGTTCCAGTTGATCGGTCAGCTTGATGTCGGATTGGATGTTCATGGCGTTCTTCCTGCTAGGGATTACCCTTATGGGGTTTTCCCGCATTGTAGCAGACCGATTGTCGCAATGCAGCATTAGGTAATCGTACGTAGTGCCAGCGCGCAACATGTGCGCCAAATGCGGCAATTCCGTCGATCATGCGTCCATTTTCTGAGAAATGCTGCTTTATCCGCTTTATCTAGAAAAAGCGGCGGGATAGCCTCAGAACGTGACGCTCGACTTCAACCCAATCAGGAAAGCGTTGCCGTGATGGGACGTGCCGCCCGGATGCAGGACGTACTGCACGTTGGGACGCAACAGCACCGATGACACCGGGGACCACGCGTAATAGACCTCGGTCACATACTCATATCCGCTGCCTGCCACGGTGTTGCTGCCGGTCCGCGCATTGTTCTGCGCGACATAGCTGGCAAACCGAACGTTGTTGTGCGTGGCACCGAAGGCCAGGCCCACGGAATCCCGCAGCCGGCTCTCGAATGGCCCTGCGTACTGGATGCCAAGCGCGATCTGGTGGTCCAGCTGGGCAGTGTTGCGATCTGCCTGGGAGACGTTCAGAAACACCGTCGCGCCACGGCCGCCCTGGGTTCCCGTGACCTGTTGCTGGAAATTGATATAGACCCCAAACTGCCCGCTGCGCTGGAGCGGATCGAGGCCGGTGACGCCACGCGGGTTATGGTTGATGTCGTAGTACAGGTCGTTACCGTCGGACGTGTTGTACCAGGCCCCGAGCTTGTAAGAGCCGGGGCGTCCCGCAAAGGCCGGCAGCCAGCCCACTTCCAGCGGCAACAGCGCCCCGGTCGTGCCACTGGGATTGTTCGGTTTCCATCCGTTATGACGCGCGTAGCTGTCGTCGACATACTTGGGATTGACCTGATAGATGCCCACCTGGGCGTAAGTCTCCTGCGACGTCCGGTACTTGATGCGGCTGGCCCACTGGCTGGTCGGCCAGTTGACCCAGTAGCTGCCAACCAGATTGCCAGGCTGTGCGCCACAGAAGGTAAGGTTCTGGAAGTCACAGGAAAAGCTGGCAAAGTCCTCGCCAACGGTCAACCGTCCCAGCTTGATTTCGAGGCGGTCATCCAGCAGCTTCTGATTCACCCATAGTTGCGTCAGATGCCAGGTCTGGCCACGCCCGTAGACCTCCTGGACAAGCATGTTGTTGCCGATACCGGCGTCCGCCCCCAGATTTCGGCCATTGCGATCGGTCATCGTGAACTGAAAGGTCGCACCGCGCCACCCCGCCACCTTCTGCATATCAAGCGTCGTGCTGAACGCCCATTGATCGGCATACCGGGTCAGGTCCTCGGTGCCACCGCTCAGGTTGCGCGCCAGCTCGCTGACGTAGTTCACGCCGAACGTCACACCCTGCTCGGCCAAACGCGTGCGCTGCCCGTTCCAATCCCCGAGCAGATAGGGACTATTGCTTACGTCGTACGCCTGCACGCCGCACGGCGCCAGACCGAGTCCGGCCCAAGAAAGCAGCGCCAGGCGCATGACGAGCGGGCTGCATGGATTGCCGTTCTTCCGCATGGGTTCGATGCCCCCGTTGTCAGCCCTGCGGCGCTACTGCGGTAGCGCATAGGCAATGACGTAGTCGCCCAGCTTTGTGCCGAATGAACCGTGGCCGCCGGCAGCAATCACCACGTACTGCTTGCCGTTGACCGCGTAGGTCATCGGCGTTGCCTGACCGCCGGCGGGCAGCCGCGCTTGCCAGAGCTGCCCGCCAGTATTGACATCGAAGGCGCGCAGGTAGTTGTCCGCAGTGGCGCCGATAAACACCACGCCACCCGCCGTGACAATCGGGCCGCCCAGCATCGGCATGCCCATCTTGAAAGGCAGCGGGACTGGCGCGCTGTCACGCACCGTACCGATACGGTGCTTCCACACGATGGCATTGGTCTTCAGATCGATTGCCGCGATATAGCCCCACGCCGGCTGTTTGCACGGCAGGCCGAACGGAGACAGGAACGGATTCAGCGTCACGCCGTAAGGGACACCGTATTGCGACTGAATGCCCACCTCCGTGCCGCTGCCCCTTGCGCCTTGCACCGGCTCGACCGGATTCCCCGGGCCGCGCGGGATCAGACGCGAGACGAACGGCAGCGCGATGGGGTTGGCGATAGCAATCTGACGATCGGTGTCCACCGCGATGCCGCCCCATTCGAACATGCCAAGGTTGCCGGGGAAGACCAGCGTGCCCTGCAGCGAAGGCGGCGTAAAGGTGCCTTCGTAGCGTAGCTTGTGGAACATCACCCGGCAGACGAGCTGGTCGTACATTGTGGCGCCCCACATATCCGCGTCGGTCAGCAGCTTCTGCGGCCGAAACGTCAGCGCAGAGAAAGGTTGCGTCGGCGAGACGCGATCCCCTGGCGCGGCGCCCTGCGGCACGGGCCTTTCGGGTGCGGGCACCACCAGCGCCCCGGTGCGGCGATCCAGCACGAACAGGTTCCCCGTCTTCGCGGGCGCATACACGACAGGCACCGTCTTGCCGTCCTTGTCCGTGATGTCGGCAAGCGTGGGCTGCGAAGGCAGGTCCATGTCCCAGAGGTCGTGGTGAACCGTCTGGTAGAACCACGCAAGCTTGCCGGTGGATGCATGCAGCGCGAGCAGGCCCGATGCATAACGCTCCATGTCCGGAGAACGGTCGCCGCCCCAGATATCCGGCGTCTTGACGCCCATCGGCAGATACACGATGTCGAGCTTCGCGTCATAGGCGGCGGGGGCCCAGGAATTCGGCGAATTCCAGGTGTAGTGCGCGCCGGGCCCCGGAATCTTGTTCGGGTCCGGCGCGCCGGGGTCGAACGCCCACAGCAGTTCGCCCGTCCGCACGTCGTACCCACGGATGACGCCCGACGGCTCGCGCGTCGAGAAGTTGTCCTCCACCGCGCCCGCCACGACAATCACCTTGCTGGTGACGACCGGTGGCGAAGTGGGCTCGTACATGCCCGGTGTGGTGACCGGCATCGCATGCTGGAGATCGAGATCGCCCTGATCCGCAAAGCCGGCGCAACGTTCGCCTGTCAACGCATCGAGCGCATAGAGGTGGCCATTGTTGACGGGCAGGATGATCCGCCGGGTGCAGGCGTCGGTGGATGGCGTTGCGGCACCGGCTGGCGCGGCGGCCGTGGCGTCGCTGGCTGACGCAACTGGCCCGGACACCGGAGGGCTCGCCGAAAGATCGACATACGACACGCCCCGGCAGGTCACGTGCTGAAATGACGGATCGGGCTGCAGCTTGGGATCGAACTTCCACTTGAGCGTGCCAGTCGCGGGGTCCAGCGCAAAAAGTTGCTGGTGGGGCGAGCAGAGATAGAGCAGGTTGCCGATCTTGATCGGCGTCACTTCATTGGTGATTTCCACCGGATCTTTCGGCCCTTTCCTATCACCCGTACGGAATGTCCAGGCCACCTTCAGGTCCTTGGCATTCTGCGGCGTGATCTGTTGGAGCGGCGAATACCGCGTGCCTTCCTGCGTACGGCCATAGGCCGGCCAGTCGGTGCCGGCAATCCCCTCGCGATCGCCGGCCGGCGTCACCGCTGCCGTCCCAAAGGCCCCGCGGACCGTCTGTGGATCGTTGAAAGCCGCGTAGACCAGCACGCCGGCCCATATCAAGAGTGCGCCGGCGAGCAGACCCACGCCAAGCCTTGGCCTGCCCGGCAGGCGCCAGCCGACAAGCAGAAGCAGCCACACGCCGAACACGACCAGCACACCGGCGCGCGGCGCGAGCGCCCAGAAATCGGTTCCCGATTCCCAGACGGACCAGATCGCGGTGCCGATCAGCAACAACGCATAGAGCACCAGCGCCACCGGGCTGCGCAGGTGGAGGGCCCACGCCACCCCAAGCAGGACGACGCCGGCCACGACGTAGTAGGCCGAACCGCCGAGCGAGACCAGCCATGCGCCGCCTCCCAGCAGATATAACCCTGTGAGCGCCGTGAACAGCAAGCTGACAACGCCGACGAGGCCAAGCGATCCAGGACGTGCCATTCCCTTCTCCAAGCGGTTGGTCTGGGTAATCTAATCAATCCTTCAGGATAGTTCGGCCTTTTCCGTCTGTTCCAAAATAGCGCGTTCTCGACATGGAATAGCCTGTCGCCGACGCCGGGGCACCCCGGCATGTTCGTTGCTGCTTCGACGGCAGGCAGATACGGCCCTTGCCACTTCATTCCCCTGCCTGCCAGGAGCAACCATGGAGGAAAGTCTCTTCTATCGCGGCCACCATATCGTGGTCAAAGCCGAAGAACACGTTTTTGGCAAATGGTGCTGGACGTACACCATCGACCACAAGGCAGCCTATAGCGATCATGGCCCCTTTCACGGCAGCAAGCGAACGGCGATGGATGCGGCGATCAAAAGCGCGAAAGCGCGTGTTGACAGGACGTTCGATGGTGGCGCGTCTGCAAAAAAGGAGTAGCTGGGCCGCCCTTCACCCGCCGTGTGCCTCTGATCCGCACGCGATGACGCTGTACGAAACCCGTCGATTCCTGACGCAACGGCGCAAGCGGCCACGTACTACATTGATGTCGTCCGGCACCCGCCGGCAACTCGCTCAGGCCGCGCCGTAAGCTTGGCGCGGTTCTTTTTTTTCTGAGGGGCGCGCCTGCCTCAGCAACTTGCGTAGTTCGATTTTTCAATGCCGACGAAACTTCTGCCTTGCCGGTCGGGCGCTGGTCAGCGTCTAGCGAACCGCTGAGGGCGGACCATGGCGGAAATCGGATGGTGAATGCAGGCAGCCGCAGACGGGCCGCCGAAGTCGGGCGGGTCCTGCGCAGCAAGGTGGCGGGACAACGTCTACAGGGCCCGAACCAGGAGAGACACCGCCGCGTAGACCGCGCCCACCGCCAATACGCAGGCGGCGAAGACCACATAGTATTTCACGCCGTGGCGGGGCGGATTCGAATGGAAGTGATGGATGACCGGCTTCATTTATCGACCGCCGAAGCACCGGCTTTCTCACGGCGCAACTGGGCTGCGCGCCATTCCAATGCATCGAGGGCGCCTCTCATATTCGTCAGCACCTGTGCCTCGATCGTGGCATCCCGCCCGTCCCGGGTCAGCCAGCGGACCAACCGTGTCTGGCTTGCCACATCCTTGCTGAGGTCTTTCAGATATCGCTCGACCGCCGCCAGGTCCCCCAAGTCTTCGAGTCCCATAACCATTGCCCCCCTTTCCCCGGAATCGTAATTTCTACATTAATCGAGGGCCGGCGGGATGGAAATCGATGACGGATTGTCCGGATATCGTCCTATCCGGACACCTCGGTCTCAAAATTGTGCATGTACGCGCACACCGTAAAAGCGCGCGGGCCCACGATCGCGGTTGTAGCCGGGGTGCCGGATGTACTGGAAGTCCGGGCTGATGAAGAGATGCCGCTGCACGGCCAGGCTGTAGAACACCTCGCAAATCTGCTCGGGGCCATAGCGCAGCGCGCCGTCGCCAAGAAAGCCGCCCAGGCCGCCCTTCGCCAGGTATTCCTGATGCTGCTTCGACAGTCCGTTGACAGCCACCGCGACCCCCAGGCTGTCCATGCCGCGATGCCAACTACCGCCCTTCAGGATCGCCCCGACCGAAGCGCTACGCCCCACTTCGGTAAATGCATAGCTTTCGGTCTTGTCATCGGCCCAATCGGCCCTGGCATATAGGCCCAGCGATTCGCCAACCTTCTGCTCCAGGCTCACGCCTGCCCCCACTTTCGCATGCTCGCGCCGGACTTGCGCCACATCAGGCGGGCCGCCGCTGCGGGACGCCAGATCGATGGCGTCCGAAAACGCCCCCATATGCGCGTGATTGCGCCACAGCAGCAGGCGCGCTTTCCCAGCGTTGCCGAGCAAGGTATAGGCCCGCTCCACTTCCAGCATGTCGCCGTAATGCTCGAAGATCCGGGTGTCCAGTTGCAGCCCGTTTGGCTCCAAGGGTTGCAGGAACCGGCCGATGCGCACCGCCCAGTCGCCATCGATGTACTCGACCGCCGCGCCCCAGGTATAGCCCCGCGCATCGGCGGGATAGTCGAACGACGCGTGCGAGGCAAAGGCCGTATTCAGGTACTCGCTGCGCGGATCGTGGGCGTACTCAAGGCTGTTGAAGACATCCAGCACCGACAGATTCCCAGCCGTGATGACGACGCGGCGCTTGGCCCGTGAGCCGGCAAGTTGATGAAACCCCGATTCCGCCGATTCCGTCTCGCTACCGATTGCAATCTCCTGCCTGAGGAAAAGGCGAGCCCGGTAGATCGTGGGATTGGCAACGGCGGCCTTGGCCAGTTCCGCGTTCGCCAGGCCGCCCAGCCCCTGCGAATCGGAAAATGCGACACCCTGGATCAGTTCCGGGTCCAGAAAGACAGCGGCGCCATGCCACAGGCGCAAACCGACGCTCAGCGTTGCCGACCATGAGTAGCCGTGTTCCGCCGACGGCAGCAGGCTCTTGGTGCCTGTGTAGGCGGCCGGGAACGATGGCTTGTACTGCCAGACGTAAGTGGACTGCGCATGTACCGCTATCGTCTCCTCGGGTTTCGACACCTCGCTGCCGCTGGTCGGCGCCACTTCCTCCAGACTTGCCGTGGGATCCTCGTTGGCTGCTGCGGCGGGCCCGCCGAATACGAGGCACGCCAGGAGAAGCGCCCAGTGTGCTGCGCGAAGACCGTCATTGAACATGGCCGCAATGTCCTCGCGCCTCCATTGATCTGAAGATCAATCTAGCATTGCGCTCGGCGCCCCGATGTCAGACAGGCATCAGATCAGGCTGCGGATTTGGCTGACATGCCCGCAAGCCGCCCCAGACGACTTGCTCCCTGAAGGTGGCCATCCACCCATACCTTGGCGGGCGTTCTTTTGGCCTGATGCCGGCCGGTCAGCCCGCCGTGCCGGGCTCGCGCTCCGACAGCGACTCCAGCAGCTCGGCTGACGGCACGAAGAACAGGCCGCCCGTCACCGCCTGGCTGAAATCGAGCAGCCGGTCATAGTTGCCGGGCGGCTTGCCGACCACCATGTTTTCGAGCATCTGCTCGATCGGTGCCGGCGAGCGGGCGTAGCCAATGAAGTACGTGCCGAATTCGCCCTTGCCGGGCTGGCCGAACGGCATGTTGTCGCGCAGGATCTTGATCTCCTCGCCGTTTTCCTCGAGCGTCGTCAGCGTGCTGTGCGAGCAAGACGGCTTGACCGCATCGTCAAGCTCGATGTCGTCGAGCTTGGTCCGCCCGATGATGCGCTCCTGGGCCTCCACCGTCAGGTCGTTCCAGGCATCCATGTTGTGCAGGTACTTCTGTACGAGCACATAGCTGCCGCCCGCGAATGCCGCGTCTTCGTCGCCGATGATCGTGAAACGGGCCTTGTCGTCGCCCTCGGGGTTCTCCGTGCCATCGACAAAGCCCACCATGCTGCGCATGTCGAAGTACCGGAATCCCTGCACTTCATCGACCACGGTCACGGCGTCGCCCAGGCGCCGCATCAGCTGCATGGCCAGCTCGAAGCACAGGTCCATCTGGTCGGCGCGGATATGCAGGAGCAGGTCGCCAGGCGTCGCCGGGGCGCGGCGGTTGCCGGCCTCGAACTCACGAAACGGATGCAGCGATGCCGGGCGGGGATTGCCGAAAAGCCGGCTCCAGGCATCCGATGCAAAGCCGCAAACGCACGACAGATTGCCCGCCGGCACACGCTTGCCTACCGAGCGCACCAGCGCGGCGATGTCGCCGCAGATCGACCTGACCGTGTCGGCGTGCGCGTCGCCTTCCGAAATGGTGGCGACGATAAAGATCGCGCTGCGGGTGATGGGGCTGTAGACAGCCTGCGGAATGGGGGTGTTATTCATGTTCTTCCAGTCGCTTGACGGTGGTGGGCCCAATGAGTGGTCCGGTGGCTCGCCACATCGCCGCCCATGTGACCGATCCCATGGCGCGGCAAAACGGGACGCCGGCCCCGCGATGATAGGCGCCGCCCGCCCTGCGCACAATATCGGCATGGCGGCACGTCGGCGGCACCAGGGCGACAACGTCAGCGCCTCTGGCGGCGGCGTGCAGTTCGGCGACAAGGAAGTAGCGGGCAAGGGCTGCCCAGCGCCTGGGGAACGAGGCTGATTCTTCAGCCAAGCGGCGCGTCAGCCGGCACGTACCGGAGCGTGCCGGCCTGCCGCGCCGGGCCGCCGGTATCGTTCGGATGATTGACGCCATCCATGACTGGCACTTCGGCAAAATCGAACGGGCTGACGCCGTCCAGGCAAGCTACGTTGACGCCGTACAGATTCGGATTCGAACGCCGCTGCAGATGCGTATGGATGCCGCAGCGCGAACAGAAGAAGTGCTGGGCCAATCCGGTGTTGAAGCGGTAGCTGCTCAGTAGCGCCTCGCCGCGCAGAAACCTGATGCCACCGATCTCCGCCGCGACGACGACAGCGCCTCGCATCCGGCAGTAGGAACAGTTGCAGCGGCGTACCGTGTCGAGGCCGTTGCTGAGTGTCGCCTCGAAGCGCACCGCCCCGCAGTGGCATTGACCCGTCCACCGATCCTGATTCATGTCGCTTGTCATGTTGCCAATCTCTCCGCTTGTTCAAAGTCCCAGGCAAATCGTGCCGGCCGTGACGACCAGGCAGGCAAGCCAGCGTGCCCGGCTGACGGTTTCTCCCAGGAACACCCGTCCGATCAGCACCGCGAACACCACGCTGGTTTCTCGCAACGCCGACACCGCGCCCATCGCACCCGACTGCAGCACCCAGATCACGATCCCATACGCGGCCAGCGACACCAGCCCGCCCGCCAGCGATACGCCGACCGACAGCGGGGCGGCGCGGACCGGCATCCAGAGCGCCCCCGCGCCACGCATCGCAACGAACAGCACCGGCATCAACCAGTAGAACAGGAACATCCACGCGGTGTAGGAAAGCGCCTGGCCGCCGGAAAGCCTGACGCCGATGCCGTCGATGACCGTATAGAGCGCAATCGTCGCGCCAGTCGCCAGCGCTGCCAGCGCACCCGCGCGCGACACACGGCGCCCCTGCAACGCGATGGCGATGATGCCGCCCGATATCATCGCCACCCCCAGCACGTGCAGCGGCGCGATGGCCTCCTGCGCGAACCATGCCGCCCCGAGCGTCACCAGCAGCGGCGACGAACCGCGCGCAACCGGATAGGCCAGCGCCAGGTCGTTGCGGCGGTACGACCGCACCAGGCTCATGTTGTAGACGATATGCACGAGCCCAGATGCCACCACGTACGGCCACGCGGCGGGGGCCGGCAAGGGGCTGGAAAGGACGATAACCGTGGCCACCGCCGCGATGGCGATGCTCATCCACGTCATGGACAGGAAGCGATCCCGATTGCCATGCAGCATCGCGTTCCAGCTTGCGTGAAGCAAGGCGGCCAATAGCACGACGCCGCCGGTCAGACTGAACATAGGGTTGCCGAATGAAAGTGAGCGGGAAACACGTCAGACCGCGTCAAAACGCGTCAGAACACGTCAACAAGAGGGAGAAACCATCGACAAGCAGGATATCTATCTTGTAAGCGCCGGACAATCGAGATAAATTGGCCGGTCACGTTAGAAAATCTCACTCGAATGAAACGCGTCTTGCCTCCGCTCAATGCCTTGCGGGCCTTCGAGGCCGCTGGCCGGCTCGGCAGCATCAAGGACGCCGCCGTCGAACTGCATGTGACGCACGGCGCGGTCAGCCAGCAGGTGCGCCTGCTCGAAGAATGGCTTGGCGCCCCGTTGTTCGAACGGCATCACCGCCGCGTGGCACTGACGCCCGCGGCCAAGGCCTATCTGGACAAGGTCGGCCCCCTGTTCGAGCAGCTTTCGCTGGCCACGGCCCGATATGGCGTGACCGATACAGTCGCCCGGACCTTGTCCGTGAACGCATCCGCCACCTTCACCTTGCGCTGGCTGGTGCCCAGGCTCGCAGCGTTTCGGGCGGCGCATCCCGATGTGGAGATCAGCGTGGAGACCTCCAACGCGCCGCTGGAGAGCCTCGGAGACGGGTATGACGTGATCATCCGGGGCGGTCCGGACACGTTCTACGGCTATGCGACCCGCTCCTTCCTGCACGAGGAACGGGCGCCGGTCTGCAGCCGGGCGCTGCTGCAGCGCCTGCCGCTCCAGTCGCCAGGCGACTTGCGCCAACACACGTTGCTGCACACCTCGAGCCTGCCCCGTCTCTGGCCAGACTGGCTGGCCAGCGTGCAGATGCCGACGCTGATCCCGGCCGCCACCCTGAACTTCGACCACTTCTATCTGACCTTGCAGGCCGCGATCGACGGTATCGGCATTGCAATAGGGCCGCTCGCGCTGGTGGCCGACGATCTGGCCACCGGGCGGCTGGTCGAGCCGTTCGCCACGCCGCGCCTGCCATCGCGCAGCTATTGCACCTACGTGCCGGACCACAAGTCTGGCGATGAACTGGTCGGGCAATTCTGCGCATGGCTGGAGCGCGAGGGCATGGCACCCCAAGGCGCCGCCCGTTAGCCCGCCGCCGCCCCGTTTCGGCCCCGTCCACGATTTTTTTGGGGAATTTCGCGAAAAGGTGGTCTGTTCCGGATTCTCGCGTGACATAGCAAGTAAGACCTTCCTTGCTGATGCTCCGCAGTCCGTTCTCCGTATGCCTTCTGACCGCCACGCCTTTCGTCCCGCTTTTCGCCACGCCCTGCGTCCCTCGACACTGATTCCGCGTACCCTGCTTGCCGCCACCCTCCACGCTGCAGGACTGATCGTTGCGACCCCCGCCTCTGCGCAGGGCGCCCCCGCGCAAGCGGCCGCCGTCCACGCCTACGACATCCCCGCCGGCCCCTTGCAGGCCGCGCTGAACCGCTTCGGACGCGAGGCCGGCATCCTGCTGGCGTTCACGCCCGAGCAGACGGCAAACCTGACCACCGGCGGCCTGCGCGGCCCGTACACGGTGCAGGCCGGGCTGGACCACCTCCTGGAAGGCACCGGCCTGGGGGTGACCCGGGATAACGGGAGCTATCTTCTTGTACGGCGGGAATCGGTGTCCGCGGCCACGTACGACGCGGCCGGGACAACCCTGCCCAAGGTGACCGTCAGCGCCACGGGCCCGGCCGACAGCTATCGTCCGCAGCCCAGCCCGTCCACGCTGCGGTCCGACCTGCCGCTCCAGGACACGCCGCAGGTCGTCAACATCGTGCCGGCCCAGGTGCTGCGGGACCAGCGGCCCCGCAATCTGGACGATGCCCTGGGCAACGTCAGCGGCATCACACAGGGCAACACGCTCGCCGGCACGCAGGACACCATCATGAAGCGCGGCTTCGGCGGCAACCGCGACGGCTCGGTCATGCATAACGGCATGCCACTGGTGCAGGGTCGCGGTTTCAACGCGGCTGCCGAAAGCGTGGAAGTGGTCAAGGGGCCGGCGTCGCTGCTGTACGGCATCATGGACCCGGGCGGCGTCATCAACATCGTCAGCAAGGTGCCGGAACGCCAGCGTCATACGGAGATTTCGCTGCGCGGCTCCACGTACGGGCACGGCAAGAACGGCGCTGGCGGCACCCTCGACACCACCGGCGCCGTTGGCGACACGCCGCTGGCCTACCGGCTCGTGGCGGACTACACCGACGAGCAGTACTGGCGCAATTTCGGGGTCCACCGCGAAACGCTGATCGCGCCATCGGTGGCGTGGTACGGCAAGGACACGCAGGCCGTGCTGTCGTACGAGTACCGCAAATTCCTGTATCCGTTCGATCGCGGCACGGCGCTGGACCCGCGCACCAACGAACCGTTGGCCATTCCGAGCCGCCGGCGGCTCGACGAGTCATTCAACGAGATGGGCGGCGAATCGCATCTGGCGCAGCTATCGGTGGACCACCAGTTCAATGCCGACTGGAAAGGTCACTTCGGCTACAGCTACAACCGCGAGACGTACGATGCAGGCCAGTTGCGCGTGACCGGCGTGAACACCACCAACGGCACACTGAGCCGCAACAACGACGCCACGCATGGTGCGTTGAGCACGGACAGCTACGGCATTGCCTACGTCGACGGCAACTTCCGGCTCGGCGGCATGCGCCACAACGTGCAGCTGGGGATGGACCACGAGTACCGGCTCATCTATCGCAGGGACCTGCTGCGCCAGGCCACCAAATACACGTTCAGCTACCTGAATCCGGTCTACGGCCTGGAAAGCCCGTCCACCACGGTCTCGGCCAGCGACAGCGACCAGACCGATTCGCTGCACAACACGTCGGTCTTCCTGCAGGACAGCCTGTACCTGACCGACAAGTGGATCCTGGTCGGCGGCGTGCGCTTCATGACGTGGAGCCAGGTGGCGGGGCGCGGCCGCCCCTTCACGGCCAACACCGACATCTCGGGCAACAAGTGGCTGCCGCGCGCCGGCATCGTCTACAAGGCCACGCCGGCGGTATCGGTCTATGCGAGCTATACGGAATCGCTCAAGCCGACCTCGACCATCGCGCCGCTGAGTTCCGGCGTGGTCATCGACTCGTCGGTGGCGCCCGAAGAGGCCAGGTCGTGGGAACTGGGCACCAAAGTGGACCTGGCTGGTGGCCTGACCGGCACGTTCGCGCTGTTCAACATCGACAAGAAAAACGTACTGGTATCCCAGTACAACGACGTCACCAAGCTGACGGACTGGCGCACGTCGGGCAAGGCCCGCTCGCGCGGCGCCGAGCTGGACGTCTCGGGGCAGATCGGCACCCGCTGGAACGTCATCGCCAGCTACGCCTATATCGACGCCAAGACCACCGAAGACCCGCTGTACGCCGGCAACCGGCTCTGGAACGTGGCCCAGCACACCGCATCGCTATCCGCCGTCTACGACTTCGGGCAGATCTTCGGCGGCGACCGCCTGCGGCTGGGCGGCATGGTCCACTACGTGGGCAACCGGCCCGGCGATTCGGCCAACAGCTTTTCGCTGCCCGCCTACACGCTGTTCGACGCATTTGCCACCTACGAGACGCGCATCAGCGGCCAGAAGGTGCGCTTCCAGCTGAACGCGAAGAACCTGTTCAACCGCGTGTACTACCCGTCCAGCGCCAACCGCTACTTTGTGGCCGTGGGCGACGCCCGCCAGGTTTCCCTGATCACCACCATCGCGTTCTGACCATGCACGAATCGCCGAAAACCAGCCGATGGGTGCGCACGGCACTCGCCGCGTTCGGCACGGCCTGCGCCCTCTGGGCAGCACCCGCTTTCGCCGCCGATCGCACCATCGCGTTCGTGACGCAGGTATCGAGCCCCAGCGCCGCGACAGACCGGATGGTGAAGACCCATCTCGAATCGCGCGGCTATCGCGTCACGATCCATGACCAGGATGTGGCGCCCGACGTGGTTGCCAACGCCGATTGCGTGATCCTGTCGTCCACGGTCTCGGCCAAGTCGATGCAAGCCGGATGGCGGCAACTGCGCACGCCGCTGGTGACGTGGGAGAACGACTATCTCGACGACCTGGCCATGACCGGCAAGCGGCACGACACTGACTTTGGCGAAGCACCGCGCGAACGCTATGTCTGGCTCGTCAACGCGCCGCATCCGGCCGCCGCCGGGCTGCCGGCGGGCGTGGTGAACGTGTACCAGAAGCAGGCCGCCATGAGCTGGGGCAAGCCGGGCCTGGGCGCCAGCACCATCGCCACGCTCTATGGCCAGCCCGACAAGGCTGCCGTCTTCACCTACGAGAAAGGCGCGACGATGGATTACGAGGCCATCGCCCCGGCGCGGCGCGCCATGATCTTCCTGGACAACGAGACGTTCCCCAATCTGTCTGCCGAAGGGCTGCGCCTGTTCGATGCGGTCGTCGACTGGGCGGCAGAGCCCGGGCGCCGGTAGCGCGATCACCCAAGCCAGGACAAGGCTTCGTCCAGCGACAGCACGGCGGTGCGCGACGCGAACGCCGTGTCAAACAGGTGATCGTGGACGACCGGGTCCGGGTCGTAGCAGCAATCCTTGACCGTCAGCAGCCGGTAGTCCGCGTCGCTGGCGTACGCAACGGACGACAGCATCACGCCGGTCGAGGCAATCCCCACCATGACCAGCGTATCGATGCCCTGGGCCGACAGCCGCACCTGCAGGTCGGTGCCGAAGAACACGCTGGCCCGATGCGCGACGACGATGGGCTCATCGGGCTGGCGGCCCAGCTCTGGCGATATCCGGTCCTCGACAAACAGGCCCAGTTGCCGGATGCCCTGCCCGTTCCGGTTCAGCGGACTGATCTCCGGATAACCGGGCGCGAAGTGGATCTTCGCAAAATAGACGCTGACGCCCCGCGCCCGGGCCGCGTCGCAAAGCCGCCGCGTGTTGGCCAGCAAGGTGGGCGCGACGTCCGGAAACAGGTTCAGGATGTCCGTCTGATAGTGCATGACCACCAGCGCCGTCTGCGCTGGCACACAGGTCGGCATCGGCATGCTCGCTCCGGGTTCCAGGATGTTTTGAGGCCTATTCGTCACCGGCGGCACTCAGCCACGCCGCGCCGCCTCGATGGCGGCAATGTCGATCTTGCGCATCGTCATCATGGCGTCGAACACACGCTTGGCCGCCGCGCGGTCGGGGTCGGAGATCCCGGCCAGCAGCACACGCGGCGTGATCTGCCACGAAATCCCCCAGCGGTCCTTGCACCAGCCGCATTCGCTTTCCTTCCCGCCGTTGTCGACGATCGCGCTCCACAGGCGGTCGGTTTCGGCCTGGTCGTCGGTGGCGATCTGGAAAGAAAACGCCTCGCTGTGCTTGAAGTGCGGGCCGCCGTTCAGCCCGACGCAGGGAATGCCGGCCACCGTGAACTCCACGGTCAGCACGTCGCCAAGCTTGCCGTCGGGATAGTCGCCGGGCGCCCGCATCACCGCGCCGACCTTGCTGTCCGGGATGTGCTGGGCATAGAAGGTGGCCGCGTCCAGCGCGTCCCGCTCGAACCACAAACAGATCGTGTTCTTGCTGCTCATGCTGTGTCTCCTCTTGGATGTCCGGCGCCGGTATCTTACCCCCGCCCTCCCGGATAGTCTGGCCCAAACGTGCTGTCCACAAATCCTACGAAAATTCGTAGTGGCGTCCGGCTGTCCCAGGCCCGGCAATTGCAGCGCGCCCGTGTAAGAGCTACACACGCGGCCTGCAGCCTCTCGCCAGCCCGTCGGCGCCTACAAGCCTGGCCCCTGGCATCGCAATTGCAGCGACCAGATGTTTCGCCAGAAAGAAAATCGCGTCATGGCGCAGGCCTTCACCCGCGCGGAAGTCTTTGTTCTCAAGCTGCTTGCCCTTGGCGTGCTGATTCTTGTCGCCGTCGCCCTAGGGGTGGCCCGCTGGTCCATGGCCCCACAGATCGAGATGCAGGATCCCGTTGCGCAGCCCATACCGTTCAGCCACAAGCATCATGTCTCGGACGATGGCATCGACTGCCGCTATTGCCATGCGTCCGTGGAGACGTCGGCTTTTGCCGGCATGCCGGCCACCAGCGTATGCCTGACCTGTCACAGCGTGCTGTTTCGCGACGCGCCGATGCTGGCGCCGCTGCATGCCAGCCTGCGCGACAACCGCCCGCTGGCGTGGACCCGCGTGCATGACCTGCCCGATTTCGTGTATTTCGACCACGGCATCCACGTGGCCAAGGGCGTGGCCTGCCAGGAGTGCCACGGGCGGGTGGACCAGATGCCGCTGACGCGCCGGGTGGCGCCGCTCGACATGCAGTGGTGCCTGGCATGCCACCGCGACCCTGCCCGCCACCTGCACGCGCCGACCGACATCTTTGCGATGCGCGAGCGCCCCCCGCTTGCGCCGGACGAAATGGCCCTGCTGCAGAAGATGTATCACCTGCAGGACACGCGACGCCTCACCGATTGTTCCACCTGTCATCGATGACGCACCGGCCCGTGATTCCGATCGTCCCCGCGCGCGAAGCCGCCGATGCTTCCGGGCCCACCGACGCCCCCGACAGCCGCGCCCGGCGCGACTTCCTGCGCGTGATGGCCGCCTCGGCCGCGCTGGCCGGTAGCGCCTGCAGCGGGCCGCCGAAGGAGACCATCGTCCCCTACGTCCACATGCCCGAGGGCATGGTGCCGGGCCGGCCGCTGTTCTACGCCACCGCGCTGACGCGCCATGGTTATGGCACCGGCGTGCTGGTCGAAAGCAACATGGGCCGCCCGACCAAGATCGAAGGCAATCCGCGCCACCCTGCCAGCCTGGGCGCCACGCATCCATTCGACCAGGCCGCCGTGCTCCAGCTATGGGACCCCGACCGCAGCCAGACACCCTGTCGGGGCGCCGCCATGTCGACCTGGCAGGCTTTCGACGCAGCACTGGCCATCCAGCGCACGCAGTGGCGGGACCGCGATGGCGAGGGTCTGCGCCTGCTGACCGGCAATGTCGGCTCGCCTACGCTGGCGGCACAGATCGCGCGCTGGCTGGAACGGTATCCGAAGGCCGTCTGGCACGCCCATGATCCGGTCCAGGACGGCACCCCGGCCATCGACCTGGCCTTTGGCGATGCGGTGGACCCTGTCATCGATATCACGCCAGCCCGGCTCGTGGTGACCTTCGATGGCGATCTGCTTGGCCATGGGCCCGGCGCCGTACGGCACGCGCACGACCTGATGGCCGACCGCCGCGGCGTGGCACCCGCGCTGGCGCGCCGCCTCCATGCGATCGAATCGTCGCCCACGCTGACCGGCGAAATCGCCGACAACCGCCTGGCACTGCCACCGCATGACATCGAACGCCTGGCGTGGTCGCTTGCGCGCAGACTGGGCATGCCCGAAGCGGCGGCGGACACACCCGCCCCCGACAACGCCATGGCGCGCCGCTGGCTTGATGTGCTGGCCCGGCGTCTGGCCGAAACCCCGCCGGGTCAGTCCTTGCTGGTTCCGGGCGACAACCTCGCGCTGCCCACGCAGGCGCTGATCTGGCGCATCAACGCCCGGCTGGGCAATCTCGGCAAGGCGGTACGCACGGTGGCCCGATCGCCGAGACGCCCCGGGGGAAACGGCCATTCGCTGGCGGCACTGACCCAGGCCATGCAGGCCGGGCAGGTATCGGCGCTGCTGGTCGTCGATGCCAACCCGGCGTATGACGCGCCTTGCGACGTGGATTTCCGTGCCGCGCTGGCCCACGTGCCGTGGTCGGCCCATCTGGGGCTGTACCGCGACGAAACGGCTCGCCTGACCACCTGGCATCTCCCGATGACGCACGATCTGGAGCGGTGGAGCGACGCCCATGCCTGGGACGGCACCGCATCGATCGTGCAGCCGCTGATTGCGCCGCTCAACGGCGGCCGCTCGGCCCATGAACTGCTGTCCGCCGCTACCGACGACCTGCCGGCATCCGGTCATGCGCTTGTACGCGCGCACTGGCAGGCGCGCCAGCCGTCCGGCTTCGATGACTTCTGGCAGCTTGCGCTGCGCACTGGCGTGATCCCAGAGACGGCAGCCCCGGCCGTGCAGCCCGACTTGCACCGCCACATCGCGCCCCCGCCATTCCATGCGGCGCCGCTGGTCGCACGCTTCACGCCCGACCCCGCCACCGATGCCGGCGAACTGGCCAACAACGCCTGGCTGCAGGAACTGCCGCGCGCGCTGACGCGGCATACCTGGGACAACGCGGCGCTGATCGGCCCGCTGACGGCCCGGTCGCACCGTCTGGCTACCGGGGACATCGTGCGGATACGCCGCGAGGACGGCCGCGGCGAGGCCGTCGAGGCGCCGGTATGGGTCATGACGCATCAGGCCGAAGGGGTCGTCACGCTGCCGCTCGGCTATGGGCGACGCCATGCCGGGCGCGTCGGCAACGGCGTGGGCTTCGACGCCTATGCGCTGCGCACGTCCGCCGGGCCGCACGCCATCGCCGTCGAGGCGACCGGCGCTACCCATGCGTTCGCGGTGGTGCAGACGCAGACGTCGATGGCGGGCCGCGAGGTGGCCCCGGCCGCCACGGCCGCCGCGTACCGCCGCCATCCGCATTTCGCGAAGCGCCATGCACCGCAGGCCGCCCCATCGCTCTACCCGCGCTGGCCCTACCCCAACGAACGCTGGGGCATGACGGTCGACCTGAACGCCTGCATCGGCTGCAATGCCTGCACCATCGCCTGCCAGGCCGAGAACAATATTCCAGTGGTGGGCAAGGCCGAGGTGGCGCGCGGGCGCGTGATGCACTGGATACGCGTCGATCGCTACGACGACGGGCATGACACCGAAGGCCACCCGGTACGCACCGTGTTCCAGCCCGTGCCGTGCATGCATTGCGAGGACGCGCCGTGCGAACTGGTGTGTCCGGTGGGCGCCACGGTCCACGACAGCGCCGGCCTCAACGTGCAGGTCTACAACCGCTGCGTCGGCACGCGCTTCTGCTCCAACAACTGCCCGTACAAGGTGCGGCGCTTCAACTTCCTGCAGTACAGCAACCAGGGCGACGACCGGCCGCCGCCGGCCTACAACCCCGAAGTGACCGTGCGTAGCCGGGGTGTGATGGAAAAATGCACGTACTGCCTGCAGCGCATCACGCGCGCCCGGATCGAGGCGGAGAAGCTCGGCCAGCCGCTGCGCGATGGCGATGTGGTGACCGCCTGCCAGGCCAGTTGCCCGACGCAGGCCATCGCGTTCGGCAATCTCGCCGATCCGCAGAGCCAGGTGAGCCGGCTCAAGCAGGCACCGCGCAACTTCGACCTGCTGGCCGAACTGAACACGCGGCCCCGCACCAGCTATGCCGCGCTGGTCACCAACCCTGACGAGGACCTTGCCTAGCCATGGCCGACCCACCGGATACGCCCCCCGTTTCCAAGGACATCGGCGTGCTGCGGCAGGGCTGGGGCTACGCCAGCGTGTCCGACAAGATCGCCGGGCTGGTACTGGAACGGCCAGTGCAACTGCCCTGGCTCGGGGCCTTCCTGCTGACATTTGCCGGCATGCTCGTCTTCATGGGCGGCACCGCCTGGCTGTTCGCCCGGGGCGTTGGCATCTGGGGCGTCGATATACCGGTGGCGTGGGGCTTCGCCATCGGCAACTTCGTCTGGTGGATCGGGATTGGGCATGCCGGCACCTTCATCTCGGCGTTCCTGCTGCTGCTCAGGCAGCAATGGCGCACGTCGGTGAACCGGTTTGCGGAAGCCATGACCCTGTTCGCCGCTGCCATCGCCGGCCTGTTCCCGATCCTGCACCTGGGGCGCCCGTGGTTCTTCTACTGGCTGGTGCCCTACCCCAACGTGATGAACGTCTGGCCGCAATGGCGCAGCCCGCTGGTGTGGGACCTGTTCGCCATCGGCACCTACCTGATCGTGTCGCTGCTGTTCTGGTATGTCGGGCTGATCCCGGACCTGGCCACGCTGCGGGACCGCGCGTGCCTGCGCGGGCGCCGCCGGGTGGCGCAGACCTATGGGCTGCTGTCGCTGGGCTGGCGCGGCGACGCGCGGCACTGGGCGCGCTACGAAAGCGCCTACAAGCTGCTGGCGGGGCTGGCTACGCCACTGGTGATCGCCGTGCACTCGATCGTGTCGCTCGATTTCGCGATCGGCAACACCCCGGGCTACCACTCCACCATCTTTCCGCCGTACTTCGTGGCCGGCGCGCTGTTCTCAGGCTTCGCCATGGTGCTCACCATCGCCATTCCGCTGCGGCACGCCTACGGCCTGCAGGACTTCATCACCGGCCGCCACCTGGCCAACGCGGCAAAGATCATGCTGACGATGAGCGTGATCGTCGCCTACGGGTACGCCAGCGAGATCTTCACCGCCTTCTACAGCGGCGATCCCTACGAGATCTTCGTGGTGCGCAATCGCTGGGGCGGCCCCTACGCCGGCGTGTACTGGGCCATGATGGCCTGCAATGTGGTGGCGCCGCAGTGCCTGTGGTGGCGACGCGTGCGGCACAGCCCGCTGGCGCTGTTCGCGCTGAGCCTGGTCATCAATACGGGCATGTGGATGGAGCGGTTCCTGATCGTCGTATCCAGCCTGCATCGCGACTTCCTGCCCTCGTCGTGGGGCATGTTCTACCCCACCGTATGGGACTGGATCATGCTGGCTGGCTCCATCGCCATGTTCGCGTGGCTGTTCCTGGTGTTTATCCGCTGCCTGCCGGTGATTTCCATCGCCGAGATGCGCGAACTCGTGCACGCCAGCGCGAAGGGGCAGCCATGAGTCCCTATGGCGTACTGGCCGAATACCGCACCGGCGACACCTTGCTGGCCGCGGCCCGCCATGCTCGCGCCGCCGGATTTACCGATCTCGAAGCGTTCACGCCATATCCCGTGGAAGGCCTGGCCGACGCCATCGGCATGGACACTGACCGCATGCCGCTGCTGGCCCTGCTTGGCGGGCTGGCTGGCGGCACGGGCGGTTTCCTGCTGCAGTGGTACGCGGCCGTGATCGACTATCCCATCAACGTTGGCGGACGGCCCGCCGGAAGCTGGCAGATGTTCGTGCCGGTGACGTTTTCCCTCACGATCCTGGGCGCGGCACTGGCCACGGTGTTCGGCATGCTGATCGCCAACCGGCTGCCGCGCCTGCGGCACCCGCTGTTCGATGCCGCCGACTTCGAGCAGGCGACGCGGCATCGGTTCTTCCTGTGCGTGCGGTCCGGCGCCGGGCAAGCCGACGCCGCCCGGCGCATGCTGGCCGCCACCCAGGCCCTTCAGGTGACCGATGTGACGGAGGTGCCGGCATGAACTCCGTGCTGCTGCGCTGCCTCTGGCTGCTGTGCGCGTCCTGCACGCTGGCGCTGGTGACCGGGTGCGAGCGCGCACGCCAGGACATGTATGACCAGCCGAAGTACAAGCCGTATGCGCGCAGCGACCGATTCGGCGACGGTACCTCCGCCCGCCCACTGCCCGACAATACGGTGCCCGCGCCTGGCGGCCCGTTCGCCGCCACCTCCAGTGGCCGAAGCCACGACGAGGCCGCCACCGCATCGCGCCCGCCCCTGACGCTGCAGCAGCTTCAACGCGGTCAGTCCCGCTACGAGATCTACTGCATGCCCTGCCACAGTCCCACCGGCGACGGCGACGGCATGGTGGTACGGCGCGGCTTTCCACGTCCGCCGTCGTTCCACACCGACGCGTTGCGCGCCGCGCCCGATAGGCTGCTGTACGACGTGATCACCCACGGCAGCGGGCAGATGGCCGCCTATGCCGCACAGTTGCCGCCGCCGGACCGCTGGGCCGTCGTGGGCTATCTGCGCGCCCTGCAGCTTGGCCAGCATGCCCCCGCCGCGCGCCTGACGGCGGACGACCTGCGGCAGCTCGACGCCAGCACGCCGGGCGGAGGCCAGCCATGAGCACGCACGCCGCCGCCTCGCTGCTGGCCCTGTACCTGACCGCCTGGTGGTGCGGTATCGGCGTGGTGATGGGTGGCCTGGCCATTGTCTGGATCCACAACTTGACCGGCGGCGCGTGGGGCGAACCACTGCGCGCGCCGTTGCTGGGCATGGCGCGCCATACCTGGCTGCTGGCACTGCTGTTCGTACCGATCCTGGCCGGCGCCGGTTCACTCTACCCCTGGGCCGCCGATGCCGCACGCGGCGCGCAACGCTGGGCGCCCGACATACCCGCGCACAGTGCCGCATTCAAGTCGCTATGGCTGAGCCGAACCGGCTTTGTCGTGCGCGGTGTGGCAGTGCTGGTCGTCTGGGTCGTCCTTGCCACGATGAGCCAGTCCGGGCGCCACGCGCGCTCTCCCCGGTTTGCGGCGGCGGCGCTGATCGTCTACGGGCTCACGGTCAGCGTGGCGGCGGTCGACTGGATCATGTCGCTGATGCCACTCTGGTACTCCAGCGTATTTGGCCTGCTGCTGGCCACGGGCCAGGCGTGCGCCGGCCTGGCGCTCGGCACATGGCTGGCTGCGCGGCGCGGCGCCCCGCCGCCGGTGCTGCTGGACCTCGGCAACCTGCTGATGGCCGCCGTCATCACCTGGGCCTATCTGGCCTTTACGCAGTACCTGATCATCTGGTCGGAAGACCTGCCGCACGAGATCAGCTGGTATCTGGTGCGCCGGACGGGCGTCTGGCCGCTGTTGGCGTGGGGGCTGGCGCTGGGCCACTTTGCGCTGCCGATGCTGGCCCTGCTGTCGCGGCGCGTGAAACGCTCGCCGCCGATGCTGGCGACGGTGGCCGCCATGGCGCTCGTCATGCATGCAGTGGAAGCCTGCTGGCTGGTGCTGCCTTCCACGGGAGGCCACACATGAGCCGCGCGCGCCAGGCCCGCAACGTCAGCCTGCGCGCCGTGGCGCTCGGCGCGGCCGCGCTTGTGGTCGTCGTCGCGCTGGCAACCACCATCGGCTGGCACTATGGGCGCCGGCTCAACGCTTCCGGGTCTCTGGGCGTGGCGGCACCGGCGGCCCCCGCCGCCTCTGCACCGGCCGCATTGCCGCTGTCGGACAGCGCGCCTCAGCCCGAACGTGCGCGTTACGAGGCCGAAAAACTGGGCGTCCTCAACGGCTGGGCGTGGGTGGACAAGCGTTCTGGCATTGCCCGCATCCCTGTGGCACGCGCCATGGCGCTGATGGCCGACGACCGCAAGGAGCCCGCGCCATGACCGCCCGCGATACTGCCGTCGTGCTGGTCGCATGGCTGGCGCTGACCGCGCAAGCGGCCCCGCTGGCCCTGCCAGCGCCACCCGACATGGCGTTCGCGCCGATCCCCGGCCGGCAGTTGCCTGCGGACCTGGTCTTCCGCGACGACGATGGGCATCCCGTGACGCTGCAGGACCTGTCGGGCGACCAACAGCTGGTGCTGGTGCCCGGCTACTACCGCTGCCCCAACCTGTGCAGCACCGTGATGGACGGCGTGCTGGAATCCCTGGCCCAGGCGCACCTGCCGCGCGATGCCTGGCGCGTGGCCGCCGTCAGCATCGACAGCCGCGAAACCGTGGCGGTGGCGGCCGCAAAGAAGCCGCACTATGCCGCCTTGCTGGCCGCCACGGGCGGCGATCTGCACATGCTGACAGGCGATGCCGGCGCCGTCGCCGCCCTGATGCGGTCCATCGGCATGCGGGCGTCCCCATTGCCCGATGCAGACCAGATCGCCCATCCGGCCGGCCTGGTCGTGTTGACGCCCGATGGCCGGATCGCCCGGGCCTTCAATGGCGTGAGGTTCGATGCGGCGGCGTTGCGCACTGCGATCGAGCAAGCGGCGGCCGGCCGGGTCGGCTCCCCGGCACAGCAGCTGCTGATGCGGTGCGTTCATTTCGATCCGCAGACCGGCCGTTACACGATGACGATCCTCGATGGCATCCGGATCCTCTTCCTGTCTGCGTTCGCCGCGCTGGGCATCGGCTGGCTATGGCGGACCGGCCGGTGGCGAAGGCGTCCATCATGAACGGCGCCTTCCAGCTGCTGCCGGACAGCGCTTCGCTGGCGGCCGGCCGCTACGACACCCTGATGCTGTCGCTCACCGCGCTGCTCTGCGCGGTGGCGCTGGCCGTGCTGTGCGTGATGGCCGGGTTCGTGATCCGCTATCGCGAGCGCCGCCAGGCCGACCGCCACCAGCCGCCGCTGTCCAGCACGTCGCTGGAGATTGCCTGGGCGGTCACGCCACTGCTGATCTTCCTGGGCATCTTCGCCTGGGGCGCGTTTGACTACACGCTGCTGGCCCGCGAAACCGCCGGCGCGGTGCCCGTTACCGTGGTGGCGCGACAATGGATGTGGAAGCTCGAACACGCCAACGGCAAGCGCGAGATCAACGAGCTGCACGTGCCGCTGGGTCAGGCCGTGGAACTGACGATGACCTCGCAGGACGTGATCCACAGCTTCTACGTCCCGGCATTCCGCATCAAGCAGGACGTGGTGCCCGGCCGCTACACGACGCTGCGCTTCACGGCCACCCGGGCCGGCGAATACCGGCTGTTCTGCGCCGAATACTGCGGCACCGACCACGCCGCCATGCAGGGCCGCATCGTCGTGATGCCGCCTGCCGCGTTTGCCCAATGGCTGGATGCCGGCACCAGCCCCGAGACTACCGCCGCCCGCGGCCGCGCACTGTTTCAGCGGCTCGGGTGTGCCGCCTGCCACGACGCGGGCAGCACGGTTCACGCGCCGCCGCTGGACGGGCTGATTGGCCGGACAGTGACGCTGCAGGACGGCCGCACCGTCACCGCCGACGCCGCCTACGTACGCGACGCGATGCTGGACCCGCGCAAGGACGTCGCCGCCGGCTATGCGCCGATCATGCCCACCTACCAGGGTCAGGTGAACGAGGGAGACATCCTGGCGATCATCGCCTATCTGCGCGCCACCGGCACCACGACGGGAGCCCCCCATGCCACCCGAGACCGCTGAACACACCAACGTCACTAGTCACACCAACCTCACCAACGAGGCCAGCAAGCCCAGCTACCTGAGCGAAGGCACCACGCTCGGTTCCTGGCTGGGATCGACCGACCACAAGCGCATCGCGTGGCTGTACATGGTGGCGATCACGCTGTTCTTCTTCGTCGGTGGCGCCGCGGCCACGTTGATCCGGCTGGAACTGGCCACGCCACAGGGCGACCTGATGGCCGCCGACACCTACAACCGGCTGTTCACCGCGCACGGCGTGATCATGGTCTGGCTGTTCCTGATCCCGTCGATTCCATCGGTGCTGGGCAACTTCCTGGTGCCGCTGATGATCGGCGCGCGCGACATGGCGTTTCCCAGGCTGAACCTGGCCAGCTGGTACCTGTACGTGGCCGGCGGCACGCTGACGCTGGGCGCGATGGTCGCGGGCGGCGTCGATACGGGCTGGACGTTCTACACGCCCTTCTCGACGATGTTCTCCAACAGCCACGTGGTGCTGACGCTGGCCGGGGTGTTCGTCACCGGCTTCTCGTCGATCCTCACCGGCCTGAACATCATCGTCACCACGCACACGCTGCGCGCGCCCGGCATGACCTGGATGCGCCTGCCGCTGTTCGTCTGGGCCAGCTACGGCACCAGCCTGATCCTCGTGCTGGCCACGCCGGTTCTGGCCATGACGCTGTGTCTGGTGGCGCTGGAACGCCTGGTGCATATCGGCATCTTCGACCCGGCCCTGGGCGGCGATCCGCTGCTGTTCCAGCACCTGTTCTGGTTCTATTCGCACCCGGCCGTGTACATCATGATCCTGCCGGCGATGGGCGTGGCCAGCGAGATCATCCCGTGCTTTGCGCGCCGGCCCGTCTTCGGCTATCGCGCCATGGCGTGGGCCATTGTTGGCATCGCCAGCCTGGGCTTTCTGGTCTGGGGCCACCACATGTTCGTCAGCGGGCAGTCGTACCGGGCCAGCTTGACGTTTTCGCTGCTTAGCTTTCTGGTGGCCGTGCCGTCGGCCATCAAGGTGTTCAACTGGACCGCCACGCTCTACAAGGGCCGCATCCGCCTGACGGCACCGATGCTGTACGCGCTGGGCTTTGTCGGGCTGTTCACCATCGGCGGCCTCACCGGGCTCGTGTTGGCCGCGCTGGCGCTCGACGTGCACCTGACCGACACCTACTTCGTCATCGCCCACTTCCACTACATCATGGTGGGCGGCGCGGTCATGGCCTATCTGGGCGGGGTGCATTTCTGGTGGCCCAAGATCACCGGCCGTCTCTACCCCGAAACGTGGGCCCGCATCGCGGCCGTGGTGATCTTCGTGGGCTTCAACCTGACGTTCTTCCCGCAGTTCCTGCTGGGCTTCGAAGGCATGCCGCGCCGCTATTACGCCTATCCGCCGGAATTCCAGGTCCTGAACATCCTGTCGTCGGCGGGCGGATCGATCCTGGCCATCGGCTACCTGATGCCGTTGGTGTACCTGGTGCATTCGCTGTTCCGGGCCGGGCGCGCGCCGGCGAATCCGTGGCACGCCACGGGCCTGGAATGGCAGACCCCCTCACCGCCGCCCACGCACAACTTTGCCCGGCCGCCACGGGTCAGGCGCGACGCCTATGCTTACGATCCCGTCACGGGGCAGGAGTCGCCGCAATGAGCACGCCCCCGTTTCCGTTCGACAGCGGCGGCCAGCAGCGCATTGCCGCGCGCCTGGGCATCTGGATCTTCCTCGGCACCGAGCTGATGTTCTTCGGCCCGCTGTTCGTCGGGTACGACTTCGTCCGCTTCACCGACACCGCCGGTCTGACGCTGGCCGCGCGCCACACCGACCTCTGGCTGGGCACGGCCAACACCGCCGTGCTGATGACCAGCAGCCTGTGCATGGCGCTGGCCGTCACGGCGGCAGAGGGCGGCAACCGGCGGGGCGCCGTGCGCCTGCTCTGGGCCGTTGCGGCACTGGGCGCAACCTTCCTGGTCATCAAGGGTGTCGAGTATGCGAAGGACATCGCCTCGGGCTTTGTCCCCGGCAACGCAGCCGGTACGGGCGGCCACGCCGGGCAGATGTTCCGGCTGCTTTACTACGCGATGACAGGGCTGCACGCCGTGCATCTCTGCGTCGGGATCGCGCTGGTGCTGGGCTTCGCCATGGCGATTCGCGCCGGGCGCCATGCATCGGCCAACCTGACACGCCTGGAGATCGTCGGCCTGTACTGGCACTTTGTCGACGTGATCTGGCTGTTCCTGTTTCCCATCCTCTATCTGCCAGGCAGGAGCGCGACATGACGGCCGGAACCCGGCGCCTGGTCGGCATATGGCTGCTACTGGTGCTGCTGCTGGCCATCACCGTGGGCACCGCCTTTCTTGACCTGGGCCCCTGGAACGCATCCATCAACCTCGCGATCGCGGCCCTCAAGGCCCTGCTGATTGCCTGCACCTTCATGCACCTGATACGCGCGGCGACGGTGCTGCGGCTCGCAGCAGCGCTGCCGCTGGCGATCCTGACGATACTGTTCGTCCTGACGTACGGCGACTACACCAGCCGTCCCTACCTGCCTGCCGGGTGGCAGACGCCGGCCGCGCCAGCCGGGCGTTAGCTGCGCTGCGCCCGGGCCGGCGTGCAATCCTTACCGGCGCGCGCATTTTCTACGCGACAGCGGCCGCCGCGCTGGCCTTTCGCGGCGCTTGGCCGGGGGGCGGGGCCATCGGCACGCGTGATGCATGGCGATGCAACATTCATGGAGCTAGCGATGTCGATGACGGTTTCGGACTTTGTACTCAAGCGCCTGCGGGAATGGGGCGTCCGGCGGGTATTCGGCTATCCCGGAGACGGTATCAACGGCCTGATGGGCGCCTTTGGCCGCGCGGACAACGACCCCGAGTTCATCCAGGCGCGCCATGAGGAGCTGGCCGCATTCATGGCTTGCGCCCATGCCAAGTTCACCGGCGAGCCGGGCGTGTGCCTGGCGACGTCGGGGCCCGGCGCAATTCACCTGCTCAATGGCCTGTACGACGCGCGGATGGACCACCAGCCGGTGGTGGCCATCGTGGGCCAGCAAAAGCGCGCCGCGCTGGGCGGTGACTACCAGCAGGAAGTGGATCTGACCACGCTGATGAAGGACGTCGCGCGCGACTTCGTGGCCATGGCCGTGGACCCGGCGCAGATACGGCACCTGGTGGATCGCGCCGTGCGCATCGCCGTCGAACGCCGCACCGTGACCTGCATCATCATTCCCAATGACGTACAGAACCTGCCTGCCGTACCGGCGCCGCCGCGCGAACACGGCACGGTGCACACGGGCATCGGCTACACGGCGCGGGCCCAGGCACCGCAAGAGGCGGATCTGCGCCGCGCGGCCGACGTGCTGAACGCGGGCAGCAAGGTCGCGATGCTGGTGGGTGCGGGCGCATTGCACGCGACCGATGAAGTCATCGAGGTGGCGCGCCGGCTGGGCGCCGGTGTGGCCAAGGCACTGCTGGGCAAGGCCGCCGTGCCGGACGACCTGCCCTTTGTCACCGGCGCCATCGGCCTGCTGGGCACCAAGCCCAGCTGGGAGCTGATGAATGGCTGCGATACGTTGCTGATGGTGGGCTCCGCGTTTCCCTATTCGGAATTCCTGCCGGCCGAGGGCAAGGCGCGCGGCGTGCAGATCGATATCGATGGCCGCATGCTGAACCTTCGCTATCCGATGGAAATCTGCCTCGAAGGCGACAGCGCCGCCACGCTGCGCGCGCTGCTGCCGATGCTGGAGCAGAAGCCGCTCGAATGGCAGCAGGAAGTCGAGAAAAACGTGGCCGAGTGGTGGCAGGTGCTGGAACAGCGCGCCGCGGCCGAAGCCAATCCGATCAATCCGCAACGCGTGTTCATGGAGCTGTCCCGGCGATTGCCCGACAACTGCATCCTGACCTGCGATTCCGGATCGGCGGCCAACTGGTATGCCCGCGACCTGAAGATCCGGCGCGGCATGATGGCGTCGCTGAGCGGCGGGCTGGCCACCATGGGCCCGGCCGTGCCATACGCCATCGCGGCACGCTACGCGCATCCGGACCGCGCGGTGATTGCCATGGTGGGCGATGGCGCCATGCAGATGAACGGCATCAGCGCGCTCATCACCGTGTCGCGGGACTGGAAGCGGTGGACCGGCGGCTCGCTGACCATCATCGTGCTGAACAACGGCGACCTGAACCAGGTGACCTGGGAACAGCGCGTGATGGAAGGCGATCCAAAATTCGCCGTGTCGCAGGACTTGCCCGTTTTCGGCTACGCGGCCTTTGCGCAGATGCTGGGCCTGCAAGGCATCCGCGTGGACAAGCCCGAGGCGATCGGCCCCGCGCTGGACCGCGCGCTGGCCGCGAACGTGCCGACCGTGCTCGAAATGGTGACCGACCCGGACGTCCCGCCGCTGCCGCCGCATATCTCGGCCAAACAGGCGCGCTCCTACATCTCGGCCATGCTGCACGGCGATACCGATGCGGGCGGCACGTTGCGCGCCACGTTCCGGCAGGTGTGGGCGTCGCTGACCGCACCGTCGAAGCGACACACCGACAAGGACGGCGCGTCGTGACGCCGGCCGCCGCGGGTCCGTCCGCGGCGCCGCGCCCCTCAGACATGAGTCCCTCGCGATTCAGGACCACCCGCCGCCCAGCGCCCGGAACGCCGACACGGCCGCGCGCGCGTTGTCGGCCCGCACCTTGGCCTGCTGGTCGCGGGCGGCCAGCAACTGGCGGTCTTCGTCCAGCACCTCGAACAGGCTGACCGCGCCCCCCTTGTAGGCATCCTCGGACGCATTGCGGGCGCGCTCATGGGCGGCCACTTCCTTGTCCAGCTCCAGCCGCTGCGCGTCAAGCTGGGTAAGCGACACCAGCGCGTTCTCGACATCGGCCGTGGCCTGCAGCATCGCCTGGCGATAGTTGGCCAGCGCCTCGGCATAGGCACCCCTTGCGCCGGCCACTTCGGCATCGACACGCCCGAAATCGAACAGGCGCCAGCGCAGCCCGGCCGTGGCGGCTGGCTGGAACGCCTGCGCCGTGAACAGCTTGCTGGCGGACAGGCTCTCGAACCCGAGCAGCGCCGACAGCGACACCTTCGGGTAGTACTCGGCCGTGGCCACACCGATGCGCGCATTCGATGCCGCCAGCCGGCGCTCGGCAGCGATCACATCGGGCCGGCGCTGCAGCAGATTGGCCGGTCCCTGCGCCAGCGCCACCTGCGGCACCGTCAGCGCGGGCTGGGCATCGCGCAGTTCCGCTGCATAGGTGCCCGGCTGCGCGCCCATCAGCACATCGAGCCGGTTCAGTTGCGTTTCCAGTTCGATACGCAGCGGCGGGATGGTCACGCGCGTCTGCGCCAGCTGCGCCTCGGCCTGCGCCTGCTCGCGCTCCGCGCCGATGCCATCGGCCAGCCGCAGCCGCACCAGGTCCAGCAGGCGCTGGTTGGTGGTGACCTGCTGCTCTGCAATGGCGATGCGGCTCTGCGCGGCGCGCACGCGGAAGTAGGCGTCGGCGGCCTCCGCCGCCACCAGGATGCGCACGCCCAGGTGGTTCGCCTCGGCCGCCTGCAGTTCGGCGTTGGCCGCCTCGGCACCGCGCCGCAGTCCGCCGGCCAGATCGATTTCCCATGTGGCCGCCGCCCCCACCGAGTACAGCGTCTGCCCGCGCGTGTAGCCCGGGAACTTGCTGCCGATCTTGCCCAGCGGGCTTTCGAGTGACTGGCGCTGTCTGGCGACATCGCCATAGGCACTGCCCTGCGGCAGCAGTTCGGCCCCGGCAAAGCTGGCGGCCGCGCGGGCCTGCTCCACGCGGGCCACGGACGCCGCCATGTCCAGGTTCTGGTCCAGCACGCGCTGGACGATGGTGGTCAGCACCGGGTCATTGAATCCGTTCCACCAGGTGTCCAGCGACACCGGCTGGCGCGCGTCATTGACGGGTGCCACATCGGCCGCATGCCGATACGTCGCCGGGGTATCCACCGCCGGGGCGCGATAGTCGGGCCCGACCGCCGCGCAACCCGCCAACGCGAAGACCGCCGCCACCGATGCCGCCAGCGGCGCTGCCCATCGGACCTGCCCGTCTTGTGCCTGTTTCTTCATGTCGCATTCCTTTCCGTGGCTGCCATGCAAATTAACTTGCACGATGCTAGTTACTAGCCTAGACTAACTTTCATCTTGATAGCAACATGTTTTTTCGGGAGGTGACGGCGATGCAGAGAAAGTCACACAAGGAATCGGCCTGCCCCACGGCCCGCGCTGTGGAGCGGGTTGGCGACACGTGGTCGGTCCTGATCCTGCGCGAGGCGTTCTACGGCGCCACCCGTTTCGACGATTTCCAGAAGCGCCTGGGCATCGCGCCCAACATGCTGACGCGGCGCCTGACCAAGCTTGTTGACGAAGGCCTGCTGGCACGCCGGCCCTACAGCGCGCATCCGCCCCGCGACGACTACGTGCTGACCGCGCGCGGCCGCGACTTCCGGCCTGTGCTGCTGATGCTGATGGACTGGGGCACGCGTCACTTCGCGGACCAGGCCGACACCGTGCAATTGGTGGAGCGCCAGACCGGGCGCCCGGTGCGCCTTGCACTGGTCGACGCCGACACCGGCCAGCGCATCACCGAAACCCATCACTACATTGCCCCCGGCCCGGCGGCCAGCCCGGCCCTGCGGGCGCGCCTCGAACGTTCGGCCACGGCACAGGCCGATGCCACGCTGGCCGATCCCATTGACACCCCCACTCTCGCGCCTGTCGCAGGCGCTCTTTCAGTACGGAGCCTTTCATGACCAGCAGCACCACAAGCGCCGACCGCGCGGCCGCCGATGCCATCCCGACCAAGGCCCGGCCTGGCAGAAAGGCCTTGCTGATCCGCACCGGCGGCGCGCTGATTGCGCTGGTGGCCGCCGGCTACGGCTATCACTGGTGGACCGACGCCCGCTTCGTCCAGGAGACCGACGATGCCTACGTGGGCGGCGACGTGACGCTGATCGCGGCCAAGGTGCCTGGGTATCTGACCGAAGTGCTGGTGACCGACAATCAGGCCGTGCACGCGGGCGACCTGCTGGCGCGCATCGACAATCGCGACTACCGGGCCGCGGTGGCCAAGGCCGAAGGTGCCGTGGCATCGGAGCAGGCCCTGATCGCCAACCTGGACGCCCGCGCCCGGCTGCAGGACGCCGTCATCGCCGAAGCCCGCGCCAACGTGGCCGCCACCGACGCCGAAACCGTGCGCGCCCGCGACGATCAGGCGCGCTACGCAAGCCTGGTGGCCAAGTCCGCCGTATCGATCCAGAGTTCCCAGAAGGCCGATGCCGATTTCAAGCAGTCGGTCGCCAACGGCCAGAAGGCAAAGGCCAGCGTGGAGGCGGCCCGCCGGCAACTCGACGTCATCGCCACGCAACGGCAGCAGGCCGAGGCAGCGCTGGCGCAGGCCATTGCCGAACGCGACCTGGCGCGCCTGAACCTGGGCTACACCGAACTGCGCGCGCCGGTGGACGGCACGGTGGGAAATCGCCGTGCGCGCGTGGGCGCCTATGCGCAAAGCGGCGGGCAGTTGCTGTCGATCGTGCCCGCGCGGGGCCTGTGGATCGATGCCAATTTCAAGGAAGGACAGCTGGCGCACATGTTGCCTGGCATGCGCGCCACCATCGTGGCCGACGTGATGCCCGGCAAGGTGTTCCATGGCCGCGTGGAAAGCCTGGCGCCCGCTACGGGCGCCCAGTTCAGCGTACTGCCGCCTGAAAACGCCACTGGCAACTTCACCAAGATCGTGCAGCGCGTGCCGGTGCGCATCGTGCTGGACGATGCCGACGCGCGACTCGGCCTGCTGCGCCCCGGCCTGTCGGTGGTGGCCGAGATCGATACCCATGCAGAGCGGGCGCCGGCGGCTGCGCAAGCCCAGGATCAGCATCCGGACCAGGCACCGAGCAAGTCATGAATACAGCCGTTTCCACCAGCCCCGCCGCGCCAGCCAGCGCACCCGCCGCCTCTGGGCATGCCGCGCCCCCCGCGCTACCGTCGCCGGCCGACCTGCCGATGGCCACCCGCGTGCTGGCCTTCGGCACGATGTGCGTGGGCATGTTCATCGCGCTGCTGGACATCCAGATCGTTTCGGCGTCGCTGCGCGACATTGGCGGCGGCTTGTCGGCGGGCACCGACGAGACCGTCTGGGTGCAGACTGCCTACCTGATTGCCGAGATCATCGTCATTCCGCTGTCCGGATGGTTGTCGCGCGTCATGTCCACGCGCTGGCTGTTCGCCGCGTCGGCCGCCGGCTTTACGCTGACCAGCCTGCTGTGCGGCATCGCCTGGAACATCCAGAGCATGATCGCCTTCCGCGCCGCGCAGGGCTTTCTGGGCGGCTCGATGATTCCGATGGTCTTCACCACGGCGTTTGCGTTCTTCACCGGGCGCCAGCGCGTGGCGGCCGCCGCCATCATTGGCGGGCTGGCGTCGCTGGCGCCCACGCTGGGGCCGACGGTAGGCGGCTGGATCACCGATCACTATTCTTGGCACTGGCTGTTCTTCATCAACCTGGTGCCAGGCATCTTCGTCACGGTGGTGGTGCCGCTGCTGGTCAGGATCGATCATCCCGACTGGTCGCTGCTCAAGGGCGCGGACTACCCCGGCATCGTGATGCTGGCGCTGTTCCTGGGCTGCCTGGAATACACGCTCGAGGAAGGTCCGCGCTGGGACTGGTTTGGCGACCAGACCATCCTGACCACGGCCTGGATCTCCGGCATCGCCGGCATCGGCTTCCTGTGGCGGTCCCTGACGTTCGCCAATCCCGTGGTGGACCTGCGCGCGCTGAAAGACCCCAACTTCGCGCTGGGCTGCTTCTTCTCGTTCGTCACGGGGATCGGCATCTTCGCCACGATCTATCTGACACCTCTGTTCTTGGGTCAGGTGCGCGGCTACAGCGCGCTGCAGACCGGCCTGGCGATCTTCTCCACGGGGCTGTTCCAGGTGATGTCGATCCCGCTCTACGCGTTCCTGGCAAACCGCGTGGACCTGCGCTGGCTGCTGATGTTCGGCCTGGCACTGTTCGCGATGTCGATGTGGAGCTTCGCACCGATCACGCATGACTGGGGCAGTGCCGAGCTGTTGCTGCCACAGGCCATGCGCGGCATGGGACAGCAGTTTGCCGTGGCACCCACGGTAACGCTGACGCTGGGCGCCCTGCCGCCCGCGCGGCTCAAGCTGGCATCGGGCCTGTTCAACCTGATGCGCAACCTGGGCGGTGCCATTGGCATTGCCGCCTGTGCGACGATCCTGAACGACCGCACCAACCTGCACTTCCTGCGGCTGGCCGAGCATCTCAACATCCGCAACGACGCCATGACCGAATTCCTGGGCCAGTCCACCGCGCGCCTGGCCACGCTGAGCAACGAGGTGGGCGACGGCAACGCCGCCGCCATCCGGCAACTCTGGGCGCTGACCATGCGCGAAGCCCATACGCTGACGTATGCCGATGCCTTCATGGTGATCCTGGCGTGCTTTGTGGTGGCGATACCGCTGGTACCGCTGATGCGCAAGGTGATGCCGCCCAAGGCGCCGTCCGCCGATGCCCACTGACACCATGGCGTGCCCGGCGCGGTAGCACGACAACCACTACACTAGCGAGCACAACAGGAGACAGCATGACCACTACAGCCGCTGCAACAGCTACCGGGCCCGCCCAGTCCCATCCGAAGGTTGCCCTGGTCATTGGCGCGGGCGACGCCACCGGCGGTGCCATCGCCCGCCGCTTTGCGCGCGAAGGCTATATCGCCTGCGTGACCCGCCGCACGGCCGACAAGCTGCAGCCGCTGGTCGACGGCATCCGCGCCGACGGCGGCCAGGCATTCGGCTACAGCAGCGACGCCCGCAAGGAAGACGACGTGGCGCAGCTGTTCGAGCAGATCGAATCCGAGCACGGCCCCATCGAGGTACTGGTGTTCAATATCGGCGCCAATGTCCCCAGCAGCATTCTGGAAGAAACGCCGCGCAAGTACTTCAAGATCTGGGAAATGGCGTGCTTCAGCGGTTTCCTGAACGGACAGGCCGCCGCGCGCCGGATGGTGGCGCGCGGACGCGGGACCATCCTGTTCACCGGCGCCACGGCGGCGCTGCGCGGGGCCGCCAACTTTGCGGCCTTCGCCGGTGCCAAGCACGCGCTGCGCGCGCTGGCCCAGAGCATGGCGCGCGAACTGGGCCCACGCAACATCCACGTGGCCCATGTGGTGGTCGATGGGGCGATCGACACCGCCTTTATCCGCGATACGTTCCCGGAACGCTATGCGCTCAAGGACCAGGACGGCATTCTGGACCCCGACCATATCGCCGAAAACTACTGGTACCTGCACACCCAGCCGCGCGACGCATGGACATTCGAGCTCGATCTGCGGCCGTATATGGAGCGCTGGTAGGCAGCGGCGCCTGGGTGCCGGCGGCGCGCGCGATCAGGTATGCGGGTCGGTGAGCCGATAGGGCTTCCATGCCGACATCGACGACTTATCCCCCGCACAGGCGGGCCACCCTGTCCGAACGGAAGCGGCAATCAGGCGTCGTCGGCCCGGTCGGGCTTGACCTGCGCGATGACCACCAGGATCACCGCGGCGTTGGCCGGCTGCTGAGTCTGGGCATAGACCGCGCGGGCGTGGCCAGCCTTGTCGCCGAGCACATCGGCGAACAGGTCCGAGGCGCCGTCCACCACCGCGGGCTGGTCCAGCATGCCCGGGGCGCTGGTCACGAACCCTTCGACCCGCACGATATGGTCAAGGCGCTCGAACCCGCCCAGATGCGCGTGGATCTGCGCCAGCACGTTCAGCGCCGCCAACTGGGCGGCCTGCTTGCCCTCGGCCACGGTCAGGTCACGGCCCACTTGCCCCTGCCACACGACCTTGCCGTCCTGCAGCGGCAACTGGCCGGAGATGAACAGCAGATCGCCCGCGCGGCTGACGGCGGTATAGCTGCCCAGCGGCTGCGGGGGTGGCGGCAACGTCAGGCCGCGCGCGGCCAGTCTTGTTTCGACGGACATGGTGACTCCTTTTTCCTCGGGTTCCTGCTGCATCGGCGCGGTGCGCCGTTCGCGTGGCAACCACTATAGGCGTCAGCCATGTGCCGATAAACGGACCCGGCAGAACAGGAATTGATACACCGGGGAACAAGTGCGCCGTCCAGCCCGGGGCGGGACGGGGCGCGGTGTCCGCGAGCCAGTCGGCCGGTGCCGATCAGAGTTCGGCCCAGCGCCGGAGCAGGTTGTGGTAGTGGTTCACCAGGGCCAGCACGGCTTCCTGGTCGTCGCCGAGCCGCTGGCGGATGTCGATGATCGCCAGGTCCAGTTCGTGCAGCATGCTGCGCTGGCCGTCGTCCTTGACCATGGACTGTGCCCAGAAGAACGAGGCCCAGCGCGCTCCGCGCGTGACCGGCGTCACCGAATGCAGCGACGAGGCCGGATAGACCACCAGATGCCCTGCGGGCAGCTTGACGGTGTGCGAGCCGTACAGGTCCTTGATGACCAGTTCGCCACCGTCGTACTCGTCGGGGTCCGACAGGAACAGTGTGCTCGACACATCGGCGCGAATGCGCATGCCGCCGGTCCCCGGCACCGTGCGGATGGCGTTGTCGACGTGCGTGCCGAACGTCATGGCGCTGTCGTAGCGATTGAACATCGGCGGCAACACCCGCAGCGGCAGCGCGGCCGAGTGGTACGTGTGGCTGCGGCCCAGGGCCGACAGGATCAGCTCGCCGAGTTCGCGGGCCTCGGGGCTGTCCACCGGCACCTGCAGGTTGTGCTTGGCGCGGGCGGCCAGATCGCCGGCCGTGACGCGCCCGTCCACCCAGGCCGCGCCTTCCAGGCGCCGCCGGCAGTAGCGGATCTCTTCGGGTGTCAGGACATCGGGAATCTGGACGAGCATGGGATGCAATGGGATCAGCGGAATTGGCCGCGAAACCGCCATGGTAGCGGCCTCGCGGCGCTCACGGCCGCAGGGTCAGAACGTCATGCCGACGTTGAGCAGGAACGTGCGGCGCGACGTGGGTACGGCGCGCACCGCACCGAACGACGACTGATAGTTCAGGTGGTTCGTCAGGTTGTAGCCGTTCAGGGAGATCCGGTACTTGCCCTGCTTGTACGCGATCATGGCGTCCAGCGCGAAGTTGTCGGGCATCTTCGTGGTATTCGCCGAATCGGCCCAGTAGCCCGTGGCGTATTGCAGGCCGCCGCCGATGGTCAGCTGCCCCGGCACCGGCAGCAGCGTATGGGGAATGTCATAGGCCGTCCACAGCGTGACATTGTGGCGCGAGACACCGGGCGCCGAATTGCCCACGATGGATGCGGTGGTGGCCGACGTGACCTCGCCATCGAGATAGGCATAGGCCACGTTGGCCGTCCAGCCGCCGACGATGCGGCCGCTCAGCCCCAGCTCCAGGCCACGGATACGACGGCCTTCGCCGGAATCGGAAAAGCCGTTCGTGATGTCGCCGGTGGCCGGGTCTACCGTGTAAGCGTTGGTCTTTTTGGTCTGGAACAGCGCGCCGGTCACGCCCAGGCGCTTGTCCAGGAAGTCAAGCTTGACGCCCACTTCGATGGTATCGGCGCGCTCGGGCTCGTTGCTGAAGCCATTCTGCGGCACCTCGGACGCCACGCCGCCGACGGCCACGGCGATGTCGGTGCCCACTGGCCGGTAGGTGCGCGAGAACGACGTGTAGAACATGTAGTCCCTGGTCGGTTCCCAGATGGCGCTGATGGCCGGGCTCAGCTTCTTCGCGTCCGCCGAGCCGCCCAGCGACGACGCGCTGGTCGAATACTCACTGCGGAAGTAGTCCCAGCGCAGGCTGCCCAGCAGCGAGATCTGGTCGTTCAGGTACACGCGGTCGCTCATGAACACGCCAATATCGGTGGCATTGGCGTCGCGCGTGGCGTTATAGGCCACCGTGGCATTGGGGCTGTTGTAGAACACCGGGTTGACCACGGTCTGGTTGTTCATGCGGCCTGTCCAGGAGCCCTGGTCGCGGTGGTCGCGCTGGTAGATCGTATCCAGGCCCACCATCGCCTTGTGGCGGAGGCTGCCGGTCTGGAACTCGCCCTTGGCACTGAGCACGTTCTGCACGCCCCAGCCGCGCTGCAGGTATGTCACCCCGCCGCCCGCCGCGTAGGGCAGCGCCAGGTTGCGGCCCGACAGCAGCGTCTGCAGGTTGGCGTAAGTCAGCGCCGCCGGATTGGTGGACGAGAAATCGCGCTCGTAGAAGCTGAACCGCGTGTCGTTGCTGATCGTGATGCCGTTGTCGAGCCGGGTCATGAAGTTCGACGACACGATGTGGGCGTCGGTGGTGTCGCGGTCGGTATTGCGGACGTACGACGTGGACGACGACACACCCGGCACGCCGTATTCGGTCAACGGCCGGTAGAAGCCATCGGCGCCCTGCGCCACCGACACGCCGTAGTCGGGTGCGCCGCTGCGGTGCAGGTAAGCGTAGTTCAGGTGCCATTCGGTACGGGTGCCCAGGCCGGTGCCGAAGTCGATGGCCACGCCGCGGCGGTCGTCATCGACGTGGTCGCGGTCCGCCACGCGGCCATTCTGGAACATCCCGTTGATGCGCAGCGCCGACGCGTCGTTGAGCTTGAAGTTGCTGTCCAGCGTGGTGCGGTACGTGGCATCCGACGCAATGCCCTGGTCGATGCTGGTACGGGGGTGCAGGTTGGCCTTCCTGGTGGTCTGGTTGATCAGCCCGCCCACGTTGCCAACGCCGAAGCTCTCCCCTGACGGCCCCTTGATGACTTCGACGCTCTCGGTGTTGAACGCATCGCGCTTGTACGCGCCAAAGTCGCGCAGGCCGTCCACGTAGATATCGCCCTTGGCCGACAAACCCCGGATGCGGAACTGGTCGCCGTTCTGGCCGCCGTTGCCCTCGCCCGTGGAAATGGTGATGCCGGGCACGTTCTTGAGAATTTGTTCCAGCGATGTGGCGTGCTGCTGCTCGATGACTTCCTGCGGCACCACGTTGATGGTCTTCGGCGTTTCCTTGACCGTCTCTGGCAGGCGCGAGATGCCGGTCGGCGCGTCGTTGGCGTTGCCGATGCCCCGGCCGATGACCGTTACCTGCGGCAGCACGTTGCCGCCGCCCGCCGTGGCGGCGCTGTCCCCCGTCTGGGCGTGGACAGCGAACGGGACCATGACCAGGCCCGCGGAAGCGCCTGAGACCAGCAGGCGGATGGCATTCGGGATTTTCTTTTGCTGCACGGAAGACTCCAGCACGATTGCGTTTCGGACCCGACGTGCTGCCGTGCCTGGCTGGACCTTCAACACTCCCCGTCAAAGAGGTTGCACAACGCCCCTGCCGTACGGCAGGCATGGCAATCACGTCAAAACGAGAATGATTGCTATTTGATGTTGTGCAGGTTTGCTCGATTGTGGCGAATTGTGGCAATCGCGTCACAGCCACCGGTCACCGCCGTCTTCCGCCGCACCAGTTAGTTGGGCAGTTCGATCGATGCCCTGAGTCCGCCTTCCGGCCGGTTCTGCAGCGAGATTTCGCCGCCATGCGCACGGATGCACGAGCGGGCAATCGCCAGCCCCAGGCCCACGCCACCGCTGTCCATGCTGCGTGCCGAATCCAGGCGGGTGAACGGTTCGAAGACACGTTCGAGCTGGTCGGGGTCGATGCCGGGCCCGTCGTCCTCGATCTCGATGCGCAGCGACTTGCCCACGGTATCGGCCACGATCCTCACGCAGACATTGCCGTGGCGCGCGGCGTTGTCGATGATATTGCCCAGCGCGCGCTTCAGATGCACCGGCCGGCAGCGGTAGAACACCCCTGCGTCCACCTGGCTGGACCAGCTGACGCTGCGGCCCTGGAGGGTCTGGTTGTCCACCACTTCGCGTACCAGATCGCAGATCTGCACGTCCTGCGTGGGCGCATGCAGCGCCTCGTCGCGCGCGAAGCGCAGCGTTTCTTCGACCATGACCCCCATTTCGTCGATGGTCTGCACCATGGCGTCGCGCAGTTCGTCGTCGTCGATCAGCTCGGCGCGGATGCGCAATGACGTCAGCGGCGTGCGCAGGTCATGCCCGATGGCGGCGATCATCTGCGTGCGCCCGTTGACGAAGCGCACCAGGCTTTGCTGCATGTCGTTGAACGCCTTCGTGATCTCCCGCACGCCGCTGAGCCCGTCGGGCGTGGGCAGGATCACCTGCTCGCCGCGGCTGACCCGCTTCGAGGCTTCGGTCAGCCGCCGCAGCGGCCCCATGATGCGGCGGCCGAACAGCAGCGCGATCAGCGCCGTCGGCAGCATGCCGACCACCAGCGAGAAGCTCAGCACGCGCGACCAGTGGGCCGGCAGCATCGTCGGCCAGTGCCGGCTGTGCAGCCACTGGCCCTGTGGCAGCCTGACATCGACATCGAGCGCCGTGGCCTGCGTACCGCGAAACGCCTTTTCGAGCCAGTTGCCGCGGTCTTCGGCGGCAGCGCCGGGTACGGGTTCCACCTGGCGCAGCCGCACATGCAGGGGGGCGCCTTCGGGCACGCCAAGCAGGCGGTGCAGGCGCTGCGCCAATGCCTGCTCCTGCCCGTTCATGGTGTTCGCGAAAGCCACGGGCCGCGCCGCCAATTCGAATGTGGAATCGGGCAGGCTGATGTCGTCCAGCCAGGTGGCGGGGTCATCCGCGCGCGCCGCCACCCGGTAAGCGGAAAGCACACGGGTCTCGATGGTGCGGACGGACAGCGGGTGGATGGTGACGTTGTCCGCCCGCCACCAGGACAGCACCAGCACGGCAATCACATGCGCTGCCAGCATGGCCAGCAGCCACAGGGCCACCAGCTGGCCCGACAGGTTTCGCGGAAACAGCTTCATCAGTGTTCGAGCGTGACGCGAGTGGCCAGCAGATAGCCGTCGCCCCGCACGGTCTTGAGCATGCCGGGGCGGCGCGGATCCGGTTCCAGCTTCTTGCGCAGGCGGCTCACCTGGCTGTCGACGCTGCGATCGAACGCCACGGTTTCGGATCGCTGGGTCAGGTCCAGCAACTGGCTGCGGCTCAGCACGCGATTGGCGTTTTCCACGAACGCCCGCAACAGATGGAATTCGGCAGTGCTCAGCGGCACCACTTCGTCGCCGGGATTGCGCAGTTCGCGCGTGGCGGTATCGAACGTCCAGCCGCTGAAGATGAAGCGGCAGTCGGGCTGGACCGACGGCTCGGGCATGGTGGCCGGCATCGGGGCCCGGTTGCGCCGCAGCACGCTGCGGATGCGTGCAACCAGTTCGCGCGGATCGAACGGCTTGACGACATAGTCGTCGGCGCCGATTTCCAGCCCGGCGATACGGTCCGCCTGCTCGGTAACCGCCGTCAGCAGGATCACCGGCGTGCCTACGTGTTCGGATACATAGCGGCACAGCGACAGTCCATTTTCGCCGGGCAGCATGATGTCCAGCACGATCAGGTTGAAACTGCGCTCGTCCAGCCGCTGGCGCATGGCCCTGCCGTCCCCGACAGCCTCGACGTCGAAGTCGAAACGACGCATATAGGTTGCCAACGGATCACGAATGTTCTTGTGGTCGTCGACGACCAGTATCCGGGGGCGTATGTCCATGTCCAACTCAGTTTTTCTTTAAATAAGAATCATTATCGACATTCTACCGAACTGGCGCGCGTGGCACCCGGCACGCTTGCCTCCGACCGCGAATTAATGTCCGGCTAACGAACGTCGGCTAGGCTGCCCGTCGTTCTGCCACCCTGCCGGCACACCCATGCAGCCGGCCAGCGGAACCGAGCGTCCTGATATTCCGGAAATGCCTGGCGAAAAGCATCCATTGTCGATTCAGCTGCTTGAGACCCACCGTCTCACGCCCAATGCCGCGCGTGTTGCGCTGATGGAAATCCTGCTGGCATCGCCACAGCGCCATCTGAATCCCGAACAGCTTTGCGCGGCGATGTTCAGGCGCAATAACGGCCAGGCCATTTCCTCGTTCAAGAAGGCCATTTACGACCTGGCCGATCTGGGGCCGCTGGCGCGCGTGGTGGTACCGGACAAGAAAAACCGGTCGGTGACGTTTTACGAACTGGCCGACCAGCCGGTTCACCGCCACTTGTATTGCACCCACTGCGCCAGCCTGACCGAAGTGTTCGACGCCGCCCTGGAGCAGACCGTACGCCAGCACTTTCTGGCACACGGGCTGATACCCGCCAAGGCCGATCTCGCCCTGCCGGGGCTTTGCGCCGATTGCCAGCCACGATCCCGGGCGCCCCGCCCGGCGACTAGCGCGGCGCCATACTGACGGCGCGTCGTGGCAGCATGGTGCGGGCCGCCACACGGATGAGTGGCATCGCATACACTTCGGGCAATTGAAGCTGCCGCCGTGATGTCGATCGCCCGCAGGTGGCTCATCATTGCGTACTGCCACCTTCGACGCCGCACCGGACCATGAAGCGCCAATTCGACGATCTACAACTGGGCAGCATCGAACTGTTCTGCCTGGCGGCCGAACTCAGCAGCTTTACGGCGGCGGCCGTGGCGGCGGGCGTGACCCCGGCGGCGGTCAGCCGCAGTGTGTCGAGGCTGGAAGAGCGGCTCGGTGTCAGGCTGTTCGTGCGCACCACGCGCCAGATCCGGCTGACGGACGAAGGCCGCACCTACTTCGAGGAAACCCGTCAGGCGCTGGCCCAGCTGGTGGATGCCGAGCGGCAGATCAGCGGCCAGCACGCCACGCCTGCCGGCCGGCTGCGTATCAGCCTGCCCACCCCGTACGCGCACTATCGGGTGCTGCCGGTGCTGCCGGAATTCCGCGAACGCTATCCCGAGGTCGACATTGACGTCCATATCAGCAACCGCAATGTGGACTTCGCCGATGACACGTATGACCTGTCCGTGCGCGGCCGTGCGCCCGACGACTCCACGCTGATCGCACGCAAGCTCGAAGATGCGGAAATGGTGGTGGTGGGCACACCCGCCTACCTGAAACGCCATGGCACCCCGAAAACGCTCGACGACCTGCTGGCGCACGAGTGCATCCAGTTCGAACGGCCTAGCAGCGGTCGACGCATCCCGTGGACGTTCCGCCAGGACGGCGAGGATATCGACGTGGTGACCACCGGCGCCATTGCCACATCCGAGGATGCACTGGGCGGCGCCACGCTGGCCCGGGCCGGCGCGGGCCTGTTCCAGACCTATCGCTTTGTCGTCGAGCAAGACCTGCGTGACGGCACGCTCGTCCAGGTGCTGCAGGAATATGGCGGCAGCACACGCCCCTTCGTGCTCCTGTATCCGCACGCGCGCCATGTGTCCCAGCGGGTGCGCACATTAGTCGACTTCCTCGTCGACAAATTCGCCGCATAGGGCCCGCTTCTTTTTTGCGTGATCGGAATATCACTTGATACATGGCGGAACAAGCCAGGGGTTCGACTGGCCTTATTATTCCCATATCAAGATTTTTACATCGTCATCCATCTCGTTTCGAGAATAAATGGATGGCGTCTTCCGATCATGCCGAACACCACGACCGCCAACCATGCCTCGCCGCAAACCCGACGCGATGCCGCCGCGGGGAAATCGCTGTACGAAGCCATTGCAGCAGCCCTGGCGCTGGCCGTGGCGATGGGCTTCGGACGCTTTGCGTTCACCGGCATGTATCCGCTCATGGTCCGAGACGGCACGATGAGCGTGGCGACGGGGTCGCTGGCCGCATCGGCCAATTACGCCGGCTACCTTCTGGGTGCCCTGCTGGCTGCGCGTATCGTGCATGCCCAGGCCGGCTTCTGGTCGCGTGTGGCGCTCGGCGGGACGGTAGTGTCGCTGGCTGTGCTGGCCTTGCCGCTGCCCAGTCCGCTGCTGATCGTCGTTCGCCTTGTCGCGGGCGTGCTCAGCGCAGTGGCCCTGGTCAGCGCCGCATCGTGGCTGTTGCATGTGCGCGGCCGACACGATGGCGCGCCGCTGATGTTTTCCGGCGTGGGGGTCGGCATCGTGGTTTCCGCCGAACTGATCGCCATGGGCAACCTGGCGCAGTGGCACAGCCTGGCGCTATGGCTGGCGCTAGCCATCGGCGCATTGATACTGAGCGGGCTGGCATGGCGGGTGCTGGGCCTGCGGGCCAGCACCGGCGACGCCACATCTGTCACCGCGGCACCGCAGGGCACTCTCGGGCCGGCGCCGCTGATTGCCAGCTATGGCCTGGCCGGCTTTGGCTACATCATCACCGCCACCTATCTGCCGCTGTTCGTGCGCGACGCGCTGGGGCCGATCGATCCCATCCACGTGTGGGCCGTCTTCGGCCTGGGCGCGGCACCGTCCTGTTTCCTCTGGCATGCCGTGCATGCGCGGCTGGGCACCCGCCGCGCCATGCAATGGAATCTTGGCGTGCAGGCCGTTGGCGTGGTGCTGCCCGCACTGAGCCATACGGCGCTGGCCTACCTGGCCAGTGCGGTACTGGTCGGCGGCACCTTCATGGGGACGGTTACCATCGCGGCGCCTGCCGCGCGCCGTCTGGCCCACAAGGTCAGGTTCAACCTGTTTGCCGTGATGACGGCAGCGTATGGCGTGGGCCAGATCGTTGGCCCGCTGATGTCCTCGGCATTGATGCACGGCGGCAATAGTTTCGCGCAACCGCTGGGCCTGGCCGCCACGGCCCTGGTGACCGCCGCCGCGCTCTGCGCGCTTTGATCGCCCCCCGTGCTCACGCCGAGGCGGCGCCGTGGAAATGCGGCAGCACCGTCTGAGCCAGTGCGGGCGCGCCGCGCTCCACGCGCTATGCGCCACATCCGGTGCCGCTCGCACTCGGTGTCGGGATTGCGATGGTCTCCGCTCCCTACTTGTTACCGCCGCGCATAACTGTTTGTGTGCCGGTGCCGTTCAATCGCGGGCTTGCCTCACCTACATTTCCAGCCATCGACCACGTCGATTCGATTGGCAGCGATGCCAAGGTCAACCCAATCAATGAGGCAAATCATGAGCAACACGCAAACCACCCCCGCCACGCAAAAGGTCGCCATCGTCACGGGCGCTTCGCAAGGTATCGGCGCCGAGCTGGTCAAGGCCTACCGCCAGCGCGGCTACCGCGTGGTGGCGACGGCACGCAGCATCCAGCAACCCGATGACGCCAACATCCTGGCCGTGCCGGGCGACATCGCCGATCCCGACACCGCCCGCCGGGTGGTCTCGCAAGCCATCGAGACGTTCGGCCGTGTCGATGCGCTTGTCAACAACGCCGGCATCTTCATCGCCAAGCCGTTCACCAGCTATACGGCCGAGGACTACATCACCAAGACCGGCGTGAACCTGGCCGGCTTCTTCTACATCACGCAACTGGCCATCGCCCAGATGGAAAAGCAGGGCAGCGGCCACGTGGTGAGCATCACCACCAGCCTCGTCGACCATGCCATCCAGGGCGTGCCGTCGGCGCTGGCATCGCTGACCAAGGGCGGCATCAACGCCGCCACCAAGTCGCTGGCCGTGGAATACGCGCGCCGAGGCATCCGCGTGAACGCGGTGTCCCCCGGCATCATCAAGTCGCCGATGCACGCACCGGAAACCCATGAAGCCCTTGGCGCGCTTCACCCGATGGGCCATATGGGCGAAATGCGCGATATCGCCGAAGCCGTGCTGTTCCTGGAATCCGCTCCGTTCATCACCGGCGAGATCCTGCACGTTGACGGCGGCCAGAGCGCCGGTCACTAAGCCTTCCGGCCGCGCCCCGACACCGCGCGGTCTTTCCCGGCACCGGCCCGCCCTATAGGCGGGCCGTTTGCATTGATGCGGGTAAACCCTGATTCGCGTATCTCATGACTGACGGCGTGCTCTCCTAGACTGGAAGCTTTCGCCACACGAGAACCCGAAGGGAAAACCATGGCCACGATTGAAGTGAAGGTGCCCCAGCTGTCCGAATCCGTCTCGGAAGCCACGCTGCTCCAGTGGAAGAAGAAGCCCGGCGAAGCCGTCCAGCGCGACGAGACCCTCGTGGAACTGGAAACCGACAAGGTCACGCTGGAAGTGCCTTGTCCGGACAACGGCGTCCTGACGCAGATCGTCAAGCCGGATGGCGCCACTGTTCACGCAGACGAAGTGATCGCCGTGGTGGACACCGACGCCAAGGCCACCGCAGCCGCCCCGGCCGCCACGCCGGCACCGGCCCCTGCGCCCGCCCCCGCCGCGGCACCCGCTCCGGCCGCTGCGGCGCCCGCATCCGCGGCGGCAGCGGCGACGGGCGGCGGCGCCAGCCCTTCGGCCAAGGCCGACTTCGACGTGATCGTGATCGGATCGGGCCCGGGCGGCTATATCGCCGCCATCCGGGCCGCGCAACTGGGCAAGACCGTGGCCTGCATCGAGGAATGGAAGGACGATGCGGGCAAGCCACGCCTGGGCGGCACCTGCCTGAACGTGGGTTGCATCCCCAGCAAGGCGCTGCTGGCGTCGTCCGAACACTTCGAACACGCGCAGCACGGCATGGCCGACCACGGCGTGCAAATCAAGGGCGTGTCGCTGGACCTGCCGCAGATGATCCGCCGCAAGGCCGCCATCGTCGACAAGTTCACCGGCGGCGTGGAATTCCTGTTTCGCAAGAACAAGGTCACCTGGATCAAGGGACACGGCAAGTTCAAGAGCCGCGCGGCCGATGGCGTGGTCACCGTGGAAGCCAGCGACGGCGGCGACACCAGGCCCTACACGGCACGCAATGTCATCATCGCCACGGGCTCGAAGGCTCGCCACCTGCCCGGCGTGCCCGTCGACAACAAGATCGTGTCCGACAACGAAGGCGCCCTCTCGTTTGATTCCGTGCCGAAGAAGCTGGCCGTGATCGGCGCGGGCGTGATCGGGCTGGAACTGGGCTCGGTATGGCGTCGCCTGGGAGCCGAAGTGACCATTCTCGAAGCGTTGCCCGCCTTCCTGGGCGCCGTTGACGAAGCCATTGCCAGGGAAGCCGCCAAGGTGTTCAAGAAGCAGGGGCTGACCATCCATCTGGGCGTCAACATCGGCGAGGTGAAAGCCAAGGCCAAGGGCGTGACCATCGCCTACAAGGACGAGTCCGGCGCCGAGCAGAAACTTGAGGCCGATCGCCTGATCGTGTCGATCGGCCGCGTGCCGAACACCGACAATTTGGGCCTCGACGCCGTGGGCCTGTCCGCCGACCCACGCGGCTTCATCCCGGTCGATGACAACTGTCGCACCTCGGTGGCCGGCATCTATGCCATTGGCGACGTGGTGCGCGGCCCGATGCTGGCGCACAAGGCCGAGGACGAAGGCGTGATGGTGGCTGAAATCATCGACGGCCAAAAGCCGCACATCGACTACAACTGCATTCCCTGGGTGATATACACCGAGCCAGAAATTGCCTGGGTGGGCAAGACCGAGGCCCAACTGAAGGCCGAAGGCCGCGAATATCGCACCGGCCAATTCCCGATGCAGGCCAACGGCCGCGCCATGGGCATCGGCCGCCCCGAGGGCTTCATCAAGATGATCGCCGACGCGAAGACCGATGAACTGTTGGGCATCCACATCATCTCCGCCAATGCCTCGGACCTGATCGCCGAAGGCGTGGTCGCCATGGAGTTCAAGGCCGCCTCCGAAGACATCGGCATGATCTGCCACCCGCACCCGTCGCTGTCCGAGGTCATGCGCGAAGCCGCGCTGGCCGTGCAGAAGCGGGCGTTGAATATGTGAGGGGTGTCTGTCCGGGAAACACCTGCTTCCGCACGCCGTCCAGTGTGCGGAAGCAGCAATCGGCGAACGCCGGCATCAGTCGAACTCCCGTGCGCGCTCGCGGGCCATTTCTTCGAAGATCTCCCTGCCTTCGCCGACATGGCGCCAGAAACACGCTTGCCAGGCGTCCGTGGCGCCCGCCAGAAACGCCTCCTGCTTGTCCTTGTCGAGCGACTCCCAGTAAGGCTCCCAGTACACGTACCACCAGTACTCGATATTGCCCTGCAAAAACCCGAAGGCCGTTTCCGCCAATTCGGGGAAGGCCACCCAGGGCTCCGGCGGCTGAAGGCCCATCGCGATCACGCGTCGGCACACTTCCACGTCGTTGGTGGATATACCCGCACAGATCCCATTGAATTGCTCATAGGTATGAAAGATCAAGCGGTTCCCGGCATCCGTACGCCCTGCGTATGTGTTTTTCCCAATCAGGTCATGACCTTGCGTTACGACTTCACGCAATGCCGGCACCTTCTCAGGCAGCAGATGCACGCCAGTGCTGACCGCTTCCATTGACCTGTCCCGCAAATCCAGAAACAACGGATAGGCGCCCAGCGACTGGAAGGCCTCGTCGTCCAGTGGACGGCTGAACATGGCCTGCGCTTCTTCCAGGGAAATGCCGCAGACCGAACGATAGGCCCGCTGCAAGGTTCGCTCCACGTCGCGCCGGAGCTGGCGTTGCGCCCGCTTTTCGGGATGCATGGGTCTGAGATCGGCGAGCGTTTCAAGGACCTTCCCTATGATCTTGCGGATCTCGCTCATTCGAAACGCCGGCATCAGTCGAACTCCCGTGCGCGCTCGCGGGCTATTTCTTCGAAGATCTCCCTGCCTTCGCCGACATGGCGCCAAAAGCACGCTTGCCAGGCATCGGTGGCGCCCGCCAGAAACGCCTCCTGCTTGTCCTTGTCGAGCGACTCCCAGTAAGGCTCCCAGTACACGTACCACCAGTACTCGATATTGCCCTGCAAAAACCCGAAGGCCGTTTCCGCCAATTCGGGAAAGGCTACCCAAGGCTCCGGCGGCTGAAGGCCCATCGCAATCACGCGTCGGCACACTTCCACGTCGTTGGTCGATATATCTGCGCAAATGCCGTTAAATTGCTCATAGGCGTCAAAGATCAGGAAATCCCCTTGAACCCCGCGCCGAGCATAGACATTCTTACCGATCAGGTCATAACCACGCGTCACGACTTCGCGCAATGCCGGTATCTTTTCTGGCAGCAAATGCAGGCCAGTATTGACAGCTTCCATTGACCTGTCCCGCAAATCCAGGAACTGAGGATAACCTACGAGTGATAGAAAGACCTCGTCGTCTAGCGGACGGCTGAACATGGCCTGTACTTCTTCGAGAGACATCCCGCACACCGAGCGATAGGTACGCTGCAAGATTTGCTCCACTTCGCGTTGACGCCGTCGCTCAGCCCGCGTCTCGGGGCGCATGGGCAAGAGTTCGCGGAGTATTTCGAGGACCCGCTTCCATACCTTCTGATTGCGGGTCATTCGAACGCCCTTTGGGTCAAGTGGTCGGCCCCGAAATATCCCATCGCTCCGAACAGCACGCCTCCCACCAGGCCGGTAACGATCACCCCTGGCCCGGTCACCACCCCGTAGGTCATGCCCACGGAGGCGCCGAGCTTTGCGCCGGCCACGGCGCCGGCCCATCCCCCTGCCTGCCTCAGCACTTCCTGCGAGATTGGCTTGATCGATTGCAGTTTCACCGATTCCGACGCGGCAACCTTCAGGTCATAGGCGGTGAGGAATATCCCCACGACCTGAATCACCCGCCCCACGCGTACGTAGCCCCGTGCTTGGGGAAGCGTCTCCGGATTGAATATCGCACTGGCCGGAACTGGCTTGCCATTGAGCAGAACTTCACGATCTATCTTCGCCCAATCCTTCGCCTCCAGCGTCTTTATCCTCGTGTGCGGATACTTCAGGAGGTGGCGGTCCAGATCCCGTTGAATGGCGTCTTGCGAAACGATTCTTGCGCCCGCACGAAGCGCCTTTTCAATATCGACGTACGTGACCCTTCCGTCGAGTCGAGGCGAACCACTTGGGAAAAAATCGGTCGCTGACATGTACTTGGAGAACTTGTTGCCCTTGACATGCCCCGCAATAGAAATGTTCGAGTCTGGTGCCCGATAGTTGATGCCCTTGCGCTCGGGGTTCATTTCATTCTTCAGCACATCTATGGGCAACCTGGACTGCTCCAACGTCGCTTCATCCAGCACCTCATAAACCTTCCTGACCAGAAAGCCGTTTTGGCCGACCTCTTCCACCACCGCATAGAAAAACGCTCGCGCCGGCATCAACGGCGCCTCGAGCTCGACCCGGGACCCCTCTCGCGCATTGGCCGCTACGTTGTACGTGGTCATGTCAACGCCGCTCCCGCTTCCAGTGCTCTAGCGCCAGCGGGCCAAAAAAGACGGACAGTGTCTGCGGGCCGTCTGTCGCGATCCTGGGGCAAAAGCCGGCCTCGTCGGTGACGCCTTGCCAGGAATTGCCTTGCTGGTCGGATATGAAGTACGGCACGCCGGGCATGGGCGCGCCATCCTCGTCGATGCAGCGGATCTGCTCGTCATGGGCGGCTGCCGGGGGACTCGATCCACTCCCGGCGTTCTCGGCAACGGCCGCGGCAGCCACCGCAGACTCGGCGACGCCAGCCGCCGGTGCCCTGCCCGCACTGACCTCAAGCGTGAAATCCGACTGCGATGGAATGACAAGCGGTGGCTTTGCGCAGCCGCAATAGACGCGCGCGCCGCTGACAAGCAGTTGCCGCCCCATCAGGTCGAAATTTGGTCGGCAATCGTTGAAGACCTTGCCCGTGCCCTTGCAAGCCGGACATGTCGCGATGTCGCCTTCGACCCCCACCGGCTGGCCGTGATGCGTCATCATCCCGGCCCCCGATGCACAGAGCATCCCGCCGGTAGTTGTCTTGTCGCCGTTCTTCAGTGCGTATCGGATATCTGGCATGCTGGCCCCTCATGGAAGTGAGCGGCCATTCTGTTCAGCACGGGATATGCCGGTAAATCGTCGAATCCTTGAACTACGAACGTCAATGCCGAAGAAGCAACGGCGCCGATAGGAAAAGGATCAATCCTCCGCCGACACAAACCGCTTGCGATACTCCGCCGGGGTCACGCCGACCACCCGCAGGAATGCGCGGCGCAGGGTGTCGACGCTGGAAAAACCGCACTCGGCAGCGGCCTGTTTGGGGGCGATATTGCCTTCTTCGAGCAGTTGCCGGGCGGCGGTCACGCGCGCGGCCTCGACCCAGTGTGCCGGGGTGACGCCAACCTCCTCCTGGAACAGGCGCGACAGGTGCCGCGCGCTGACGCCGATCCGCGCGGCCAGGCTTGGCACGTCGTGGGCCGCCGCCGGGTGGGCGGCTACCCAGCGTTGCAGTTCCTGCAACGCCGCGCGGTTTGCCGCGGCGGGCGCTTCGCGGCGGCTGAACTGACCCTGCCCGCCTGGCCGCTTGAAAAACATCACGAGCTGGCTGGCCACCTTCAAGGCGATATCCCGGCCAAGGTCCTCCTCAACGAGCGCCAACGCAAGGTCCATGCCGGCGGTCACGCCCGCCGCCGTGCGCACCTTGCCATCACGCACGTGAATCGCATCGGCATCGACGGTCACCTTTGGATAGCGCGCCGCCAGCGCATCGGCGACAGACCAGTGCGTGGTGGCGCGGCGGCCATCGAGCAGTCCGGCCTCGGCCAGCAGGAAGGCGCCGCTGCAGACGGAACCGTAGCGCCGCGCCAAGGGCGCCGTGCGGCGGATCCAGTCAAGCACCTGGGGCTCGGCCGGCGCGTGGCCGGCATGCGGTGCACCGGCCACCAGCAGCGTGTGAAATCGCGACGGCGAACCGCTCGCCGTGTCGTCCTCGATCGCGATGTCCGGCAGCAGCCTGGCCCCCGACGACGCCGTCAGCGGCCCGCGCCGCAACGCCACCACCACCATCTGGTAGACCGTGACGCCTGTCTGGACATTGGCTTCGGCGAAAACGTCGAGCGGGCCGGATACGTCCAGCAACTGGACGCCTTCGACGGCCAGCAGGCAGATGGCACGGGTAGCGGGCATGGCGAAATGGTGCCTTTCAGGCACGGCGGGGCGGATTGTGCGGATTGTACGGATCGTCCGGATTGTCCGGATTGTCCGGATTGTCCGGGCATGTCTCTATTCGTCGTATCACGACGATTGAAGACATGCTACTGCGAACCCTAGACTGGAGGCAACCCAAACGAACAGGAGCCGCCATGCGTTTCACCGCCGCCGACATCGCCATTCCCGACAGCCAGCTGGCGCGGGACATCACCGAACTGGTGCGCGACACCGAGTCGCCGCTGCTTTTCCACCACTCCAGCCGCGTCTACTACTGGGCCGCGCTGGCTGGCCGCCACCGGGGACTCGCATACGACCCCGAACTGCTCTATGCCGGCGCGATGTTCCACGACATGGGCCTGACCCATGCCCACGGCAGCGCCGACAAGCGTTTCGAAGTCGATGGTGCCAACGCGGCCGCCGATTTTCTGCGCAGCCGTGGCATTGGTGAACGTGAGGTGGAAAAGGTGTGGACCGCCATCGCGCTGCACACCACGCCTGGCATCCCCGAGTTCATGGCGCCGGAGATCGCGCTGGTGACGGCCGGCGTCGAGATGGACGTGCTGGGCATCGGGTACGACACGTTTGCCGAGGCCGATCGCGAAGCCGTGGTGCATGTCCATCCGCGCACCGCTCGCTTCAAGGAAGACATCATCCAGGCGTTCTACGACGGTATCCGGTACAAGCCCGACACCACGTTTGGCAACGTCAAGGCCGATGTGCTGGCCGACAAGGACCCGCATTTTCATCGCGGCAACTTTTGCAGCGTCATCCGCGCGTCGGCCTGGAAGGGCTGATGCCTGCCTGCGGCGTGTGCCGGTCAGGCAGACTGGCGGCTGACATAGCGGCCGAGCAGGTACCTCAACATCTCGCGGCTGACGGGCTTGGCCAGCACCAAGTCGATGCCTGCGGCACGGCACTTGCGGCGCGTCGTGCTATCTGCCGTCGCGGTCACCGCGATGATCGGCAGGCGACGGTCGCCCATCCGCTCGGCCTGACGAATCGCCCGCGCCAGTCCCAGGCCACTCATGCCCGGCAGGCCGACATCGGTTAGCAGCAAGTCCGCGCCGCGCTGCAGCGCAGCCCAGGCATCATGGCCGTCCTCGCAGGCCACGACCTCGCATCCGCCAATGGCTCGCAACTGCTCGACAAGCACCAGTTGGCATACGGGGTTGTCTTCGGCGACGACGATGCGTGGCAACGTCTGACGGGTTGCCGGGCGTGCGGCAGTCGGTGCGGGAGTCGCGGTATTGGGCACGGTCGTGGCGGGTCGAAAATACGATGACCTATTGTCAACGCGTTTGCCGCCGCGCAGGTTGCTGAAATTTCCGCAATACCATGCAGAAGCGTCTGAAATTGATCACTCCACCCGGTTTATCAGGGTCTCTCCCGACGACCACCGTCGCAGATTATCCAGGAAGATATCGCCCACGCGCGCGGCATTGCCATCCGAAAAGCCCGCGCTGTGCGGCGTTGCAATGACGTTGGGCAGCGACCAGATCGGCGATGACGCCGCCAGTGGCTCATGCGCGAACACGTCCAGGTACGCGCCGCCCAGTCTTTCGGCACGCAAGGCATCGATCAGTGCCAGTTCGTCGACCACCTCACCGCGCGCCACGTTCACCAGCCGCGCCCCGGCCGGCAACCGCTGCAAGGCGGCGCGATCGACCAGCCCGCGCGTGCGATCGGTCAACGGACAAGCCAGGATCAGCCAGTCGGTATCCGGCAGGACCGCGTCGAACTGCTCGAACGTGACCGTCTGGAATCCGGCCTCCATCGCCGCGGCACGCTGTCTGACCACCGTCACCGCCAGGCCCAGCCCGCGCAGCACCGCGCCGATCTGCTGCCCGATCGGGCCCCACCCAACGATGGTGGCGCGCTGGCCCTGCAGGTCCCGCGGCAGCCCGCTGCCGATCAGCGGCGCCCAGCGCGACGCCCGTTGCGCGTCGATCAGTTGCGGCAGATGGCGCGCCAGCGCCAGCAGGCCGGCCAGCGCCGTCTGGGCCACTACGCCCGCATTGGCACCCGACGACGTGGTGACCGTCACGCCGCGCTGGCGCAACTGCCCAAAGATCGCGCGATCCGCGCCCGCCGAATGCGTATGGGTCCAGCGCAGCGACGGTGCGTCAAGCATCGCCGTATAGAACCGCTGCGTGGCGGGCAGGATCTCGTGCTTGGTCGATAGCCCGGTCACATCGCGCGACACAAAGGCCACGTCGGCATCCACCGCGCGCGGTTCGTCCACCTCGGGCACGACCACCACCTGCCAGGGCACCCCGGCCACCACCATGGTCTTGTCGATGGCCGCGCGGTGGGACTGCAAGGCAGCAGCGGACAGCAGGATACGCAGGGTCTTGGCTGACATGGCGCGGCTCAATCCACCGTGGCGCCGGAGGCTTTCACCACGGCCTTCCACTTGACGTATTCCTTGCGGGTAAAGTCGCCGAACTGCTTCGGCGACCCGCCCACCGGATCTGCGCCTTCACGGACCATCTGCGCCTGCAGCGACGGCAGCGCCTCGTTGACGGCCTGGTTGACCTTGGCAATCACGTCCTGCGGCGTGCCCTTGGGCGCGAAGAAGCCGAACCAGGAACCCGCTTCGAAGCCCGGGAAGCCCTTTTCAGCAACCGTGGGCAGGTCGGGCAGCGAGCGCGACCGTTTGGCGCTCGACACCGCCAGTGCGCGCAGCTTGCCGGCCTGGATATGGGGCATCACCGAAGGAATGGTTGCGAACATGAACTGCACGCGCCCCGACAGCAGGTCGTTCAGCGCGTCGGCGCCCTTGTACGGAATATGCGTGGCCTGCGTGCCGATCCGCTCGGTCAGCATGAAGCCCGACAGGTGCGACGACGTGCCTACGCCCGTGGAGCTGTAGTTCAGCTTGCCCGGGTTCGCCTTGGCGTACGCCACGAATTCCTCGAACGACTTCACCGGCAGCGACGGATGCACCACCAGCACATTGGGCACGTCCGCGATCTGCACAACCGGCACCAGATCGGTCAGCGGATCGTAGTTGAGCTTCTTGTACAGCGACTGGTTGATCGAGATCGGCCCGACCGAGTTGACCAGCATCGTGTAGCCGTCGGCGGGCGACCGCACCACGAATTCGGTGCCGATGTTGCCGCCGGCGCCCGGCCGGTTGTCCACCACGAACGATTGCTTGAAGCGTTGGGCCAGCTGCTGGCTGACGCTGCGTGCCAGCATGTCGGTAGTGCCGCCCGCCGTGAAGGCCACCACCACGCGCACCGGCCTGGTGGGATAGTCGTCGGCGCGGGCCGGGGCGGCCAGCACCAGGCCGACTGTCAGGGCGCAGCCCAGCAGCCTGACGGCGGCATTGTTCCAGCGGATATTCCCGGGCGTTGTGGGGTGCATGCGATGTCTCCGTTCCAGTCGTTGTCGTTATCGTTGTCGTTGTGTGTCTTCGATGCTTCGGTGTCGTTATCCGAAGTCTTATCGCCGGGCCGGGTCCACCGCCACCATGCGGTGGGCAGCGTGGCATCGCGGGCGCGCGACATCATCGCCAGCGCACGCAACGCGCCCGGCTAAAGCGAAGGGTCGATGCCGTCCGCCCGTCCGCCCGCCCGTCCGCCCGCCCGCCCGCCCGCCCGTCAGTCCCGGAAGCCCGGGTCCAGCCTGTCGAGCTTGCGCAGCAGCGCCGGCCATTCCATCAGGCCGTAGGGACGGCGCGTGCCGGGCTGATAGTTGTTCCAGGTCTCCTCCAGCACCTCGGGCGATACCTGCTGCAGCGGCGTATTGCACGACATGGCCGCCACCTGCGAGCGGCAGGCCAGTTCCAGCCGGTGCATCCAGTTGAAGGCCTCGCCTACCGAATTGCCCACGGTCAGCGCGCCGTGGTTGCGCAGGATCAGCGCCTCGCCACGGCCCAGGTCCGCAATCAGGGACGCCTGCTCGGCGGTGTCCAGCACCACGCCCTGGTAGTCGTGGTAGCCGATCTTCAGGAAGCGCATGGCGGTCTGGGTGATCGGCAGCAGCCCGCATGCCAGCGACGACACGGCCATCGATGCCCAGCTATGCGTGTGGATCACGCAAGCCACCTCGGGGCGTGCGTGGTGGACGGCGCTGTGGATCACGTAGCCGGCCTTGTTCACGCCATAGTTCAGCGGGCCGAAGTCGGGCGTCGACAGGATCTTGCCGGCGTGGTCCACCTTGATCAGGCATGACGCCGTGATCTCCTCGTACATCATGCCGTACGGGTTGATCAGGAAGGCGTCCTCCTCGTCCGGCACGCGCACCGAGATATGGTTGGCCATCATGTCGGCCATGCCATACAGCTCAACCAGCCGGTAGCAGGCGGCCAGGTCCACGCGTGCCTGCCATTCGGCCTCGCTGCACTGGCCTCGCATCGACGGGATGCTCAGCACACCGGGTTTCGTCATGACGTGTCTCCTTGGTGGATTTGGCATCTGTATGCAGTGGGTGCGGTTCAGTCCGAACCCAGCGCGAGATCGCTGGGCCGGCGTTTTTCGATATGGAACTTGAGCAGCGCCGCGCTGCGGAAGATGCCGTGCGCGAACTTGCCATACGGCAAGGTCAGGAACAACGCCATCACAATGCCCAGGTGGACGGCCAGCAACGCGGCCATGGCACCGGTGTCGCGGAACGCCAGCAGCGCCAGACCGCTTGCGCTGGTCAGGAACAGCAGCGCGATGAAGCCACGGTCCATTGGCTTCTGCTTCGTATCCATCGTGCGCACGTCGCGCTTCAGGTTCAGCCACAGCAGGCCGGCCGGCCCGATCAGCAGGCCGATGCCGCCCGCGATGCCCAGCAGCACCGGCAGGCTTGTGACCGGATACGGCGCGTGCAGGTCCAGCAGATAGTGGTACAGCGTGGCCACGGCAGTCGCTGCAAAGCAGAGCATGAAGCCGTAGAACGTGAAGTGATGGAAACGGCGGCGCAGCAGCGTGAAGGCGTCGTCGTCATTGTTGCAGCCCTGCCCGTGCCCGCCATCCAGGTACTTCAGCTTCAGCGCATCGTGTACCGCGCCGCCCGCGGCGGCCCCACGCTCGTCGCCGCTGCGCGTGCCCGGCGTGACCTTGCGCCAGAACCGCGTCACGCCGATACCCAGCGCCCCGCAGGCAAACAGGAACACCACGCCGAACATGGCCGCCAGCAGGTTGTGCGGGAAGATCGCGTAGAAGTTGCCGGCCAGCGGTTCATGCCAGAGCGTGCCGCGCATCGCCAGCACCATCAGCAGGAACAGCGCCAGGCCGCCGGCCAGTGCCAGCGCCATCGTCACGCCTGCGCGCCGGTACAGGCCGCCCAGCGCGGCAGGAAACGCGTAGTCGCCATAGGTCTGCACGCGAACCTTGGCCATCGCCTGCGGAATGTTGACGGCAAACTCATGCGGTGGCGCGTACTGGCACGCGTGATAGCAGGCGCCGCAGTTGTGGCACAGGTTGGCCAGGTAGTGGATATCCGCCTTGGGGAATTCCAGCCGGCGCGTCATGGCAGGGAAGACCGCGCAGAACCCTTCGCAGTAGCGGCAGGCATTGCAGATCTGCAGGGTACGGGCCACTTCGGCCTCGTCGCCGGTCAGGGGCAGCGCACCGTTGGCCAGCGCCGCCGCCTCGCGCGTCAGCGCTTCAAGATGTTGCATGTTCCTCTTCCCGTGATGCCTGAATTGCCGCGCCTGCGTGGCGGGCCGTGTGCGCCGCCCTGGCGGCCTGGGTGCCGGCGATACGGCCGAATGCCGTGCCGATGGCCATGCCCACGCCGGCCGTGTAGCCCTTGCCCAGGACGTTGCCGGCCATCATCTCGCCCGCCACGAACAGGTTCTGGCTGGGCTTGCCGCCAAAATGCACGGCCGCTTCCTGGTTCACCTTGAGCCCCAGATAGGTGAAGGTGATGCCGGGACGCAGCGCGTAGCCGAAGAACGGCGCGGTGTCGATGGGCCGGGCCCAGTGCGTCTTGGCCGGGGTCACGCCTTCGGTGTGGCAATCGTCCAGCTTCGTATGGTCGAACTTGCCTACGCGGCAAGCGGCGTTGTAGTCGTTGATGGTGCGCATGAAGGTGGCTTCGTCCAGCCCCAGCTTGCGCGCCAGTTCGGGCAGCGTATCGGCCTTCACGCCCGGGAACACCGGCGGCATGAAGCGCCCCACGGCCTTGGCGTCGATGATCGAGTAGCCGATCTGCTGCGGCTGCTGCGCCACCAGGCGGCCCCAGATCGCGTAACGCTTGGGCCAGAAGTCCTCGCCCTCGTCATAGAAGCGCTCGGCATTGGCATTCAGCACCACGCCCAGCGACACGCAGTCGATCCGCGTGCAGATGCCGCCGTCATAAAGCGGCGCGCGGGCGTCGATGGCCACGCAGTGCGACTGCGACGGATCGCCGATGGCGTCGGCGCCCTGGGCGATCATGTGCTTGAGCAGCACGCCCATATTGAAGCGGGTGCCGCGAATCAGGAAGTTGTCCGCTGGCCATTCGCCGCGCTCGTTCTGGCCCCAGGCCTCGCGCAGCCATTCGCGGTTCGATTCGAAGCCGCCGGCCGCCAGCACGCAGGCGCGGGCCTCGATCCGTTCGCTGCCGATACGCGCGGCCACGAAGCGGCTGCCGTCGAGTTCGATCGCATCGACCGGCGCGTTGTAGCGGATCTGCACGCCCAGCCGTTCGGCGCTGCGGTAGTACGCATTGACCAGCGCCTTGCCGCCGCCCATGAAGAACGCGTTGGTGCGCGCGACGTGCAGGGCGCCCGACAGCGGCGGCTGGAAGTGCACGCCGTGGCTGCGCATCCAGTCGCGGCAGGTCGACGACGCACGGATGGCCAGCCGGGCCAGCGTCTCGTCAGTCAGGCCGCCAGTGACCTTGAGCAGGTCCTGCCAGTATTCCTCTTCGGGATAGGCGTCGACCAGCACGTCCTGCGGCGCGTCGTGCATGCAGCGCAGGTTGCGGGTGTGGGACGAATTGCCGCCGCGCCATTCGCGTGGCGCGGCTTCCAGCAGCATGACGCTGGCGCCGGCCTCGCGGGCCATCAGTGCGGCGCAGAGGGCGGCATTGCCGCCCCCGATTACCAGGACGTCGATCATGCGCGGACGCCCTGCCTGCGGGGATTGTGAGTGGGGATGGACACGGCGATCTATGCCTTCGTGAGTCTGTTCCGCGACTCTATCCGCAGGGCGAAACGCTGCTAAGCCCTTGCGCGGCATGGGGGTATCACGATTCGTGATGGGTGTCCCGCGATACCCCCGCTGCGATGCCGGGCCCCCTCCCCGGTCATCGCCCGCCCGTCAGAATCCCACGGCCTGCCCGTCGCGCCGCGAGTCCGATGCGGCGATATAGCCATGTTCCGCCTTGTAGATCAGCTGGGCGGAGCCGAATTCCAGGCTGTCGCGCGGCGCCACCTCCACCCGGTGGCCGCGCTCGCGCAGCACGGCCACCACATCGGCCGGCAGGTGGTGTTCGACGTTCACGACCGGCCCGTGCTCCACCCGGAAGCGCGGCGCGTCGCTCATCGCCTGGGGGTTCTGCCCGAACGCGGCCAGCCGGGCCATCATCTGAACGTGGCCCTGCGCCTGCATCGACCCGCCCATCACGCCGAACGACATCACCGGCGCCCCGTTGCGGGTGACAAAGCCCGGGATGATCGTGTGCATCGGCTGTTTGCCGGGTGCCACGCAATTGGCGTGGCCCGGCTTCAGGTTGAAGCCTTCGCCACGGTTGTGCAGAGAAATGCCCGTGCCCGGTACCACGACGCCCGAGCCGAACCCGCGATAGTTCGACTGGATGAACGACACCATCGACCCCGCCGCGTCGGCCGCCGTCAGGTACACGGTGCCGCCGATCTTCGGCATGCCCGCCGACGGCGTGCCCGCGCGCTTCAGGTCGATCAGCGCGGCGCGTTCGGCCAGGTATGCCGGGTCCAGGAACGCCGCCGGCGCATGCTGCATCGTCGCCGGGTCCGACACATGCCGGTGCAGGTCGGCAAAGGCCAGCTTCATGGCTTCGATGCCGACGTGGTAGAAATCGGCGCTGTCCACGCCCATGCCTTCCAGGTCGAAGCGATCCAGAATGCCCAGGCCGATCAGCGCGGCAATGCCCTGGCCGTTCGGTGGAATCTCGTGCAGCGTGTAGCCACGGAAGTCCTGCTTCATCGGCTCGACCCAGGCCGGCTGATGCGCAGCCAGATCCCCGGCACGCAGCGCGCCGCCCGTTTCCTGGGCAAACGCCACGATGCGCTCGGCCAGTTCGCCCCGATAGAAGCTCTCGCCGTCGCTCTCGCCGATCTTGCGCAACGTGGCGGCCTGCTCCGGAAAACGCCACCGCTCGCCGGCCTGCGGCGCCCGGCCGTTGGGCATGAAGGCCTTGGCAAAGCCGGGCTGATCGCGCAGCACCGGCACCTGCGCGGCCCATTGGCGCGCGATTTGTGGCGACACCATGAAGCCCTGCTCCGCGTATTCGATGGCCGGCACGAACAGCCGCGCGAACGGCAGCTTGCCGAAGCGCGCCGACAGCGCCTTCCAGCCCGCCACCTGGCCCGGCACCGTCACCGTGTCCCAGCCGACCGACGGCATGCGGTCGCGTCCGGCGAAGTAATCGGGCGTCCAGGCCGCCGGCGCGCGGCCGCTGGAATTCAGACCATAGAGCTGCCCTTCATGCCAGACCAGCGTGAACATGTCGCCGCCGATGCCGTTCATGACAGGCTCCACCACGGTCAGCGCAATGGCCGTGGCAATCACGCTGTCGATGGCGTTGCCACCTTCGTAGAGCATGCGTAAGCCAGCCTGCGCGGCCAGCGGCTGGCTGGTGCTGACGGCGTTGGCGGCCAGCAGCGGCATCTTCTGGGACGGATACGGGAAAGACCAATCGAAAGGCAACATGGGCGGAACAGGTAAGAAAGTCAGGACATGGCGCGCCGGCAGGCGGCGCCACGAGGGTTGCTGCGGCAGCGTTACTGCAGGGCGACGCCGGACTGCTTCACGAGCTTCTCCGTGCGCGGGATCTCCGCGTTGATCATCGCCGTGAAGTCGTTGACACTGCCGCCACGCGGCTCGGCGCCGGTCGCGGCCAGCTTTTCGCGGAAGTCGGGCGTGGCCAGCAGCTTGTTGATCGACGTGTTGAGCTTGACCACCACATCGGCCGGCGTGCCCTTGGGTGCCACGATGCCATACCACGGCGCGATATCGAAGCCTGCGTAGCCCTGCTCGGCAATGGTCGGGATTTCGGGCGCCTGCGGCGAACGCTTTGCCGTGGACATGCCCAGCGCGCGCAGCTTGCCCGCCTTCACGTAGGGCAGGCCGGTCATGATGGTGTCGAAGTACATCGACACCTGGCCCGACAACAGCGCCGGAATCGCCTCGCCCGCGCCCTTGTACGGCACGTGGACGATGTCGATGCCGGCAACGGCCTTGAGCATTTCACCGGCGATATGCGACGTCGTGCCGGTACCGAACGATGCATACGAGAGCTTGCCCGGGTTGGCCTTCGCATAGGCCACCATCTCGGGCAGCGTCTTGAACGGCAGCGACGGATTCGACAGCAGGATGTTCGGGGTGATCGCCACCACGGCAACCTTCTCGAACGCGTCCGGGTCGTAGCTCAGCTTCTTGTACAGGAAGCGGTTGGTCACCATCGACGCCGGCCCCGACATCAGCAGCGTATAGCCGTCGCCCGACGCACGCGCCGCGACTTCGCTGCCGATCATGGCCGCCGCGCCCGGCCGGTTTTCCACCACGAAGCTCTGGCCGTACTCCCTGGCCAGGCCGGCGCCCAGTTGCCGCGTGATCAGGTCGGTGGCCGAGCCGGCCTGGAACGGCACCACGATGCGCACCGGCTGCGTGGGCCAGTCGCGCCCGCCTTGCGCCTGCGCCAGCGACGACGCGGCGATCAGGCCGATGGAAAGTAGTGCTCGGAAAGAAGAGAAACGCATGTCTGTACCCTCATTGAATCGAACGATGGTCATCCGCGCGAACACGCCGGATGCCACCATTCCGTCCGCAATTTGCGTGCCACTGGCATCGCCGCGTCGTCGGCACGAGCCCCGTCCGCCCCCTTCAGATCGATGAAGTTTGCGTATCTGGCGCACCGGTTTGGTCAGCCTTGCCGGTGCGCCCGCAGGCTGGTGTTGTCTCCCTGGTGCCAAGGCACTATTGGTGTGCCCGGCGCTCGCTCTGGATGGTGCTTGCCGCGTCTTGCCGCAGGCCCACGCCCGGTGGCCTGCGCCAGTGGCTTCAGTCGACCAGCGCCCTGGCCAGCACGGCCAGCGCCGCGTCGAACTGCGCCTGCGGAATCGTCAGCGGATACAGGAAGCGGATGACGTTGCCGTAGGTGCCGCAGGTCAGCAGGATCAGGCCCGCTTCCATCGCACGCGTCTGCACGCGCTTCGCATGCTCCGCGCTGGGCGCGCCGGTGGCCGGATCGACGAACTCGGCAGCGATCATCGAACCCAGGCCGCGCACCTCGGCCATCGCCGGGCACTGCGCACGCAAGGCTTCGAGATGGACCTGCAGTTGCGCGCCCAGTTGCGCGGCGCGCTCGCACAGCTGCTCGTCGGCGATGGTGTCGATCACGGCGTGGGCGGCGGCCACGGCCAGCGGATTGCCTGCATACGTGCCACCGAGCCCGCCAGGCAGCGGCGCGTCCATGATCTGCGCGCGGCCACACACGGCCGACAGCGGCATGCCGCCGGCCAGGCTCTTGGCCATCGTGATCAAATCCGGTTGCACGTCGTGGTGCGACATGGCAAACAGCTTGCCGGTACGCCCAAAGCCGGTCTGCACCTCGTCGGCGATCATCACGATGCCGTGGCGATCGCAGACGGCGCGCAGGCCTCGCATGAAATCGGCAGGCGCCGGCTGGAAGCCGCCTTCGCCCTGCACCGGCTCCACGATGATGGCGGCCACGCGTTGCGGATCGATATCGGTCTTGAACAGCATGTCCAGCGCCTGCAGCGCCTGTTCCGTGCTCACGCCGTTCAGCGCGCCGGGAAACGGCGCGTGATAGATGTCCGAGGGGAACGGTCCGAAGCCCACCTTGTACGGCACCACCTTGCCAGTCAGCGCCATGCCCAGCAGCGTGCGGCCGTGGAAGCCGCCGGCGAATGCGATGACGCCCGGGCGGCCCGTATGGGCACGCGCGATCTTGATCGCGTTTTCCACCGCTTCCGCGCCGGTCGTGAACAGCGCGGTCTTGTTGAGGCCCGTGATCGGCACCAGCGCGTTGATGCGCTCGGCCAGCGACACGTAGCTCTGATACGGCACGACCTGGTATGCGGTATGGGTGAAACGCTCCAGCTGGGCGGCCACGGCCTGCATCACGCGCGGATGCCGGTGCCCCGTGTTCAGCACGGCAATGCCGGCGGCGAAGTCCGTATAGGCGCGGCCTTCGACGTCCCACAGCGTCGCGTTCTCGGCGCGCTCTGCATAGAAGTCGCACATCACGCCCACGCCGCGGGGCGTGGCAAGGCTGCGGCGTTGATTCAGTTCGATGTTTTTCATGGTCGGAATGCGAAGGGGGCAGGTCGGCGCCGGCAGCGGCCGCGCCGGATGTCCGTCCAGCACTGCGCAGCGATTCCGCACATTTCAATCACATTTGGCCCTACAATCCAGCGCCACTTTCATAAATTCAATGGTGCCAATTGAAATCGATCTGCGGTGACCTGCTGCTCCAGCGGCTGGGGCCCGATGGCCTGGCGGCCTTTGGCAAGCCCCTGAACCGGGGCCTGTATGCGTGCATCCGCGGCGCCATCCTTGATGGCAGCCTGGCGCCGGCCACCCGGTTGCCCCCGCAGCGCGACCTGGCGGCAGAGCTGGGCCTGTCGCGCAACACGGTGATGTATGCGTACGAGCAGCTGCTGGCCGAGGGCTATTTGCGGGCCCGCACGGGCAGCGGCACGTTTGTGGCCGATACGGCGCCCGAGAGCTACCTGAACGCCACGGCCGCCACAGTGGCCGAAGCGGGACCGCGCGAAATGCCGGGGCTCTCCGCCCGGGGCCGGCGGCTGATCGAAAATGCCTCCGCATCGCCCACGCAGTGGGGGGCGTTCATGCCCGGCGTGCCGGATCTGCGCAGGTTTCCGCACCGGCGCTATGCGCAGATTTCCGCACGGCTGTGGCGCAATCCCCAGCCGGAATGGCTCAGCTACAGCCACGGCGGGGGATTGCCGGCCTTGCGCGAAGCCGTGGCAACGCATCTGCGCGTGGCGCGCTCGGTGCGCTGCGACGCCGGACAGGTGCTGATTACCGAGGGCATCCACCAGGCCATCGATCTCGTGGTGCGCCTGCTGGGGTCGCCAGGCGACCAGGCCTGGGTGGAAGAACCCGGCTACTGGGGCATTCGCAGCGTGCTGCAGGTGTGCGACATCGGCATGGTGCCAATGCCCGTGGACGACGACGGGCTGACGCTGCCCGACCCCGATACGACGGCCGACGCGCCCCCGCCCCGCTTTGTCTTCGTGACACCGTCCCACCAGTACCCGATGGGCGCGGTCATGAGCCTGAAGCGCCGTCGCGCGCTGCTGGAGTTCGCGCGCCAGCACGGCAGCTGGATCGTCGAGGACGACTACGACAGCGAATTCCGCTTCTCGGGGCAGCCCATCCCGTCACTGCAGGGGATGGAGCCAGATGCCCCAGTGATCTACATCGGCACCTTCAGCAAGACGTTGTATCCGGGGCTGCGCATGGGCTACCTGGTATTGCCACGCGCGCTGGCCGCATCGTTCCAGACGGCGCACGCCGACCTGTACCGCGCCGGCCACCTCATGACGCAGGCCACGGTGGCGGAGTTCATGCAGGCTGGCGACTATGCCGCCCACATCCGCCGCATGCGCCCGCTCTACGCCCGGCGCCGTGCGATGCTGGCCGACCTGATCGAGCGTTACCTGGGCCCCGCCGCGCTGAACCGCCAGGGCAGCAACGCGGGGCTGCACCTGGTCCTGCGGCTGCCCGACGACGCCGACGACGTGGCCATCGCCGCCACGGCGCGCGAGCGCGGCATCATCGTCCGTCCGCTGTCGCGCTACTACCTGGGGCAGGCGGTCCAGAAGGGCCTGCTGCTTGGCTACGCCTGCGTGCCAGAGGAACATATCGGCCCGGCGTTCGACGTGCTGCTGGGCTGCCTGCCGGCCCCGCACCGGGTGACGGGGACGCAAGCCAGCCAGTAAGTCGCCAGCCGGGCTATTGCCTACAATCCAGTAGCAGCGACCGTGGCGGATGCTCTCCGCCCTCTGGACGCGGACACTGGCCGGGAGCGGAACGATGGGTCTGATCGGATGGATGCGCGAGCGAACCACGCACGCGGACGAACACGACAAGCACGCGATTGCCGAACTCGCGGAGCGTGTCACCCGGCTCAATCCCCGCCTGCGGCTGGTATCGCACTATGAGCGGCAGTTGCGGCCGGCCCTGGCCCAGGCGCTGACGCACGTGCGCACGCTGGTGCACGACGTTCCCGCACCGCGCGAAGCCAGCGACCATGCATGGGGCATCGATCCCTATATCCACGCCTTCTTCGGCACGCCGCACGATGTGGCGCTGACGTTCAGCCGCTCGCCCGAACTGCGGGAATTTTTCGGCACATCCCCGACTACGCAGACGGCCACCGCAGTGCTTGGCATGACCATGACCGAGCGACGCACTCTGGGGGTGGCGCTGGAAGGCGATGTGATGCGATCCGACGTGCCGCAGACCAACATCAGCTTCAACGAGCACCGGATCACGATCATCGCCGATTCGGACGCGGCCTTGCGCGACGAGATCGTGCGCCGGATGTTCGACCAGTTGGCTCTGGAGTCAGTGGCCCGGTTCACCGCGGGCAAGTCGCGGCGCGACGAACTCGATCGCGAGCAGACCTTGCTGCTGGCGCGCCTGCATCTGTTCGAGCGCCAGGGCACAGGCATGCGGTCGGTGGTGGGCGGCGATGCGCCGGTCAGCGCCGCCGAGGCCGCGTCGCTGCGCGAACAGATCGCCAGCAACGAACAGGCACTCTCCCAGCTGAGCGCGACACCGGGCACGCTGGAGCGGCAGCTCGAATGCCTGAACGAAACGCTTGCCGACGCGCCAGCCGGGTTTTCCATCGCGCATCGGCCGCTGCGCCTGAGCGCGACGAATGTGCTGCTGGCGCCGGACAGCACGACGCCGGCCGGTGACCTCGACCTGCTGACCGCCCACGTGCCGGGCGATCCGCCGCTGGTGCGCGCGTTCACGCTGGTCAGGTTCGCACGTGGCGACATGGTGTCGCCCCGCGCCCTGCTCGACGAGGCGGAACGCTACCTCTAAGGGCGTGGCCGCCTGCCTGCTACAGGGCCACGGCGCTGGCACCATTCACGCTCTCGGGCACGAAACGCCCGAGCACATGGCCGGACATGCCCTTGGCCAGTTCTTCCTCGCCGTAGAACACGGTGCCCAGCCCTTCCTTGCGCAGCAGCTTCGACTCGTCCTCGCTGTGGGTGCGCAGCACCACCTCGACATGCGGATTGAGCGTGCGGGCGGTCTCCACCATCTGCCGCACGTACAACGGTTCCGGCACGGCTACCACCAGCATGGCTGCATGGGCGATATGCGCCTGGATCAGCACGGCCGGCTCGGCCGCATTGCCCGACACCGCCGCAAAACCGGCCTTGCGCAGGTTCTCCACCAGCTCGCGGTTTTCGTCGGCGATCACGAACGGGATGCCGCGCTCCTGCATCGCCTTGGCAATCCGGCGACCCACGCGGCCGTAGCCCACCAGCACCACCTGGCCCTGCAGATACTTGCGTTCGGTCGTGACCGGCAGTTCGGCATACGGGTCGCCACGCTGCTCCAGGTTGCGGGCCATCGCCGAACGCGCCAGAATCCAGCGCCGCACGGGCTCCAGCGCCGCAAACAGCAGCGGATTCAGGGCGATGGAGATCAGCGCGCCTGCCAGGATCAGGCTCATGCCTTCTTCCGGCAGCAGGCCGAGCGTCACACCAAGCCCCGCCAGGATGAACGAGAATTCGCCAATCTGGGCCAGGCTGGCCGACACCGTCAGCGCCGTATTGAGCGGGTAGCGGAACGCCAGCACCAGCGCGAACGCGGCCAGCGACTTGCCCACCACGATGACGGCCACCACGGCCAGCACGTGCAGCGGCTGCTCCACCAGGATCTCGGGCTTGAACAGCATGCCGACCGAAACGAAGAACAGCACCGAGAACGCATCGCGCAGCGGCAGCGATTCTTCGGCCGCGCGGTGACTGAACTGCGATTCGCGCATCACCATGCCGGCAAAGAATGCGCCAAGCGCGAACGACACGCTGAAGATCTCGGCCGCACCGAACGCGATGCCGATCGCCACGGCCACCACCGCCAGCGTGAACAGCTCGCGCGAGCCGGTCTTGGCCACCTGCCACAGCAGCCATGGCAACACCCGACGCCCCGCGATCAGCATCAGCGCGATAAAGGCCACCACTTGCAGCAGCGTCTGGAACACCGTCATGCCGATCGCCTGCGAGGCCTGCGCGTCGGCGTTCACCGTCCCGCCCAGCAGCCCCGCCAGCGGCGGCAGCAACACCAGCACCAGCACCGTTGCCAGATCCTCGACCACCAGCCAGCCGACCGCGATGCGGCCATTCATGGTTTCCAGCACCCCCCGGCTTTCCAGCGCCTTGAGCAGGACCACCGTACTGGCGCACGACAGCGACAGCCCGAAGATCAGCCCGGTGCCCCAATGCCAGCCCCAGCCCCATCCGATGGCCATGCCCAGCAGCGTGGCAATCCCCATCTGTACCACGGCGCCGGGTATGGCGATCCGCTTGACGGCCAGCAGGTCGCTCAACGAAAAATGCAGGCCCACGCCGAACATCAGCAGCATCACGCCGATCTCGGAAAGCTGGGCGGCCAGGTGGACATCCGCGACAAAGCCGGGCGTGCCCGGACCAATGATGATGCCCGACACGAGATAGCCAACCAGCGCCGGTATCTTCATGCGCTCCGCGAGGAATCCGAGCACAAGCGCGATACCAAAGCCTGCGGCGAGCGTGGTGATGAGGGTCAGGTTGTGATCCATGGGCAGGGGCGTCCGGGAGGTCAAGCGGCAAAGGGGCGTTCACGAATTGTAACTGCCATGCTGGCATCGCATCGCGAACGTTTTCCTGACAGGCATGACCCGGCCCGCGCGGCACGGCGAGTCTGCCGCCCGGCCGTGGCATCGATGTGCCCCGGCTACCGGGCGCCGGATTCGGGGTTCTCGATGATCGGCCGCAACAACGTGAAGTCGTTGGGATAGAAAGGCGGCACCGCCGAGGGGCTCCTCTTGCGCGCCACCTCCACGAACGGCCGGTCGGCCTCGATCGCAAGCATCAGGTCGAACCGTTTGACGCCCGCAGCCTTGGCGCGTTCCACATCGCGCTCGCTTTTGGCCCGGTAGGCGATCGTTCGCATCAGCAGGTCATAGAGCAGCCGGGGCCGGCGCTCGGCCGCCAGTGCCGCATCGTGGCGGCGCCTTGCCAGCACCGCCTGCCACAGCGCGGAGTCTTCGAGACCAGCCGTGTGCTCGGCGAGCGCAACCAGTTGCACCTTGCCGGTGCGCGGCGAGTACGCGACGCCCTGGGCATCGAGGAACGCCCGGATATCCGGCAGACGCTGGCCAAGCAGTTCCTCGGTGCGGGTCTTCGGCTTCTGCGGCTGGTCGATGTCGGTCCAGTGCGATGGGAACGCGCCCATCTCGGCGAAAATGGCCGCCCAGTCGTCGTACTCGGTCCAGGTCCAGTCCCGGCCCCTGAAATACCCCGAATAGACCTGCTCGAAATAGCCGGCCATGTTCAGGCCGTCTGACCCGCTGCGCTTGACGATGGCAAGAATCTCGGCGGCGTCGGCATGGGAGATGCCGACCACGCTCTCCATCACGCGATTGAAGACGCGCTCGTAGGAACTGGTTGTATCCTGAACATACAGCGCAGGCGGTGCGGCCATCGGCGCCGGCCTGGCTTCAGCCGGCGCGCGTCTGGCCTTGCGAAAGAATTTGAAGACGCCCACTTCTCTGATGTGTGCCCCGGGCGACACGATGTATCGGTTGATCCGTGACATTTTTGCATATTTGCGAGAAAAGCGAGGCGCGCGATGCGATCTGCCGAGAGTCATGCCGGACCAGCCGGGCTTGCGCCATTCCTGCACGCCTTGCGGGGATTGCTGCTGCTGGGCGGCCTGTTTTCCGCCAACGCCCCGGCCATGGAATTCCGTATCTACCACCAGCCCGAACTGAACCGGCGGATGATCGTTGGCCAGGGTCGCATCGAGGACGGTGACGCCGACAAGTTCCGGGCCGTGGCCCGCATCGCCGACCGTGACGACGAAGGCCTGGTCACGCTGATCCTGGACAGCCCCGGCGGCAACGTGGAGGCAGCCTTCCGGCTGGTGGACGCGATGGACAAGGTGCGCGTCTACACCGCGGTGCCGGACGGTGCCCGGTGTGCGTCGGCCTGTGCGTCGATCGTTTTTGCGTCCGGAGAGCGCCGCAGCATCCTGGGTTCCGGAATGCTGGGGTTCCACAGCTGCTACAAGCGCCAGGGCGCCGCCCTGCTGTCGGACTCCCTGTGTAACGAGATCGTCGCGGCAAACGCCATGCAGCGAGGTGTCACCCATGCCGCCATCAACCGCTTCGTGGCAGACCACGGCGCGCACGAGATGGCCTGGGTTGGCCGCAATGTCGTCTGCCGGTCGCTGCAAGGGCTCTGCAAGCCGGGCCCCATCGAAAAGCGGAACGACACCCACGCGGCCCTTACGCGCAGTTTCGACTGCAGCCGGCTGACCTCGATGGCATCCCAACTGGTATGCGGCGATACCGATCTTGCGCGGGCTGACAAGGAACTGGCCGACCTGTATGGCCGCAAGCTTGCGGCCGCGGCCAACAAGACGCGCGTCCGGGACGACCAGCGAACGTGGCTGCGCGACGAGCGCAACCGCTGCAGCGACAAGGCCTGCCTGCAGCGCGCCTATCGGAACCGGATCGATGTGCTGAAGCGCGCCTGATGGTCCGGGGCTGGCGGCTCCCGCCCCCCCAATCAGTGAGACGCCTAGTACTTGATATCCCGCGCCGTCTCCCGGCCCCCCTGCTTGGTCTGCCGCTTGTCCTGCCGGCATGCCGAATTGCTCTTCTGGTCGGCCGCACGGCAATCCTGCTTGGTCTCGCGCGCCCCCTGACGCGTGTCCTGTCGTACGTCGCGGCCCTGGCGCCGTTGCTGGGCCTGCTCGGTGGCCGACGCTGGCGCGGCAGGCAACGCCACCACCAGCGCCAGCCATGCCAGCACGCAGGCCTTCGCATGGCGACTGCCCCGCCCTTTCGCCTGACAGTTTCCATTACGCATCACAGTGGCCATCACAGTTGCCTCATCGGACATGAAAAATCGTTGCGCAGCAGGTCACGGCTTGCGCAATGCCTGCAGCGCCTCGGGCCGGGTCCGTTCCAGCCGGCGTGCCGCGTCGAACCCGTGAATCTTCCTGACATCGCCCTGGCGTTGCTCCAGCGGCCACAGCACGGCCCGCATGCCGTCATTCAAGGAATTTGGCAGCCGGCGCCCGTTTTTCCATTGGACCTTGGCCTAATCCGGACCCTCAAATGCCGCGTAAATCCCTTCCAGTAGCCCTTTGGCCCAATTGAGCACCAACGCTGGGCAGACTACGTTGTGTATCTGGGAATAGTGTGTGGCACCGGGAATTGACTTTGCCGATTCACCAGGGTGCCCATTCGTCACGCAGCCCGCGAAATGGAGCGTGCCCGAGTGGCCGCTTTCGCGCTGCAACATTGGATCAAAACCGGAGATACATGATGAGCAAGCGGGATACCTCCAAGCTGGCCAGCCTTTCGCCATTCGAGCTGAAGGACGAACTGATCAAATTAGCCGGCAGTGTGTCCAACCGGCTCATGCTCAATGCCGGGCGCGGCAATCCCAACTTCCTGGCTACCGTGCCGCGCCATGGCTTCTGGCAGCTGGGCCTGTTCGCCATGCGCGAATCCGAGCGGTCGTTCTCGTATCTGACCGAAGGCGTGGGCGGCTTTCCGCGCCGCGCCGGCATCGAGGAACGCTTCGACCTCTTTGCCCGCGAGCATCGCGACGTGCCGGGCGTGCGTTTCCTGGCCGGCGCCGTGTCCTATGTACGCGACCAGCTCGGGCTGGACGGCGGCGATTTCCTGTACGAGATGTGCGAAGGCATCCTGGCCTGCAACTACCCGGTGCCCGACCGCATGCTCAGGTTGTCGGAAAAGATCGTCAAGCAATACATTCGCCGGGAAATGATCGGCAAGCACCCGTTCCTGGGGGATTTCGATCTTTATGCCGTCGAAGGCGGAACGGCCGCCATGACCTATCTGTTCAATTCGATGCGCGTCAATCACCTGCTCAAGGCCGGCGACACGATTGCGCTGGGCATGCCGATCTTCACGCCCTATATCGAAATTCCGGAACTGGCCGAATACCACCTGACCGAATTGTCGATCGACGCCGATCCGGCCGATGGCTGGCAATACCCGAAAAAGGAACTCGACAAGCTGCGTGACCCGAAGGTCAAGGCATTCTTCCTCGTCAACCCCAGCAATCCGCCATCGGTCAAGGTCAGCGACGAGAGCCTGCAATACATCGCCGAGATCGTCAAGGAGCGTCCGGACCTGATCATCCTGACCGACGATGTCTATGGCACGTTCGCCGACAACTTCGTGTCGCTGTTCGCCATGTGCCCGCGCAACACCATCCTGGTCTATTCGTACTCGAAGTATTTCGGGGCCACGGGATGGCGTCTGGGCGTGATTGCCACGCACAAGTCGAACCTGTTCGACGAAAAGCTGGCCGACCTGCCCAAGGACGAGCGCGCCGGCCTGAACAAGCGCTACGCGTCCATCACCACCGAACCCGAGAAGCTGCAGTTCATCGACCGCATCGTGGCCGACAGCCGCACCGTCGCGCTCAATCACACGGCGGGCCTCTCCACACCCCAGCAGGTGCAGATGGTGCTGTTCTCGCTGTTCTCGCTCATGGACACCGACGAAAGCTACAAGAAGGCCATGAAACGACTGATCCGGAGCCGCAAGGCCGCGCTGTACCGGGGCATGGGTACGCCGCTGGGCGAGGTGGACGAGAACGTCGTGGACTACTACACCCTGCTCGACGTCGAACAGATGAGCCGCGAGGTGGGGCCCGAGTTCGTCAAGTGGCTGCTCGAGTCGATCCAGCCGCACGAACTGCTGTTCAGGCTGGCCGAGGAGGCCGGCGTGGTGCTGCTGCCCGGCGGCGGCTTTGGCACCCGGCATCCGTCCGGCCGCGTGTCGCTGGCGAACCTCAACGAAGAGGACTACGTCAAGATTGGCCGCTCGGTGCGCAAGCTGCGCGATGAGTATCTGGAGCGCTATCGCGAGAACGGCGGCGGCAAGGAGAACGGCTCGAAGAAGAGGTAGGCGCGGTCGCCACGCCCATCCAGTCTCGCCGCAAACGCCGAGGTCCGACAAGGAGGCATCACCATGACGTGGTTCGTTGATACGCTCAAGGCCTATCCGGAGATCGCCATCTTCCTGGCGCTCGGTATTGGCTACTGGGTGGGCGGCAAGAGCTTCAAGGGGTTCAGCCTTGGGGCCGTGACATCGACGCTGCTGGTCGCCATCGTCATCGGCATCCTCGGCGTCAAGATCTCCGCGAACGTGAAATCGGTCTTCTTCCTGATGTTCCTGTTCGCGGTGGGCTACGGGGTGGGTCCGCAATTCGTGCGCGGCATCGCCAAGGATGGCGTGCCGCAGGCGATCTTCGCGGCCATCCTGGCGGTGCTGTCGCTCGGTGCATCCGTGGTGGCCGCCATGGTCGCCGGGTACGACCTGGGCTCGGCGGCGGGGCTGTTCGCCGGATCGCAAACCATCTCGGCGTCGATGGGCCTTGCCACCGACGCCATCAACCGGCTCGGGCGCCCGCCGGAAGAAACCAAGATGCTGCTGGACGGCATGCCGATTGCCTATGCGGTCACGTACATCTTCGGCACCGTGGGATCGGCCATCATCCTGGCCCAGATCGGGCCCAGGCTGCTGGGCATCGATCTGGTGGCCGCCTGCAAGGAGTACGAGCAGATGCTGGGGGCCGGGTCGGCCGGCGGCGCCGGCACCGAATGGCACGAGTTCGAGGTGCGCGCCTACGCCGTGGCCCCCGACAGCCCGTTCATCGGCCGGTCCGTGGGCGATCTCGAAGCCGGCACGCGCGACGGTGTGCGCGCCTTCATCGAACGCATCCGGCGCGGCGGCAAGATCATCGAGGTAGACCAGCACACGCTGATCGAAGGGGGCGACGTGGTGGCCATTGGCGGCAAGCGCGACCAGCTGATTGCGCGGCTGGGCCCCAGCGGCCGTGAGGTGGAGGATGCGGAACTGCTCAACATCCACACTGAAGGCGTCGACATCTACATCACCAACAAGGAAGTCGACGGCAAGCCGCTGCAGGAACTGGCGCGCTGGCCCGGCGCGCGCGGGGTGTTCCTCAAGAAGATCAAGCGCGGCCCGACCGAGACCGTGATTCCGGTGCTGCCCAAGACCCAGCTGTATCGCGGGGACGTGATCACGCTGGTGGGCCGCACGCAGGACATCAACGCCACCGCCAAGCAGCTGGGCTATGTGGATCGCCCCACCACCGTCACCGACGTCGCCTTCGTCTCGCTGGCCATCACGGTCGGCGCGCTGATCGGTGCCATCGTGATCCACGTGGCCGGCATTCCATTGACGATTTCCACGGCGGGCGGTTCGCTGATCGCCGGCATCATCTTCGGCTGGTTCCGCGCCATCCATCCCACGTTCGGACGCATTCCCGAGCCGACGCTCTGGTTCATGAACTCGGTCGGCCTGAACGTCTTTATCGCCGTGGTCGGCATCTCGGCCGGGCCGGGCTTTATCGCCGGGCTGCAGAAGCTCGGCGTGAGCCTGTTCCTATGGGGCATCTTTGCCACCGCCGTGCCGCTGATCATCGGCATGTTCCTGGCAAAATTCGTGTTCCGCTTTCACCCGGCCCTGATCCTGGGCATCTGCGCCGGTGCGCGAACCACCACGGCGGCGCTGGGGATGGTGTGCGAAGCGGCCAAGAGCCAGGTGCCTGGCCTCGGCTACACCGTGACGTACGCGGTAGGCAACACGCTGCTGACCATCTGGGGGATGGTGATCATCATGATCCTGTCCTGATGAACTGGCCGTCCTGCCGCTTGCCAGCAGGCCGCCATCACGACGCCTGGATACCGCGCTTGCGGATGAAGTCGCCCCAGACCTTCGACTCCGACGACGCACGCTGCTTGATGGCATCGGCACTGCCCACCACCGGGAACAGGTAGAGCGATGCCAGCCTGGCCTTGATCTGCGGGTCGGCCAGCGCCGCCTGCACGGCGCCGTTGAGCCGCGCCACGATCTTCGGATCCAGACCCGCCGGGCCCACCAGCGCGTACCAGCTAGGCATCAGCGGCACGTCGATGCCGGACTCCTTGAGCGTCGGCACGTTGGGCAGTTCTTTCACGCGCTGCGGCCCGACAATGGCCACCGGCACCACCGTACCGCCGGTTACCTGCGGCAACGCGGCACCCAGCACGCTCACCATCGCGTCCACCTCGCCCGTCACCACGCCAGTCAGCGCCGGGCCGGAGCCCTTGTAGGCCACGTGAGTCATTTTGAGGCCCAGCTTGTCCGCCACCACCTCCATGGCCAGGTGCGTCGAATTGCCCACGCCTGCGCTGCTGAACGTCAGGCCGCCCGGCTTGTGCTTGGCCTTGTCGATGAAGCTCTGCATCGACGTGATGCCGCTGGCCTTGCTGGCCACGATCACGAACGGCGTATCGACCACGGGCGCGATGAACGTGTAGTCCTTCTGCGGGTTGTACGGCAGCGACGCGTACAGGTGCGGGTTGAAGCTGATCTGCGATACGCCCGTCAGCAGTACCGTGTAGCCGTCCGGTGCCGCCTTGGCCACGGTGCTCGTTGCCACGATGCCGTTCGCGCCGGGACGGTTGTCCACGACGATGGATTGCCCCAGGTCTTGCGACAGCCGGTCACTGAGCAGCCTCGCCACCACGTCGCCGCCGGAACCCGCCGACTGCGGCACGATCATCCGGATCGGCCGGCCCGGATACGCATCCTGCGCCTGTACAGCGCCATGGCACAGCACCGCCGAGGCGATGAACGCGCAAGCCATCAAACGTCGGTACATCAATACTCTCCAATTGAATCGAAGCCAGTCACGAAATTTTCATGACGATGGTAGGGATCTGCGCGATCCGAGACCAATACGGATTGTCGATGCCAACATAGGCCGGAGCTATGCCCAGGGGAAACCCTGAGGCGCCTGCCCAGCCATGGGGTCCATGCGCACCATTGCAACGCAGCATCGGCGCGGCGCGCACCGGCCTTGTGCGCGGCACGCAGGTTTTTCCGCGGATCGGGCCGTGGCAACGCGGCCGGTCATAGGGCCGACCTATGACCGGATCGGAATTTCGTCTTTCCGCAACCCCGCGACGGCTCCGTACCATGGGGCCGTTCTCCAGGCCCTTCTGCACAAGTACACCCGTCATGTCCGACATCGATACCCGTGGCAACGCGTGGCTGACGCCGCCGTCCGCCTATCTGGCAAGCCGTCCGTCCACCTTCTCCGTACCGGCCCGGCCAGCATCCTGCTATCTGCCCATGCGCGACGGCTGCCGCCTGGCCGCCGACGTCTACCTGCCGCAGCCGTTGCCCGGCACCGCCGCGCCGCAAGCCTTCCCCACCGTGGTGATCTTCACGCCGTACTACCGACGTTTCAGGCTTTCCCGCGCGGGTGCCGAGCCGAGCCCGAATGGCGCCAAGTACCGCGATGCCTTCGTGCCCAAGGGCTACGCGGTGGTCGTGGTCGATGTACGCGGCACCGGCGCCAGCTTCGGCACGCGCGATGCGCTGCGGTCGCCCACCGAGCGCGACGACTACTACGAAGTGGCCGAATGGATCGCCAGCCAGCCATGGTCGAACGGCAAAATCGGCTCCACCGGCATCTCGTACCTGGGCGCGGCGGCCTGCTTCCTGGCCAGCACCGGCCATCCCGCAGTGAAGGCCATTGCGCCGCTGTTCTCGGTGTCCGACATCTACAGCGAACAGCTGTACCCCGGCGGCATGCTGTCCAAGGTGTGGGTGGAAGCCTATGACGAACTGATGCTCGCGCTCGACCAGGACCGTCGCGACCTGGTCGCTGGCTTCCCCTACTTCAACGATCCCACCTTCGAGGGCCCCGAGCGTACCGACGAGGACACCGAAGGCGCACTGGTGGCGGCCGCCGTCGCCGAGCACCGCAACAACTTCACGCTGGCCGACCTGGCGCCCGAGTTCGCCTACCGCGATGGCGCGGCCTTCCACGACCCATCGCTCGATTCCGGCAGTTGCAGCCCTTACCGCTATCTGGACGGCATCGCGCCTGACGTCGCCGTGTATTCGATCTCGGGCTGGTACGACGGCGGCGGCTATGCCAATGGCGCCATCACGCGCTTCCTCTCGCTGCCGTCCCACGACAGCCGCCTGCTGCTGGGTCCGTGGGACCACGGTGCGCGCACCAACGTGTCGCCGTGGCGCGAACGCGCCGCATCGGATTTCCCCTTGCTGGGCGAAGTGCTGCGCTTCTTCGACCATCACCTGCTTGGCCTGCCCACCGGCCTGGAACGCGAAGCCCGCGTGCATTACCACAGCATCCATGACGACCACTGGCAGCCGGCCGACGTCTGGCCGCCCGCCCCGGCCAGCACCCGGCTGTACCTGACCGACGACGGCGCGCTGTCGACCACACCACAGGCCGGGTCCGCTGCGACCACGACGCAGGTGCGCTTCGACTGGACCACCGGCCGCCAGACGCGCTACGAGCGGCTGGGCGCCGCCAATATCGAGGACTACTACGCGGACTGGGGCGAGCATGAGGCAGCGCTGCCCCATTTCGACTCGGCGCCACTGCCATCGCCGATGGCGATTGCGGGCCACGTCGTGGCCCATCTGCGGGTGTCCTCGTCGCAGCCCGACGCGGCGGTATTCGTCTATCTGTCGGAAGTGGAAGCCGATGGCACGGTGCGCTATATCACCGAGGGCATGCTGCGTGCGTCGCACCGCAAGACCGAGCCGTGCCCGCCCGAGTACCGCACCAGCTGGCCCTACCGCGCGCACCGCCTGGCAGACGCCGAACGGCTGACGCCGGGCGCACCCGTCGCGCTGGACTTCGCGCTGCTGCCGGTGGCATGGACGCTGGCCGCCGGCAGCCGTCTGCGCGTGTCCATCGCGGGTGCCGACCGTGGCCACTTTCCGCAAGTGCCCCACGGCCGACCGCCGCGGCTGACCCTGGGTCTGGGTAGCGGCGGCTGCCATATCGACGTGCCCGTGGCGGCGCAGGCAAGCGGCCGTTGACGGCGGGACGATGCCTGCCCGGGCACGTGAAGTGCTAGAGTGGGCATCCGTCCCCAGCTTTCCGCAGTCATGGATTTCCGGCAGCTTCGCTATTTCGCGCGCATCGTCGAACTCGAGAGCATTACCGCCGCGGCCGATGCGCTGCATATTGCCCAGCCGTCGCTGAGCCAGCACGTGGTCAACCTGGAGTCCGAACTGGGCGCCAGGCTGCTGGTGCGCGGGCCGTTTGGCGCCCGGCCCACCGAGACCGGCCAGATCCTGTACCGGCACGCCAAGATGGTGCTGCGCCAGATGGAGGAAGCGCATGCGGCCGTACGCCATGGCCGCGATGTGCCGTCAGGCCACGTCAGGGTAGGCCTGCCCACCAGCACGTCGCGCGTGCTGGCCGTACCGCTGCTGCAGTTCGTCACCCGCAACGTGCCGGACGTGACCGTCGAGATCGTGGAAGGCAGCAGTGCCGACCTGGCCGAACTCGTCACGGCGCAAAAGCTCGACCTGTGCATCGCCATGGACGCCCAGCAGCGTCCGAACATGCATCTCGTGCCGTTGCTGGACGAAGACCTGATGGCCGTTGGGCCTGCCTCGGCGCAGCGCGACACGGCGCTGACGCTGGCCGAGATGGCCGCGCTGCCGCTGCTGCTGCCGAGCTTTCCCAATTCGGTGCGGGTGCTGACGGACCGCGCGTTCGTCGCCGCCGGGCTCGAACTGAAGCTCGTGGCCGAAACCAGCGCGGTGTCGGTGCTGTTGTCGGCGGTCAGCGCCGGCATGGGGTGGACCATCCTGCCCTGGAGCGCGCTGGCCACCGAACCGCCGCATGCGTTCGCGTGCGTGCCGATCTCCGATTCGTCGCTGGTGCGCCGCGTGTTCCTGTGCGTGGCGGGCGCCGCGCGGCTTGGCCTGGCGTGCAAGACGGTGGAAGATGCGCTGCTGCAGCTCATCCTGGATGCCATCGCCACGGGCACCTGGAAAGGCGTCAACCCCCTGGGCAACCTGAGAGGCGCCAGCGCCGACGCATTATCGGCCCAGCAACCGGGCCTCGCTGCGAAGCAGTGACACGAAGTCGAGCAGCATCTCGTCGGCACCGCCCCGGCGCCACACTGCGCCCACCGGCCCGAACGATCCCACATCGGCCAGCGGCAGAATAGCGACAAGGCCGCGGCTCTGCAGATGGGCCGCCATCGCCGCGGAGCAGACGCCGACATGGTCGCTGCCGCGCACCACCGATTCCAGCACCACGATCGACCCGGTTTCGATCTTTGGCTTGATGCCGGCGCCGCCGCGTTCCAGCAAGGTGTTTTCCAGCCGCACCCGCATCAGCGTGTCGCGTGGCGGCATCAGCCACGGGTAGCCGAACACGTCGGTCCAGCTTACGCTGCGCGCCGCGGCCAGCGGATGGCCAGGTCCCACCACGATGGCGATGTCGTCGGCGAACAGCACCTCGTGCTCCAGATGCTGCCCATAGGCGCGCGCGTCGATCGAGCCCACCACCAGGTCGTACTCGCGCTCCTCGAGCCCGCTCAGCAGCGCGTTGAACACGCCTTCGGTCACCTGGAACGACACATCGGCGTGGCGCGCCTGGAAGGCCAGCACCGCGCGCGGAATCAGATGGGCGATACCGGCCGTCACGCTGCCGATGTGCAGGCGCGCCACGTCGCCCTTGGCCAGCGACAGCAGTTCCGCGTTGGTCCGGCCCACCTCGCCCAGCACGCGTAGCGCCAGCTTGCGCACGGCCTCGCCAGCGGCAGTCAGCTTCATCCGCTTGCCGCGCAGCACCAGCTTCGTGCCGACCAGATCCTCCATCTCGCCAAGCCAGTGCGACATGGCCGACTGGGTCATATGCAGCCGCTGGGCGGCCAGCGTCAGCGTCCCCGCCTCATGGAGCACCAGGAACGATTCCAGGTGACGCATCCGCAACCGGCGCGCCCACGCCACGGTGTCCGGCGACTGAAACATGAATAAATACTCATACAAGGTTCGGAACATTTCATTGGCCGTTCCGCGCATCCCGCGCCAATATTGACGCTTCTGCGGCCGCGGAACAATCCATGGAACCACTGATCAAGAAGGACACGACATGAGAAAAATCTCCATCATGGGGAAACTGCTGGCCGGGATGCTCGCAGTGGGTGCATCGGCAACGGGCTGGGCCTGCGGCGAAGCGGGGAACACGCGGCCGATCAAGCTGGTGGTGTCGCAGCAGGCCGGCGGCAGCACCGATACGCTCGCGCGCATGTGGGCCGAGAGGGCCTCGAAGGAACTGGGCACCACCGTGCTCGTGGAAAACAAGGCCGGCGCCGGTGGCGTGATCGCGGCCAAGTACGTGCTGTCCCAACCTGCCGATGGATGCACGCTGTTCCTGGCCGGCGTCTCGCAGATGGTGCTGAACAAGTTCGCCTATGCCCCGCTGTCGTACAAGCCCGAAACCGACTTCACCCCCGTGTCGGTGCTGACCACGGTGCCGTTCGTGCTGGTGGCCAATCCGCAAACCGGCTTCCACTCGCTGGCCGACCTGGTCGCGGCCGCCCGCGCCAAACCGGGCAAGATCAATTTCGCGTCGTCGGGCAACGGCAATTCCACCCACCTGGTGGTGGAGCTGTTCCAGAAGAACCAGAACATCCGCATGACGCACGTGCCGTACAAGGGCGAGCCCGATGGCGTGGTGGCCACCGTTGGCGGCCAGACCCAGGTGATGGCGCCGGTGCTGAGCACGGCCATGCCGCAGATTCGCGCCGGCAAGCTGGTGCCGCTGGTGCTGTTCGCGCCAAAGCGGCTGCCCGACCTGCCGGACGTGCCCACCGCCTCCGAGCTTGGCCTGTCCGGGCTGGACGACCTGGGCTGGATGGGCGTGGCCGCCAAGGCCGGCACGTCGCCTGATGTCGTGAAACGCCTGCACGCTGCCTCGCAGGTCTTCCTGGCCGACAAGGGCACGCTAGACAAGCTCAAGACCATGCAGGTGGTGCCCATGCCGGGCCCGTCCGGCATGCTGATGCAGATGACCGTGCGCGACACCGCCAAGGTGCAGGAAGCGCTCGGTTCCGTCGACTTCCAATCCCGGTGAGGACCATCCCATGACAAATCCTGGAATGGTGGTCTGCCCGCAGCCGGAAGCGGCCGAGTCGGGCGTCGAGATCCTGAAGGCCGGCGGCAACGCGGTGGACGCCGCCGTGGCCTGCGCGCTGGCGCAGACCGTGGTCGATCCGCTGATGTGCGGCATCGCGGGCTTCGGCACCGGCGCGGTCTACATGCGCGATGCCGGCGCACACGAGTATTTCGACTTCCACGCCACCGCCCCGGCCAGCGCGCGCCCCGACATGTGGGCCGACCTGCTCGAAGGCGAGGCACGCGACGGCTTCGGCTTCTTCATCAAGGACCGGCTCAACGACATCGGCTATCAGTCGATTGCCACGCCCGGCACGCTGCGCGGCCTGGAGGCGATGCACGCCGCCCACGGCCGCCTGCCGTGGCGCGAAGTGGTGGCACCGGCCATCGCCTGGGCACGCGACGGCTATTTCGTGCGCCCCGGCATGCATGCGTTCTGGATGGATGAAGCCACGCTGGGTCGCGCCAGCAACCGCGAGCGGCTGGCCTTCAGCGAATCGGGCCGCCGCGTCTACTGCCGCGAAGACGGCTGGCCCCGGCCCATCGGCGCGCCCATCGTCAACGCCGACATGGCCGATGTGCTTGGCGTGATTGCCCGCGATGGCGCCGATGCCTTCTACCGGGGGTCGATCGCCGATGCCATCGTCGCCGACATGCAGGCCAACGGCGGCCTGCTGAGCCGCCAGGACCTGGCCGGCTACCGCGTGATCCGCCAGAAGCCGCTGTTCGGCCGCTATCGCGACCGGGTCATCGCCACCAACCAGCCCCCCGGCGGCGGCGCGATGCTGCTGGAAATGCTGCACGCACTGGAGCAGTTCGACCTGGGCGCGATGCCGCACAACTCGCCCGAATACCTGCGCATCGTCTGCGAAGTCATGAAGCAGGCCACCGTGGACAAGGACATGTATCTGGGCGACCCGGCCTTCGTCGACATTCCGCTGGAACGCCTGCTGTCCGCCGAGCGCGCCGCGCAGACCGCCGCCGCCGTGCGTGCGCACGAGAAGGTGTCCGTCACGCGCGTGAACCCGGGACACGCGGTGCCGCGCGATACCACGCACCTGTCGGTGGTGGATGGCGACGGCAACTGCGTGTCGCTGACCCATTCGCTGGCCATGCCGTCGGGCGCCATCACGCCGGGCCTGGGCTTCATGTATAACGGGTGCATGGGCGTGTTCGACCCCCGGCCCGGCCGCGCGGGCAGCATCGCACCGGGCAAGCGCCGTTTCACGTCGTCGTGCCCTACCATCGTGTTCCGCGACAACCGGCCGGAAATCGTGCTCGGCGCACCGGGCGGCACGCAGATCGCCATGGGCGTGCTGCAGGTCATCCTGAACGCGGTGGACCACGGCATGCCGATCCAGGACGCCGTGTCTGCGCCGCGCTTCTCGTCGACCAGCAATGCCATCGACGTCTGCAACCGCATTCCGCGCGCAGTCTGCCGGCAGCTCGAACAGCAGGGCTACGAGGTGATCCGCAATCCGTACAACTACACGATCGGATGGGTCCATGCGGTGCATATCGACGGCACCACGCTGCGCGGCGGCGCGGACCCCGGGCGCGATGGCGTCGCCTACTCGACCGACTCGCTGATGTAATGGCACCGTGCCGGCCGCCACTGGCGGCCGGCGCCGCACGCTCAGTCGCCGCGCCGTGCCAGCACCTCGTCGCGAGGTCCGGCGTCCACCACACGGCCGGCTTCCACCACGACAATGGTGTCGAACCGGGCCAGCAGGCTCGGCCGATGCACCGAGGCGACGATGCAGGCAGACGGGAACGCCGCGAACATGCGGTCGAACACGCGGCCTTCGGCCTGCGGGTCCAGCGCACTGGTCGGCTCGTCGAGCAGCAACAGCGAACTGCCCTGCGCGGCCAGTGCGCCGCGCGCCAAGGCCAACCGTTGCCGCTGGCCGCCGGACAGATTGGCCCCGCGCTCGCTGAGCGGACTGGCCAGCCCGTCGGGCAGGCGCTGCAGCACCTCATCGAACACGCCCGTATGCACGGCGGCCTGCAGCGCCGCCGCATCGGCGGGCTCGCCGAAGGTCAGGTTTTCTTCCACGCTGGCCTCGAACACCTCCGCCTCCTGCGGAATCAGCGTGGCCAGCGCGCGCAGTTCGATCCAGTCCTCGGCCATGCCGTCGCGGCGCAGTTCGCCGTGCTGCGGGCGATAGAGACCCGCCAGCGCGCGTAGCAGCGTGCTCTTGCCGCCGCCGCTGGGCCCGACCAACGCAACGCGCGCACCGCGCCGCAGCTTCAGGTCGATACCGTGCAGCCCGCCGCGCGCATCGTCGGGGTAGCGCCACGTGGCGCCGCGCAGTTCCAGCGTCTGCCACGGGGCGTCGGGTATCACGGCGGGCACCGCCGCGTCCGGGTCGCCCGGCGTCGCCCAGATCGGCTCGGCGCTGCCGTAGTCCGTATGCATGCGCGCGAAGCTCTGGAAGTTGGAGGCCATTGCGCCCACCACGGTGGCGGCCTGCTGCGCATACTGGTAGATCATGAAGACCGTGCCCAACAGCACGGCCTGGCCCGGCTGCCGCGCCTGTAGCACATACACCACCACCAGGACCCAGGTCAGCCCCATGCCAAGCAGATCGACGGCAAACCATTTGCCTTCGTTGACCACCACCGCGCGCCGCAGCGGCGCCATCACTGCCGCCATGCGATGGCCGAGCAGCTTGCGTGACGCGGCCTGGAGCCGCAGCCCGATCACGGTGCCGGCATTGCCGACAAAATCGAGCAGCGCGGCGGCATAGCGGCGCTCAGCGTCGTTCTCTGCACGAGCCAGCTGCATCAGCGTGCGGTCGAATCGCAGGATGATCAGCGCGATGACCACGTAGCCGGTGACCGCGATCACGCCGCTGGTGCGCGACAGCAGCGCCAGCGCGACAATCGGCCCCACGAAATTGAACGCGCTCTGCAAGTAGCCGAACTGGTTCTGCGCGAAGTCCGATAGCGCGCGGCTGGACTGCACCACGCGGTGCTGCAGTTCGCCCGAGTGCCGGCCATCGCGCCACGCCAGCGGCGCCGACGCAATGCGCGCGTAAAGTTGGTCGGACAGCCGTTCGCGTACCCTCACCCCCACATTGCGCTCCAGCACCCGGCCCGGGCCGTGCAAGAGCCACGACAACAGGTAGATGCCGATCAGGTAGACAATCCAGCGGCCGGCCACCTCCATCTGGCCCTGCTGCAGCGCGTTGATCGCCTGCGCGGCCAGCCAGGGCATGGTCAGCCGCAGCAACTGCGCCGCCGACAACAGCCCGGCCGCACCAAGCATCTGGCCCCGCACGCCATGCGCATGGCGCCAGAGCGCACGATAGAGGTCGCGCGCCGCGCTGCCGAGGCCGACGGCGGGCGGACGAGCGGGCTTGCCGGATGAATCGGGCGAGTCGGGCGAGTCGGGCGAAGCGGACGGATCTGGCGAGGCGGACATATCGGGCACCGTCATGCAGTCATCTCTCCTGTGCGGGGGCGCGCGAGCCATCGCCAGTGGGCGACGGCGCGGGCGAAGCTTGCCATTGTGCCAAGCCTGGGGGCCGATGTCTGGCATCGTGGCCAACACGGCCGGCAGGCCGCATGGCACGCATCCTGCACACCCCCCACCTTGTCGGCCCATCGGGCCCCGGACTTCGAGGAGGACACCCATGCAGCAAGGCGACGTGCAGGACCGCGAAGAAAAGATGCAGAAACTGCGTGGAAACCGCCGCTATACGTGGACGCACCCGATATTCCTGATCGCCCTCGCGCTGATTCTGGTGGGCTATGCGGCCACATTCTGGTAGCCCTGCGCCGGACTATGCCGCGCCCGGCCAGAAACGCGCAAGCCGTGTAAGGATTACCGGCCAGGCCCCGGGCGGCGGAACGTGAAAAAGCCGGAGACTGGCTCCGGCTTGCTCCGTACGGGCTATCTCGGCTGTCGATCAGGCTAGCGCGGGCGCCCCGCCCCGGCTGAAATCGGAGACGCCACCGCTGCGCGCCAGCCCACGCCGGTCGGACAGCCTGAACACCGACACCGACGACAGCAGGCTGCGGCTCTGTTCGTCAAGCGCGGTGGCCGCAGCCGCCGCCTCTTCCACCAGCGCTGCGTTCTGCTGGGTCAAATCGTCGATCTGCGTCACCGCCGCGTTCACCTGCTCGATACCGCTGGTCTGTTCCGTCGAGGCCGCCGAGATATCGGCCACCAGTTGCGATACCTGCCGCACGGCTTCGACGATCTCGTGCATGGTCTGCCCGGCGCTATCGACCAGCGTGGAGCCCTCCTGCACCTTGCTGACCGAGCCTTCGATCAGCTCCTTGATTTCCTTGGCGGCCGCCGCACTACGCTGGGCCAGCGTGCGCACCTCGCCGGCCACCACGGCGAACCCGCGCCCCTGCTCGCCGGCACGCGCCGCTTCCACGGCGGCGTTCAGCGCCAGGATATTGGTCTGGAACGCGATGCCTTCGATCACGCTGATGATATCGACGATGCGGCCCGAGCTTTTCGAGATATCGCCCATGGTGCTGACCACGTCGCCCACTACCTGGCCGCCCTTCTCGGCCAGCGACGATGCGCTTTGCGCCAGCTTGTCGGCATGCCCCGCGTTGTCGGCGTTCTGCCTGACCGTGACGGCCAGTTCCTCGATGCTGGCCGCGGTCTGTTCCAGCGCGGACGCCTGTTCCTCGGTGCGCTGCGACAGATCCACGTTGCCCTGGGCGATCTGCCCCGATGCGGTAGCCACGGCCTCGCTGGACGCCTTGATGTGGCGGACGATATCGGCCAGCGTCAGGCGCATGCGATTCATCGCGTGCAGCATGCTGGACGTATCGCCCGGCTGCAGCACGACTTCCAGCGCCAGATTGCCGGCCGCCACCTCGCCGGCCACCTGGGCCGCGTAGGCCGGCTCGCCGCCAAGCTGACGCACCAGGCCGCGCGCCAGCACCAGCGCCAGCGCAACCACCAGCACCGCCATCGTCAGCAGCGCGCCAATCATCATGTTGCGCGCCGACGCAAAGACCTGCTCGACATGCGCGCCGCTGGCTTCCGAACCGGTCACGTTGAGTTTGACCGCCTGGTCGATACTGGCTTCCAGCTGGCTGCGCACCTGGAACGATTCGCCACGCAACATGGCCACCGCACCCTGGCGGTCGCCGCTGCGCGACAGCGCCAGCAGCTTGTCATGAACGGCCAGGTACTGCGTCATCAGCGCCGTCATCTCGCGATGCGTCAGCCGCTCGGCTTCCGTGGAAAGCAGGCTGGCGAAGATCTTCTCGGCGTCACGGAAGGCATCGAGCTGCTTGCCCATCAGGGCCTCGTACCGGCGGAATTCCTCTTCCGACGCGGACAGCACATGCTGCAACTCCGACGTGCGATAGGCATTCAACTGGCTCTTCATCTCAAGGGAATGGCGCACCGACGGCATCCAGTTGTCCTTGATATCCCGCGTGGCATCGCCCACACGCCCCAGTTCGTACAGCGCGAAGCCGCCCATTCCGCATGTCATCGCCAGCACCACCGCGAAGGCTGACATGATGCGCTGGAAGACGGTCATTCGTTGAAAACCTTGCATTGGCGTTACCTCCCGATCTCTGAATTCATTGGCTGGGCATGATGTGGGGTCCGCGAAGTTTCCCGTTCGAGCCGTATCCTCGGCCTCTCCAGTCATCAGCTAACGGTGGGTTGTGGGATCAACTGAACGGGATTCCGGCCCTTCCAAAGTGGGGGGACACCGCGCGAAGCCGCCAGCCCGCGCGAGCGGGACCCGCCGTCACATGACGGGCCTAGCCTTCCAGCAACCGCGCCCCGCGCCATTCGCCCGAACGCACCAGGCCGCGTGCGGTATCGGCCAGCACCACGCGCAAGGCCAGCGCGGCGGGCGACAGTTCGTCGTCGGACAGGCTGCACAGCAGGTTCTGGCGTCCCGCCTGCGGGTCGTCGATCTGTGCCAGGTGGAAGCGCGTTTGCGCGTCGGGATAGCGGCCTACCGCCGCCCACGGCTGCAGCGTGGCGCCGAAGCCCATGTCCACGGCATCCATCAGCATGGCCAGCGAGTCAACCTCCTGGATCACGCGGGGCGTCACCTTGGCGCGCGCGAAGGCGGCGTCGAGCGTGCTGCGCAGGCCGTGGACGCTGCTTGGCATGATCAGCGGCACGTCGGCCAGATCAGCCATCGTCCGCTGCGTGGGGGGGTCGGCCTTGCCCTGCGGCAGCGCCTGGCGCGACTGGATCAGGAACAGCGTTTCCTCCAGGAGCGGCATCACGGTCCAGCGGCGGGCGGCGTGGGTGCCGAACAGCACGGCCAGGTCAAGCTGGCGCGCGTTGAGCATCGCAGTGAGGTGGCCGGACAGGCTTTCCACGATATGCAGCCGGACGTCGGGATAACGCTCGCGCATCGCCCGGATCAGCGGCACGCCAATCACCGACGCCGTGGTTGGCGCCAGGCCCACGCTCACGGCGCCGGACAGCCGTGCCTGATGCGCGGCACGGCGCGCCTGCTCGGCATGGCGCAGCGTAAGCTGGGCTTCATGGAAAAAGGCCAGGCCGGCTTCGGTGGGCGTCACGCCCTGCGGCGTGCGGCGCAGCAGGCGGGTGGAGAGTTCGCTCTCCAGGCGGCTGATCTGCTGGCTGACGGCCGATTGCACCATGTCGAGCTCTAGCGCAGCACGGCTCATGCTGCCGAGTTCGACCACCCGCACGAAATACTGAAGCTGGCGCAATTCCATCTGGTCTCCCTGCTGGGCCGACCTCCCCGCGCCCGCGGGGATCGGCTTCGATGTTGTGGGGGACTTATACCAGATACGCCGGCGCTGTCCGCGCGAACGTCTCAGGCCACCGCCGGCTTGACCAGCCCGTCGGCGCGGAACATCGCCTTGATGCCGCGCACGGCCTGGCGGATTCGCGATTCGTTCTCTATCAGGGCAAAGCGCACGTACTCGTCGCCGAAGTCGCCGAAGCCGATGCCCGGCGATACTGACACCTTGGCCTTGGCCAGCAGCTGCTTCGAGAATTCCAGCGACCCCAGCGCGCGATATGGCTCGGGGATCCGGGCCCAGATATACATCGACGCCTTCGGAATATCGACCTGCCAGCCAGCTTCGATCAGCCCGCGCGCCAGCACGTCACGGCGCGCCTGGTACTGAGCCGCGATCTCCTTCACACACTGCTGGTCGCCCTCCAGCGCGGCAATGGCGGCCACCTGCAGCGGCGTGAACGTGCCGTAGTCGTGATAGCTCTTGATGCGTGTCAGCGCGGCCACCAGATCCGGATTGCCCACCATGAAGCCGATGCGCCAGCCCGCCATGTTGTAGCTCTTCGACAGCGTGAAGAACTCCACGGCGATGTCCTTGGCACCGGGCACCTGCATGATCGACGGCGCTTTCCAGCCATCGAACACGATGTCGGCATAGGCCAGGTCATGCACGACGAAGATGTCGTGCTTGCGCGCCAGCGCGATCACGCGCTCGAAGAAGTCCAGCTCCACGCAGGCCGCGGTCGGGTTCGACGGGAAGCCGAGCACGATCATCTTCGGCTTCGGATAGCTGCCCCGAATCGCGCGTTCGAGTTCGGCAAAGAAGTCGATGTCCGGCGTCAGCGGCACCGAGCGGATATCGGCGCCGGCAATCACCGCGCCGTAGATATGGATCGGGTAGCTCGGATCGGGTACCAGCACCGTGTCGCCACGGTCCAGCGTGGCCAGCATCAGGTGCGCCAGCCCTTCCTTCGAGCCGATCGTGACAATGGCCTCCTTGTCCGGATCGATCTCCACGTCGTAGCGGTCGCGGTACCAGTGCGAGATCGCGCGGCGCAGGCGCGGGATGCCCTTCGACGCCGAATAGCCATGCGTATCGGGCCGCTGCGCGGCATCCACGAGCTTGGCCACGATATGCGGCGGCGTGGCGCCGTCGGGGTTGCCCATGCTCATGTCGATGATGTCCTCGCCACGGCGGCGGGCGGCCATCTTGAGCTCGGCGGTGATATTGAAGACGTAGGGGGGAAGACGATCGATGCGCGCAAAACGGCGCTTGCCGGATTCGGCAGTCATGGTGGAGTCCTTTACGTAAGCGCCCGGAACCGTCCGAGCGACGTCGTGGCCGTTGTCTCGGCCACTGGGGACTGATATTAGCCAGCCGCGCGCATTTGCACAACGGGCTGGCCGCAAAAAATCAGAACATGCCGCCGGGCGGGCTGGTCGGCCGGTCGGGCGGCAGGTTGCGCACGATGCAGTCCAGCGCGTCGGCGTTGGGCTGGTTGCCGCCGAATGCGCCCGCGATCGAATCGCGATACTGCGGCACCGTGATCCGGTTGTAGTACAGCCGCGACGTCTGGTCGAGCCAGTACACGTAGTTGCTGTCGCTGTCGTCCGAGCCGCTGCGCAGCCATTCGCCCAGGGGCCGGCTGTTCAGCCGCGTGTTGGCGCAGACGGCCTGGATCTTGTCGAGATAGTTGTTGAGACCCCGCGCCTCGTAGTTGCGGAACGAATCGGGGGCACAGGCGGTGAGTCCGGCAGCAGCGGTCAGCACGGCAATCGACAACAACGGGCGAAGGCAGGGCATGGCAGGGTCCGTGGCAATGGGCGAGCCGCCAGTGTAGCCGCGCCGCATCGCCGCGGGAACCAGACTTTGGGTCAGTCGTCCAGCGTTTCGTGAACGGCTGCGTTGCCGCGTTTCCAATAGGCCGATGCCCGGATGCGGGTCTTGTGGATGCCGCGCTCGTTCACCAGGTACTGGCGCACTTCGCGCATCGCGGCCGCTTCGCCGGCGGCCCACACGTAACCCTCGCCGGCGGGCAGGCTCAGCCAGCGCAACGTGGGCGTCAGCAGACTGCCCTCGGACGCCGCTTCGTCGGCTTCGCCGCGATGTTCGTCGCGATGGATCCAGTGCACCTCGGCGTGCGGGCCGGTGGCCAGCGGAATGCGTGCCGATTCATCGGCCACCTCGGCCACGACGATCACGCGCGCATCGGGGCCCAGTTCCTCGATGCGGCGGCCAATGGCCGGCAGCGCGGTGTCGTCGCCGATCAGCAGGTGCCAGTCGAAGTCACGCGGAATCACGAACGACCCGCGCGGGCCGCCCACGCCCAGGTGCTGGCCCGGCTGCGCCTGCGCGGCCCACGTCGATGCGGGGCCGTCGCCGTGCAGCACGAATTCGATATCCAGCTCGCAGGCGGCCGTGTCGTAGCGGCGCGGCGTATAGTCGCGCGCCTGGGGGCGCGGCTGATCCTCGGGAAACTTGATGCCGTCCGGGCCTGCCTGCGGCAGCACGGGCTTGTCGGCACCGGCCTCCGGAAAGAAGACCTTGACGTGGTCGTCGAACGATCCGGAAACGAAATCGGCCAGGTCTTCGCCGCCCAGCGTCACGCGCAGCAGTTGCGGGGACACCTGCCGGGTGCGCAGCACCTTGAGCAGGCGCATCTTCAGCGGATGACGCACGCGTTGTACGGTCAGGTCACGGGTATCGCTCATATTCACTCCGGCTGGTTGGTGCCGCGCTCAATCTCGTCGGCCGCGCGTTCGAGGATGGCGGCAATCCGGCGCTGCTCGTCGGCCGTGGCGCCGCTGCGCACCATCAGGGCCTGCTTCAGCCGACCGCGCGCCTGCACCAGTTCTGGCGCCCAGCCGCCCTCCTCGACATCGCGCTGGGGCTGGCCGCTCATGGCGCGGCGCATGAAATCCATCTTGCGCGCCACGTGCTGCAGGCGCGCCACCATCTGCTCCAGCCGCGCGCGGTTCTGGTCCAGGTAGGCGCGGCCCGCCTCCGACAACTGGTAGCGTTTCTTGTTGCCTTCCAGGTCCACCGTGGCATAGCCCACGTCTTCCAGGAAGGTCAGCGCGGGGTACACCACCCCGGGGCTCGGCTTGTAGAAACCCCCCGTGCGGGTTTCGAGCGCCTTGATCAGCTCGTAGCCGTGCGATGGCTTTTCATCGAGCAGCGAGAGCAGCAGCAACTGCAGGTCCTCGGCGCTGAATTTGCGGCCTCGGCGCAGGTTGTCGCCGTCAAAGCCATCGCCATCGCCTTCAAAGCCGCCGCCGCCCTGCGACCAGAAGCCGCCGCCCCGGCCACCCATCATGCCCGTCAGCTTCATCGCCATCATGGCGCGCATGCCGCCGTGGTGCTTGCCGTGCGGGCCCCCATGGCCCATGTGATCGTGCATCCGATTGAAATGGTGTCGCATTGCTCACTCCGATATATCGTAAGACGTATCGTAAGATATATATCGTACGATATAAAGTCAAGGCCGATTTGCCGGGTGCCGATGCGGCGGAGTTCCTGTCACAATGCAAGCCACCTGAGCACACAACAACCACGACGCAGCATCACCCATTCCAACGGAGACACGCGATGACCAGGCAGGTGGAATTCTTTTTTGACTTCGGCAGCCCCTATTCGTATCTGGCGTACAAGGAATTGCCACGGCTGGCCGCACGCACCGGCGCCACCATCGTGTGGCGGCCGATGTTGCTGGGCGGCGTGTTCAAGGCCACGGGCAATCACAGCCCGATGGAGATTCCTGCCAAGCGGCAATGGTCGGACGGCGATCTCGACTGCTGGGCCCGGCGATATGGCGTGCCGTTCCGGCTCAATCCGCACTTTCCGATCAATACGCTGGCGCTGATGCGTGGCGCCATCGGCTACCAGCGCAAGGGCGAGGCGGCATTCCACCAGTATGTGGAAGCCATCTTCACGGCAATGTGGGAAACAGGCCGGAACCTGAACGATCCTGTCGAGATCGGCAAGGTGCTGGTGGCGGCGGGGCTGGACCCGCGCGAGGCGCTGGCGATGCTGGACGACCCGGAGGTCAAGGCCGATCTCAAGCGCGTGACCGACGACGCCGTGGCGCGCGGCATCTTTGGCGCGCCGAGCTTTATCGTCGAAGACAAGCTGTACTGGGGCAATGACCGGCTGCTGTTCGTGGAGGAACAGCTGGCCGGCTGATAGTGCGATATCACCCCGGGGCTGGCACGCAAGCCAGCCGGGAAATCAGGCCAGCCGGAACGTGGCCACGGCGGCAGCCAGCTGGTTGGCCTGCGATTCCAGCGAATCGGCGGCTGCGGCCGCCTGCTCCACCAGTGCGGCGTTCTGCTGGTTGACCTGCTCCATCTGCGACACGGCTTCGCTGACCTGCGTGATGCCGCTGGACTGCTCGATCGACGCCGCCGAGATCTCGCTGACGGTATCGGCCAGGCGCTTCACGGCCGCCACGATCTCTTCGATGGTGCTGCCGGCCTGCTCCACCTGCTGGCTGCCGGCGTCCACCTTGTCGACCGACGAATCGATCAGGCCCTTGATTTCCTTGGCCGCATTGGCGCTGCGCTGCGCCAGGCTGCGCACCTCGCCGGCCACCACGGCAAACCCGCGCCCCTGCTCGCCGGCACGCGCCGCTTCCACGGCGGCGTTCAGCGCCAGGATGTTGGTCTGGAACGCGATGCCGTCGATCACGCCAATGATGTCGACGATCTTCTGCGAGCTGGTGTTGATCTCGCTCATCGTATGCACCACGCCGCGCACCACCTCGCCGCCGCGTGCGGCCAGGTCAGCCGCGTTGCGCGCCAGGGCGCTGGCATGCGTGGCGCTTTCGGCGTTGTTGCCGACGGTCGATGTCAGCTGCTCCATGCTGGCCGCCGTTTCTTCCAGCGCCGACGACTGCTGCTCGGTACGCGAAGACAGGTCCGTATTGCCGGCGGCAATCTCGCGCGCGCCGGTGGTCACGGCGTCGGAGCCCGCGCGCACCTTGGCCACGGTCTGCGTCAGGCCGGCCTGCATGCGCGACACGGCATCGAGCAGCTGGCCGATTTCGTTGCGTCCTGCCTGCGGCACCTTGATGGTCAGGTCACCGTCGGCCACGCGCATGATCAGGTCGCGCGCCAGATACAGCGGCATCACCACCAGGCGGCGCAGCGCCAGGTGCACCACCACGATCAGGCCGGCGGACATGGCCAGGCCCACGCACACCAGCAGGATCACGCGATTCAGGCGCTGCCGGCCATCGCCGGCCGCCTCTTCGTTCAGCTTTTCGGCGAACTGCTGGAATCGCTCCACGCCGGCCGAGTATTTGGCCCCCGACGACGTGATGTCCTTGTCGTTGATGGTCGCGTAGCCGTCGGGATCTCCGCTGCGCAGCGCATCGAGGCCGCGCTGCACGACGTCCATGTGGGCGCGGCCGGCGGCGACGATGTCGTCGCGCGTGGTGGCATCCTGTTCCGGGAAGGCGGCGGCCTTCTCGAACCGTTCGAGTTCGTCCTTCGACCTGGCGATGGACTTGGTGGCGCTGGCCAGCGCGTCGTCGTTGACCTGGCCGCTGGCCTTGGCCGAACTGTATGCGCGTGTCAGCGCCGAGCGCGCGCGCGTCATGTCCTTGTAGGCGTCGTTGAGCAGGATCGCCCGCGACGAAATCAGGTGGATCCGTTCGGCGGCATCGCTGCTGGCGCTCAACTGGCTGACACCCAGCACGGCGCCAAATACGATCATCAGGCCAAAGATCACGAGCGTGGCCAGCAGGCCGTGGCGAATACTCAAGTTATTCATCGGGGGGCTCTACACGTATGGATTCAGCCCAGCCTTAACGTCCCACTTGCTTGAACCTTGAGGCCCCCGATACACAGCGTTTGCGTTACATCAAATTCGAAGCTTGACACGTGTCTCATGCGCCACTCCCAGGCGTCATGCACGTCGGCTAGACGTAGGCGATCAGCCGCCCTGCGCAGATCACCAGCATCCACGTCACCAGCGACAGCACCGCGCAAGTGCGGGCCACCGGGGGCGGCGGGCGCAATGTTTCCCATCCGCTGTTTCCGGCATGGAGCGCACGGTAGGGGCCGGCGTGGAACCATGCCGCATTGGCCAGTCCCAGCACGATCAGGCCCAGCTTGACCACGAACGCGCGGTTGCCGATCAGGTCGTCGGCATGGGCCACGAACAACAACGCGCCGCTCAGCAGGATCACCACGAAGCCGGCCACGGTGGCCGGCAAGGCGTGCCGCAGCAGCGGCGTCACCGGCAACTGGCGGCCCAGGCCGGCCAGGCGCAAGTCCACCACCACGATGGATCCGAACAGCAGCGCCATGCCGGCCAGGTGCAGCATCTCGCAGGCCGGATAGGCCCAGGCCGACGCCCGCAGCCATACCGCGAACGGCGAGGCTGCAAGCTGGGCGGCCAGGGCGCCGAGATCCGCCATCGGTCAGCGCAGTTCCACGATCTGGCCGCCGTCGAATGTGATGCGCTCCACGCGCATCTCGTCCGGCTTTTCCTTGCTGGCGTAGCCGACCATCGTCACCTGCTTGCCCACCGCCACCTTCTCGGCGGTGGCGCCGCGTGATTCCATGCGCGACACCGGCGCCAGCACGGCCAGCCAGCGTCTGCCCTGCACGTCCACGCGGATCGTGGCGTGGGGGTTCTCATAGTGCGTCTCCACGATCTTGCCGGTCACTGTGAGCGGCTTGGTTTCGTCGTAGGTGGACCATCCATGATGGGCAATCGCTGGCAGGCTGGCCAGCGCCATCGCGGCGGCCAGGCAAAGCACAGGGCGGGAAGCGGCGATGCGCGGGAAGATCATGGCGAGACTCCTTTGCCCTGGGGCGGAAGTTTGGCTGAGGCAAATGGCGAGAACACCCCCCCATCGTAGATGACCGACGGCCGAGCGCAAGGCGGAGCATCCCGCACGCCGTGGTACGCTGTGGGTCGCCCTATTTCACCCCGCTGCAGCGTCTCTTCCATCGCCATGTCCATCGCCTTCGATCTGCCACCGGCCGCGCGGCCGGGCCAGTCCGCCGACACTATCGACACCCCTTCCCTGGTCCTGGACCTGGATCGCTTTGCGACCAACGTCGACCGCATGCAGGCCGCCGCCGACCGGCGCGGCATCAAGCTGCGGCCCCACGCCAAGGCGCACAAGTGCCCCGATATCGCGCTGGCGCAGATCGCCCGGGGTGCGGTGGGCATCTGCTGCCAGAAGGTCAGCGAGGCGATTCCGTTCGTGCGCGCCGGCGTGCGCGACATCCACATCAGCAATGAAGTGGCCGGGGCTGCCAAGGCAGCGCTGCTGGCCGACCTGGCACGGCATGCCACGCTGAGCGTCTGCGTGGACGACATCGCGCAGGTCGATGCCCTGGCCGCCGCCACCGAAGCCGCCGGCAGCAGGCTGGGGGTCTTTGTCGAAGTCAATGTCGGGCAGGGGCGTTGCGGCGTCACCGACCCGGCCGCGATGCTGACCCTGGTGGAACGCATTGCGCGGCATGGCCAGTTGACGATGCGCGGGCTGCAGGCCTATCACGGCGGCATCCAGCATCTGCGCGGCTGGAACGAACGGCGCGATGGCGCCGCGCGTGCGGCCGATCGTACCGGCACCTTCATTGCGCGACTCGAAGCTGCCGGCGTACGCTGCGACGTGGTGACGGGCGGCGGCAGCGGCAGCGTCGAGTTCGACCTAGGCAGCGGCGTCTATACCGAAATCCAGCCGGGCTCCTATGTCTTCATGGATGCCGACTATGGCGCCAACGACTATGCGGGCGCGCTACGCTTCGAGCACAGCCTGTTTATCGCCACGTCGGTCATGAGCGTGGCGGCCGGGGATCGGGCGGTGGTGGACGCAGGGCTGAAGTCGATGGCCGTCGACTCCGGGCTGCCGTGGATCTGGACCGATGGCAAGCAGTCGGCCACGCTGGACTACGTGGCCGCCAACGACGAGCACGGCATCGTGAAGCCGAAACATGAAGACCTGGTGGGCAAGCTGCCCGCGCTGGGCAGCCGGATGATGCTGGTGCCCTGCCATTGCGATCCCACGCTGAATCTCTACGACGAGATCGTGGGCATCCGGGCGGGCGTGGTGGAAAGTGTCTGGCCGGTATCGGCACGCGGGCTGAGCCGCTAGGCCCCGGCCACCGACGATCAGGCGGACTGGGCCACCAGTTCGTCGAGGTCGGCCGGTGCCCACGCGGCGCCGGTCCATTTTTCGAATCGCAGATCGTCCAGCGGCACGTCGGTCAGCGTGCCGATCCAGTCGGTGGGGGCCGCGCCGCAGCGCAGGCCGCTGGCGACCATCGTCATGGCTTCGGGCACGTCGATATCGGCCACCCGCGTGACCGTCGGCCATGGCAGCAGACGCATGTCGTGCGCAGGCAGGCCAAAGCGGTAGAGACCAAAGCGTGTGTGCAAGGCGGCACGCGACAGCGTTTGCCTGGCCTGGCTCAATCCGTCGTCGCGCGTCGCGGACGGATCCCATTGCTGGTTGCGCGAGAACCACAGAATTCCGTCACCGGATCGGGGGGCCGACCCATGTGCGGCAGCAGGCATGAGCCGGCCCGAACGCGCAATGGCGACCAGCGGGGTACCTACCGTGTAATGCCAGACGTAACCGGTTTCGTTTTCCATATGCAGCTCCTGCGAACGCCCTTTCCGCCTACCACTTTGGTGGCGGCATGCCCCGTTTACAAGCAAGGTCACGGCGTGTTGCAACCGCAACAAAAATCGAGCAAGAGGTCTCGGATCTCGCGTCACTTCCCTGCAGGCCAGAACTGGCGCGGCTTCCCAAAATTCCGCAAGTGTCACTGCTTTGGTGCACCTGTTCGTGGTTTGAGGGAAACGTCTAAAACCATAGCACAGGGCGTGGTGCATCGCAGCAGAAATTGCGCCCCGAAAGGTTGCCGAAAGCGTTCGCTACGCCACCTTCGTTCATATTGCCCATGTCCCCAATGTCTGTACATGGACCGTAAAAATCACGAATAGCGGTATCGGAAATCTTGTCCTGGATGTCACCCGGGTGACCTGCCCGCTGCTTACTCTGCGGACCGCATCGCGCGTCACGCGCTGCAACTTGCCACTCCCCGCACCCGACACAGACCATGACCGAAGCCATTCGAACCCTTGCCCGGCGGCGCCCGCTGAGCATGCTGGCCGCCCTGCTGCTCTGCACGGCCCTGACCGCCTGTGGCGGTGACAACGACAGCACGCCCCCGTCGAACACCCCGGCCAGCCCGGGAGCCAGCACGCCCGACGCCAAGCCGCAAATGAAGTGCGCGCCCTGATTGCCGCGCCAGCCCCCTACGCCAATCCACTGACCGCGCATCCGATCCCTCCGGGCAATCCGACATGACTTCCAGCAGCCGACGCAATTTTCTCAAGATGGCCGGTGGCAGCGCCGCCGCCACCGCCGCCCTTTCCGCCTTCCCGCCAGCCATCCGCCGGGCGCTGGCCATTCCGGCCAACAACGCCACCAAATCCATTCGCGACGTCGAGTACGTGGTGGTGCTGATGCAGGAAAACCGCTCGTTCGACAACTACTTCGGCACCATGAACGGTGTGCGCGGGTTCGGCGACCGCTTCACGATCCCGCTGCCGGGCGGCCGCAACGTGTTCCAGCAGACCTATGCCAGCGGCAACAAGAACCGCATCGTGCTGCCCTACCACCTGGACCAGACCGCCGGCAATGCCCAGCGCGTGAGCGGCACGCCTCACAGCCAGCCCGATGCCCAGGCCGCGTATGACCTGGGCCGCATGAGCGCCTGGCCCACATCGAAGCAGATCCAGTCGATGGGTTACTACACCGAGCAGGAACTGAAGTTCCAGTTCGCGCTGGCCAATGCATTCACACTGTGCGATGCGTACCACTGCAGCTTCCATGGCGGCACCAACACCAACCGCCTGTTTCACTGGACCGGCACCAACGACCCGTTCGGCACGCATGGCGGCCCGGTCATCGACAACAGCGGCGATTCGCTCGACGCCACCGGCATCAACTACACGTGGACGACATACCCCGAGCGCCTGCAGGCGGCCGGCGTGAGCTGGAAGGTCTACCAGAACATGCCGGACAACTTCACCGACAACCCGCTGGCCGGCTTCCAGAAGTACCGCGCTGCCAACGCCGCGCGCGGCAATGCCGCGAATGGGTCGCCGTATCCGCCCTACACGCCGGCGGACGATGCCACCAACCCGCTGTTCAAGGGCATCGGCAACACCATGCCCGACGGCGGCTTCCTGCAGGCGCTGCGCGACGACATCGCGGCCGGCACGCTGCCGCAGGTGTCGTGGATCGTGGCCCCGGCCACCTATTCGGAACACCCTGGGCCTTCCAGCCCGGTGCAGGGCGCGTGGTACACCCAGCAGGTGCTCGATGCGCTGACCGCCAATCCCGATGTATGGAGCCGCACGGTCCTGCTGATCAATTTCGATGAAAACGACGGCTTCTTCGACCACGTGCCGCCGCCATGCGCCCCGGCGCTGACGGCCAAGGGCGAACCGATCGGCTACACATCGGCGGCGCTGGACCCGAAGACCGAGTACTACAGCGTCGACAAGACTCCATTCGGCCCGGGGCCGCGCGTGCCGATGTATGTGGTATCGCCGTGGAGCCGCGGCGGCTGGGTCAATTCGCAGGTATTCGACCATACGTCTGTGCTGCGCTTCCTGGAGCAGCGGTTCGGCGTGGCCGAAACCAATATCAGCGCGTACCGGCGCGCCATCATGGGCGATCTGATGACGGCGTTCGACTTCGTCAACCCGAACGCCAACGTGACGCTGGGCATCACGCCCCTGACGCAGTCCGGCGCGGACGCCGAGCGCGCCGCCCAGGACGCCAAGGCCCAGATTCCCGCGCCCGCCGTGACCGCCCAGCAGATGCCCACGCAGAAGCGCGGCACGCGCCCGTCGCGCGCCCTGCCCTACACGCTGCATACCAGCGGACTGGAAAACCCGGTTACCAACACGTTCTCGCTGCTGTTCAAGAATGACGGCAAGCAGGCGGCCGTGTTCCACGTCTACGACCGTCTGCACCTGAGCGATGTGCCGCGCCGCATTGTCCTCGACGCCGGCGATGCCTATAAGGCCGACATCGACGTCAGCGCCGATGGGGGCCGCTACGACTTCTGGGTGCTGGGCCCGAACGGCTACCACCGCGCCTTTGTGGGCGATGTCAGCGCGCAGAAGGCCGCCGGCGGCGGTGCGGCGCCCGAGATCCGCGTCTGCTATGACGAGGCCAATGCCGAAGTCTGGCTGACGCTGATCAACCGGGGCACCGCCGCCTGCACGTTCACGGTCAGGCCGAACGCCTATCGCAACGATGGCCCGACCACGTTCGAACTGCCGCCGGGCAAGGAGCTGGACCAGCACTGGCCGGTCGGACCGCAGGGCAACTGGTACGACTTCACGGTGACCACCCAGCAAGGCGGATTCAGCCGCCGCTTTGCCGGGCGGCTCGAGAACGGTACGCACACCACATCCGATCCGGCCATGGGCGTTTGAGGTTACCGGCCCAGGCTCAGGTCCATGATCATCCGCGCCTCCAGGTACAGGCGGCGCGGAATGGCGTCGATCAGGATGTATTCGTCGGCATTGGTGTGATAGCCCATGCCGGGCAGGCCCATGCCCTCCAGCACGGGCTTGCCCGACAGCGCGGCGTAGGCGGCATCGCTGCCGCCACCGGTGCGCGCGGTGGCAATGCCGATGCTGCCGCCCACCTCCTGGTAGATGGCCTGCCCTTTCGCGGCCAGCGCCTGGCCGGCGGCGGAGGCATTGAACGCCGGGCGCCCCTTCTTCATGTCGATGATGATCTCGGCGGCCGGCAGGCGCTTGCGCCGGGCGCGCTCGTCGAGCATGGCGACGATGGCGTCATAGTCGTCGTTGCGGCCGTAGCGCATGTCGGCCGTCAGCGTGGCCGAGGCGGGAATCGCGTTCGACGCCGACCCCGCCGACGCCAGCGTCCAGTTGAAGCGGATCTCGCGCGCCTTGTCGTCGATGTCCTGCGTGCGCAGGATCAGGTCCGCCGCCTCGGTCAGCGCATTGACGCCCAGTTCGGGCGCGACGCCGGCATGCGAAGCCACGCCCTTGATGGTGACTTCCGCATGGGCAATGCCGGAGGTGGCCAGGCCAAAGCTCTCGGCCGTGGCAAAGGCCGGCTCGTGCGACAGGACATAGTCGTGCGATGCCGCCAGGCGCTCGATCAGCGCGCGCGATCCGAACGAGCCGGTTTCCTCGTCGGTATTGAACAGCACGGTCAGCGTGCCGTAGTTGCGGAAGCCGCGCGCGTCGAGCAGCCCCAGCGCGTGCAGGATCACGGCGATCCCGCTCTTGTCGTCGGCGATGCCGGGCCCGTAGGCATGGTTGCCGTCGATCCGGAATGGCGCTTTGGCCAGGAATCCGCGCGGATAGACGGTATCCATATGCGCCATCAGCAGGATCTTCGCCGTGCCGGTGCCCTGGAACACGCCGACGATGTTGTCGCCGACCACGCCAGCCTCGGCCGGATAGCGGGTCACGGTGGCGCCCAGATCGGCCAGCCGCGTGGCCAGGTAGTCGCCCATCGCCTTCATGCCGGCCGCGTCGCCGGGGCCGGTTTCGATATTGACCAGCGCCTCCAGCGTGGCCAGCACCGGGGCCTGCTGCGCTCTTGCGGCCGCATCGAGCGCGCTGTCGTAGGTTGGCGGTGCGGCGGCACTGTCCGAACAGCCGTAAGACACCATCATTGCGCCAGCGATGGCCGCCGCGCCAAGCAATCTCCTGAACATCGTGTTGACTCCTGAATGAAACAACCCCCTCGGCGTCGGCGCTGTCTGGTGATCTCTGGATGGTCATTCGCGCCGTGAGGCGGCATTATTGCCAGCCGCCGCCCCATGGCGATTGACCGGGCGCATGGATTCGTCACGCTGTCATATTTCCGCCTTATAGTCGCCGGCTATCGCTATTTGCCCCGGGAGTTCCATGCTTGGCGACCTGCTGATGACCTTCTACGAGGTGGCGCGACAGGGCAGCATCACCACGGCCGCGCGTCAGCTGCGCGTGAGCCAGCCCACGGTCACCGGGCGCATCCGGCAGCTCGAGGAGCTATACGGCGTGGAGTTGTTCCACCGCCGCGCCAGCCGCGTGGACCTCAGCGACGTTGGCGTGGCGCTGATGCCGGTGGCCGAGCAGATCATGCAGCAGGAGAGCAATGCCGACTTCCTGCTGCGCAATGCCGGCAACCTGCGATTCGGCAACCTGCGGATCGGCGCCACCGGGCCCTACTACATCCTGCGCAGCGTGGCCGCCTTCCGGCAACGCTACCCGGCTATCGATATCAGCATCGAGATCGGCAACTCCAGGCAGATGATCGGGGCGCTGTACGAGTACCGCATCGACGCCGCCGTGTCGTCCCACGCGCTGGACGATGACCGTCTGCACCGGGTCACGCTGGCGGCCGACCCGATGGTGCTGGTGGTGCATCCCGTGCATCCGCTGGCGCGCCGGCCGCGGGTGGAAGTGCCCGAGCTGTCCGCCTGCCATCTGCTGGTGCGCGAACAGGGGTCGATGACGCGCGAGGCCACCGAGGCGTCGCTGCGCGCAGCCGGCGCAGGCATGCCGCCCCATACGGTGATCGGCAGCCGCGAGGCCATCTGCGAGGCGATTCGCCACAATCTCGGCGCCAGCGTCATGCCGGCGGGCGAAGTGCCGCGCGATCCGGCGCTGGTGGTCGTGCCTTTCGCCAGCGCGGCGCCGGTCATCCACGAATACCTGTACTGCCTGAACGGCCGCCGTCACACCCGCCTGGTGGGCGCGCTGCTCGATTGCCTGGTGGCGCCCGCCGGCGCGGCCGCGACGCATTGCGAGACGCCGCCGCCAGCGCCTATATTGAACTGACCCTCTCCCGAGCCCCCGCCCCCGATGACCGGTCCGGTCCCATCCAGTTTTCCGGAGTACGACCAACTGCTGACGCTGCTGGAACTGGGCGCACCGTGGTTCGACACGCGCACCGCGTGCCATGTCGACGTGCTCGGCCGCACCTTCGCCGTGCCGGTGGCCAGCCTGGGCACGCACGCGCCCGATGCGCCGGCCATCGGCATCTTCGGCGGCATCCATGGCCTGGAACGCATTGGCACGCAACTGGTGCTGGACTACATGCGCTCGCTGCTGTGCCGGCTGAGCTGGGACGACCTGCTGCACCGGCAACTGGAAAGCGTGCGGCTGGTGTTCATGCCGATCGTCAATCCCGGTGGCATGTATCGCGCCACGCGCGCCAATCCAAACGGCGTGGACCTGATGCGCAACGCCCCGCAGAATGCCGACGCCCGGGTGCCCTTCCTGGCCGGCGGCCAGCGCATCGGCAGCTGGCTGCCCTGGTATCGGGGACGCGCGGGCTCGCCGATGGAACCCGAAAGCATGGCGCTGCTGCGCGTGGTGGAATCCGAACTGCTGCCCCGTCCGCTAAGCTTTGCCGTGGACTGCCATTCCGGCTACGGCTGGCGTGACAGCATCTGGTTTCCGTATGCGCGCACGCATGCCCCGATGCCGCACCTGCCCGAGATGTACCTGCTCAAGACCATGTTCGAACAGGCTCACCCCCACCATGGCTATGCCTTCGAGCCGCAGAGCCACCAGTACCTGCTGCATGGCGATCTCTGGGACTACGCCTACGATCGCACGCCGCCGGCATGCCTGTTCCTGCCCATGACGCTGGAGCTTGGGTCCTGGCTCTGGATCAAGAAGAATCCGCGCCAGCTGTTCTCACGGGCCGGCATCTTCAATCCGATCAAGGCACACCGCACCGCGCGCGTGCTGCGGCGCCATGTGAGCCTGTTCGATTTCCTCGGGCGCGTGGCGGTGGCGCCCGACCGCTGGCTGCCACAGGGCATGCACCGCCAGCAGCTGCTGGAGCAGGCCCGCGCGCACTGGCAGAACGGCAAGCCCGCGCCATGAGCGGATGGATCTTCCTGCGTGGCCTGACGCGCGAGTCGCGGCACTGGGGCAACCTGCCCGCGCACTGGTCTGCCCACGGGCTGCCCGCGCCGCTGATGCTCGACCTGCCCGGCAACGGCGCCGCACGCCACCTGCCGATCCCCGGCCATGTGCTCGGCATGACCCATGCCGTAAGGGCCGCCGCCCAGGCCACGGGCCGCAGCGGCCCATGGCACATCCTGGCGATGTCGCTGGGCGCCATGGTGGCCACCGACTGGGCACAAGGCTGGCCCGCCGAGGTCAGTGGCCTGGTGCTGGTCAACACGAGCATGCGTCCATTCAGCCATCCCGCCGAACGGCTGCGACCGCGCAACTGGCCAGCCCTGCTGGGCATGGCCCGCCACTGGCAGGACCGCGCACGCTGCGAGCGCGTCATCCATCGGCTGACCTGTGAACGGCTCGATACCCGTGACGCCGACCTGGAGCACTGGGTGGACATCGGCCAGAGCGCCCCGGTGTCGCGCGAGGCGGCGTGGCTGCAGTTGCTGGCCGCGGCGCGCTTCCGCGCGCAAGGCACGGCGCCGGCCTGCCCCACGCTGGTGGTGTCATCCGATGCAGACCGGCTGGTCAACCCCCGCTGCTCTGCGCGTCTGGCGGCAGCCTGGGGCGTACCGCACGCACGACATCCCTGGGCCGGACACGATCTGCCCCACGACGATCCGCAATGGCTGTGCGAAACGGCTGGCGCGTCGATGCACGGGCCGTGAGCCATCCGCCGCCCCCGGCGGAATCCGACACCTGAAAGCCCCTTTCACATTGCGAAATCCGGACGCCGCCTGCGTCGGCGTTGCGGTTTCGTTCTGAGAAAACGCGTTTCACATCTCAAAATTTGTCTTCTATCCCATTGAAAAATAAGGAAAAACAAAGTCTTATGTCTTATATAAGAGTTGGTTGCTGCGCAGCAAAACCGCCATACAATGATTTCCACGCTGCTCGGCTTCGAGACCCCCGGCGGCACCCGCAACCCTTTACTCGAACACGCTCACTTCTCAGGAAATCGACATGGCCCAGTATCAAGACGACATCAAGGCAATTGCAGCGCTGAAGGAAAGCCACGGCAGCGCGTGGGACGCCATCAACCCAGAGTATGCCGCCCGCATGCGCGCCCAGAACCGGTTCAAGACGGGCCTGGACATTGCGCGATACACCGCAAAGATCATGCGCGCCGACATGGCCGCGTACGACGCCGACCCGGCCAAGTACACGCAGTCGCTGGGTTGCTGGCACGGCTTCATCGGCCAGCAGAAGATGATTTCCATCAAGAAGCACTTCAAGAGCACCGAGCGCCGCTACCTGTACCTGTCGGGCTGGATGGTCGCCGCGCTGCGCTCGGAATTCGGCCCGCTGCCGGACCAGTCGATGCACGAGAAGACTTCGGTCAGCGCGCTGATCCGCGAGCTGTACACGTTCCTGCGCCAGGCCGACGCCCGTGAACTGGGCGGCCTGTTCCGCGAACTCGATGCCGCCACCGGCGCCGCCAAGGCCGCCATCCAGGAAAAGATCGACAACCACGTGACCCACGTGGTGCCCATCATCGCCGACATCGACGCCGGTTTCGGCAACGCGGAAGCCACGTACCTGCTGGCCAAGCAGTTCATCGAGGCGGGCGCCTGCTGCATCCAGATCGAAAACCAGGTGTCCGATGAAAAGCAGTGCGGCCACCAGGACGGCAAGGTCACCGTGCCGCACGAAGACTTCCTGGCCAAGGTTCGCGCCATCCGCTACGCCTTCCTGGAACTGGGCGTGGACGACGGCATCATCGTCACCCGTACCGACTCGCTGGGCGCCGGCCTGACCAAGCAGATCGCCGTGACCCACACGCCGGGCGACCTGGGCGACCAATACAACTCGTTCCTCGACTGCGAGGAAATCTCGGCCGACTCGCTGGGCAACGGCGACGTGGTGATCAAGCAGAACGGCAAGCTGATGCGCCCCAAGCGCCTGCCCAGCAACCTGTTCCAGTTCCGCGCCGGCACGGGTGAAGCGCGCTGCGTGCTGGACAGCATCACGTCGCTGCAGAACGGCGCCGACCTGCTGTGGATCGAAACCGAAAAGCCGCATATCGAGCAGATCGCCGGCATGGTCCGCGAGATCCGCAAGGTCATCCCGAACGCCAAGCTGGTGTACAACAACAGCCCGTCGTTCAACTGGACGCTGAACTTCCGCCAGCAGGCCTACGACGCGATGAAGGCTGCGGGCAAGGACGTGTCGGCCTACGAGCGCGGCCAGCTGATGAGCGCGGAGTACGACGATTCCGAACTGGCCAAGCTTGCCGACGAGAAGATCCGCACGTTCCAGGCCGATGCATCGCGTGAAGCCGGCATCTTCCACCACCTGATCACGCTGCCGACGTACCACACCGCCGCGCTGTCGACCGACAACCTGGCCAAGGAATACTTCGGCGACCAGGGCATGCTGGGCTACGTGGCCGGCGTGCAGCGCAAGGAAATCCGCCAGGGTATTGCCTGCGTCAAGCACCAGAACATGTCGGGCTCGGACATCGGCGACGATCACAAGGAGTACTTCAGCGGCGAAGCCGCCCTGAAGGCGGCCGGCAAGGACAACACCATGAACCAGTTCTGATCGTCTGGTGCCATGGCCAAAACGCCAACCCATCACGGGTTGGCGTTTTTTTTTGCGCCGTAGCGATTGAGGGCCTGCCGCACGGGCGATGGCCCTGCCCATCGCCAGCCATCGCCGTTTGTCCATTTTGTGCCACAGATTGTTGTCGTCCGATCAACATACTGAAGGCTCTCGTGACGCTACTGCCATTCGCCTGCGCTACCTAGAATCCGTCGCAACGATGGTTGCACAAGCCGTGCGACGGTCGAGGAGGATGTCCGCCCACTGAAGCGGATCGCGCCTGCCGCCCCGTGCGGCTTACTCACTCAATGGACAGGACGAATGAAAATGAGCGAAACAATCCGCAACGTGCAGCCGGTGGTGGCCAACCTTGGCAAGGATGGTGCTGGCGAACTCGTGCCTTCGCGCTATGCGGTGCGCGTGGGTGATGTTGATGTGGTGCTGATCAGCGACGGCATTCTGCCGCTGCCGACTTCCACCATGTCCACCAATGTGAGCGAGGCGGACCGCAACGAATGGTTTGATGGCCGCTTCCTGCAACGCGACATGTTCGACTGGGCGCTGAATATTGCGCTGGTTCGCAGCGGCGACCGCCTGATCCTGATCGACTCGGGCGTGGGCGATGGCTTCGAGTACTTCACGCGCGCCGGCCGGTCGGTCATGCGCCTGGAAACGGCCGGTATCGACCTGGCTGCGATCACCGACATCGTGATCACGCACATGCATATGGATCACGTCGGCGGCCTGAACGTCGATGGCGTCAAGGCCAAGCTGCGCCCGGACGTGCGCATTCACGTCGCCGCCGCCGAAGTCGCGTTCTGGAAGAACCCCGACTTCAGCAAGACCGTGATGCCGGAAACGGTGCCTCCCGCGCTGCGCAAGGCTGCCGCCAGGTTCGTGGAGCTCTACAGCGAGCACATCGTGCAGTTCGACCAGACCGCTCACGTTGCGGCGGGCGTATCGGCGCGCGTGACGGGCGGGCACACCCCGGGGCACTGCGTGGTGGACGTCGCATCGAATGGCGAAAAGCTGACGTTCGTGGGCGACGCGATTTTCGAAGTGGGCTTCGATCACCCGGAATGGCAAAACGGCTTCGAGCACGAGCCTGATGTGGCGGCGGATGTGCGCATCGCGCTGCTCAACGAGGCCGCCGAAACGGGCGCCATGCTGGCCGCCGCGCATATCGCCTTCCCGTCCATCGGCCATATCGCGAAGCACGGCGACGGCTTCCGGTTCGTGCCGGTGCAGTGGGATTACTGAGGGATACCGATGCCCGCCCTGCGACCCCGGCTGCAAGGTGTCGCCGGGCCATAAAAAACCGCCCGATGGCGTTGTGCCATCGGGCGGTTTTCCATTCGGCAATCCGGTGCAGGCGCTTACAACGATCCGCAGGTCACCTGGGCGTCGAGCAAGGCCTTGGCCCGCTGGTTGCACAGGGCGCCCAGCAGCGTCTCGGCGGCGGCATCCAGACGTTCATGGGTGCCAAACAGACGCGCTGCGATGAGGCCGCTTTGCAGTGAGCCATAGATCACCTGGGCGAGCATGGCGGGGGGCACCGGATACGGCGTCTCGCGCTCGCGCTGGCCGCGCTCCAGCAGCTTGGCCAGCCACCCTTCGTTGATGTGATAGAACTCCTTGAGCACATGGTGCACCGACTCGGGCAGGCTCAGGATTTCGGTCGATAGCATGCCGGCCAGGCAGATCTGCCCCGAGCCGCAGGTCTGGCGCAGCGGGTCCAGATACTGACGCGCCTGTTCCAGCACCGGCAGGCTCGAATCGATGCCGGCCAGCCGCTCGGAAATGCGCCGGCTGTACTCCTTCACCGCTTCCAGGACCAGATCGTCCTTCGACGGGAAGTAGTAGTGGATGCTGGAGGTCTTGACCCCCACCAGCTCGGCCAGGTCGCGATAGCTGAATCCATTGAAACCGCGGCTGCGGATCAGGACCAGCGTATGTTCGAGCAGTTGCTCGCGGACAGGTTGCGTTTTCATGGCTGGTACTTTATCTACACGAAGATAGATACTCAACCGGGATTTTCCCGGAGTCAACCGCCAGGCGGTTCAGGCCAGTGCCTGCACCACCACTGTGATGGCTGCACCACTGACGGCGCAGAGCGCCAGCCATCCGCCCAACAACAGGGCGTCGTGTCGGATCGCTTTCATGGTAGTTCGCCTGCAAAAACGCAGAGGGACACCCTTGTGGAGTGCCGTCTGCGTCGGGGTCATCGCCAGATCATGGCGAGATTCGGGTCTTGGCCTGGATCAAGCCAGGGCGCCGTCGGTGTACACGTCAGCCGAGCGGGCACCGTCGAAGTACGGGTTGCGCGGGCCATTGCCGCGGGCGCCGTCGAGGTACGGATCCACCTTGCGGGCCGGGCTGGCGGAAACGCCCTTCGTGTCCAGGCCGGCGACGAAGCGCGCACCGTCCAGGTACGGATCGGCCGTACGGGCACCGTCGGTAAAGCCATCGCGATTCGTGATGCGCGCGCCGTCGGTGTAGACATCACGCTTGCCGATGCCGGCCACCAGGCCATCGCGGTTGGTTACGCGGGCGCCGTCGGTAAAGGCGTCGCGGTTGCCGATGCGGGCGCCGTCGGTGAAGGCATCGCGGTTGCCAATGCGGGCACCGTCGGTGAAGGCGCTGCGTTGGTCATTCACACGATACGTATAACCGTAGGCTTCGCCGCTCGGTTGTGCGGCCTGGGCGGCGCCCGTCACGAAAGCAGCTGCGAGGGTGGCGGCGGTCAGGATGGTCTTGGCGTTCATGGTGCTCTCCTTGCTATGCCCGGCGATCCGGTTCGTGGGTCGATCGCGCGGCAATGGGTCTGTGCTGCAATTTCGGCGGCCTTCTTTTTGGTCCTCACTGCATCCGCTATCTACTGCTAGATAGAGGATCAGGGCTTAAAAAAAGACCGCCTCCGGTTACTGAAACTGCCTGGTGTTGCCTGGACTGTTTCGCGTTGCCTTGCCGTCTTGATCTTTCGGCTTGGCGTCGCGCTGTCCATGGCCTGAATACTATCTACCTGTAGATAGATAAGCAAGAAGAAATTCGGCCTCGGGGCTAAAAAGATTTCTATCGGTGTGATCGAAGACGTTAAATTGGCAGATATGTCGTTGATTTTTAATGGCTTGTTCAAGAAACACCCAGCGACGACCGGCCGACACCCGCTTCCCATTGGCATCACAAGTGCTAGGGTTATCCCACTTGCCCGCCTTTTCTCATCCTCCCATGCCGCCCGTCTCCACCGCGCAATCTGCCCCGCTCACCTACCGGCGCTGGTTTGCGGGCGCCCTTGGCCTGGCCGGCCTGGCCGTGATGGCCGGCGTTGGCCGCCTTCTGCTGTACCGCGCCATCGAGCGCGATGCGTTCGGGCCCGGCCAGGTCCGCACGCTGCAGCCCGATGACCTGGGCGTGGCGTCGCGGCAATTCACATTCAAGAGTGGCGATCGGGCGCTGCGTGCGTCCTGGGTGGCTGCCGGCAACCCGGCCGCCCCGGCATTGGCCGTCTTCCATGGCGACGAGGAATGCCTGGCCGACTGGGCGCCCGTGCAGGCGTTGCTGCACCGGGCGGGCATCAGTTCGTTCGTGTTCGATTACAGCGGATACGGCGCCAGCACCGGCACGCCAAGCGTGAGCCACCTGCGGGAAGATGCGCTGGCGGCCTTCGCGCAGTTCCGCGCGGCCTCCCCGCTGGCGGCGCGGCACTATGTCATGGGATATTCGCTGGGCAGCGGCGTGCTGCTCGATGTACTGGACGGTCTACGACCATTGCCCGACGGGCTGGTGATCGGTGCCGGCTTCACCTCGGCCCGGGCGGCGGCCGTGGCCACCGGGCTGGTCCCGCGCTGGCTGGCCTGGGCGCTGCCGAACCCGTGGAACAACATCGCCCGGCTGCGGGCGTCGAAACTGCCCGTGATGCTGATTCACAGCCGGCGCGACGAGACCATCCCGTTCCGCCAGGCCGAGCACCTGGCCCGCGCGGCGCATGGCCCGAGCCGGCTGGTGGTCTTCGAAGACCTGCCACACAACGCCGCCATCGAAGCGCCGTTCATGAAGACGTTCTGGGCGCCCGTCATCGCATGGCTGCAGGGCGGCCGGCTGCAAGACGACTGAGCCGTTACAGCTTGAACTCGCCCACCACCTTCTGCAGTTCCTGGGCCTGATCGGCCAGTGCCGCCGATGCGGCTGCGGCCTGCTCCACCAGCGCGGCGTTCTGCTGCGTCACGTCATCCATCTGCGTGACGGCCACATTCACCTGCTCGATCCCTTCGCTCTGATGCTCCGACGCCACGGCGATCTCGCTCAGGATCTGGGTCACACGCCGCACGGCCTGGACGATCTCCTCCATGGTCTGCCCGGCCTGGCCCACCAGCGCCGAGCCGTTTTCCACCTGGCGCGCCGAATCGCTGATCAGCACGTTGATTTCCTTGGCCGCCGCCGCGCTGCGCTGCGCCAGCGTGCGCACCTCGCCCGCCACCACGGCAAAGCCACGTCCCTGCTCGCCGGCGCGCGCCGCTTCCACCGCCGCGTTCAGGGCCAGGATGTTGGTCTGGAATGCAATGCCCTCGATCACGGCAATAATGTCGGTCACTTTGCGCGAACTGACGCTGATGGCGTCCATTGTCTGCACCACGTCGCTGACGATGGAACCGCCGCGCTCGGCGATGCCCGATGCCGACGCCGCCAGCCCGTTGGCCGTGCGCGCGCGTTCGGTGTTCTGCTTCACCATGGCGGTCAGTTCGCCCATGCTCGATGCGGTTTCCTGCAGCGTGGCGGCCTGCTCCTCGGTGCGCTGCGACAGATCCGTATTGCCCACCGCGATCTGTTGCGAGGCCGACGAGATCGAATCGCTGGCCCCCTTGATGCGCGTGACCAAGTCGGTGAGCATGTCCTCCATCTCGCCCAGGCCGCCCAGCAGCCGGCCGAAGTCGCCGCCGCGCTCGGTCTCGAAATCCTTGCTCAGGTCGCCCGCCGCCACGGTTTCGGCGATGAATTCGGCCTCCCTGAGCGGTTCCTCGATGGCCCGGGCCAGCCGGAACCAGCAAATCACGCTGAAGACCAGCACGGCAATGGCCAGCGTCCACAGCCAGCTGCGCGTGCTGCCATCGGCCACCTGGCCCAGCGCCAGCACCAGCATGGCTGCCACCAGCAGCACGATTACCCCAAATGCCGCACCCAACCGGGTGCGCATACTCAAGTTGTCCCAGGCCATGATCGGTTCCGCTCCTCGATATTTGCCCCAAGTTGCCCGGGGCTATCGATGGACTAACGGCGGGCCTGCGGCAAAACTTTAGGCCCGGATCTGCAGCGAACCGGCGGTCTGGAGATCGGCGCCCCAGGCTTGCGCAAGTTGCCGGCAGCGCCGCAGCGGCAGCGCCTGCCGCTCGACATCGACCACCACCACGTGGTCGGCCCAGGCGGGACGCGCCGGCGATTCCGTGCTGCGGCCATCGGTCAGCAGCCACAGCCAGCGTTGCTGGGCGGGCCGGCGCCGGGCCTGCCACGCCAGCAACTGGTCGGCCCGCGCCGTCCCCAGCGACAGTGGCGTGCCGCCGCCACCCGCAATGGGCCGTATCCAGTCGTCATTCCACGGGCGGGCACGTGCCGGCGCCAGGCGCACTTCGGCGTGCTGCCCGGCAAAACAGACCAGCGCCACGTCGGCGCGTGCTTGATAGGCCCGCTCGACCAGCCGCGCCAGCACGCCCTTGGCCAGGGCCAGCGGCTCGCCGTGGGCCATCGAGCCGGAACAGTCGAGCACGAAACAGTGCAGCACCCCGGCGCGCGCATCGGCACGCCGGAAGCGCAGGTGCGCGGCATCCAGCATCGCGCGGCGCTTGGCGGCCAGCGTGCGGGGCCAGTGAATACGTGCCCCGGACGTGCCGCCGTGCGCGGTCTGCCGTGGGGATGACGGACGGATGAGTTGCCACCGATGGCCGCCGGTCCGGTCCGGCCCGGATGGCCGCCGGTGGCTCAGGCTTTTTTTGGTGGCAGCTTCCCGAACGGCTTCAGCGGCTTGACCTCGGCCATGCCGGCTGGTTGCGGCGGCGGCAACGCGCCCCAGGGGTCGCCATGATCCCTCGCCTGGGGCTGAGGCTGGTTAGCCGGTGTCTGGCCCGGCTGCGGCGGCGCGCCAGCATGGCGGCGGTGATGGAGCACAAGCTCGGCTACGGCGTCCACATGGCCCATGTCGATATCCGCCGCGCCCTGCCATGCGGCCAGTGCGCGCGCCGCGCGGAGCATCACCAGGTCGGCGCGCACGCCGTCCACGGCAGCCGCCAGGCACAGCGCGCTGACCCGGTCATGGACGGCGTCGCCGAACGGCAGCGCGCCAAGCGTCGCGCGGGCACGGGCGACCTGGCTGGCCAGCGCCTGCTGGCGCTGCGCCACCCTGGCGCGGAAGCCATCGGGATCGGCATCGAACGCCAGCCGGGCGCGCACGATCGCCTGGCGCGCGGCCGGGTCCTGGTAGTTCGACAGGGCCAGCGCCAGCCCGAAGCGGTCCAGCAATTGCGGCCGCAGTTCGCCTTCCTCGGGATTCATCGTGCCAACCAGCACGAAGCGCGCCGGATGCTGGTGCGAGACGCCATCGCGCTCCACCACGTTGACGCCGCTGGCCGCCACGTCGAGCAACTGGTCCACCAGCGGATCGGGCAGCAGGTTCACCTCGTCGACGTACAGCACGCCGTCGTGCGCCCGTGCCAGCAGGCCAGGCTGGAACCGCACCTCGCCCTGCTGCAGCACGTGCCCCAGGTCCAGCGTGCCGGTCAGCTGCTCTTCGCTGGCGCCCAGCGGCAGCGTCACGAACTGGCCGTGCGGTAGCAATTCGGCCAACGCCCGCGCCGCGGTGGACTTGGCGGTGCCGCGCGGGCCGGTGACCAGCACACCGCCGATGCCGGGGTCCACGGCGGCCAGCAGCAGTGCCTGTTGCAGGGATTCCTGCCCCACCAGGGCGCTGAACGGAAAGATCGGGCGCATGGCCGCGCCATGGGCAGTGTGGGTCATTGCATCCCTTCCAGACGTTGTTCGTTGTCGAGCAGATGATGGGCGATGCGCTCGCGCTGGTCGCCCGGTTCCTGCCAAAGTCCGCGCTCCATGGCTTCCAGCAGGCGCTCGCAGATGCCCTGCAGGGCGCGCGGATTGTGCCGCGCCAGAAAATCGCGCGTGGCGTCGTCATGCACGTAGGCGTCGGCCACCAGCGCGTACTGGTGATCGCCCACCACGCGGGCGGTGGCGTCGTAGCCGAACAGGTAGTCCACCGTGGCGGCCATTTCGAACGCCCCCTTGTAGCCGTGCCGCTTCACGCCATCGATCCACTTCGGATTGACCACGCGCGAGCGGATCACCCGGGCGATCTCCTCGCCCAGCGTCCGCACGCGCGGTGCCGCCGGGTTGGCGTGGTCGCCATGATAGATGGCCGGCTGCGTGCCGCCCAGATGGCGCACGGCCGCCACCATGCCGCCCTGGAACTGGTAGTAGTCGTTGGCGTCCAGGATGTCGTGCTCGCGGTTGTCCTGGTTTTGCAGCACCACGTCGATCTCTGCCAGCCGCGCGGCAAACGTGTCGCGGGCCTCGACGCCATCGGCCTGCTGGCCGTAGGCATAACCGCCTGCGTGCAGGTAGGCGTGCGCCAGGTCGCCATCGGTCTGCCAGCGCCGCCCATCGATCAGCGCCTGCAGGCCCGTGCCATAGTCGCCAGGCCGCGCGCCGAATACCCGCCAGCTGGCCCGTTCCAGCGCGGCGTCGGCGTCCACGCCCTGCGCCGTCAGCGCATGCTGTTCGGCCAGCACGCGGGCGCGGATCGGGTTGATGTCCTCGGGCTCGTCCAGCGCCGCCACCGCCCGCACAGCGGCATCGAACATCGCCACCAGGTTGGCGAATGCATCGCGGAAGAAGCCGGACACCCGCAGCGTCACGTCCACGCGCGGGCGGTTGAAGATCGCCATCGGCAGGATCTCGAAATCGACCACGCGATGGCTGCCATGCGCCCATTTGGGCCGCACGCCCAGCAGCGCCATGGCCTGCGCGATATCGTCGCCGCCGGTGCGCATGGTCGCCGTGCCCCAGACCGACAGGCCCACCGCACGCGGATACTCGCCGTGCTCCTGCAGGTGCCGCTCGATCAGCTGGTCGGCCGCGCGCAGGCCCAGCGTCCACGCGGTGCGCGTGGGCACGGCGCGCGTGTCGACCGAATAGAAGTTGCGTCCGGTGGGCAGCACGTCGGGACGGCCGCGCGACGGCGCGCCGCTGGGCCCGGCGGGCACGAAGCGGCCCGCCAGCCCGCGCTGCAGTTGCAGAAGCTCCTGCGGCCCGCAGGCATCCAGGCGCGGGGCCACCTGCTCGCGCAGGCGCGCCAGCACGGCCGCCGATTGCGGCCCGACCGGGGCGTGGTCGTCCAGCAGGCGCAGTGCCAGCATTTCCAGCCGCTCACGCGTATCGCCGTGATGACGCCACGGCGTGTCATCCACTGCGGCCAGCGCCGCGGGGCGGCGTCCGGTCCAGGGCGCGGCCCAGTCGGCGTCGAGCGGATCGAAGCCGTCGCCCAGCGACAGGTCCGCCGCCAGCGCGCCCAGCAGGCTGGCCCGCCCATCGCGCCCATCCCCCACCGGAAAGCGCGCCAGCGCGGCCAGCGTATCGCGGCGCTGGCGGCCCTGCGGCGACTGCCCGAACACATGCAGTCCGTCGCGAATCTGGGACTCCTTCAGTTCGCACAGCCAGGCATCGGTACGGTTCAGCAGCGCGTCTTCCTCGTCGCCACTGGCCGGGGCGTCGATGCCCAGTTCGCGATGCAGCTGCTGGCCGACGATCGATTTCAGGATCTCGCGGCGCAGCAGCTTCGCGCGGCGCGGGTCCACGGTCAGCGCCTGGTAGTATTCGTCCACCTGGCGCTCCAGGTCCTGCAGCGGCCCGTAGTTCTCGGCGCGCATGAGCGGCGGCATCAGGTGATCGATGATCACGGCCTGGGTGCGCCGCTTGGCCTGCGCGCCCTCGCCCGGGTCGTTGACGATAAACGGATACAGGTGTGGCAGCGGGCCCAGGATCGCATCGGGCCAGCAGGCATCCGACAGCGCCACGCTCTTGCCGGGCAGCCACTCCAGGTTGCCATGCTTGCCGACATGCACCACGGCATCGATGCCGAAGGTGTGCCGCAGCCAGAAATAGAACGCCAGGTAGCCGTGCGGCGGCACCAGTTCGGCATCGTGATAGCTGGCGTAGTCGTCCACGCCATACGCCCGCGCGGGCTGGATGCCGACAAATACGTTGCCGGTGCGCACGCCGGCGATCATGAAGCGGCCATCGCGCACCATCGGATCGGCATCGGGGCTGCCCCAGCGGGCGGCGATGGCGTCCTGGTTGGCCCGCGGCAGCTGCGCCAGCCACGCCAGGTAGTCGGCCATCGCCACGCTCTGGAACGCGGGGCGCCACGCATGCTGCGCCAGATCGTTGGTCACGCCGCGCGTCAGCCCCTGCATCAGCGCATCGCCATCGGCGGGCAGCGGCCCCACGGCATAGCCGGCAGCCTTCAGCATGGCCAGGATCTGCACGACCGACGCCGGCGTGTCGAGCCCGACACCATTGCCGATGCGTCCTTCGCTGGCCGGGTAGTTGGCCAGGATCAGCGCCAGGCGCTTATCGGCGGCCGGCAGCGTGCGCAGCCGGCACCAGCGGCGCGCCAGTTCGGCGACAAAACCCACGCGTTCGGCGTCGGGCCGATAGCGCACCACATCGACCTCGGTATGCGGGCACCGATACGCCAGCCCCTTGAAGCTCACCGCGCGCGTGATGATGCGGCCATCGACCTCGGGCATCGCCACATGCATGGCCACGTCGCGCGTGCCCAGTCCCTGGCTGTCGGCCAGCCAGTCCTCGCGATTGCCGCCACTCAGGATCACCTGCAGCACCGGCGCGTCGTTGGCCAGCGGACGATCGGCTTCGCCAGCCGTGTCGAGCGACGCCACCGAGAACGCCGTGGTATTGAGCACCAGCGAGACGCCGTGCGCGTCGCACAGCCGCTGCAGCACCTCGCGGCAGATCGGCTCCTTGAGTGAGCTGACGGCCAGCGGCAGCGGACACAGGCCCGCATCGAGCAACGCCTCGGCCATCGCATCGAACACGTCGGTATTGCCGGCCTGCAGGTGCGACCGGTAGAACAGCAGCGCCACCACGGGCGCGCCGTCCAGCCCGCGCGCCGCCCATTCGCGCTGCCAGTCCTGCACCGTGGCCACGCCATGATCGCGATGGTAAAGCGCCGCCTGCGGCAGTACCTGTGCCGGCAGCACCGGCGCCGTGTGCCCACAGGCATGCTGGCCCAGGCAGCGGAAAAACTGCTCGGCATTGGCCGCCCCGCCCTCGCGCAGATAGCGCCAGAGCTGGTGCGACAGCGCCAGTGGCGCGCTGCCAAGCCGCGCCAGGTTGTCGTCCTCGTCCAGGTCGCCTGAGAACATCACCAGCAACTGGCCGCGTGCGCGCGCCAGTTCGGGCAGCCGCTGCAGCCCGTAGGCCCAGTCACTGGCGCCGCCCAGGTGGTCCACCACGACCACCCGCGCGTGCTGCAGCACGTCGTCGATATAGAGATCGAGCGACGCCGGCTGGCGCAGGTACATCTGGTTGGCCAGCCGCACGCTCGGATACTCGGCGCCCAGCCGGGGCACGGCGGCGGCCAGCAGCGACAGCGTGGTGTCGGCCGCGCTCAGGATGACGATATCGCCCGGCGTCTGCGCGATGCGCAGCACCACGGCGCTGTCTTCGACAAAGCCGCCGGGCCGGGTGGACAGCAGGTGCATCGCCTGGGTCGCTTCGACTGCGTCAGCGGTCAGCGCGCCAGCGCGGCATCCAGCGATGCCTGCAGCACCGCGCCATCGAGTTCCTGGCCGATCAGCACCACGCGCGTGCCCTGCGGCTCGCCGGCACGCCACGCGCGATCGAAATAGCTGTCGAAACGCTGGCCCACGCCATGCAGCACCAGGCGCATGGCCTTGCCCGGCAGCGTGGCAAAGCCCTTTACGCGATAGATCGTGTGCGCCGCCACCAGCTTTTGCAGCGCGGCCACCAGCGCATCCCGGTCCACCGTGCCGGCCTGGACCACCACCGATTCGAAGTCGTCGTGATGGTGATCGGCATGGTCGGGGTCGTCGGCACTGCCATGATGGTCGGGGCGCAGGTGAATCGTGTCTTCCGACGCGCGCTGCAGGCCCAGCAGCATGCCCACGTCGAGCTTGCCAGCCTGCGCCGGCACGATCTTGACCTCGGCCGGGATCTCGGGCCGGACCAGGGCTTCCACGCTGGCGATCTGCGCGGCGTCCATCAGGTCGGTCTTGTTCAGGATCACCAGGTCGGCGCTGGCCAGCTGGTCTTCGAACAGTTCATGCAGGGGCGACTCATGGTCCAGGTTCGGATCGGCGCGGCGTTGCGCGTCCACCGCCACCGGATTGGCGGCGAACTGGCCGGCCGCCGCGGCAGGCCCATCGACCACGGTGACCACCGAATCCACCGTGAAGGCATTGCGGATGCTGGGCCAGTGGAAGGCCTGCACCAGCGGCTTGGGCAGCGCCAGGCCCGACGTTTCGATCAGCACGTGGTCGATCTGGTCGCGCCGCTCCAGCAGGTGCTCCATGACGGGGAAGAATTCCTCCTGCACGGTGCAGCACAGGCAACCGTTGGCCAGTTCGTACAGCTGGCCCGTGGGCTCGCCCGCGTCGTCGCAGCCAATACCGCAACCCTTCAGGATTTCGCCGTCGATGCCCAGTTCGCCAAATTCATTGACGATCACCGCGATGCGGCGGCCATTGGCGTGATCGAGGATATGGCGCAGCAGCGTGGTCTTGCCGCTGCCAAGAAAGCCCGTGACGATGGTGGCCGGAATCTTGGAGGTTTGCATGGAGGCTCGGGCGGAATTTGCGAAGGCGATCAGGATACGGAGATCGGAAGGGGCTGTCTATTTGCACGTGAGGACGGTGTCCCTCTGCGGCGCGGGCGATGCAATCCAGGACGGGTCGCGACTTGGTTTGCCGTGCCCTCTCCCCCGCCTCTCTCCCGCAGGCGGGAGAGAGGGAGAACACCGATCGGCTTGCAAATGGCTGTGGCTTCGCTCCCCTCTCCCGCGCGCGGGAGAGGGGTTGGGGGAGAGGGCACAGCGCATCAGCAGCCGCTAACGCCTGCCTCGGCGCCACGCGGCGATGGCACCGGCGCCGATCGTCAGCGCCGCCAGCATCAGCGCGAACGCCAGGTGCCGCGCGCGTTCGGCGGGCGCTGCCGGCACCGGTACGACCTGTGGCGCCAGCCGCTGGCCGGTCACGTGTTCCGTGTCCGACTGTGCGATGGCCGGCGCGGCAGGCACGGCAGGGGGCCCAGGCACCGGATGCACCGGCGCGGCCTTCGTCTCCGATGGCGAAGGCCGCGCCTTGGCGCCCTGCCCGGCCGGCGCCACCACCGCATCGGCCAGTTCCCGGCCCAACGCCCGCATGTCGATCCGCGCGGCCTTGCCCTGCCGTGCGACATGCGCCATCAGCACCGGGTTGCCGCAGGTGTTGGCGGTGCATGACAGTCCGTCGCGTTGCACGCTTTCCGCGTACTGGCGCAGCAGTTCGCGGCGCTCGGCATCGGTGAAGCGGTAGCTGCCCTGGCGATCCACCTCCAGCAGGCGCGCCAGAATGCCCTGCCGCGCGTGCGGATTGGCCGCGCGGAAGAACGCGTCCATGCCCATGCCTAGCTTGTCGGCCACATAGACGTCGTAGGTCTGCTGCCAGAATGCGCCCGGCATCTGCTCGGGCACCGTCGCCTGGAAACCGTACAGGTGCTCCACTTCCTTGTACATCTCGCGGGCGCCCGCGTAGCCCGACCGCTGCATTGCGGCGATCCACTTCGGATTCCACTGCCGGGCGTTCAACTCGGTGGCCAGCCACGTGCGCGCATCGACGGTCTGCGTCTGCCCTTCCCGGCGCAGATTGTGCAGCCACAGGGGCGGCGCCGTGCCGCTGACCGCCCGCGTGGCGGCCGTCAGCCCGCCCGCGTACTGGTAGGTATCGTCGTTGTCCAGCGCCCCGTAAAGCGTGCTGGTGCGCGAGAACAGCACGGCCTGGTTCGATTTCAGATGGCTGGCCAGCGCCCCCGGTGCCGATTCGCCCCAGCCATCGGCCGAGTACGCGAAGTTCATGTAACGCAGGTACTGGCGGGCCAGGCCATCGGGCGGCCCCTGGGCGTCGCGGCTTTGCTCGACCATCTGCTGCACGCCGATCGCGTAGTTGCCCGGTTTCGCCGCGAATACGCGCGCCCGCGCCAGCCTGCCGGCCTGCTCCGGCCCGACGCCTTGCCGGGCCAACTCTGCGGCGACGTCCCGGTCATGGCGGCTAATTGCATTATTTCCGGCCGCGGCGGCCAGCCGGGCGGCCTTGTCCAGTAGCGCGATCTTGTCGCCAAACCCGTCGCGGTAAATGCCGGACGTGGTCAGCAGCACGTTCACGCGCGGCCGGCCCAGTTCGGCATCGGGAATCAACCGAACGTCCTCGACATTGCCGCGCGCATTCCACACCGGCTCCACGCCCATCAGGTAGAGCGCCTCGGCTTCCATGGCGCCCTGATGGCGTTCGGTCTCGCCATACCAGAGCACCATCGACACCGTTTCGGGCCAATTGCCGTGTTCGCGCCGGAAGCGTTCCAGCGTCTGCGCGGCCATCGCCTTGCCCAGCGCCCAGGCCGCGCGCGTGGGAATCCGGGCGCCGTCGAAAGCGTGCAGGTTGCGCCCGGTTGGCAGGCTGTCGGCCACGCGTACGGGATCGCCCAATGGCCCGCTGGGCAGATAGCGGCCCGCCAGCACCGTGATCAGCCCATCCAGTTCGGCCTGGGGCGATGCACGCAAGTCCGCCAGCCATTGCCGGCCAGCGTCCAGCGCACGGCGAGGATCGTCTCCGACGTCCTCCGCCAGGGCCGGTTGGTGGCCGGCCACCAGATTGGCGGCCCAGGCGTGCAACCGCGCCGGATCAGTCCTGGTACGGGCGCCCAGCATCATCGCCAGCGCGTCGGTCTGATCGGCGGGCGCGGGCATCTGACCCAGCACGTGGATGCCCAGCGGCATCGGCTCGGCCTCCACCTTGTGCAGGAAGGCATGCACGACCGGCTCGATGGTGTCCCACGGTGCGTTGACGTCCAGCCCCAGTTGCCGGTCCAGCTTCAGTGTCCGGATCTGTTCCAGCGCCTGCTTGCGGTACTGCGCCGACAGATCGGGCGCGCTGTCCCGCGTGGCATCGGCCTGTTCGATGGCTTCGTCCAGCGATGCCAGCGCCGGCGGCTGTCCGGCGGCAGCCAGCAGCGGCGCCAGGTGGCTCACCAGTACCGCCGCACTGCGGCGCCGGGCCTGGATGGCCTCGCCGCCGCCATCCTGGATATAGATATAGGCGTTCGGCAGGTCGCCCAGCAGGACTTCGGAGGCCTCGTCGCCAGATTGGCCCACCTGCTTGCCCGGCAGCCATTCCAGGGTGCCATGACGCCCGACATGCACCACGGCGTCGGCGCCAAATGCATGCCGGTACCACAGGTAGGCGGCCACATAGGAATGCGGCGGCGGCGTGATGGTGTCGTGCGCGGCGTCCATCGCCCTGTCGAAGGTGGAACGCAGCGGTTGCGGGCCGACGAACACATTGCCGAAGAACAGCCCTGGCACCACGAAGGCCGGCGCCCCGTTGGCATCGTGCGCGCGCATCAACGGGTTGCGTTCGGGAGGCCCCCAGGCGCGCACCACCGCATCGCGGAACATCGCCGGCAAGGTATCGAACCAGCGGCGGTACTGCGCCAGCGGCACCAGCTTGACGTGCCCGGCGCGTACCATGCGATCGAGTTCGCCGGGCGACCAGGTCTCCACGTTGCGGCCATTGGCTTCCAGCAGCGCGGTCAGCGTGGCGGTGTCGGGCATGTCGCGCCCGGTGTCGTAGCCGGCGGCCTGCAGCCGCTGCAAGATCTGCGCGAGCGTGGGCAGCGTCGCCAGATAGCTCGCGCCAATGTTGCCGCGTCCCGGCGGATTGTTGTAGTAGAGCACGGCCACACGCTTGCGTGCAGCCGGTTTGTCCTGCAGCGCAATCCAGCGCCGCACGCGCGCGACCACCGCGTCCACGCGCTCGGGCACGGCGGCGCTGGCCTTCGCGCCGTCGTGGTCTTCCTGCGTGGCAAACAGCACCGGCTCGGTGGCGCCGCTGCGTTCGGGCGCCCCCAGCAGCAGCGGCAGCCGCTCGCCGGCAATGCCGCGCACGTCGGCGTGCCACGCCGCGGCGCTGTCGCGCGTGGCCATCAGGTTGATGGCATGCAGGCCGTGGCGCGCCAGCCAGTCCTTGTCTTCGGCGCGCGGAATCGTCAGGTTCAGGGCCAGCAGCGCCCGCAGCGGCGTCGTGCCGTCCTGCGTCAGCAAGGCATCCAGGCTCGACAGCGGCCAGCCGAACGCCGGCACGGCGCCGATGCCCTGCCGTTCCAGCGCATCGACCAATGCATCGATGTGCGCCAGGTCGCGCTGGCGGTAGTGGGTGGCATAGAACGAGATGCCGACCAGCGGTGCATCATCGCGCACACGCCCCGTCGACCGATACCAGCGCAGGTATGCGTCCAACGACGCGAACGGCTGCGGTGCGCGCGGATGGTAGATGCCGGCCGCCGGCGCCGGCTTGACCGGCGGCACGGCGATCGGCGTCACGCCCGCGGCGCGCTGGTGCGCCGCGACAGCCGCCGCCAGCGCCGCGGCCAGGTTGTCGGCACCGCCCGCGTCCCAATAGGGTTGGATCGCGGCATTCAGCGCGGCATCGGTGTGGAGGCGCCAGGCACCTTCGGCCACGTCGGCGGGCGCGGCCGATACCAGCGCACCGCGCGACTGCGCCTGCTGTACGCCCGGTGCCATCTGCCGCAGCACCGCCGCCGGCACGAACCACGCCTGGATGACGTCGGCCTGCGCCAGGGTGCCGGCATCCGGTGCGGTCGTCGTAAAGGTGAATTCGGCCACGTCATTGCCATGCACGGCACGGAATGTCTCGGCGGCGGCCGGCAGCAGATGCGTTTGCGATGCCACCACCAGCACGCGCACCGGCGCGCCCCATGCCAGCATCGGCAGGATCAGGCACAGGCGAAGAAGGCATGGCAGCAGGCGCCGGCAGGCGGCAGAAAGCGCGGGCACGTCGGAAGCGGACTGGGGGCGTGGAGAGAGCTTGAGTGGCGGCGCAAAAAAGGGACGCCGGCGCGGCATTCTACCCGCCAGGCAGCCCTGCCCGTCATACGGCTGTGATGTATCCGCCCTCGGTATCGTGTCGCGTTGCCCCCGCTGTTGCAGCGGGCTAACAGGATGTGGTTTTTTTACCGACGACAGATTTTAGCCATGTCCGATACGGATAACGCTCCCAAACGGCAGCTTTCGCCACAATCGGCAAGTTCGCTACCAGGTCGGATGTAAAAAAGACAAAGCCGGGACATGCCCCAAGGCGGCTCCCGGCTGATGGGCGGTAAATCTACCCCACCATCCGGGTGACGGCAATCATTCTTGTGGGGGAGCCCACATGATGCATGGTGACCCATCGTGTACCTTGCGCCGAATCGTCTATATTTGACCGCATGGCGCGCACACAACCGAAACGACTCACACGCCGTACGACAGCCCCGGGAGGTAACTGCCATGCGTTCGCTTGCAAACTTGTTCAGTCCGCCGACGCCAGAGAAGATCGCCGAGAAGGAACTGCAAGACATGAGGCTGACGCTTTTCCAGGCAGAACGTCGCCTGCTTGAAGCGCAGATGCAAGTCGATTATTACCGCAACATGATCGCCTTCCTCGAAGAGGTACACGCCACCGGCGTGGAAGGCGTGGCGGACCGGCGCTTTGCGTCGCCGCCGCAACCCGAAACGCCGCAGTTGCAGGCGGCGCCCGCTCGCAGCACCCCTGGCCTGGCCACGATTCCGATCGTTCCCACGGCCGCCTGACCCCGCCTGGAAGCCTGACAAGCCGTCGCACGGACGCTCCGGCGCCCGTGCGATACTGGCCGCTTTCCCGCATTCACAGGAACGGCCATGAGCTTGCTGGCCGCCATTGAAATCGACACCGCACCGAATCCGACCCACGCCGTGATCTGGATGCATGGGCTTGGGGCGGATGGCAGCGACTTCGTACCCGTGGTGCCCGAGCTGGGCCTCCCCGACACCCTGGCCGTGCGCTTTGTCTTTCCGCATGCCCCGGCCATCCCCGTCACCTGCAATGGCGGCTACGTCATGCCCGCGTGGTACGACATCTATTCGCTCGACGAAGCCGGCCGCAAGGCCGACGTGGCGGGCATCAAGCAGTCGCGCGACGCCATCCGTGCGCTGATCGACCGCGAAATCGGGCGTGGCATTCCGGCCGCGAACATCGTGCTGGCCGGATTCTCGCAAGGCGGCGCCATTGCCTACACCACGGCCCTGACGCACCCGCAGACACTGGCCGGCGTGATCGCGCTGTCCACCTACATTCCGTCGCCCGAACTGATCGCGGCCGAAGCCACCCCGGCCAACGCCAACACGCCGATCTTTGCCGCCCACGGCACGGCCGACGATGTGGTGCCGTTGACCCTGGGCACCCGCGCCCGCGATTTCCTCACCGAACGCGGCCAGCCGGTGACCTGGCATGCGTACGGCAACATGCCCCATTCGGTCTGCCTGGAAGAGATCGCCGATATCGGCACATGGCTGCAGGCGCGCTTGGGCTGACAAGCCTTTCTGGCGCTTCCGTTGCCGGGTGCGCTACCGGGTGCGTTACCGGGTGCGTTACCGGGTGCGTTACCATCACGCGCCCCGCCCTTCAGGATTTTCGCCAATGATCCCCGCCTCGCCGCCCCCCCGCATCGATTTCAACACCCGCAAGGCGCTGATGTTCGCGCTGATGGCCGAACGGCTATCCGCGTTCTACGAACACGGCCAATGGATGACCGAAGCCCAGGGCGCCACGCTGGCCGGCAACTGGCTGTCGCGCTCGAAGCTGCAGCTGGCGCTGTCCGAGCGGCGCCTGCTGTCGGACCTGAGCGACCAGCTGGCCCGCCAACTGGCCGCCACACTGTCGCGCGAAGCCGGTCTGTACGCCTCGCACGAGATGATGGAAGCCCTGGATCCGAACTACCAGTCAGCCTTCGCCCACGACATGCTGGACGAATGCGACCGGATGCTGCGCGAGAATGGGGTGGAGGATTGATGTAGATTAAACATCACTTTACCTGGCGTCCGGCCGCGAATTATTGACTTTTATCCCCGTTTCAATAAATTATCCAACTCAGGATAATTCAAGATAAACGGATGCGCTACTTCAGCAGACCGGAGCTGGCCTCCGAGCTCGCCGCCCAGTTGCAGGGCCTTGCGGTATTTGGCGACGCACAGAACGGGCTGTTTCTCGCGGCACCCCGACGCACCGGAAAATCGATGTTCTTGCAGTACGACTTGCGCCCGGCTCTTGAAAAGGCGGACGTACTGGTGATCTACGTCGATCTCTGGTCAGACCAGCGGAAGGACCCCGGCGCGCTGATTGCGGAAGGGATCGCGCACGCACTGGCCGAGAATCAGGGCGTGGTGGCCCGCACTGCCCGCAAGGCGCGCCTGGAAAGCGTCACCATCGCGGGCACGCTGAAGATAGACACCTCCCGGGTGGGCAGTATCGACGGGGCGACATTGCCGCAGGCCCTCCAGGCGCTGCACAAGAAAACGGGCAAGCCCATCGCGTTGCTGATCGACGAAGCCCAGCATGCACTGACCAGCGAATCTGGCGAAACCGCCATGGCCGCACTGAAGTCAGCGCGCGATCAGATGAACACGCCCGAGGCTATCGCGCTAATGCTTGTCATGTCCGGCTCGGACCGCGACAAACTGTTACGGCTGGTCAACACCACCAGCGCCCCGTTCTACGGCTCGTCCATCCACCAGATGCCCACCTTGGGCAAAAGCTATGTGGCGCACGTCGCGGCACTGATCGAGCAGCAACGCAGCGAGTTGCGGCCAGTCGATCAGCCGGCGCTGCTCGAAGCGTTCCAGCTTTTCGGATATCGGCCACAGTTCTTCCATGCTGCCATCGGGGAATCGTTGAACCCGCTGGAAGCCGATAACGGCGAGCGGTTCGAACTGCGCGTACTTGCCGCCGCCCGCAGACGGCAGGCGCAGGACACGGCACAGATGAAGTCCGACTACCTGGGCCTCAAGCCGCTTGAGCAGGCGGTGCTGGCACGGATGCTGTCGATCGGCAGCAAGTTCCGGCCTTACGACGCAGAATCGCTGGCGTTCTACCGTCAGCAATGCCCCGGCATGACCGTTTCGCCGCAAAAAGTCCAGGCGGCGCTGGAAAGCCTGCGGGACCGATCGCCGGCTCTGGTATGGAAATCGGCCCGCGGCGAATATTCCGTGCAGGATTCCACCATGCACGAATGGTTCAAGGAACTCAGCGAGCGTGACGGCTGGCCGCCGTCCGAAGGCTGAGGCCCCGTCCAGTTGTCTACGGCGCCTGTACCGCCGCCCGTTTCACGCTTTTCGGATTCAGTCGTTCGGCATCGAGCCGGCGGAACACCAGGGCGGAGAACAGCGTGATAATGCCCACCGACAGGAAGGCCAGCCGGTAGGCCGGCGCCGCGACACCGAGTTTCACCGAGAACAGACTGACGAGCCCGCCGCCGATGGTGACGCCCAGGCCGATGGCCAGCATCTGAACCATCGAGAACAGGCTGTTGCCGCTGCCGGCGTCCTCGCGGGTCAGTCCCTTCAGCGTCACGCTGTTCATCGCCGCGAACTGCATCGAATTGGCGGCGCCGAACGTGGCCAGCTGCACGATCGACATGGCCAGCGGCCAGCCCGGCGAAATAGCCGAGAACGACGCGATCGAGGCGCCGACGATCACCGTATTGACGAGCAGGAACGTGTCGTAGCCAAAGCGATTCACCAGCGGCACGATCCAGCGTTTGGAGATCGTGCCGGCAATGGCCACCGGCAGCAGCATCATGCCGGAGTGCAGCGGCGAATAGCCCAGCTGCAGCTGGAACAGCAGCGGCAGCAGGAACGGCACCGCGCCCGACCCGATCCGGCAGACCAGGTTGCCAATCAGGCCCACGCTGAAGTTGGGCTCGCGGAACAGCGCCAGCCGGAACAGCGGCGTGGCATGCCGGCGCGCATGGGGGATATAGAGCAGCGCGCTGCCGATGCTGATGGCAGCCAGCAAGGCACTCCACGGGCTATGCGCGCCGTTTTCCAGCGCCAGCGAGAACGTGACCATGCATAGCGACAGCAGACCGCAGCCAAGCCAGTCGAACGGCGGCGCCACACCGGCTTCGCCCGCGGGCAGGTAGCGGCGTACCGCGAAAAGTCCCACCAGCCCGACCGGCACGTTGATCAGGAAGATCCAGTGCCACGACGCGCTCTGGACCAGCCAGCCGCCCAGCACCGGCCCGAAGATCGGCCCGACCTGCCCGGCAATCGACACGAACGCCAGCGCGGCGATGTACTGCTCGCCGGGGATGTTGCGCAGCACGGCCAGCCGGCCGACCGGCAGCAGCATCGAGCCGCCCACACCCTGCAGCACCCGCGCAATCACCAGTTGCGTGAGCGTATGCGCCGTGGCGCAGAACACCGAACCCAGCACGAAGATCAGGATGGCGCTGAAGTAGACGCGGCGCGTGCCGAACTTGTCGGCCAGCCAGCCCGATGCCGGGGTCAACATCGCCATGGTCAGCGTATAGGCCACCACCACGGGTTTCAGGTCGAGCGGCTTTTCGCCCAGGCTGTGCGCCATCGATGGCAGCGCGGTATTGACGATCGTGGTATCCAGCGTCTGCATGAAAAAGCCGGCGAAGACAATCCACAGCATGGCCTTATGGGAGACGGCCTGGCGGGCGGCGGGGGCGGGGGCGGTATTCATTGGGAAAATCCTGCTGTCATGCCAGCCCGGGAGAAACCCGGACCGTGCAAGCATGGTACGCACCCGGCACCCCATCGGGAACCCCTCTGGGTTTATTGACTGCCATCGGAAAATCCGATGACAATGCACCGATGCTCAATCCCGTCTGGATTCACACCTTCGCCACGGTGGCCACCGCGCATAGCTTTACCGACGCCGGCCGCCAGCTTGGCCTGTCGCAATCGTCGGTCAGCGACCACATCCGCCGGCTGGAACAGCACGTCAACCGGCGCCTGTTCGTGCGCGATACCCATTCGCTGGCGCTGACGCCCGATGGCGAGGCGCTGCTGGTACATGCCCGCCTGATCCTGGAATCGCTGGCCCGCGCCGAGCAGCAGTTCAGCGCGCCGCGTCTGCAGGGTCGCGTTCGGCTCGGTTGTTCCGAAGACCTGGCGCAAGGGCCGCTGCCCAATGTGCTGGCGGCCTTCCGCGCCACGCACCCGGACGTGGAACTGGAAATCACCATCGGCATGACCAGCAAGCTGTACGAATGGATCGAGGCCGGCACGCTGGACCTGATCATCGGCAAACGGCGGGAAGGAGAACGGCGTGGCGTGCCGCTGTTTCGCGGCCAGCTCGAATGGCTGGCGCGGCCCGGGACCGTGGTCGATGTGGGCCAGCCGCTGCCGCTGATCCTGGTCAACGAGCCCAGCGTCACACGATCGGTGGTGCTCGACACCCTGGCCACGGCGGGGTGGCGCTGGCGGGTGGTCTGCACCAGCAGCAGTCACTCGGGCTGCATTGCCGCGGCGCGCGGTGGCCTTGGCATCACGGTACGGGCGCAGAACCTGACCGGCGGCGGACTGGTGCCGCCCGTCAATGTCGATGCCCTGCCCGCCCTGCCCGACGTCGAATTCATCACGCTGGCCGCGGGGCGCCTGTCCCGCCCGGCCGACACCCTGCTGCAGCTGATCCGCAAGAGCGACCTGCGGGCACGCGTGGACTGACGCGCCCATCCCGGCCAACCGGGCCAGCCGGATCAGCCGGATCAGGCGGCCGGCGGGTCAGGCCGCCGGAAGCAGCGTGCGCAGCGCCTGCCAGGCCGTCAGCAGGTGGTACGGCGTGGTGGACGGCATTTCGGCCCGGATGACGGCGCCGTCCGGCGCCAGGCACTCGTGCCAGCCGCGCGCGTGCAGGAAGCGTGCGCGGAACCGGTCGATCCAGGTTTCCAGTTCGGCCAGCGCCGCCGCGTCCTGTTCCACCGATGCCTTGACCATCAACGCCCGGGCGAATTCGGTCTGGGCCCAGATCCGCTCGGTGGCGTCCTGCACCGCGCCGTGGCCGTCGAGCGCGGCACACACGCCCAATGTGGCATCCGCCACGCCATGGCGGCGGGCGAACGCAAACGCCTGCGGCAGCGACGCGGCCAGCGGGCCATCGGCAAACAGCGCCGGGGCCGTCATGACCAGCGAATACCACTCGAACTGATGGCCGGGCTCGATCCGGTTGCCCGGCGTGCCCTGCGGCAGTTCGGCAACGCAACCGTTGGCCGGGTCGACAAACCGGACGTGGACGGCATCGGCCAGCGTCTTCAGCCGCTGGGCCATCCAGGCGTCGCCGGTGATATCCAGCGCCGCCAGGTAGGCCTCGGTCAGGTGCATGATCGGGTTCTGCAGCACACCGCTTTCGTTGGGCCCGAAGTTCTGCGCCAGTGCCGCGTGATAGAGACCGTTGCCGTCGGCAAAGCGCGCCTCGATCGCGGCGATGGTGCGTTGCATGGTCTCCAGCGCCGCGGCGTCGCCACTGGCCCGGTGGTAATGCGCGCAGGCGAACACCACGAAAGCGTAGGTATACAGATCGCGCGTGGCATCGAGCGGCGCACCCCGCGCGTCGATGCTGTAGATCCAGCCTCCGGCACCATCGCCAAAATGGCGAACCAGCGAATTGAACAGCGTGGCGGCGTGCGGCAGATTGCCCATCGTCGCAAAGACATAGAGCTGGCGCGCGCAGGCCATGGCGCGGTAACGCTTGTCGGGCAACGGCTGACCGGACACGCCGTCCAGCGCCTCGTGCGCGAGCGCCATCGACGGATTCCAGCCCGGCCCCGTCCAGGACGGCAGGACGGCGGTATCGAAATGCGCCAGCAGCGCGGCAATGCGGTCGGTAAGGGTCGTGGAAACAGGCATGGTAGAGGTCCGGTCTGCCGTCCCCGGGCGCGACATGGCCCCCAGGAACCCAAGGCCGCACACGATATCAGGACCGATGCCCCCAGCATAGGCCGCGGACGCCGCACTGCGGCATTTCCTGCTGGAAATGGCGCGGTGCGGTGCTATGTTGAAAGTCCACCGGGGCCCCTGCCTGGTGGTGAATCAACGGAGTACCGTTATGCAGACCCATCCGATGTCCCTGTCCGACCAGCGCCGCACCCTGGTCATGCATGTCATGGAAGACCGGCCCGGACGCTACACCTGGCGCATCATCGTCGAGGAAAAATGCGGCGGCGCCGACTGCGACAGCACCATTGAGGCGCAAACCGACTATCCGTCGCACGCCGAAGCCGAAGCTGCCTGCTGGGTCGCCGGCAATGGCATGCTCGACGGCCGGCGCACCACGGACGAAGTCGCCGGCACCCGACACTAGTCGAACCGAACGTGGTTGCAATGCGTGAATTTGCGTGACATTACGTGACGATGCGACCCAATGGGCGCTTGAAGCGCCGCTGAGCCCCTTGAACATGGCCGGAGGCCGCCATAGGCTGGAAGCCCGTAGGGAGAAAAGCGATGGACAAGCCGACCGTTAGCCCCAACCGCTTTGTCGAAATCCTGAACGAGCGGCTGACCCAGCATCCCCTCTATCGCGAGGGGATGCACGTGTACGCCATTCCGGCCCATTCGGAAACCCCGCGCAGCCTTGTCTGCGTCGGGCCACGTGGCACCGAGGGGATTTGCGCCACGATCGAGAACATCGTTCGCGGCGAGTGCGATGTCTTCCCGGATATCGCACAGGAATGGCATCGCCAACCACCGAGGCCGCAACGCGCGCACCACGCACGCTGAGCGGCGCCGCATCCAGGGCCCATGGCCGGCATTGCGCCGGCCTGCCACACATTGCTTGCCGCCCGCCAACGACCGCCCCCACTGGCTGGCCGGCTGGACTGTCTTTTTCGACACAATCCTGCACCAACCGCTCCGGCTGGATACAATGACTGCCGCTATCCCTGCCCGGAGCGCCGATGAAGAAAGCATTCGAAATCGAAGGCGCGGTAGACGGCTTGCCCGTTGCCCGCGTCCAGTCGATCCCGGAAACCAGTGAGGCCCGCGCCGCTGCCGTGGCCGCCACCGTGGCCCGCACGGCCATCGATCTGGCGGACCACGCCATGCGCAACTGGACCGACCCGCTGGACGGGCCGGTGCGCATCGGCTCGGCCGAACACCTGCGCATGTTCTGCAACATGTTGTTGCAGACCCACAACCCGTACAAGCCGTCGGTCATCGACTGGCCAAAGCTGCCGCCCGACGCGCTCAAGCGCGTGACCTCGCTGCCCATCTGGGATATCGCCGTACAGACCGAAGGGCGCGCATCGGTACGGGTGCACAGTTTTGCCGCCCGCCAGAAGGATGCCCTGCTGCGCAGCGCGCTGGAAATGGATGCCGACGAGGAAGCGCGCCACAAGGTGGTGCTCTCGAAGCTGGTACAGGCGTACGGCATCACGCTGGCGCCTGAACCCGAATACCTGCCGCCCGCCGACGCCGAATGGGGTTGGCTGGTCACCGGCTACAGCGAGTGCATCGACAGCTTCGCCGCTTTCGGCCTGTTCGCGGCAGCCAAGGATTCGGGCTTCTTTCCGGCCGAGCTGGTGGAGACCTTCGAGCCGGTGATCCAGGAAGAAGGCCGCCATATCCTGTTTTTTGCCAACTGGGTGGCCTGGTATCGCAAGAGCCTGCCGTGGTGGCGCCGCCCGGCCTTCGCACTCAAGGTCGCACGCGTCTGGCTGTTCCTGATCCGCGAGCGCATCGGCCTGGCCAAGGGCATCGACGTCAAGGCGGACGGCACCGCGCAGGACGCCAACTTTCCGATGAACGCCGCCGGATCGCTGGGCCAGACGCTGTCGGCCGGCGCCATGATCGATCTGTGCCTGGCCGAGAACGAACGGCGCATGGCGGGGTATGATGCGCGCCTTGTCCGGCCCACCACCGTGCCCAGGCTGGCCCGCCTGGCGCGGCGATTCATCAAATAAGACCCATGCTGCTGTTCGGATTGTCCCTGCTGACCCTGGTGGTCTGGTGCGTACTGGTATTCGCCCGCGCCGGATTCTGGCGCGTGCGCAAACCCGCCCCCTCCCCTCAACCGGCCCACTGGCCGCCTGTGATCGGCGTGATTCCGGCCCGCAATGAAGCCGATGTGATTGCCCGCGCCGTGACCGGGGTACTAAGCCAGCAATATCCTGGCCGCCTGCAGCTCGTCGTGGTGGACGACCACAGCACCGACGGCACGGCCGATATCGCCCGGGCCGCCGCCGTTTCCATCGGCAAGGGCGAAGCGTTGACGGTGATCGGCGCGCGCGACCTGCCGGCCGGCTGGAGCGGCAAGGTCTGGGCGCAGTCCGAGGGGCTGGCCGCTGCCGACCAGCGCATGCCCGACGCCGCGTTCGTGTTCCTGACCGACGCCGACATCTGGCACGGCCCGCACACCGTGCGTGAACTGGTCGCCCGCGCCGAACACGAGCAGCGCGACCTGACGTCCCTGATGGTGCGTCTGCGCTGCGAATCGTGGTGGGAACGCATGATCGTGCCGGCTTTTGTCTTCTACTTCGCCAAGCTTTACCCGTTCCAGCGCGTCGCCGACCCGCACAGCAAGGTGGCCGGCGCGGCCGGCGGCTGCATGCTGGCGCGGCGTTCGGCACTGGCCCGGATCGGCGGCTTTGCGGCGATTCGCGGCGAGCTCATCGACGACTGCAGCCTGGCGGCGAAGATCAAGGCAGGCGGTTCCATCCGGCTCGACCTGGCCGACGACAGCGTGTCGCTGCGCCCGTATGACGACTGGCAAAGCCTGTGGAACATGATTGCGCGCAGTGCCTATACGCAGTTGCACTATTCGCCGCTGATGCTGGCGGGTGCCACGCTGGGCATGATCCTGACCTATCTGGCCCCGCCCGTGCTGGCGCTGGCCGGCGGCGCAGCGGCATGGCCAGCCTGGCTGGCCTGGGTCTTGATGGCAATCAGCTACCGTCCGATGCTGCGCGAGTACCGGCAGCCCGCATGGCTGGCACCGCTGCTGCCGCTGACGGCGCTGTTCTATCTGGGCGCCACGCTCGATTCGGCGCGCCGCTTTTATCTGCGCAGGGGCGGTCAGTGGAAGGGCCGCAACCAGGCGCCCGTCCGCTCCTGAGCACCTGGCGGTCGGGCCGCGCCCGGCCGGTTATTTCAAGTAACCGTTATCGCGGAACCAGTTCAGCGCATCGCGTAGCGCCTCCTGGTATGGGCGCGCGGTATAGCCCAGCTCGCGCTCGGCCTTGGCCGACGTGAAGAACATCCGGTATTGCGACATCTTCAGGCCGTCAACGGTCACGAACGGCTCCTTTTTCGTGAACTGGGCAACGGCTTCGGCCACCCGGGCAATCGGGTACAGCGGCCAGCGCGGTAGTTCGATGGTGGGCGCCTTGCGCCCGGCCATGCCGGCGATGTCCGCCAGCATCTGCCGCAGCAGCACATCCTGGCCGCCAAGAATGTAGCGTTCGCCGATGCGGCCTTTTTCCAGCGCCAGGAAATGACCGTTCGCCACATCGTCGACGTGGGCGAGGTTCAGGCCGGTATCGACGAATGCCGGGATTTTTCCCGTGGCCGCCTCGACGATGATCCGGCCCGTCGGTGTGGGGCGCACGTCACGTGGCCCGATCGGCGTGGACGGATTCACGATCACGGCGGGCAGCCCCTCGGCCACCAGCCGCTCCACCTCGCGCTCGGCCAGCACCTTGCTGCGCTTGTAGGCGCCGATGGCCTCGTGGCCCGCCATGGCGGCGGTCTCGTCCACCGGACCGGTGGCGCCGGCTACCCGCAGCGTGGCGACGCTGCTGGTATAGACGATGCGCTCGACGCCGGCGTCCCGCGCCGCGTTCATCGTCGTGACCGTGCCGTCCACGTTGGAACGGACGATTTCCTCGGGATCGGGCGCCCACAGGCGGTAATCGGCCGCCACATGGAACAGGTAGCGGACGCCGGCCATGGCACGCGCCATGGCGGCTGGATCGCGCATGTCGCCTTCCACGATCTCTACCGGCAGCCCGGCCAGGTTGGCGCGCGGACTGGTGGCACGGACCAGCACCCGCACCTGGAAGCCGCGCTCCAGCGCCTGGCGCATGACCGAAGAACCCAGGAAGCCCGAAGCCCCTGTCACGAGAATGCAATTGTGAATTTCAAATCCCCTATGGGCGTTGCGGACGCGTTGAACGAGAATCCGCCGTTATACCAAGACGCAGGGCGGCATTTTCACCGGAATGACCCTGTTGGCAACAGCCAACGCGGCGGCATGAAAATCCGACCCGGTATATAGTACCTACCGTGAACCGGAAAAGTGATGCCGGAATACCAAAATAACTGATGTCTTCGAATCCTCACAAGAGGGTCGGGGGGCCGTCTCCATGCAGGTGATCCTTGCCAAACCCAGGGGCTTTTGCGCGGGCGTGGTCCGTGCGATCGAAATCGTGGACCGTGCCCTGATCAAGCACGGCGCTCCCGTATATGTTCGCCACGAAATTGTCCACAACAAGCATGTGGTGGAATCGCTGCGGAAAAAAGGCGCGCGCTTCGTCGAGGAACTCGACGAAGTGCCGGGTGACGCGGTCACCATCTTCAGCGCCCACGGCGTGGCGCGTAGTGTGATCGCCGAGGCACAGCGCCGCGATCTGCACGCGATCGACGCCACCTGCCCGCTGGTGATCAAGGTCCATAACCAGGGCCGCCAGTACGCCGCCGCCGGTCGCCACGTGATCCTGATCGGCCACGCCGGCCACCCCGAGGTGGAGGGCACGATGGGGCAGATTCCGGGCAAAGTGCTGCTGGTCCAGGACGAGGCTGAAGTGGCCGCGCTGGACCTGCCGGCCGACGCACCTGTGGCATATATCACCCAGACCACGTTGTCCGTGGACGACACCCGTAATATCATTGCGGCGCTCCACCGGCGTTTTTCCGATCTTGTGGGGCCGAGCACGCGCGATATCTGCTATGCCACGCAAAATCGGCAAAGTGCGGTACGGGAATTATCCGCGCGCGTGGATGTCATTCTCGTGATCGGGGCCACCAACAGTTCGAATTCGAACCGGCTGCGCGAAATCGGCACGGAAAGTGGCGTGCCGAGTTACCTGATTGCCGACGGCAGCGAACTGGACCCGGCCTGGGTCCGCAACGCCGACGTGGTTGGCATTACCGCGGGTGCTTCGGCACCCGAAGACATGGTGGAAGACGTCATTGCCGCCCTGCGACGCCTTGGTCCGGTCAACGTATCGGTCATGGAAGGCATCGAGGAACATGCCGAATTCCGCCTGCCGGCTGAACTAGCCGATGCAACGCTGGCCCCAGGGGCCAGACGAACAACTGATATCAGTGACGCCCAGCTTGCCGACCAGACGGCGGCCGGCTGAACCGACACACTGAACCTGACAGGAAGCACCCCCTTGGCCATTCCGTTTCTCCAGGTCGCCCGCGTAGGCGCCTACATCGCACGCAAGCATCTGTCCGGGCAAAAGCGTTACCCGCTGGCCCTGATGCTCGAACCCCTGTTCCGCTGCAACCTGGCCTGCTCCGGCTGCGGCAAGATCGACTATCCGGACCCCATCCTGAACCAGCGCCTGTCGGTGCAGGAATGCCTGGAAGCGGTCGACGAATGCGGCGCCCCCGTGGTGTCGATCGCCGGCGGCGAGCCGCTGCTGCACAAGGACATGCCGGAAATCGTGCGTGGCATCATCGCCCGCAAGCGTTTCGTCTACCTGTGCACCAACGCCCTGCTGCTGGAAAAGAAGATCGACCAGTACCAGCCGAGCCCGTATTTCGTGTGGTCGATCCACCTGGACGGCGACCGCGAGATGCACGATCACTCGGTCAACCAGGAAGGCGTGTACGACCGCTGCGTCGAAGCCATCCGCATGGCCAAGGAACGTGGCTTCCGCGTCAACATCAACTGCACGCTGTTCAACGATGCCAAGCCGGACCGCGTGGCCCAGTTCTTCGACTCGGTCAAGGCGATGGGCGTGGACGGCATCACGGTGTCGCCGGGCTATGCCTACGAACGCGCGCCGGACCAGCAGCACTTCCTGCACCGCGGCAAGACCAAGCAACTGTTCCGCGACATCCTGGCGCGCGGCAACGCCGGCAAGAAGTGGGCGTTCAGCCAGTCGACGATGTTCCTGGACTTCCTGGCCGGCAACCAGACCTACAAGTGCACGCCGTGGGGCAACCCGGCACGCACCGTGTTCGGCTGGCAGCGTCCGTGCTACCTGGTCGGCGAAGGCTATGTGAAGACCTTCAAGGAACTGATGGAAGGTACCGACTGGGACGCCTACGGCGTTGGCAACTACGAAAAGTGCGCCAACTGCATGGTGCACAGCGGTTTCGAGGCGACGGCCGTGGCCGACACGTTCTCGCACCCGCTCAAGGCGCTGGGCGTGAGCCTGCGCGGCGTGAAGACCGACGGCCCGATGGCCCCGGACATCCCGCTGGACAAGCAGCGCCCCGCCGAATACGTGTTCTCGCGCCACGTGGAGATCAAGCTGGCCGAGATCGGCAACCTGAAGAAGGCGCAGGGCAGCCGCGCCGAGGCCGTCCAGGCCGCGCAGGTTCACTGAGCACCATGAAAAACGGCCGCCCGATCTTCGATCGGCGGCCGCTTGAAGAAAGACCGGGACTGGGCGACCAGACCCGGTTTTTTTATGCTGGGTCCCCAGCGCCTGCCGGTTACGCGCGCGCGTTGTGACTGTTCAGGTACTTGATCAGCCCGTCGATGCCGTCGCGCGCCACGATGTCCGCGAACTGCTTGCGATACACCTCGATCAGCCACGCGCCCATCATGTTGATGTCGTAGATCTTCCAGCCGTCGGCGCCCTTCTGCAGGCGGTAGTCGATCAGCATTTCGTCGCCGTTGTTCATCACACGCGTCGCCACGACCGCGTCACTGGCGTTATTGCCAGATTTGGCGGGCTTGTACGAGAACTTCGGGCTCTGTTCGCGCAGTTGCGACAGCGACACCGCATAGCTGCGCACCAGCAGTGCCGTGAACTGTTCCTGGAGCGTTTTTTGCTGCTCTGGAGTGGCCTGCTTCCAGGCATTGCCGACCGCCAGCCGCGTGGTGCGGCCAAAATCGGTGAAGGGCAGGAATTCGCGCTGGACAACGGCGGTAATTTTTGCAAGATCTCCGGCGCGGGTTTCAGGATCGGACTTGATCTTCGTGATCACGCCTTCGACGGCGGACTGCACGAGCTTGTCCGGCGCGGCGCTGGTATTGACTTGCGCGTGGGCGGCAGACACGACGACCACCGCGGCGATCGGCGCGATGATGGCGGCGGGAAGGATTCCGTAACGGTTCATGACTCATCGAAGCAATACGGCCGGGTTGGCCAGTCGAGCCAGTATATAGCGGATCGCGATGTTGCCTCGCTGCCAGGCGCGCGTGGCGGCGGGTGCGGAATGCCCCGCTTCAACCGCTATACTCCGGGTGCCGCCCATGCGCCCCCGCCGCATCGGGCGCTGAAGATACAGGACTCATGATCAGACCGCTGCTGGTTCGCACCGTCAAATTCGCCACCGTTCACGCCTGGCTCGTGATCGGCATCGCCCTGCTGCTCACCCTCGGCAGCGGCGTCTATGTTGCTCGCAATTTCGCCATCAATACCGACATCAGCCGCCTGCTGGAATCGGACGCCCCGTGGGCGAAAAACGACGCGGCCATCAGCGAAGCGTTCCCGCAGCGCGACAAGATGATCCTGGCCGTCGTGCAGGCCCCGGCCAAGGAACTGGCCGACGCCGCCGCCAACGAACTGGCCGACGCGCTGCGCCAGCAGCCCAACCGCTTCAAGGCCGTGGGCCAGCCCGGCTCGGGCCCGTTCTTCGAACGCAATGGCCTGCTGTTTGCCGATACCGCCAGTGTCCAGGACATGGCCGGCAAGCTCGGGCAGGCCCGGCCGCTGCTGAACAACCTGGCGCACGACCCCACGCTGCGCGGCCTGTCCGACCTGCTCACCACCACGCTCAACCTGCCGCTGCAGCTTGGCCAGATCAAGCTGTCCGACATGGACCAGCTGCTGGGCGAAAGCGCCCGTACCATCGATGGCGTGCTGGCCAACAAGCCCGTGGCGCTGTCATGGGCAGGGCTGGTCGACGACAGCCTCAAACCCAATGCCGACGGCCGCGCATTCAGCTTCGTCACGCTGTCGCCGGTGCTGGACTTCAGCGACCTCAAGGCCGGCTCGGGCGCCAGCGATGCCATCCGCGCCGCCGCCACGCAACTGAAGCTGACCGAACGCTACAACGCCGTGGTGCGGCTGACCGGCCCGCAGCCGCTGGCCGACGATGAATTCGCCTCGGTCAGCGAAGGCGCCGTGCTCAACGGCGTGCTGACGCTGATCGTGGTGATCGGCATCCTGTGGATGGCACTGCGCTCCGCCCGCCTGATCACGGCCGTGCTGGTGAGCCTGCTCTCGGGCCTGATCATGACCGCCGCGCTGGGTCTGATGATGGTCGGCGCGCTGAACATGATCTCGGTGGCTTTCGCGGTGCTGTTCGTGGGCCTGGGCGTGGACTTCGGCATCCAGTTCGGTGTGCGCTATCGTGCCGAACGGCACGACCACGGCGACCTGGATCAGGCCCTGACGCTGGCCGCCCGCGACGTGGCCGGCCCGTTGACGCTGGCCGCAGCCGCCACGGCGGCCGCCTTCTTCTGCTTCCTGCCCACCGATTACCGCGGGGTGGCCGAACTGGGCAAGATTGCCGGCGTGGGCATGTTCATCGCCTTCGCCACCACGTTCACGATGCTGCCGGCGCTGATCCGCGTGCTGGCGCCGCGCGCCGAGGAAGAAATGCCCGGCTTCGGCTGGCTGGCCCCGGCCGACGCGTTTTTCGAGCGCCATCGCAAGGGCACGCTGGTTGGCGTGCTGGCCGTGCTGATCGGCGGCGCCCCGCTGCTGCCGCACCTGCGCTTCGACTTCGACCCGCTGCACCTGAAGGATCCGCACTCGGAATCGATGTCCACGCTGCTGGCGCTGAAGGACGCGCCGCAGGCCGGCACCGACGACATCAAGGTGCTGGCGCCCACGCTGAAGGATGCCGAAGCCACCGCCACGAGGCTCAAGGCGCTGCCCGAGGTGGCGCGCGTGGTCACGCTGAAGACCTTCATTCCAGACGATCAGGCTCCCAAGCTGGCCATCATCGCCGGCATGGCCAAGAGCCTGATGCCGGTGCTGACGCAGCCGACCGCTACGCCGGCCACCGACGCGCTGCGCGTGGCGTCGCTGCGCAATGCGTCGCGCCAGCTGTCGCTGGCCGCGCTCGATCACCCGGGCCCGGGCGCCGAATCGGCCGAACATCTGTCGCGCGCGCTCAAGCAGCTGGCTGACGCGACGCCCGCCGTGCGCGACCGCGCCGAGCTGGCCGTGGCGCTGCCGCTGCGCCTGGCACTGGGCTCGCTGAAGAACGCGCTGCAGCCCGAACCGGTGTCGCAACAGACGCTGCCGCCCGAACTGGCGCGCGACTGGCTCGCGCCGAATGGACAGGCGCTGGTCAATGTGAGCCCGAAGCTGCCGCCGCCCGGTGCGAAGAACGAAGCCGCCCGCGAGGCGGCGCTGAGCAAGTTCATTGCCGTGATGGCCCGCGTGCAGCCTGACGCCACGGGCGGCCCCATCGCCATCAAGGGATCGGCCGATACCATCATGAACGCCTTCATCCATGCCGGCATCTGGGCGGTGCTGTCGATCACGGTGCTGCTCTGGATCACCCTGCGCCGCGTCGGCGACGTGCTGCGGACCCTGATCCCGCTGCTGGTGTCGGGGCTGGTCACGCTGGAGTTGTGCGTGGTGCTCGGCATCTCGCTGAACTTTGCCAACATCATCGCCCTGCCGCTGCTGCTGGGCATCGGCGTGGCGTTCAAGATCTACTACGTGATCGCCTGGCGCCACGGCAAGACCAAGCTGCTGCAGTCCAGCCTCACGCATGCGGTGCTATATAGCGCCGGCACCACGGCCACGGCCTTCGGCAGCCTCTGGCTGTCGCATCACCCCGGCACGGCCAGCATGGGCAAGCTGCTGGCGCTGGCGCTGATCTGCACGCTGGCCGGTGCCGTATTCTTCCAGCCGATCCTGATGGGCCGCCCGCGCCGCGAACTGAACGGCCGTGCGGAACCGCTGGGACCGTCGCTTCCCCCTCTCACGGTGGCTACGACCATGGCACAATCTGCCGATAAATCTTCAGGGTCGGACGCTGGCAAGTCCCGGCGGTAGCCGGGGCGCCTACCGGCGCAGTTCGGATGGACGTGTCCCGGCGCTGCCGGGTGCGCCGTCCCCACATCACAAGAAACGAAAAAGACTGTCTCGACATGCTCTCCCGTCTTTCGCTCCTGCGCGCCGCGGCGCCTGCATCGCCCCGGCTTGCCACCGCCCTGGCCGCCGCATCGCTGACCCTGCTGGCCACCGGCTGCGCCACAGGCCCCAATGCCAACCCGGCGGACCCGCTGGAGCCGATGAACCGGGTCGTCTTCACGGTCAACGACAAGGCCGACACCTACGTGGCCCAGCCGCTGGCCAAGGGCTACAAGGCCGTCACGCCGGAACCGGCACGGCTGGCCGTCACCAACTTCTTCAACAACTTCTCGGACGTCGGCAACTTCGCCAACAACGTGCTCCAGGGCAAGCCCGTGGAAGCGGTGGAAACGATGATGCGCGTGGCGGTCAACACGGTGCTGGGTATCGGCGGCCTGATCGACGTCGCCACGGCCGCCGGCATGCCGCGCCATTCCACGGACTTCGGCCTGACGCTGGGCACCTGGGGCGTGCCGGCCGGCCCATACCTGGTGCTGCCGCTGTTCGGCCCCAGTTCGATCCGTGACGGCGTGGGCGTGGCGGGGAGCATCTTCCTGGACCCGGCGCACTACTTCGATACGGCCTGGCGCTATTCGATGTTCGGCCTCAACGTCGTGAACACCCGCACCAACATGCTGGGCGCCACCGACCTGCTGTCGCAGGCCGCGCTGGACAAGTACGCCTTCGTGCGCGACGCCTACACGCAGCGCCGCCAGTACCTGCTGACCGGCGGCGGCGACACGCTGCCGACGTATGACGAGGAAGAGGAATCGTCGCCGTCCGCACCGGGAGGCAAGGCAGCGCCCAAGACCCCGGAAGGCGAAGCCAAGCCCGACACATCGACCAAACCCGAGACCCCGGCCACGCCGGCCCCGGCACCGGGCATGGCCAAGTAGGCGCCGCCTGCTAAAAAAACGCCCACGCCGGGGCACGGCGTGGGCAGCAAGACCACGGATGCGGTGTCCGTGGCCCGACAGATCGTAGGCAATTTCTTCAAAAGAGATTGCCAACAATTGTGTCGGCAAGCATTGCGACTTGATCGCTGGATGATCGCCGTCAGCCGGCGCGCGAGCGCAGCGGCAGCCAGATCGAGAATGTGGCACCCTCGCCCGCCGCGCTGCGCAGCATCACCCGTCCGCCGTGGCGTTCCGCCACCGTTTTCACGAAGACCAGACCCAGGCCGCTGCCCGACGGGGCATCGCTGGCCGGCGCATGCACGCGGCTGAACGGCCGGAACAGGCGCGCCTGCGCCTCGGGTGCGATGCCTGGGCCCAGATCGGTCACCTCGATGGCCATGTAAGGCCCGAGCCGTCGCAGACCCACCGTGACCGGCGCGCCGTCGGGGCTGAACTTGATGGCATTGCTGACCAGATTGGCGATGGCCCGCACCAGCAGCGCGGGCGCCGCGCGCAACGTCACGCCGTCGCCGTCCAGGTCGAGCCGCAACTCGATGCCGCGGGTCCTGGCCAGCGCCCATAGCTCGTCGGTGGCATCCAGCACCAGCGCCGTCAGGTCCACCTCGGCAAACGGCAGGCTTTGCGATTCGGCCTGCGCCAGCCGGATGAAATCGTCCGCCAGCGCCAGCGTGCGCTGGGCATGCTCGCCGATGCGGCCCAGCAACTCTTCCTGTGTCATCGCCCGCTCGGGCCGCGACTGCAGGTCGATCAGCGCCAGGATCGACGCCTGCGGCGAGCGCATGTCGTGCGACAGGAAGTGCAGCGTCTGCTCGCGCTGGCGTTCGGCGCGGCGCACGGTGGTGATGTCGATCAGGCTGACGATGACGCCCGCCGGCCGCCCCGCCTCGCCGTGCAGCGGCGCGCCATGCAGCAGGTAGCGGCGGTCGTCCTCGGTAGCCAGTTCCACGCCGTGCGAATCGGATGAGGACATCACGGGCGCGTCGGCATCCAGCGCACCGCACAGGGCATCCCAGTACGCCAGGCCGGGGCCGGGCACCGGGAACAGCGTCTCGATGACGTCCGGCAGCCCCGGGCGGTCGAGACCGCCGTAGGCGTCGGCGTAGGTATCGGCATAGGCATCGGCATCGGCGGTCGGCAACTCGCCCAGCCGGGCAGGCTGCGGCAGGTCGTTGATGCCCTGCAGCACCACAGGCACCAGCGCCACCGCACGGCGATTGGCCACCAGGATGCCGCCGTCCAGGTTGCAGATGACGGTGGCCTCGGGCAGGCTTTCCAGCCCGTCCGACAGAAAACGCCGCATGTCGCGCAGCCGGGCAGTCATGTCGTAGACGGCCTGCATGCGGCCATCGAGCGAATGGTCAATGCGGGCCGGGGCGCCCAGCAGCCCGGGCTCGCGCATCAGGCGCGCCAGTTCCTCGGACAGGAACCGCAGCGCGGCCTCCTGGCGCCGCCAGCTCCAGAGCGGGTAGACGAGCAGGCAGCCGAATACGGCCGCGGACGGCGCAAACCAGAGCTGCATGCTGCCCACGAGCATGATGCTGCCGCCGATCAGGGCGGCCACCAGCACGGCCACGGCGATCAACGCGTCACGCGGGGTCAGCATCCAGGCCGCCAGCGCGGCCAGCAGCACGGGCAGCAATGTGGCGAACCATCCGGCCAGGTCAGGCACGCGCACGATGCCCGTGCCGTCGCGCAGCGCCTGCAGCGTGTTGGCCAGGATCTCCACGCCGCTCATGCCGCGTCGGTCGCGCGACACCGGCGTGGCGACCACGTCGCCAATGCCGGTGGCCATCGCGCCCACGATCACGTCCTTGCCGCGGAAGAAGCCAGCGCCCAACTGGCCGGACAGCACGTCGAGCACCGACACGCGCGCGAAGGTGCCGGGTGGCCCCACGAATGGAATCCGCAGGCGGTCCTGGCTGATCCAGCCCGCGCTGTCGATGCGCCGTGCTCGTTCGTGGCGGAACGACTCCGGCGACGGCGGCGACGGCTGCCCGTACGCGGCCATCGCGGCGGCGAAATGCCAGACCGGCGGCGAATCGCCATCGCCCTCGCGCAGATAGACGGAACGGGCCACGCCGTCGGCATCGACGCTCAGGTTGATATGGCCGTTGGTGGCGGCGAACGCTTCGAGCGGATGACGCATGACGGGGCCGGCCGCACTCGCTTCCGCCACCACCGGCAGGATCACGTTGCGCGCGCGGGCAATGGCCTGGGCCAGTTCCATGTCGTCGGCCGGATAGCGGATGTCAGGCTCTGACAGCATCACGTCCAGACCGATCACGCGCGGCTTGTCGGCCGCAATATGGTCGATCAGTGACGCCAGCACCGTGCGGCGCCACGGCCAGCGGCCGATGGCCCCGATGCTGGCATCGTCGATGGCCACCAGTACGATGTCGTTGCGCGGGGCATGGGGCTGGCTGGCGATGGAAAAGTCCAGCAGCGCCAGGTCGGCACGCTCGAACCAGTTGAAACGCGCCACCACCGCCGTGGCCACCACCACGGCGGCCAGCAGCAGCACCCACTCCACGCGGGTGCGACGATGAAAGAAGGCGGCGGCCCGGCTAGCGGACACCCGTCTCGACGCCACGATTTGATCTGCCAGGCAGAATCAGGCCGACCATGCCGCCACACCGCGCCGCACACCCAGGCCAGCGCCGGCTACGCATCGGCGGCGCCTCCGGCCTCGAAGCGGTAGCCGTGCGAATACACCGACGTCAGCCGCACCCCGTGCTCGGGGCGCAGCGCCAGCTTGATGCGCAGGCGCGAGACGTGGGTATCGAGCGTGCGGGAGCCCGCATCCATGGCGCGGCCCCAGACCGCCTGCTCGATCACCTCGCGCGACAGCAGCCGGCCGATATTGCGGAACAGGAACAGCGCCAGGTCGAATTCGCGCGGCGAGAGGTCGGCAATCTGCCCGGCCACCGCGATGCTGCGGCGGCGCGCGTCTACCACGTAGTCGCCCTGGCGGATCAGTTCGTCGTCGTGCACGGTGTCAGGGTAGGCACGGCGCAGCAGCGCACGGACGCGCGCCACGAATTCGGACGGGCGCAGCGGCTTGGCCAGATAGTCGTCGGCGCCCGCGCCCAGGCCCGCCACGATATCGGCCTCGTCGATGCGGCTGGTCAGGAACAGGATGGGCGGCAGCCGGCCCGAGTGCTGGCGCACCCAGATGACCAGTTCGTATCCGCTGGTATCGGGCAACTGCCAGTCCATCAGGATCAGGTCGAACGCCTGATCGCGCAGCGCGCGCAGGAAGGCGGAGCCGGTCGGAAAGCTGGTGCAGCTGAACCCGGCCTCTTCCAGCAGCAGCCGGATCTGTTCGGCCTGGGCGGCATCGTCCTCTACTGAGGCAATTCTCATTACATCCCTCTGATGACTGCGGCCTGTGTGTCGGGCACGGCGGCGTCATGTTACCGAAACGCGCCATGGCGCGTCGAGGCTACGTTAGAGGGGAGGCACCGCCGGGGGTGTTGCAGGCGCGCCGCAGGTCGTCGCCCTGCCTTGCGGGCGTAATGAAAACGTGGCGCGCCGCGAGGCCACCGCGGGCGGGAAGCAGCCGGGGCACTGCCACGCTGCGCGGCGGCCCCGGTACATGCCGGCTTACTGCAGCATGTAGGTTTCGTACTCGAGCCGGTCGAGCTTGCGGTCCAGCAGGTACAGCGACAGCGCCACGACGATCAGCAGCGACACCGCGAAACCATAGCCGTACCAGGCCGGCCCCAGCGACAGCGTCAGCCGCGTCAGCACGAAGTTCAGCACCACGAACGTGCCGGTCAGCATCAGCACCTCGCGGCGCCGGTCCAGGTAGAAGTAGATATTCAGCACGCCCAGCAGCACCACCTGCAGGCTGGCGCCGATCACGTCCACGTAGAGCAGCGGCAGGTACAGCTCCGAGATGCCCAGCAGCCGCAGCAGCCAGCCCCCCACCACGAACAGCAGCAGCGACGCGATGGCCTGCACCTTGACGATCTCGTACAGGCCCAGGCGGATGGTCTGCACCATCGTATTGCGCATGTCCTCGATGTGCTCCAGCGAACTGCCGCCGCGCACCGCGTTGTAGAACGCGTCGTAGTACTCCACGAAGTCGGTCTCGATCCGCACCAGGAACACGGCCATGCCCGGGATGATGGCCAGGTAGGCCAGGAACACCGGGATGTCATAGATGATCGACGCATGCAGCGGGCCGATCACGGGCTGGCCCGTGGACGGCGCGTACCAGAACATGAACTTGTCGATCCAGATGCCCAGGTTGTAGAACAGGCCGATGGCGATCAGGCTCGGGTAGGCAAAGCGGCGCTGGAAGACCTCGAACGACATGAACCGGTGGCTCGTGTAATTGCGGTAGATCAGCGTGATCATGCCCACCAGCAGGCACAGCTGGCCAAACACGAAGCCGCCCAGCAGGCCCTCCAGCCCATGCGAACGCAGCGCCAGCGCCGCCAGCACGGTGATCGTGTAGCCGACGAAGAACGTCCATACGATGGCCTTGTACTGCTTCATGCCCGACAGGAAGATGGCCGCGATCCAGATATTGCTCATGATCACGAAGCCGGCCATCATCTGCAGCCGGTACAGCACCGACTGTTCCGGGAACGCCCAGACCGCGCAGGCCAGGCCGATGGCGCCGGCCAGCGCCGTGCAGAGCAGCGCCACGGCGTGATAGTTCGACAGCACCAGGTCGGCGCGCTTCTCGAACAGGCGGTCCGACGTGAAGCGCGTAAACGACAGCTGCATCGGCCCGGTCAGGATCAGGCTGCACGCTATCAGATACGTCACCGACACCTGGAACTGCGTGATCAGCGCCCCGGGGATCACCCAGCCGATCGACAGCAGGCCGATCAGCAGGATGCCCAGGATCGACAGCACCCACGGGCCCGAGCTGATCACGCCTGCATACGCGTACGCGCTGAGCATGCCCGACAGGCTGTCCCGCCGGAGCATCTTGCGAAGTTCGAATCCAATACCGGCCATCTCAGCGTCCTCCTGCCTGCGCGCCGTGGTGCACCGGGCACTTCGCGGGGCTGGCGCCGCCATGCGCGCGGCGCGTGTTGTCCGGCATCGCCATCAGCCCGGTATAGAGCGTGCGATAGCTGCCCACCATCTGCTCCTGCGTGTAGTACTTTTCCACGCGCGCAATGCCCGAGGCCTGCGCCGCGTGCCAGCGGTCAGGATGCTGCAGCAGGCCCAGCGCGGCGCCGGCCAGCGCGGCCGGATCGGCAATGCGCACCACGTCGCCCGCGGCGCCCAGCGCGGCGTCGTCGCCGGGCAGGCCAAACACCAGTTCGCTGCACGATCCCACGTCGGTGGTCACGCATGGCACGCCGGCGGCGAACCCTTCGAGCACCACCAGCGGCAGCGCCTCGGAGATCGAACTCAGCACCAGCACGCCCACCTTCGGCAGCAGTTCGTCGATCTTCTGGAAGCCCAGGAACCTGACCTTGGCTCCCAGGCCCAGGCTTTCGGCCAGGCTGCGGCATTCGCGCGCGTATTCGGGGTCCTCGTCCTCGGGGCCGGCAATCCAGCCTTCGGCCTCGGGGTACTCGCGCACCACGGTCAGCATCGCGCGAATAAAGGTCTTGATGTCCTTGATCGGCACCACGCGGCCGATCAGGCACAGCACCGGCGGCACGCCCGGCGCACGCTTCTCGCGCAGCGCGGACAGGCGCGGCAGGTTGATGCCGTTCGGGATATTGCGCGTGCGCTCGGCCATCGCGCCGTCCAGCACCTGGCGGCGGCGGTTGCCCTCGTAGAGCGCCGTGATCTCGTCGCCGGCCTCGTAGCAGACGCGCCCCAGCGTTTCAAAGAAGCGCACCCAGAGTTCGCGGAAATAGCTGATCTGGGAAATGTCGCGTTCGAAGATGTTGCGGTTGTCGCGGATCCACTGGCTCTGGAACAGGTCGATCTTGCGTTCCTTGGTGTAGATGCCGTGCTCGGACACCAGCAGCGGACGGCCGTTGCGGTGGCGCAGCATCGCGCCCAGAAAGCCGGCGTAGCCAGTGGACACCGTGTGGTAGACCCTGGCCGGGATCAGGCCGTCGGCAATCCGCACCAGCTGCCACAGCGGCTTGTGCATGATGCGGATGGTCCAGAAGTAGTCCGTGAACGACGGGTCCGTGCAGAATTGGCGGTACTGGCTCGTGATCGTGTCCCAGGCCCGCTTGCTGTACAGGAACGCGTCCTCGGACAGCGCCCCGCCCTCGCGCAGCTGCGGCATCAGTTCGCGGATCAGCTCGCCGGCCTCGGCTTCCTTGCCCGGCTCGCGCAGCAGTTCGTGCAGCGTGTCCGACTTGTCGAACGCGCGCGCGTCGCCCGCCGTGCCATGCACCAGCGGTGGCGGCGGAAAGTCGTACAGGAAATGGGTCTCCAGGTGCACGACGTTGCCGGGCAGCGGGTAGGCCATGTCGCCATAGTCCTCGCGGCGGCTGCCAATGAAGACGATGCCGAACCGGATATCGGGAAACGCGCGGATCATCTGGTTGACCCAGCTCGACACGCCACCGCTTACATAGGGGAACGTGCCTTCCAGCAGCAGCATGACGTCGGCGGACGTTCCCTTGACCAGAATTTCGCTCATGATTGCCAGTACCGCAGCAGAGGCCGCACCAGCGGGAGCGGCGAAGGACTGTCGAAAGCCGCCATCAGGCGGCGCACCGCGGCATAGTCGCGTTCCTGATAGGCCGCTTCCGCCAGCAGCGGCAGCACGCGCTCGCGCGCAAAGCCCAGCGTCTCGGCGCGGCCCAGGAAGTCGCGCGCCTCGCCGGGCGCGTGGCGTGTCAGCGCCAGGCGGCCACGCATGTACCACAGGGCCGCATTGCTGTCGTCGATCTCCAGCGCGGCACTGGCGTAGCGTTCCACCTGGCTCGCCGTGTAGCGATACACATCGCCCTGCACCAGGTTCTGGTAGATCAGTTCCCAGTACAGGTCGGCCAGGCGCTTGTTGATTTCCAGCCGTGCCTGCGGCGTATCGGCCGATTCCAGGCGCGGCAGTTCGGCCAGGATCTGCTGCGTCAACTGCTTTTCCGCGCCGTCCAGCATGCCGTAGGCCAGCAGGCGGATGTCGTCGGTGCTGTCGGCCAGCAGTTCGCGCAGCACGGGGCTGGCCGTGCGCGTGGGCATCGATTGCATCGCCACGAGCGCCGTCATGCGTTCCGGCAGCGGCGCGCGCGTGTTGCCCAGCTGGGCGCGCAGGCGCGCACCGCCGCCATGCGTCACGCGCTGGATCAGGTGCGTCACGAATTCGGGCAGCGCCACCGAGGCAATGCCGGCGCTGTCGCGCCGATGCGGAAACAGCTTCGAGAACAGCAGGCTGCCCAGGCAAACCAGCGTGCCGCCAAGCGGCACGAAGAAGCAGAACGCCGCCATGTACGCGTAGCTCCACCCGAACGGCGTACGAAAGCGCCGCGGCAGCAGACGCCACACCGCCAGGCCGAGCAGCCCGGCGGCGACGGCCTGCAGGCCCAGGAACGACAGCAGCAGCGGCAACCCCGTGCCGCCGTGAAACAGCAGGTACAGTGCCGCGATCTGCGAGGCGGTGCCACCGATGGTCAGCTTGCCCATGCGTCAGCCCGCCTGCGTCTGTCCGGCCGACGCGGCCGCGCCCGGTCCGGGGGGGACAGCGGCACTGACCGCCGGCTTGACGGTGCCATCGTTGCCATCGGTGCCGTCCTTGCCGTCAAGATGGCAGCGGTGCAGCAGGCGCACCAGCGCCTCTTCGGCACCGGCGGCCGGCACCGGCAGCGTGTAGACACCGATGTGCGCGCTGGCGAAATCGGTACCGAACTGCGCGCGCAGCATGTCTTCGATGCGCACCAGGTAAGCCGACACCGCCTGGCTGTCCGACAGCGGCATCAGCGTCAGCATGGCACGCTGATGCACCCCGCGCGCCGGCCAGGCCACGTCCAGCGCCCGGCGGCTGCGCACCACCTGCTCGAACAGCGCGTCGCGCGCTTCGTCCAGGTCGAACACCAGCGCCACCACCGAACTCTGGATGCCGGTCTCGCGGCGCAGACGCGACAGGCGCGCATAGTCCAGCGCGAACGCGTACGGAATGGCCGGGGCCAGCTCCTGGATGCCGTGCGTGGCCTGGGCATGCTCCACGCCGTCGGCGTAGTAGCCCATCAGCACCATCAGCAGCTGCAGGTTTTCATAGGTCAGCGACAGGAACGGCATGCGCTCCACGACCAGCACGCCGATCAGGCGGTCCGAACCGGCCAGCACGGGCGCCACGGCCACGTAGCGCGTTTCGGCGTCCTGCTGCAGGCCCGTGGTGCGCAGATGCGCGAGTTCGCGCGTCTCCAGGCAGTGGCGCACTAGCGGATCGTTGACGTCCAGTGCGAAGTCGGGACCGATGGCGGCAACCGCCCCGGGCACGACGCGCTCGCCCGTGCACGCGAACAGCGCGGCCCCTTCGATCTGGCACGCCTGTGCCACCACCTGCAGCATCGGCTGGGCGCCGGCCAGCAGCTCCGCCTTGCTGCCGCGCGCGGCGTCCTGCATGGCCACGGCACGCAGCTGCGACAGCGTGTCGCGCAGCGTGGTCGGGCGGGCCAGCAGATCGTTCTCCAACCGGGCGTGCGAAATGCGCAGCAGGTAGTGGTTCTTGGTCAGCGCGGAGAGCCGCTCGTCCAGGTAGCGGTTCACAGCGCGTGCGCGCGCCAGGCGCGTGTTCCACACGTCGCCGAACTGGCCGGTCACCAGCACCAGCAGCAGGCCGCCCAGGAAGAACATGCGCGGGAACGCTTCGCCATGGCTGCCCATGGTGTCGAAGAAGAACCAGCCGCCCAGCAGCATCAGCACCGCCCCCACGCCCACCAGCGTGCCATAGCGCAGCGCCAGGATCACCGGCAGCAGCCATGCCCACGGAAAGCCCAGACCCAGCAGCAGCGGGTTTTGCGGCAGGATCGCCCAGGCGATGGCCATGGCCACCGCCATCACGACGATCATCTCCAGCACGGCGGCCGCGCCGCCTCCCGCGGGCGCCAGCCAGCGCGCATAGCGCCCGCCCAGGCCAATGCCCTGGCCCTGGCGGGTCGCCTGACGCTTGTTATCGGCGGTGTTAGCCACGCTTGTCACCCGTCCTTTTGTCTACCCGGTTCAACTCAACCCTGCATCAAGGGTGCCAGCAGGCGGCGCAGCAGCTTCTGGGCGACGCCCGACAGCGACTCGCGGCTCCAGCCGGCGTTGCTGCCCGTGGCCGACCACACCACCTGGCCGCTCGACACGTCGATCAGTTGCAGCGAGATGCCCACAGCCGGTTCGCCATCGACACCCACCTTGTAGCGCCATTCCTGCACGGCGCCCGTCAGCGCGTAGCGCGCCCGTTCGCCGCGCGCCCATTCCAGCGTCTTGCTCACCGACTCGCGCTCGGCCGGCTCGAACAGCGTTTCGGGGTTCAGCGCCGCCGGATAACGCTTCAGGTTGGCCACGCCGCCCGTCTTCAGCAGCGACTCGGCGATGGCTTCGGCGCGCAGACCCGCCTGCGGCGTTTCGGTGTAGTTCACGATCGGCAGCACGGCCACGGTATCGCCGGCAGCCATCGGCGGCGCGCGGCCCACGTCGGTCACGGCGCAGCCAGCCAGCCACATTGCGGCGCCGGTTGCCACCACCCATGCCATCAGGCGACCCATGCGGGTATTGGTCTTGTTCATCTTCGATCCCCCTCGTTACCTTGAAATCCAGTCAATTGTTCATCAATAGAGCCAGCGATAACGCAGGCCAACTTCGGTCAGCGGCGTTCCCGTGGTGCGGGCCGCGGTGTCGTGCGAGACGTACAGCGACAGATGGTCGTTGCCGAACACCGATCCCGCCACGCCCACCTGCCCGCGGAAGTTGTGCCCCGCGCGCGTGTCGTACAGAGCACCGGCTTCCATGAAGGGCCGCCACTTGCGCGTGTAGTCGTCGATCAGGTCGGTGCCGAACCCGAACAGCACGCCGGCCTGCGTGAAGCTCTGCGGCATGTAGAACGCCGGGGTGGCCTCGTCATCCCCGGCCGGCAGCAGCCGCTGCATGGTCGGCGACAGCGTGCCGCCATTGGCACTGTAGATGCCGCGCGTGCCGACGATGCGCACCGTGTAGTCCGGATACTGCGTGCGGATGCGATAGCCGGCCTCGACGTCGAAGACCATGCCATGGCCCAGCGCGGTGCGGTCCTGACCGTGGAAGTGGTTGTACTGGGCGCGGCCGCTGATGAACTCCCGCAGGCCCAGGCGCCACGTGGCACCCAGTTCCACCACATCCTTCATGCCGCCCACGCGCAGCTGTGCCGATTCGTCGGCCGGCTGGTTGTAGCCCACCGTGCCCGTGTACTGGATGCGCCCTTCCTGGTTCCAGTTGCCGGTCAGGCGTGCCGTGGTGAAGTTTTCCAGGCCGTCACGGCGGCCAATCCCGAGCAGCCAGTTCTTCTGGCTGTCGCGATAGCTCAGCGCCAGTTCGGCACGGCGGTCCGATGCCGGCACGTTGTCCAGCTGCGTGCGGTCGGCGCTGCGCTGGTCGCGGAACACGCCGCGCAGGTTCACCGCATAGCCGTCCCACAGGCGCGCGCCGCCCGCCAGGCTGTACTCGTAGTACTCGAGCGGCTTCTGGCGCTGGAACGTGACGCGCGGCTCGATGGCCTGGGCATTGAACAGCAGCGCATCTTCCAGCGTCTGCTGGAGCGCGTCGTCGGTACGGGCCAGCTCCTGCGTTTCAAACGCCTGGGTCTGGGCGGTAGACAGGCGGTCGAGCTGGCGGTTGGCCTCGATCTGGTTCGCCACCGGCACCCGGCCCGCCTGGCGCTCCATGATCCGGTCGAGCTGGTCCATGTCGTTGCTGTCCAGCGCGATGGAAATCTCGGCATACGCGGGCCGCTGCATGCGGTCGGCATACTGCCGGGCCAACCACGCCCGGGCCAGATCGTTCGATTCGGACGACATCGCCCAGGCCAGCGCCACCTCGCGGCTGGCTGCCGATATCTGGCCCTGGCGACGGCGCTGTGCCTCGGTCAGCGCGGCCGGCGGCACCGCGTCCAGCGACGGCAGCCCCGGCACATTGCCCAGTTGCGACGGCGACTTCGCATCGCCCGGCGCGGCGCGGCGTGCGGCCACTTCGGCACGGTCGCGGCGCAGCATCTCGATGACCAGGCTGCGCGACACATCGCCGGACGCAAAGATCTGGCCCAGCGCCACCGTCTGGCGGCGCAGGTCGCCCCGTGCCGGACCATCCTGTGTGTCGTCTTCCGTGTCGCCGTCTTCATCGTCGCTTGCCGATGCATTGGCCCAGTGCTGGCCCCCCGCAGCCCACGCGTGGTGCAGGTCGATCCACGCCTGCCTGCGGATGCGCCAGGCCGTCGATGTCTGCCCGATGGCTTCGTACGCGTCGGCCGTGAGGCCCAGCCAGAGCGGATCGGCGTTCTTGCCCTGCTGCATCTTGCGCAGGTAGTGCAGCGCGGTATAGCCGTCCTGGAAGCGCATGGCGCCCGCGGCATACGCGCCCCACAGGCCCGGGTCCTGCTCGGCACTGGGCTTCAGTCGCTGCATCACCGCGCGCACTTCGCTGTCGGTGCCACTGTCGACGAGCGCCCACAGCAGCGCGCCGAAGGTCTCGCTGTCCGCATCGGGCTGCGCGGCGGCACGGCGCAGGTCGGCCAGCGCGCGGTCGCGGTTGCCGGTCAGGCGCCAGTATTCGGCGCGACGCATCAGGAACACCGCCGACGATTCGGCTTCGCTGCGCTGCTCGGGAGGCAGGTCCGCCAGCAGCTGGTCGATACGGCGCCAGGCATGCGCGCGGGTGTAGTAGTACACCGCGAGCTGGAACTGGTCGAACTTGCCGTTCTTGCGCCAGCTTGCTTCGGCGATCCGGCCCGCGTCGATGGGCGAGCGGTCGTAGTACGCAATCAGGTTCGAATAGTCGGCCTCCACCGTGTCGCGCACCTCGGCAATGCAGTCGTTGCGGGCGGCACCCGGCGGAAACTGCATGCAGTGGTCGTCACGGGTCTCGGCCATGGCGAACATCATCTGGCGATAGCCGTCCTTGAGCAGATCGTCGCGTTGCGTCAGACGGGCCAGCTCGGTGTACGTGCGCCAGTACAGCAGGTCCTGCGGGCCCGCCTGCTTGCGCGCCGGCAGCAGCGCATCCATCGCTTCATTCAGACGGCCCCGCACAAACAAGATATTGGCGCGCTTGACCGCGTATCGCGGCCGGGCGCCAAAGCGTTTCTCGAGCTGACCGTAGAGTTCGAAGGCGCGATCGTCCTTGCCCGCGCGCTCGGCCAGATCGGCATTGCGTTCCATCGCCTGGCGGCCGTTCGGGCCGTTTGCCAGCGTGTCCAGGAAGGCCATGCCGGCCTCCGGCTCCCCCAGCCGCTCGTAGGCAGCCACCACCTCGTCGATGGTCTTCAGGTCGCCGCCCGTGGCACGGTGACGCAGCGCGGCCAGGTAGGCGCGATCGTCGTTAAGGCCCGGCGCCAGGCGCATCACGTTGTTCCAGGCGCGCTCGTCGTTGGTCGCCTGCGCGTATTCGAGCCAGCTCTGCAGCGCGATCATCGGCTGGCGGTTCCATTCGGCTACCTGCGCCAGCCGCTCGCGCCAGACGGGCTCGTTCGGCAGCTTGCGCACCGCCGTCCGCGCCACGTCCTGGGCCTGGTGGAGCTTGCCCGCCGCCAGGAACACGCGGTAGGCCAGGTCGTAGTCGTCGGCGTTGAACGCCTTGCCGGCCGCCACGGCTGCAGCCACTTCATCCTTGGCGGCGGCCTGGGCCTCGGCCTGCGTCGGATTGCCCGGACCCGGCTTGGGCGTGGCCTGGGCCGGCATCGGTGCCTGCGCGGCCTGCACGTGAACGCGGCGCAGGCCGAAATCGCCCATCCGGTCGCGCATGGCAACGCCGCGCGGGCCATCCAGGAAAACATCGCCCCGGGCCAGCCACGGCTCGGTGTCGGACACGCGACGCACTTGGGCACGTGCGGCATCACGGCGCAGCGCCGCCAGCGCGATCTGCGCGGCGCCCGACGGCTTGCCGGCCGACAGTTTCAGCAGCCGCTCGACGTACTTCGCCGCCACGTCCGGCTTGTTGGCGGCCAGCGCCAGCCTGGTCAGGTAGCGCAGTACGTCGGGATCTTCGAGCAGCCTGGCGCCGCGACGCTCGGCTTCCACCAGCGCCTCATCCAGCAGGTTGCCCGCCTGCAGCGTCTGCAGCGCCTGCAGGAACAGCGTGCGCTGTTCGTACAGGTTCTTGCTGCGCGCCTGCGCGTCGAACAACGCCTGCGCGGAATCGCGATAGTTGCCGCCGGCCAGGGCGATGCTGGCCAGTTGCCGGTTGTAGAAATCGAGATTGGCGGGATCGCGCCTGCCCAGCGCGCGGAACAGCACGCTGGCCGCGTCGGCATCGCCGATCTGGCGCGATTGCGTGGCCAGCGTCTGCAGGTCGGCCAGCGACCAGCCGCGCATGGCGCCGTCGGCGGTGGCCTGCTTGAGCAGGTCCTTCATCAGCGCCAGACGCTCGGCACGCTCGGGTGATTCGGGCTGCGCCGCATAGGCGCGCTGCTGTGTGATCTCGATACGCGTGCGCAGGATATGGCCGGTCATGTCCTGCCCCTGCACGGCCATCATGCGTTCGAGCATTTTCTCGGCGTCGTCCAGGCGGCCGCTGCGCGCGTACTGCTCGGCCAGCACGCTCATGAAGCTCGTGTCGTTGGGGGCCACGCGCGACCACGCCTCGAGATAGGCGACGGTCAGGCCGTCAACCGTACGGCCCTGGCCTAGCAGGCGTTCGCGCAGCGTTTCGCGCGGAAACATCAGCGCCAGGCCCACCCCCACCATCGCGGTAAAGGTCAGAACCAGCGCCGGCGGCAACAGCCGCTCGCGCTCAGGCGCCGCAGCGGACTTCGACTTGTTGCTGGACATGGATCGGATCATTCACCGCAGGGGTATCGAAACGCAGCGTGTTGTTCTCGCGCACGCCGCGAGCGGGCTTGCCATCGACGGTGACGCTGCACTGGCCGGCATTGGCAAGCCGGAAGAACGGCTTGTAGTAGCCGGAGAAAGCAAAGCGGGTGGTGCCCCCATCGCGGTGCCAGTCACGCACCAGGCCGTTGGCCTCGGGCAGTTCGGGCACCGCCTGCGTGGCGGCCGGCACAACGCTGAAGCGCGCATGGCCGCCGTCCAGGTGCACATAAACGCCGCCGCCCGGGGCTGGCGACGAACCGGTCACGCCTTGTGCCGTGGCCACGTCCGGCACACCGGCGCCGACCCAGCGCAGGTTGCGCAGGTTGCCGTCGCCACGCACCACCCATGCGCCGCTGGCCGGGGCGCCATCGGCGCCGTCACCGAGTTCGCGTGCCACGGCCATGTCCTGCCAGTCGAGCACCTTGAGCACGTAGTCCGTGGAGTGCATCGGCAACACATTCTGCGTCAGCACGTAGTCGTACACCTTGCGCAGCGCCTTCAGCGATGCCGCCTTGGTGCCCGCGTAGCTGTGGTAGTAGATGTTCACGGCCTTGAAGCGATATGGCTTCTCGGTCATCTCGTAGGTCTCGATCACGCGCTCGAAACCGTAGTACGGGCCGCGCCACAGGTTCGTGTAGACGTTCTCGTTCTGGTTGGTCGCGAATACCTGGAACGTGTTGTCGGCCTTGTGGATACCGAGCGGCGCGATGGCGGTCCAGGTGGGATTGCTGCGCGTGATCAGCGTGTCGCCGCCGTTCATGTTCAGCACGCCGGCGGCATCGGCCAGCTTGATGGCTTCCGGCGGCGCCTGGCAGTCGCCGGGCCACAGCAGCATCTTCACCGGCTTGTTCGGCGACAGCACCTTGTTGATGTAGTCGATGGAGCCGCCGATCTCGCGGTTCAGGTCCATCTTGTAGCCGGGGATGGCCAGGTGGAATTCCTCGTCGCCCTCCGTGACCCGCGCGTCGCTCTGTTGACCGGGCACCGTGCGGCCCCACTCGAACGGGTGCGAATAGGTGTGGCTGGCCACCTCGACATACGGCTGCGCGAAGATCTTGCGTGCAATCGGCTCCAGTTCGGCGGTCAGCTTTGGGTACATGCCCGACTTGCCGACCTCGCCTTCGATCACCGACATCGTCATCGGCAGGCGATAGCGGTCGAAGATTTCCCGGAACAGCACCTCGCCGGCGAAACCGCCGCCAGGAATCTCGGCCTTCGAGGCAAACCCGTCGCCGTCGATATGGATCGTCAGCAGGCGGCGCCCGCTTTCGGTGGTGGTGTCGGGCACCGGCATCGGACGCAGTCGCAGGGCCTCGCGCAGGAAATCGAGCGGCTGCACGATCCAGCGGTCCTGGTCGCTGGAGGAATTCTGGCGGATCGCGTAGTTCTGGCGGACGGCATAGGGGCCGGTCACATAACCGCCCCACCTGGTGATGGCCGCGGCGTCGTAGGTCAGCGTACCCGCGCGCAGGCGCAGCAGCGAGCGCGTGTTGGCAGCGCCATCCTGCACCTGCACGGCGACTGCCTCGGTGGCATCGGGCGCCACGGGCTGTTCGAAGCCCATCATCTTGTCCTGCGACACGATCTGCACCGGGCTCGATACGCGCCCCTTCACCGCCTTCAAGCCCAGGCTGCGCAGCAGCGGGCTGTTCGCGGGCATGCCGAAGCCGTTCATGAATGCCACCGGCACACCCTGCCCGCTCAGCTTTTCGAGCCAGGCCTGGTAGCGGGCTGCGTTGCGCGTGAAATAGCCGTTGGACCAGACCACCACGCCCGCATAGCGGTCCGGCGTGATCTCCGGCAGCGGATCACGCGTCTCGGCAAACTCGACGCGATAGCCAAGGTAGTTCAGCGGCATCGACACGAAGCGCACGCCTTCGCTGTTGTCGATCGACACGCCCGGCTGGCTTTCCTGCAGCACCAGCACGCGGCGCGGCAGCACCTCGATCTGGCCGACGCCCACCGTCTGCAGGCCGGAATCGGTCACGTACGGCGTGATGCCGAGTGCGCGGATACGGCGCGCAGTATCGCGCTGGCACGTGCGGTCGGCCGGTGCGCAATAGTCGATCGAGATGACCGGCAGCTTGTACTGGTCACGAATGATGCGGGCCTGGTTCAGCAGCCAGTCGCGGTCCTGCTGGCTGACCTCGGTATAGGCGCCCTGCGCCTGGTTCCAGCCGCGGAACAGCGATTCGAATACCACGCCATAGGCCAGCGCATGCACCTGCGGCAGGATTTCGAAGCCGCGGTTGAACAGCAGCTTCGCATCCGGATAGCGGCCCTTGATGGCCTGGATCACCCGCACCATGCCGGCTTCCTGCCTGGCGCGCTCGGCGTCGGTCCGGGCCACCAGGTGGTACGAGTCCATCGTGTCGATGAAAAAGCCGCGGTAGCCGCGATCCCACAGCGGCGCGATCACCTTGTCGACGTAAAAGGCGGGCCAGCCATCGGCGGCCTGGTCAACCACCCGGGCATTCCAGGCGTCATTGCTGCCGGTGAGCCAAGACTGGGGGATGTCCCTGAAGTACGCGCGGCTGGGCAGCACTTCGCCCAGGCTCACGTAGGAAAACCATGCCGTGTTCGGGGTCTTCGCCTGGCGCGGATCGAAACCGCTGTCGGGTTCGACCACGGCCACGTCGAATGCCTGCAGCAGATCGACGGGCGGCTTGCTGCCGTAGTGGAAGGCGACGTTGGGCGCGGCGGGCGTGCTGGCTGCCCGGGCGGCCTTGGGTGCCACAGGAGCCTGGGCCGCCTCGGCTGCCTGCGCCAGCGCATCGGCCGACGGCGTCAGCGCGGCCAGCATCACGGCACCCGCCGATGCGACGACGGCCACGGCCAGCATCGCATGCCGGCAAACGCGCCCCACGGCGCGGCGTGGCGCATCGCTGCCAACTTCATGGAAAAGTCCCCGGATTAAACGCTGCAATGGCTTCACTCGTTGTTGTCCGCTTTTTCTTTGTTGGTATGGCGCGCGGTACGTCGCCGCGCGTCCGCCGCATCCGCTTCCTGGCGTCGCGGGCCCCGCATTATGCCGTCGCCCCGTCGGAACTAGTGTTTTTACTAATTCACGGGCAGGTCGGATGCTAGGCCATTCGCCGGACCGAGATTGTCAAAAATTGTGCCGACGCCGTCCTGTCATGCGGCCGACACAGGCGCGTGCCACCCTGCCCGGTTCTGGTATGGCATGGGCCTGCTTTGAAGAATGACGCGGCAGGGAAATGCGGCAGGAAGACGGCCGGCATGATGCCGGCAGCGGGCGCGGCAAGGCCCGCGTGCCAAGGACTGGCTAACTATGTGATGACATCTGATTCCCCGTTCACGGATCCGGTGCCTGGTGCCCCGGGATTTTTCCGGCTCGCGCGCATCGCTGCGGCAACCGGTTTTTGGTATGACGCGCATTGTCACGGCATCATCCATTGGTAGCCATAGTCCATATGGAGTAGCGTTGGCGGAACGGTTTTGTGGCATATATGGCAGCGTGGTGCCGCCGGGGGTTACGGCTGCGTACCAACTGTCGATACCACAGATACGGAAATGCGTGTCATACCGCCAGGCGATTCAGTCTGATGTCAGACAAACCCCCAAATGATCTAGAAATCTCTAATATCTGCTGTTCGCATGCCGAAATACCGTTAGGGGGATAGTCTGATTGACACGCGAAAAAAAACCGTCAGAATGGCTGCTCGCATGTGCACCGGCCTGTAGCGTTATTGCTCCGGTTCGTTGTGGGCAACATGCTTGGTCGGGCAATCACGCTCATTTGAAATTCAAGGTTGGATAGATATATGGAAACCGGTACCGTTAAGTGGTTCAACGACGCCAAGGGCTTTGGCTTCATCACCCCGGACGCAGGCGGCAACGACCTGTTCGCGCATTTCTCGGCGATTGAAGGCAATGGCTTCAAGTCGCTGAAGGAAGGCCAGAAGGTCCGATACGTGAAGGCCATGGGCCAGAAGGGCGAGCAGGCCACGAAGATCCAGGCCATCTAAGCCTGAATCGCCGGGCCAATTATCTGGCCTGGGAAGCCCCGCTTCGGCGGGGCTTTCTGCTTTTATGCCGCCGATAATGTATTGCCTTGCTGACGTTTCGACCGGCTGGTCGATTAATAGGCGAATGGTATGGATTGTCGCGATTGCGTTTGTCGCGCTATTTATCGTGGCGACAAAAATCGTGCATGCTCAATCGCTGCGCAACTATGGCAATGACCCGTTCGTGCGCGTTTCCAGTGCCGTTCCGGGTTGTCCCGAACCAGCCGGGCCACGGATTTCCGAGGACGACTGGAAACGCGAGGCACACCACCGCATCGAGGAAGGCAACCACTGCTATGCGGAAGGCCGCTGCCGGCTGGCCAACGCATACCAGTACGACACGGAAATCGCCGAATCGCTGCAACGGCGGCTGCAGGACCTGCGCCGCACGCTGCCTGCCTGGCAAAACAGTTCGCTCTGGATCATGGTGCGCGGCCGTTGGCTGACGGTGCAAGGCTGCGTGGGAAAGGATTTCGACCGGCCGGCCTTCGTGGCCGCGATGCGTGAAATTCCCGACGTGGAAAAGGTGATCGACCAGACCACGGCCACGCCGTCACGTGGCGTTCCCTACGCGCGATACCCGGCATCGGGCGCCTCAACCGTCACAAATACCCCGAATCGGTGATGTTGCTATAATCGCCCGACCCTGAAAACCCCTAACCGGGCGGCTTCCCATAGACCGCCTGATATATAGCGTGCCGAGGAAACCCGTGGCCGGTTCTGAAATCGCAACGCCTGGCGCTCCGCTCGCCGGACCCGCCGTGTCTTCCGGTAGCTCGTTCCATACCGCCATGCGGATCCTGCCGCCGTCGCAGCGTCAGGCCATGTTCGAGATCTACGCGTTCTGCCGCGCCGTGGACGACATCGCCGACGGCGACACCCAGCACGCGGACCGCCTGGCAGCCCTGGAAGACTGGCGCGCAGACATCGCAGCCTGCTACGCGGGCAACGCGCCCGCCGCGCTGCGCTCGCTCGACGAGCAGATCAAGGCATTCAACCTGCAACAGCAGGACTTCCACGCCGTCATCGACGGCATGATCATGGACGTCGTCAGCACGATCGTGGCGCCCGATGCGGCCACGCTCGACCTGTATTGCGACCGCGTTGCCAGCGCGGTTGGCCGCCTGGCGGTGCGCGTGTTCGGCCTGGACGAACAGCCGGGCATCGAACTGGCGCACCACCTGGGCCGCGCGCTGCAACTGACCAACATCCTGCGCGACCTGGACGAAGACGCAGAAATCGGCCGGCTCTACCTGCCCGCCGAGGCGCTGGCCGCCGCCGGCATTCCGGCCGGCACCCCACGGGCCGTGATCGATCATCCGTCGATCGATACGGTCTGCCGCGGCATTGCCCGCGACGCCCAGGCACATTACGACGCGTCGGCCGCCATCATGGCGCGCTGCCCGTCGCGCGTGGTGCGCTCGCCGCGCATCATGTACGAGGTCTATCACGAGATCCTGACGCGCCTGCTGACCCGTGGCTGGCTGGCCCCGCGCACGCGCGTGCGCGTCAACAAGGCCAAGCTTGCCTGGATCGTGCTGCGGCATGCCATTGCGTGACCGCATGTTTTCTGCCGATGTGATGCACGCGGCCGTGGCCGCCGCATTGCCATGAGAGAAGTGCCCCCGAATTGATGAACCAGGCTGCAACCATCACCCGCCCTCATGACGACACGCTGAACCGGCGCTCCACCGAGGCGTCCCTGCCCGACCCGCTCGACGACGGCATCGCGCACGCCGTGGATGCGCTGCTGGCGCAGCAGCAGGCCGACGGCCACTGGGTCTACGAACTCGAAGCCGATGCCACTATCCCGGCCGAGTACATCCTGATGGTGCACTACCTGGGCGAGACCCCCGACCTGGCACTGGAAGGCAAGATCGCCAACTACCTGCGCCGCATCCAGAATGCCGACGGCGGCTGGCCGCTGTTCCACGCGGGCGGCTCCGACGTCAGCGCCAGCGTCAAGGCGTACTTCGCGCTGAAGATGGCTGGCGACGATCCCCAGGCCGAGCATATGCGCCGGGCACGCGGTCGCATCCACGCGATGGGCGGCGCCGAGGAAAGCAATGTCTTCACGCGCACGCTGCTGGCACTGTACGGCGTGATGCCGTGGCAGGCCGTGCCGATGATGCCCGTGGAAATCATGCTGCTGCCCGAATGGTTTCCGTTCCATCTGTCGAAGGTCTCGTACTGGGCGCGCACGGTCATCGTGCCGCTGCTGGTGCTGAACAGCCTGCGGCCGCAGGCGCGCAACCCCCGCAAGATCGGCATCGACGAACTGTTCCTGCGCCCCTGCCAGGCCGCCCGCCTGCCGCGCCGGGCGCCGCACCAGAGCCCCATGTGGGTGGGCGTGTTCCGCGCGCTGGACGCCGTGGTACGCGTGGTCGAACCGCTATTTCCGCGCAGCATGCGCCAGCGCGCCATCGAGCGCGCGCGCGCCTTCACGGTCGAGCGCCTGAACGGCGAGGACGGCCTGGGCGCGATCTTCCCGGCGATGGTCAACTCGGTGCTGATGTTCGACGTGCTGGGCGTGCCGCCCGACGACCCCGACCGCGCCATTGCCCGCAAGTCCATCGACAAGCTGCTGGTGGTACGCGATGACGAAGCCTACTGCCAGCCGTGCCTGTCGCCGGTGTGGGACACCTCGCTGGCGGCCCATGCCCTGCTGGAAGTGGGCGAGCCGCGCGCGATAGCCGCGGCATCGCGCGGGCTGGACTGGCTGGTGCCCTTGCAGGAACTGGAACTGCGCGGCGACTGGACCGTGCGGCGCCCGAACGTGCGGCCCGGCGGCTGGGCCTTCCAGTACAACAATGCGCACTACCCCGACGTGGACGACACGGCCGTGGTGGCCGCCGCGATGGACCGCGCCGAGCGCGGCGACTGCTCGAACCGGTACACGCCCGCCATCGCGCGCGCCTGCGAGTGGGTCATCGGCATGCAGAGCAGCAACGGCGGCTGGGGCGCGTTCGAGCCCGAGAACACGCATCTGTACCTGAACAACATCCCGTTCGCCGATCACGGCGCGCTGCTGGACCCGCCCACCACCGATGTATCGGCGCGATGCCTGGCCATGCTGTGCCAGCTTGGCCAGATGCCGGCCAATAGCGAACCGGCGGCGCGCGCGCTGCGCTACGTGCTCGACGAGCAGGAGGCCGACGGCAGCTGGTTTGGCCGCTGGGGCACCAACTATATCTATGGGACGTGGAGCGCCCTGTGCGGCCTCAACGCGGCCGGCATCGGCGCCGACGCGCCGGAGATGCAGCGCGCCGCGCAGTGGCTGGCGTCGATACAGAACGCCGATGGCGGCTGGGGCGAATCGGGCGACAGCTACAAGCTCGAGTACCGCGGCTACGAGAAGGCGCCCAGCACCGCATCGCAAACGGCGTGGGCCATGCTGGGCATGATGGCCGCCGGCGCCGGCGATCACCCGGCCGTGGCGCGCGGCGTGGAATACCTACTGCGCACCCAGGCGAGCCACGGCTTGTGGGACGAGCCGTACTTCACGGCAGTAGGCTTCCCGCGCGTGTTCTATCTGCGTTACCACGGCTATTCGCGCTTTTTCCCGCTCTGGGCGCTGGCGCGCTTCCGCAACCTGTTACGCGACGGCAACCACGCCGTGGCCTGGGGGCTGTGAGCGCCGTGGCATCCCCGCAATCGCCGGTCCTGGTGGTCTGCGGCATGGATTTCGAAGCCCGCATCGCGGCCAGCCCCGATGTGCAGACGCTGTACGGCCAGCGCGGCGTGATGCTGGCGCGTGCGCTGGATATCCGCCTGATGCAGGGCTGCGCCGGCGTCATCAGCTTTGGCGTGGCGGGCGGCCTCGATCCCACGCTGCCGCCCGGCGCCGTCATTGTCGCCACGGCCGTGCGCAGCGGTCAGACGTCGTACAGCACGGCGCCCTACTGGACTGCCGCATTGCGACGTGCCCTGCCCCACGCCGAAAGCGGCCTGCTGGCCGGCTCCGACACACCGGTGCTGACCGTAGCCGACAAGACGGCGCTCCATGATTCGCATGGCGCCCTGGCCGTCGACATGGAATCGCATATCGCCGCACGCGCCGCCCAGACGCTGGGCATCCCGTTCGCCGCGCTGCGCGTGGTGATCGACCCGGCCGACCGCGCCGTGCCACCGCTGGCATTCGCCGGCATGGCCGAAGACGGCAGTACCGACGTTGGCGCGGTCGTCCTCGGACTGCTCAAGGCGCCGCACCAGCTCGGCGGCTTGCTGCGGCTGGGCCGCGACGCTTCGATTGCGAAGAAGGCGTTGGCGGAGGCGCGTCGTGCTGTGGGCGCCGGCTTTGCGCTGCCGGCTCCCGTGGCTGTTTGAGGCGGCGTTTCGAGCCTGTTCCCAGAAGTCGCCGAGCCAAGGGGTAACACCGTTGGGCGGCGCACAAAAGGCCGCCGTGGGCGCTACTCACATAAGACTCATCTTCGCACCCGAGAAATACCACAGTAACCCTAGTGGAATCGCGGCCAGGAGAATGACACCGTCAGCTGCCACGGTCAGCGGCGTCAGAAGAATCTTTGCCTGCTTAGCCCCTCGGGACCATTCCACAACCGTGATTTCGTAGGATCGGTTTAGCTGCTTGAGATTGGCCGGCAATTTGAAGTCGCGCGCGAGATAACGTTCGCCCGAAATTTCGTAACGCTTGCGGGCCTCCGTCTTTGGCCCCTTGAATCCAAGCGATAGCGCCTTGGCATACTCCTGATCGTCAGGATCGTTCAGCGTCAGCCAAACGGTGCCGGACGCGATGCCGCCTGGATGAATATCGAACGTAGAGAACCGAGCACTGAGCTTCCGGTGCAGTGGTAAACGCAGAAGGTCGGAGAATTCCGGCTGCACGTCGAAGATGTAGTGGTATGTGGGGGCGATCACTACGAGCTTCTTGCCATCTACGGTCAACATGACCTGGTCGATAATCTCCTTGTACTCGCCACTGCGTTCCAGTCGGACCGCATCGGACAACATCGCACCGGTACAGCCCGACACGCCAGGCAAAGACAGCATGGAGAGCATCAGGATGCGTCGGCTTCTGGAGACTTCAAGACGGTTCGGTGACGGCGGGATCGAACGTTGCATGATTGGATAGCCCCTTCAAGGTGAGCGCCGTGATGAACTCGGCACAAGGATCGAAAGGCTATCGAGACTCCGGCCAAAGTTCGATCGGCAAACAACGAAATCCACGCACTGCGCATTCAGGCCGACTGCAGCAGCTACGGCCAAGCCCCGCTTGACAGCCCTCCCCATCGCTCCTATTCTCACGATCATTCCTTCTTTAAGATCGTTGTTCTGTACAATAGAACATAAAACGGAGACAAGCATGACCCGTCTGCCCTTGCGCCGCAAGTTTGCGTACACGTTGCTGGCCCTCGCCGCCGCCCCGGCGCTGCTGTCCGCGCCCGCCATCGCCGCCGACGCCTACCCCGCGCAGCCCATCCGCCTGGTGGTGCCGTTCCCGCCGGCGGGCGGCACCGACGTGCTGTCGCGCCTGGTGTTCAACAAGGTGGGCGTCGCCACCAAGTGGACCGTGGTCGTAGAAAACCGTGCCGGCGCGGGCGGCAATATTGGCCTGGACCTCGTGGCCAAGGCGAAGAACGATGGCTACACCATCGGCATGGGGCAGACCGCCAACCTGGCGATCAACCCGACGCTGTACCCCAAGATGCCCTATGACGCGGTGAAGGACTTCACGCCCGTGGCGCTGGTTGCCGCGCAGCCGGTGGTGCTGATCGTGCGCCAGGACGCGCCGTACAAGACGCTGGCCGATCTGGTGAACGCCGGCAAGACCAAGCCGCTGTCGATGGCATCGGCCGGCACCGGCACCGTGGGCCACCTGACGGGCGAGATGTTCCAGCGCCGCGCCGGCATCAAGGCACTGCACGTGCCGTACAAGGGTGCGTCGCCCGCGCTGACCGACCTGATGGGCGGCCAGACCGATTTCTACTTCGCCACGCCGCCCATCGCCATGCCGATGATCAAGGCCGGCAAGCTGCGCGCGCTGGCTGTGACATCGGCCAAGCGCGTGGCGCTGCTGCCCAACGTGCCAACCGTGGCGGAACAGGGGTATGCTGGTTTCCAGGCCGAGGACTGGAAGGCACTGGTGGCACCGGCCGGCACGCCGGCCGATGTGGTGGCCAAGCTCAACGCCGAAGTCAACAAGGCGCTGAAGGACAAGGACACGATCACCAAGCTGCATGACGAAGGCAGCGAGCCGCGCGGCGGCACGCCGGCAGAGCTGGCCACCTTCATCAAGAGCGAGAACACGCGCTGGGGCGCGATCGTCAAGGAATCGGGCGCTCGCGTCGATTGATCCGCGCCGACTAACCATTTCCTGGCAGAACCGTATGCACAAGCCGCTTCGCAATATCCGCGTGCTCGACCTCACCAACGTGCTGGCCGGGCCCTTCTGCTGCCACCAGCTGGCCCATATGGGCGCCGAGGTCATCAAGGTGGAAACCCCGGGCACCGGCGACTTGGCGCGCCAGCTGGGCGCCGACGCCGAACTGAACCGTAACCTGATGGGGGTGTCGTTCCTGGCACAGAACCCCGGCAAGCGATCGATCACGATCAACCTCAAGCACGCGCGTGGCAAGGAAGTGTTCCGCAAGCTGGTGCAGAGCGCCGACGTGGTCGTGGAGAACTTCCGCCCCGGCGTGATGACCCGGCTTGGCCTGGGCTACGACGACCTGAAACCGGTGAATCCGCGCCTGATCTACTGCGCGATCTCGGGCTTCGGCCAGGACGGCCCGCTGTCCGACCTGCCGGCCTACGACCAGATCATCCAGGGCATGTCGGGCGTGATGAGCATCACCGGCGACAAGGACAGCGCGCCGCTGCGCGTGGGCTATCCGGTTTCCGACACCATCGGCGGCATGACGGCCGCGTTTGCGATTGCGGCGTCGCTGGCCGACCGCGACCGCACCGAGGGCTATTTCCTCGACGTGTCGATGCTCGAAGCGACCATGGCCACCATGGGCTGGGTGGTGTCGAACCACCTGGTGGCCGGCAAGGACCCGGTGCCGATGGGCAACGAGAACATGACGGCCAGCCCTTCGGGCACGTTCCGTACCGGGGACGGGCCGCTCAACATCGCGGCCAACAAGCAGGAACAGTTCGAGGCCGTGTGCCGCGTGGTGGGCCGTCCCGATCTGGCCGGCGACCCGCGTTTTGCCGAGCGCCAGTCGCGCCTGGCCAATCGCGCCGCGCTGACCGCCGAACTCGAAGCCGAGCTGGCGAAGAAGCCGGCCACCGAATGGTGGCAGTTGCTGAACGAAGCCGGCGTGCCTGCCGGCCCGGTGCTGAAGGTGCCCGACGTGCTCGCGCATCCGCAGGTACGCGATCGCGGCATGATCGGCGACTTTGCCAACGTGCCTGGCGTGGGCCGCGACATCCGCCTGCTCCGCACGGGCTTCAAGGTCAATGGCACCGCACCGTCGGTGGATACCCCGCCGCCGCAGCTGGGCCAGCATACCGACGACATTCTTGGTGAACTCGGCTACGCGGCCGACGACATTGCCACCCTGAAACAGGAGCGCGCACTATGAGCGAAGCATTTCCGATGGACGCGGGCCGGCAGGCCTCACAGGACTGGTGGCGCACGAAGATCATCGACATGAAGCCCGGCGAGATCCGCTACAGCGGCTACCCGATCGAGCAGTTGATCGGCAACGTGTCGTTTGCCCAGATGATCTGGCTGATGCTGCGTGGCGAACTGCCCGAGAAGCGCCAGGGCGAATTGCTTGACGCAGCCCTGATGGCCGCCGTCGACCACGGTCCGCAGGCACCCAGCATCGCCATCGCCCGCATGGCCGCCACCTGTGGCGTGGGGCTGAACAACGCGATGGCTTCGGCCGTCAATGTCCTGGGCGACGTGCACGGCGGCGCCGGCGAGCAGGCCGTGGAGCTGTATCAGGACATCGCGCGGCGCTTCGACGAAGGCGTGCCGTTCGACGACGCCGTGGCCGCTGGTCTGGCAAACTACCGCGACCTACACGGCAAGTTCGTGTCAGGCTTCGGTCACCGCTTCCACCCGCTGGACCCGCGCGCCCCGCGCCTGCTGGCGCTGGTGGACCAGGCCGCCGACGCGGGCGTGGTCTCGGGCCGCTATGCCGCCATCGCACGCGCCGTGGAAAAGAAGCTCGGCGAAGGCCGGGAGAAGCCGATCCCGATGAACATCGATGGCGCCACCGCCGTCATCTACGCGGAACTGGGCTTCCCGGCACCGCTGGCGCGCGGCCTGTTCTGCCTGTCGCGCTCGGTGGGCATCCTGTCGCACGCCTGGGAGCAGACCCAGCAGGGCGGCCGCAACAAGGGCCCGATCCCCCGGCAGTTTCTGTGGACATACGACGGCCACCCGCAGCGGGATGTGCCGACAGGAGACCCTGCGGCCTGATGGCTGCGTGACGACCGCCTGACGGCCACTACGCGCGGGACGCCGGCGCGCCCCCCGACGCCGGCGCCTGATCCGTGAAGATGCGCGAAGGCAATACGAAGTTGCGCAGCCATAGCATTTCCAGCGGTCCATGGCCGACTTCCGAGCGCAGCAGGTAGCGAATCGGATACGTCATATCCGCTGGCGCGGCCTCACGCGGCAGGCGGGCGTTCAGGCTTTCATTGTCACCGCCTCCGTCACTGCGTACGCCGGTTTCGGCAACGGCCTGCCAGCTCAACTGGAAAGTTGCGCTATCGACGGGCGTAACGCTCGCCCGCTCCAGCATCCGCACGAACCCCCAGGCGCCGGCAAACTCATGATTCTTGCTCGCTCCAGCCGTCTCGGTCTGCCATTGCAGGCGGGTGCCAGGGTCCTGCAGATTGTCGGATGGCCAGCGCATGGACATCCAGGCTTCCTTCTGATTGAAGTAATGCAGCGGCCGGTTGTCGACGATCAGTAGCGTATCGGTCAGGCCCGGTGTCGGGATCGGCTTGAGATGGAAGCGGTAGCGCGGTTCGCCCTGTGCAAGCATGTGCGTGGCGATGCGCTGCAACGTGTTGATACGCCGCAGAAACTCCGGATCGAATGCGAGCGACTGCCCGCCTGTCGTGGTAGGCACCCATTCATCGCCTCGCAGTTCCAGCACCCCGGCAAGCTGGGTCGACAAGAATGCAGGGATCAGCCCACCCTGCGGTCGCAGAAAGCGCGCCAGTTCCGGTAGCGACGCGTCGTTTTCCGTGTCGAAGAACGGATAGCGGCCTGCGAACGAGCGTGTCCATGCCGTGGCAACACCCAACCGCCAGCTTTCATTCAGGCTCGCCTGCGCCGGCTGGACGATAGCCTGGCTGGCCTGGGCAATCGGCCGCACAAACAGCGCGTTGCCCATGCCGGCCCATTGGGCGCCGAGACTGGCCGCCATCCGCTGCGCATAGGCTTGCGTATCGGCCAGCTCCGAGGTCTTGCCTTGAAACAAGGCCTGTGCCATCTGGCGCGCCTGCGCTTCGGCATCGCTGGCCATGGCAATCTGCTGCAAATGGAGTCGAACCGCCGTCACGCGGTCCATGAACCGCTGCAGGCTCAACTCACCACTACCGGCATTGCGGGACGGGTCTACAAGGCGCATCACCGGGCCGAATGCGGCGTGCAAGGGACCGTCCGGATCGGCCCTCGATTTCACGGGTGCCGGATCGTTGCCGCTCAGGATTTCCCGGGTCTTGTTGACTAGCGTGTCCGACAGTGACGCGCTTCGCGTACCGGCTCCGCCCTGGTACTCCAGCGCACGGATCAACGCCATGACGGGCGACTGGCGCGCATCCGCCATCAGTTTCAGCTGATCGGCCACGCCGGGCAGCGTTCGGGCCGGCTCCCATTGCAGGCCGTTCATGAACTGCTGCCAGTGCTCGGCATAGTCGGCAAAATAGCGGTCCGCCAGCGCCTTGCGGATCTCTGCGGGCGTTCCACCCGGGCCCTTGCCGATGGGCAACTGCTGTCCCACCGCGAGCGTCCAATCGCCCGCCACGTCCTGTTCGGTGGCGGCCTTCTCCATGGCGCCGGCCACGTAGCCCTCGAAGGCCTGCCGCGTAAAGACGCCAGGCACCACGGCGTCGCTTCGCAGCAGCCCGCGCGTATCGGTCCCCGCCGCGAGCGACGCCAGCGTCTGATCCGGATACTTGTTGCCAACGCCCTCGATCATGTTCCGATAGGTGGTATCGACGGCGTTGCGCTCGCCCATGACGGCCAACAGCGTCTGACGTGCCCCATGGATCAGTTCGGCGCTTGCGGCGATGCGCCACTCCGGATTCGCCTTCAGGTGCTGGACGAAGAATCTGGAAAATCGTTCGCCATAGTCTTGTTTGAGCGCCGGGCCGATACGCGCGTCCGTGGACCAGTGTCGCGCCAGTTGTCCGGCAAGAAACGCCGGATCGGTGCGCTCGGGGTGCGCCAGCATCAGGTAGGCCTTGAGCGCGTCATGCCCCGCCAGTGCCCACTTGCTCGTTTCATCGCTCAGACCAGCCGTCGGCAAGCGGGACAAGTCGGCCAGCGACGCTTCGAGATCCCGCACCACAGGCCGGATCAGGATTTCACGGCTGGCCTTGGCATACGGCTGCATCAGGGCGGCCAGGACATCGGCGTCGCGATTCATGCCGAAGCGCATCAAGACAGGCGCATGGTGGCTGGCGCGGTACGCGTATCGCGCAATCTGCTGCTGCATGACATCCAGCGCGTTCAGTCGCGTGGCCGCATCGGACACGGATTCCACGTCACGCACCGCCTGGCGCGCAACCCGGATGTCGGTGTCTGTCTGCAGGCTTGAGAACATCATGCCGGCCGTCCATATCCCGATGCCTGCCAATACGAGACCGGCTCCGGCCGTCAAGGGATGCCAGACGGCGCGGCGCCCCGGCCTGCGTTGCGCCACATCGGCAATGTGTTGCCACACCGACAAATCCGCCGCCGTGCCGATGCTGCGGCTTTTGTCGGGCACAGGCACGAACACGATGCCACGCACGCCCATCGGCTGCCGTGCATGGCCTGCCACAGCGGCTGACATGGCGATCAGCTTGTCGACCTGGCGGCCCAGTTCCTGGGACAATCGGCCGAGATGGCGCGTGCACACATCCATCGGCCATCCATTCAGACTCCAGCACGCCAGTCGATGTCGCAGCGCATGCAACGCGACTTCGACATCCGAAGCGTTGGCGCGCTCGGGAATCTCGCAACCGACAAGCGGCACCTCGGCAGAAGGCAGCGCAATCGTCTGCCCCGCCTGCATCGCGAATATCGGCGCGGACCAGCGCAGGACATCGGCAATACGTAGCCGCCAGGCAGAAAGGATTTGCGCCTGCCTGCCCTGCAGTGCCTCTGGCGTATGCCCGTCGAACAGCATGGCGAGGGCATCGAGCGGCCGCCAACGCCGCAGTCGGCGGAATTGCCTGAGCCACGCGATATCTGGCTGACCATCCTTGTCGTACTGAGCCAGCACCAGCACCGCATCAGGCGTGATAAGCCAGCCCTGTGCCTTCAGTTCTGGCAGCAGCGCGGCGACAGTCGCGCGAGCATCCGCATCGGCATCCACCAGCAGCAACCAAGGCTGGCGATAACGCCAGCGCAGCCCGTACTTGTGGCGCAGCGCATCACGCAACGTGGCCAGCGACGGCGCAAGGCTTGGCGGTGCCGGGCGCTTTGGCGCCAGGGCCGCCTGGGTTGTATCCGCCATACTGGATTGGCGGGTGTTCAGCCAATCCCGGACATGGCGAATCGCTTCCATCCAACGGACCCCATATTGGAATGACACGGCGATGGCCAGCAACAACGCGGCAAATGCCACGCCGGATAGCCATTCACTCCGGCGCTCGGCCGTTTCAATGCCGAGATCCTTGCCCCAAACAAGGATCGCACCACCGACAAGCAGTGCGATCACGAGAATGGACAGGACATCAATTCGCAGCTTCTTCATCGATGGAAAGTCAAAGGCGAGAAGGGGCGGCTTGTGGAAAATTCTGGAAGCACTACGATCACGCGTCTGTCATACATCCGTGTATGAGCCATATTGGGACGGAATCAGCAGAGGACTTGGCGAACAGCCACACGCGCAAATATCGTCGCTCAATGCCGCCTCCCTACCGTTCTGGTCCCGCATCGAGTGGCGCGGCCCCTGACATGCGATGCGCCCGACCGTCTTGCATTGCGGACAACAGACCGGATCGCCCTCGTAGGCTTGCTCGCGGCCACCCAGCGTATCGCGGGCGTCTCCGCCCAGCACGGTTCCGCCGGACGACGTGGCATCTCCCCGCAAAATGTCATAGCGTCTGGTCATTGCGATCGTTTCGTGAAGGTTCTGTGTCCGGCCTACCATGTGCCGGGTTATCGCGCCTGATCACGGCGCAGTCAACGCTGGTGCCCTGACCCGCCATGACGACTTGCCTTGCAGTCGCGTCCGTCAGTGTCGCAGCAGCACAAGACAGGGCGAGCCATCCGGCAGCAACCCCTGCGTGACCCACGGTTTGGTCGAGATCCGTGGCATGGAGCGCCATACCGAGCTTCATCGTCGCCTGTCGCAGCGCCCCCGCCTGGGTGGCATCGAGCCCGGCTTGCCATGCGCCGGCCAACTCGCCGGCCCAGATTCCGGCCCAACGCAGTGCGTGGGAATACGCTTCCTGGGGTTCCATCACCAGACCGCGCACCGGGCGGTGCAGACTCGCAGCACGGTGAATGCCATGCTTGTGTGCCAGCGCATCGGGCATCAACAACACGGCAACGCCTGCCTCTGCCGATCCATCGGGCAGCGACGCATGCAGTACGGGACGAAGCTGAACGCTGACGAACAACGTTGCACGCGGCTCGCCGCCTGCGAGCAATCGGTCCAGCCATCGGTCGAGCGCCATCAGGTCATCTGGCAACGCCGGGGTCTCCAGCGACGCAGCTCGCGCGAACCTTGCGCCCCAGCATTCGTCCCACAGCCGCCTATTCTGTTCGAGCGGCAACGCGTTGACGACGTGCAAGCGCACGTCGAGTGGGACTGCCAACGGCAACGCCTCGATGCGGGGCGCCAGTTCGGCCAGCAACTGGTCCAATAGCCACGGCGTCAACAGACTTGCACGCTTGAAGTCTGCATTGATGGTTCCCGGCGCCATCGGCACGCCGGCCACATCGAACCATCGCGCCTTGACCGGCGCGGTGTCGTAGGCGACAGACTTTTGTGTCTTGAGGCGCAACGTACCCTCCCGTACGCCATCGGCGGCATTCTGACTGGAATCCGCCGAAAGCCGGTGCGCGGCGCCAATCAACGCCAGCGGGATGCTTGCGGCACTGAACACCTGTTCTTTGAAAGCGACGACGGCGGCATTTCGCATCTCTGCATCGAGCCTGTTCGATTCATGGCGCGCAAACCGGCGCAGGACGACGAATGCCGGCATGGCAACCGGGAAGAGGATCAACGTTGCCCAGAATCGCCAGGTGTCCGTAGGCATGCCATCGGGCCAAAGCAGCAGGACGGCGGCCACGCCCACCAGGACGGCGGCAACAAACAGCACACCCCAGAGCCGCAAAGATGGGGGCTTTTCCTCAAACGTCTCTTCTGAAGGCAGCAAGGAGAAATCGACGGCCATATCAACTATCCGGTGCATTAGCGGAATGACTGGCAACGTTTGTGCCGAACGAAAGCGTCTGCCGTTTTCTTCCGCTGTCCTTGCTGCTGCGTCCACCCGAATCGCGATGCATCAAAGTGCTCCAGGCCGCAGGCGGAAACTGTCGAGCAATGTATCCCAGGCCTGAAGGGCGCCGGCTTCGTCTACGGGGGAGGTGGCCAGTTCTGCCGGAAAGTCCTCGCTGGGCTCGGCACCCAGGTCCAACTGGATTTCCGTGTATGGCCGGCCATGATCATCCTCGGTGCCCGGCGCCATCAGATGGAAGCGAAACACCTCGACACCATCCTCCTTCATCGACAGCAACACTTCCTCGGCCTGCATCCCGGCGAACTCACGTTTGCGCTCGCGCAGCACCTTCACTTTGCTGAGCAGCAGGCGGCCATCCAACTCCCGGCGCAGGTCGGGGACGGTCTTTAGCAGGGAGGCTTGCTGATCGATGTCAAATGAGTTACGCATTGTGATGATGAACGTTGCAGGGCGGCCAGGCATCAGCAGGATGGTTTGATCGACAGATTCGGTGCTGCGGGCCACGCCGCCAATTAGCGCACCTTTGATACAAAAGCCTCGTTCGGTTGGAACAGACCAGTCTTCGCGATAGCTTGTCTGGCGGTACCAGTCACTATCGTCGCGAAGCACTCGCTGAATAGCAGTTCTTCCCAGCAGACCGGATAACGTCAATTGCGTCGTAGCAGCAAGAATGTACCCTTCACCCTGAAAAACGTCTTTCGGAACGTCTTCATCCTTCTTGAAGACAAACAACCGCGACTGAGGCGATGGTGACGCCATTGTTTCCAGCCATGGAGCGCTAGTCTCGATGTCCATGGATTTCAACCCCTTAGCCAGCATTTCCTTGTAAGGGATGGTGTACGTCCGTTTTCTGCTTCTAAACTCTGCCTCTTTCGCTTCGACCATACGCATAAACGTGTGCTGACTTACGTTTTGCCTTATTGCGATGTCATTGCCGGCATACGTGTACTTCTCATACGACATGCTGCTCTCTGCCGGCCTGTCGAAAATCATTCGTCCAATACACCATGGTTTCAAGTTGGCAATTACTGGATTCTCTTTCATATTTGTCTCGATGGATCGGTAAGGAGCACAAGCGCTCAATCCCACCGCAAAGATCGCCATGATGAGGCGGAGTATGTATGCTGCCGTGCATGAACTTCTCATGAGCGGCCCTCCTTCTTCGCTTTATGGACTGCCAGTGCCACGCTGTAGAGCGTGGCCCACCGCGTCCGACCCAACACCCAACGCATCAAAGTGCTCCAGGCCGCAGGCGGAAACTGTCGAGCAATGTGTCCCAGGCCTGAAGGGCGCCGGCTTCATCTACGGGGGAGGTGGCCAGTTCTGCCGGAAAGTCCTCGCTGGGCTCGGCACCCAGGTCCAACTGGATTTCCGTGTATGGCCGGCCATGATCATCCTCGGTGCCCGGCGCCATCAGATGGAAGCGAAACACCTCGACACCATCCTCCTTCATCGACAGCAACACTTCCTCGGCCTGCATCCCGGCGAACTCACGTTTGCGCTCGCGCAGCACCTTCACTTTGCTGAGCAGCAGGCGGCCATCCAACTCCCGGCGCAGGTCAGGGACGGCCTTGAGCAGGGAGGCTTGCTGATCGACGTCGAGGGATGCGCGCATGGTGACGATAAAGGTGGCAGGGCGCCCCGGCATCAGCAGGAATGTCTGATCAACCCAGCCGGTACTCACGGGAGGCCCGCCGATCAGCGCACCTTTCACGCAATACCCTCGCTCGGTGGGCACTGACCAGTCTTCGCGGTATTTGGTTTGTCGAAACCATTCGCTATTTCTGTGAAGAACTTGCTGCACTCCGGTTTTACCGAGCAAGCCCTTCACTGTTAGCTGAGTGTTCCCAGCCAGAATGTATCCCTCCAGGTTGAATGCCTCGAAGATTTCGTCTGCGCTCTCTTTGTAAATGAATATCCGAGAATCTCGGGATGGTGAGTCCGCCCGTTCCAACCCCGGAATGTCCGTTTCAACCCACATCGATTTCAGCCCTTTTTCAACTTTTTCCTTGTAGGGGATCAGCGTGGTACGCTTCATTGCTTTTAGCTTCTGATCACGAAGTTCTACCAAACGTTGAAAAGTCAGCGCATTTACATTAAGTTTTATTTCGATATCATTCCCGGCATATCGATATTTCTCATAAGACATACTGCTATTAATGGGGCGATCAAATACCATTCTCCCTATACACCATGGGCGAGGGTTGGAAATGACAGGATTTTCTTTCATGATTGACTCCGGAAGACTAGTTTTAACGCAGGCCGACAACGTGCCCACGAACACGAGTAAACTTAGGCGCTGCACATACGGTGAAAGGAGACTTATAGTCATTGGCTGCACCCTCCCTTGATCTTGTGAACGGCCTGCGCCACGCTATAGAGCGTGGCCCATCGCGTCCACGGATGCCTGAAGCTGAATTGGTGTTCGTAACCCTTCTGCCTGAATGCCATTTGCACGCCTTGAGCCGCCTGGCCCGCCACTTCCGGAATAAGCCCCCGCGCTTGCGCTTCTGAAGACCACGCGGGCACAGTGCCATCGCCGGGTATGACACCGCTGTCCTTGACGCCGTCGTTCCGCAGGTCCGCCTGACGCATCTCCTTCCACACGGTCAAGACGACAAGTTGTCCACGCACACGCAGCTTCAGTTTGCCTTTGTGATCGTCTTCCTCTAACTCCGCACGCTTCAGTTCTTCCGGCGAGACATCGTCGGGAATATCGCCTTGCCAGATCACTTTCCCGAAGGTCAATAGCTCGCCCTCCGGCTTGCTAATCTCAACCTTTTGCAGTTCTCCGCCGGCATTGACTGGGGAAGGTTCCAGTGCTCCGCTTCCGAACATTGCGTAAGTATTGGGGTGGTAGGCACTCGCCAGGGCTTCCTGCCTGCGCACCACGGCCGCGATAACATTCTTGTAATAGACGTGGACGGACATATTATGTTTTTCCCTTTTCAAATACTCCGCCACCACCCCCGCCGGATCCAGCAGCTTTGGATCCGGCAATAACCCATACCACGCATCGCTGACATACAGATCCTCCAACGCACTCGTCTCCGGAAACCGCAATCGTTCACGCCCCTTGGCATCCACCACGATCCACCACGGCTCTCCGTTGTTGTAATCGGGCATGGGTGCCAACTCCATCGGCCCTTGCGCATAGCTGGCCACTGCAATAAATTCGCGGGCATTGGCGCCGAACAGGCTCTGATTGATGAACCGTTCCAGCCCACTTCTACCCTCGCCGCCAGCACGGAATCGCCTGGCAAACACGGGGGCGCCCGTGGCCGGCTGGGCGCCATGCAGCACGGCAAGCATGTCGTCGGCGCCGCCGCATAGCACGGCAGCCATGCGCGCCACCAAACCACCCATCGAATGGGTAACGATGATGGCCTTGTCCGTGTGGTTCTCTCTGCAAATTTCCCGGATGCCCATGATGCGTGTCTTCTTCTTTCGCCTCTTGTCCTCGAAGTCGACCCCATCGAGTACGTCCCTGGCCGACAGTTCGTTCGATTGCAGAAAGTTGTAGCCAATCGCATACACCGGGTATCGATAGCTGACAAAGGTCTTGAATACTTCGGAATCCAGTGTCAGGGCTTCACCGGCGCCGTACCCACCGTATTCCGACGGGTGGGTACCCAGTACCGGCTTCAGGGCCGACTTCTCTCCGTCTTCGCTTCCATTCGCCCACTCGCCAATGGGCTCGCCATACTGCATTGGCTTGTTCAGCGCCCCCTGCAACCATTTCAGCGTCGGTTGGTAGCTCCAGCGATGCAGGGTGCTCCAGCCACGCCGGCGTGCTTCTGCGGCGTCGATCCCGAGCTTGGCTTCATCGATGGAAATCAAGGGACCACGAGGGTCCACTACCGCGGGCTCTGGATCGAAGCGGGCGGCGCGCGAGGCGGCGCCCCGAAGCCACCCGCGCAACACGGCGAAGAACGCGGCAAAGCCGGAAGCAACTCCGTCCATGTTGGGTGGGTACCAGACTTCGCGGCCATTCTGACTATTCGCCAACAAACTCCCCATCACCCCCGGCAGAAAAATGACCGGTATGGGCGTTCGCGGATCGCAGTGAATCTCCTTGACGCACCGATCACTGTCAGGCGTAAGCACGGCGGACGCTATTGGCGTGCCGTCGAAGTCAAGGCCGGTGGGGAGCCGGACGGTCTGGCTGCCGCCGTCATGCGACACATCGGCTGGCGCTTGCGGATCGGTGCTTTGCGGACTATCCATCGTTCAAATAGAAGAAGGGTGACAGTCGGGCAGGCGGTTCACGCCTTGCCCGCCTTAGGAAGAATCCGAATCCTGATGCGCTCGACATCCTGGTTCTTCTGGACGGAAGTCCTGCCGGATGCATCGGTCACGCCTGCGATTCGCGACCCGTCGTCGCGCAGGATCTCGTAAGGGTGGTCCCTCAACGGGTCCCCTGTGATCTCGTTACGGAGCACGTAGGCGTCGTTGAAGGCCGTCCTGGACATTTCGTTCATCGACTGCGCCAGCGAAGCCGGCCCCTGCCGCGCCATGCCATTGGATCGGATCGTGCGTTCCCCGCGCGTTCCGTCTTCAATGCCAGTCGCAGACATGCGGAGATACGAGCCCCCGCACTTGAGCAGCAACTCATCCTTGGCCTCGATCACGACCCGCCCGTTGGCGCTGGTGACAGTGATGTTCTGGTCCGCCATCAGTCGCATTTCGTCACGCTGCGCCTGTATCTCCACCTTGCCCCTGGCGGCGAACAGCTTGATGCCCAGTCGTTGGGCGAACATGGAGATACGCTCTCCCGCCGCCACCGTGAATCGCTTGATCGCACTCACGTCGACATGGTTCGTGGCCGTCGCAATCAAATTTTCGTTGGCCGAAAGTTGAAGATCGGCGCCCGACGCCAGCGCCATGCCGGCTGGCGCGGTGGCCAGCAGCCCGGCGCGTTTGAGCTGGTCCAGCGTATCGTCCAGCAGGGCCCTTTGGCGGGCGCAGTCCGTTGCCTCCGCTTGCGCCGTCCTGGCCGCTTCCGCCAGCGCTTCGCTAGACTGCAGCGCCTGCTGCAGCAGGCCCCGGACCCGCTCCATCTCCAGTTGCTGCCCGCTCGCCGCGGGCTGATCGTCCGCCGAGATCAGCACACCCTTGCCTGCACGGATGGCGCCCCACCCTGACGTCCTCAGTTCAAAACCATCCCCGCGTTGCTTGCTGTCCGCATCGACGAGGTATCCAAGGTTGAGCTGGCTCTTGCCGCCGTATTCCGTCGACAGCTTGATGCCCTCATGGCCCTCCCAATCGTCCATGCGCAGCTTGTTGTTGCGCTGGGTACGGATGACATTGCGCGATGGCCATCGGCCCTCATGGGTAATGAGGTCCGGGTGCACGCTGTTGTGCAGGGCGTGCGCGATGTAAGGACGGTTCGGATTACCGTCGTGGAAGGCGATGGCGACCTCGGTACCATCGAGCAGCGGAAAGTGAAAGCCGGTCTTCAGACCGCCTGCGAAAGGCTTGGCCAGTCGCAGCGGCACGCTTTCGCCGCCTTTGCGCCATGCGTCGAAATCGAAGTCGAAGCGGACAACGTAGCGCCCCTCCCCGGTCAGATAGGCGTACTTGTACCGGTCTGGCGCGCTGATCCTGCCGCTCAGCGTACCGGCGATGCGCGGCCACTTTCTTTCGTCGATCGGCAGACGATAGCGCCGACCCGACGGAATGGCCTTGTACGTGTTGCGATAAGCCTGGTCTCGCCCACCCTTGTGAATGACCTCAGTAACAACCTGTCCGTGCGGCGCATCGGGTAGCACCGCATCCATGCGCAGGATGCGTGCGGGGCAGAGTTCCAGGACGTTGCTCTCACCCTCGTAGACGATCTGGCCGGCCAGTGCCGCTTCATGACGAAGCTGCGCCTCCCATCTGGCACCTTTCCAGTCCAGGTGATGGGTGCCGAAGACATAGGGCTGACCGTAGTTTCCCTTGTCATTGAAAGCGAGATTGGCCTCGTCCCTTAACCGCTCGTAGGCATGGTCCGGGTTGTAATCGGCGGCCATGAATGACGCCGCCACGGTCCGCGCATGGGTCTGCAGCGAAAACACGGTCTCGGCGCCAGATTCCAGACCGGCCGTCTCGCGATACGGCACATGCAGCGCCGGCTGGTAGATGTAGTGGTCGATATCATCGGCGATGGTAAAGACCTCGCCAAGATGGGTACCGAACCGGCTCGGCACGAAGTAGCTGTACAGCCCTTCCTGCTCCATGAGCAGCCGGACGAAATCCCAGTCCGTCATCTGGTACTGAAGCCGGAACTTGTGCTCGGGATATTCGCGACGCGTCCGGAACGCGAACTGGTGGCCTTCCAGGCCGTGGCGCCGCAGGATGGACTCGATGATCTGCAGTGCCGTCTTCTGCTGGTAGATGCGACTGGCCGTGGTCAATTCAAGCAAGGCCACCGTGGGCCTGAGCTCCATTTCGTAGGCACAGAAATCGCGGGTGGTCCTGGTTCGCGAGAATTGCGAGATCCAGCCGGAGAACAGGCGCGGCACCGATCCGTCCGCTGGCGTCACCCTGAACGTGGCCGGCTTGCGCAGGTAATTCTCGCGCACCAGTCCCAGCGGATGTGTCAGCACCGCCTTGAGGCGATAGGGCTCGCCCAGACGTTCAGTGGCTTCGAATGACACCACTGACAATGCCGCGGCATCCGGTGCGGCGGGAACGTCGAGATGATAGGACTGCCGCCCCGTCAACGCGCCTTGCAGCGCCCTGCCAACCGTAGTGAGCGTATCCACGACACCAGCCATGTTCCCTGCTCCGTGATTTGAGACGAACCCTGCGAACGGGAGGCGGCACACAAGCCACGCACCTCGCGGCGCACGTTATCCGGTTTCAAACCAGCGGGGAATATTGGTGTTGCGTTCTCTACAGCTAACTCAAACGAAATCCTGAAATCAATTTTTGCCGATATACGGAGCCGAAATTCATCGGTAGCGGCTTGTCCGCGCCATCGCCAGTCGGAACATTCCGATGTCAATGAAAATCCCGGCTCCCCACCATCAGCCTGCCCAGCAGCGGGCTCAGGTCCACCAGCTCCTGGGCCACCAGGTGCTTCACGTCGCCCTGCCGTTGCCAGGTGCCGATCACGCCCAGCAGCGTGGCGCCCAGTACCTCCTTGCGCTGGCGTTCGACCAGGTCGGGCCAGATGATCACGTTGATCGATCCGGTTTCGTCCTCGATGGACGTGAAGATCGTGCCGCTCGCAGTGGAGGGGCGCTGGCGCACCGTCACGATGCCGCAGGCCCGCACGCGGCGGCCGTTGCCCAGCCGTGACAGCTGCTGCGCGGTGATGTACTTGAGCGCGGTCAGCCGGCGTCGCAGCAGCGTCAGCGGGTGGCATTTCAGTGACAGGCCCAGGCTCGCATAGTCGGCCGCCACGTCCTCGCCGATCTTCGGTTCGGGCAGCGCCAGCGCCAGTTCCTGGGGCGGCGCCTCGTGCAGCAGGTCGCGATGCGCGGTCTGCACCGCCGCGCCGCGCGCATGCCAGCGTGCCTGGCGCCGATGGCCGGCCAACGACACCAGCGCGTCGGCCGCGGCCAGCACGTCGATATCGTGGGCATCGAGCCGCGCGCGGCGCGCCAGGTCTTCCACGCTCTCGAAGGGCCGTTCGGCACGCGCGGCCTCGATGCGCAGCGCGGCGGCCTCGCGCATGCCCTTCACGCGATTCATGCCCAGCCGTACGTCGCGATACGGCCGCCCCGGCCGCTGTGGCTCCAGCGCGCTTTCCCAGCCGCTGACCGTCACGTCCACGGGCAGCGCTTCCACCTTGTGGCGGCGCGCATCCTGCACCAGTTGCGATGCCGAATAGAATCCCATCGGCAGGCTGTTGAGCAGCGCGCACAGGAACGCGTCGGGGTGGTGGCACTTGATCCAGGCGCTCACGTAGACCAGCTTGGCGAAGCTGGCCGCATGGCTTTCCGGGAACCCGTATTCGCCAAACCCCTCGATCTGCTTGCAGATGGCCAGCGCGAAGGCCTCCGGGTAGCCGCGCGACGTCAGCGCACGCACCAGCGCGTCCTGGTGCTTCTTCAGGTCGCCCCGGCGGCGCCACGCGGCCATCGAGCGGCGCAGCTGGTCGGCCTGGCCCGGCGTGAAACCGGCCGCCTCGATGGCCAGCTGCATGACCTGTTCCTGGAAGATCGGAATACCCAGCGTGCGGCCCAGCACACGACGGATCACGTCGTTGAAGTAGGTGGGCAGCTTGCCCGTGCGGCGCAGGTCCTCGCGCCGCTTCAGGTAGGGATGCACCATGCCCCCCTGGATCGGCCCCGGCCGCACGATCGCCACTTCCACCACCAGGTCGTAGTACTGGCGCGGCTGCAGGCGCGGCAGCATCGACTGCTGCGCGCGCGATTCGATCTGGAACACGCCGATGGTGTCGGCCTTGCAGATCATCGCGTAGGTGGCATCGTCGGTCTCGGGCAGGTCTTCCATGCGCGTGGGCAGGCCCGCGCGATCGGGCTCGGGATTCGGGATCATCGCCAGCGCACGCCGGATGGCGGTCAGCATGCCCAGCGCCAGCACATCCACCTTGAGCAGGCCCAGCGATTCCAGATCGTCCTTGTCCCACTGGATCACGCTGCGATCCTTCATGGCGGCATTCTCGATCGGCACAAGCCGCGACAGCTTGTGCCGGGCGATCACAAAGCCGCCCACGTGCTGCGACAGGTGGCGCGGAAAGCCGCGCAACTGCTCGGTCAGGCTGGCCCATTGCCGCACGGCCGGCGAATCGGGGTCCAGCCCGTAGCGGGATATCCGCTCGATGAATTCGGTGCCGCCGTCCCACCACGCCTGGCCCTTGACCACGTGCTCCACCACGCTCGGGTCGATGCCCAGCGCGCGCCCCACGTCGCGCAACGCGCTGCGCGACCGATAGGTGATCAGCGACGCCGCCAGCGCGGCACGGTGGCGGCCGTACTTGTCGTAGATGTACTGGATGACTTCCTCGCGCCGCTGGTGCTCGAAGTCGACGTCGATATCGGGCGGCTCGTCGCGCTCGCGCGACAGGAAGCGCCCGAACAGCAGGTTGGCCTGCTCGGGGCTGACCTCGGTGATATGCAGGCAGTAGCAGACCAGTGAATTGGCCGCCGAGCCGCGTCCCTGGCACAGGATGCCCAGCTTGCGCGCATGGCTGACGATGTCGTAGACGGTCAGGAAGAATGGCTCGTAGCGCTTCTCTTCGATCAGTTCCAGCTCGCCTTCGAGCTGCTTTTCCCATTCGGGCTCCATGCCGTGCGGGAATCGTTCGTCGATGCCCTTGCTGACCGCCTGCCGCAGATAGCCGATCGGCGTCAGCCCGTCGGGCACCAGTTCCTCGGGATATTCGTAGCGCAACGTGTCGAGCGAAAACCGGCACTGGTCGGCGATCTGCAGCGTGCGCGCCAGCGCCTCGCGCGGATAGAGCCGCGACAGCACCTGCCGCATGCGCAGGTGGGCTTCGGCATTGGGCGCCAGTGCCATGCCGCAGGCCGGCAGCGGCTGGCCCAGCCGGATGGCGGTCAGCACGTCGGACAGCGGCTTGCGCGACCGCACATGCATGTTGACCGCCCCGGTGGCCACCAGCGGCACGCCGGTATCGCGCGACACCTGCTGCAGGCGTTCGCGGTGCAACGCTTCGGCATGGCCCTGCAGCAGTTCCAGCGCGATCGATACGCGGTCGCCAAACACGTCGCGGCACCATCGCGCCTGTGCGCGCAACACCTCGGCATCGGCGCAGTAGTCGGGCAGCAGGATCGCCAGGCAATCGGGCATGCCGCGCAAGTGATGCACGTCGGGCTGTGGATCGGCGATATCGGACGGATACAGCACGTAGCTGCCCTTGTCGGCGCGCCGGCGCCCGAGCGTGATGAACTCGCTGAGATTGCCAAAGCCCTCGCGGTTCTGCGCCAGCAGCACCAGGCGGGGCGGCGGCATGGTGTCGCCCGGGGCCGCCGTCAGCGTGAAGCGGCTGCCGATGATCAGGTTGAACGCGTCGGCCGCGGCGGCCAGCGTTTCAAGCATCGCGTGCCGGCGTGCCGCGGCATCGGGGTCTTCGCCGAAGTCGACCGGCGCCCCTTCCTCATCGCCACCCTCGCCCCCCTCCTCGTCGTCTTCCTCGACGAAGGCCACGATGTCCTCCACATCGTCCACGTCGCCCGCACCCTGCCCCGCCGCCAGGCGCCGCGCGCTGCGGGCCACGGCTTCCCACATGTCCTCGCGCAAGACCTTGATGGCGTGGTGCGCGCGGGCGGTGCCGGCCACCGAACACTCGTCGGTCAGCGCCAGGCCGCTGTAGCCCAGCTGGAACGCGCGGGAAATCAGTTCCTGCGGATGCGACGCGCCAGTCAGGAACGTGAAGTTGGAAATGCAGTGCAGCTCGACATAGTCGGGCAACGACGGCAACAGGGAAGACAATCCGGGCAACATCGCCAAGCTCCGGGGCGCTCAGGCAAACAGGCCGTGCAGGAACCAGCGGTATTCGCCGCCGTCTTCCTGCCCGTCGCGCATGGGGCGGCCGGGGCGTTCGCGATAGACCCAGCAGCGCAGCCCGTCGGCGCGTTCGGCAATGAAATAGTCGCGCGTGGCCAGGCCGCCATCCCACCAGCCGGCCTCGATGCGCTCGGGGCGCGTCAGCATGACCAACGGCCCCTGGTACACGGGACGGTGCTTTTCCACACGCAGCGGCTGGGGCGCTTCCAGCAGCCAGAGCGGCCGCTCCGGCGGCAAGGCGCCCGTGGCCGGCGCGCGCGCGGGCGTCTCGCCCACCGGGCACCACTGGTTGGCGCGCTCGGGACGATGGTCGGCCAGCGGCTGTGGCTGCAGCACGTTGTCGCGGCCCAGCCGGGCAACCAGCGTATCGATCAGCCGGCCCAGCTCGGCCGGTTCGGCGCCGGGCTCCGGAAACAGCGAATCGCTCTGCGGCACGCAGGTTTCCATCGTCTCCACGCGCAGTCCCAGGCCGCCTACGGGCGCATGAAAACGCACCTTGTCGAGCTTCTCGCGCAGCAGCTTCGACAGATGCACGGGGTCGCGGCTCGGCTGCGCCAGCGCCAGCGGCACCGGCGTGCTGTCGGTGTCCTCACCCAGCCGGTAGCGTTCGTGCTCCAGCACCAGCACGCAGCGCGTCACGCCGGCCTGCTGCGCCGCCAGCCAGCCCGACAGCGCCAGCAGCAGCCGCTGCGCCCCGGCCAGCACGCCTTCGGCCGATTCGATGCGGCCCGGCAGCTCCATGCGTTGTGCAAACGCGGGCGGCGCTTCGAACCATGCAAAGCCCGAAGGGGCGTTGCCATAGGCCTGGTCCAGCCGCGCCAGCAGTTCGGTGCCGATACGGCGCGACAAACCCGCGCGCGGCAGCTGCCGCACCTGTCCAAGCGTATGGCAGCCCACGCCTTCGAGCCAGTCCGGATCGGTGTACGCCTGCAGGCAGGTCACGGGCAGGCGGTCCAGCAGGCGCATCATGCGCGGCGCCTGCACCGCGCGCCGGGCCGGCCGGACGATGCCGCGCGGCGTCTTGCGCAGCGGCTGGCGCGCCAGCCATGCCGCGCCCTGCGCCGTGGTGCCGCTGCCAACCTGCACGAACGTGCCCAGTTGCCGCACGCGGGCGCGGATCGCCCGGCACAGCGCACGATGCCCGCCGAACAGCCGCAGGCTGGCCGTGACGTCGAGCATCACCGTGGCCGATTCGGGTTCCGGGTCGATCGTCACGGCCGGCGTGAAATGCAACAGCGTCAGCGCCACGGATGTCACCAGACCGGTCTCGGCGGCCGGATCGCGTTCAAGCTGCACCACATCGGCCGACAACGCCTGCACGCCGCCGCGCCGCATGCCGTAGCACACGCCCAGCGCCGCGGCCGGGCCATTGGCCAGCACCACGCGCTCGTGCGCCATCACGGCCACCGGCAGTTGCTGCAGCGTACCGTTGCCATGCGCGGCGGGGGTGCCGGCGGGCTCAGGCCAGCTCGGCTGCAGCGCGTCCAGCGGCAGGCGCGGCAGATGCACCGCGATCCAGTACGTCATGGGCAATCGGATCGAGACCCGCCGCGACGGCGGGCGTGGGAACGGCAGGCATGCCCGTGCGCCGGGGCACATGGGCCATGCCTTCGAGGGGCAACAGCAACGGCGTGTCGCGCACCGGGCCGCGCCGCTTGTGGAAGGTGATCGACATCAGGTTGCCCGGCTGCGGCGACAGCGCCAGCCGCAGCACCGCCGGCGACGAGTCGTGCAGCACCCGCATGGGCCGCAGCACCCACACCACGGTATCGCCAGCCTGCGCCAGCACCTGCAGGCGCCGCAGCGCCTCGGGCCGCGCGCCCGCCAGCCACACCAGCACCGCGCCGAACGCCTGGCTGCGCAGCATCTGCTCGGCCGCCCAGAGCATGTCCGTGCGCTGCGAGGCCATCGTGGCGGCCACCGGCGGGCGCACCCAGTAGAGCTGCCGTGCGGGCAGGCGGTCATCGTCCAATCCGCCCGCCAGTCCGCCAGCATTCGGCAGGTAAGGCGGATTGACCAGCGCGATGCGCCGCCCGCCGGCCGCCAGCATGCGCAGCGCCGGCATCAGCAGGCGCAACTCGCCCGCGCCGTCCTGCGTCAGCAGCAGTTCCGTCACCGCACCGGCCGGCCAGCCGCCGCCCGGCAACTCGGCGGTCAGCGCGTCATAGCCGGTCGGACAGACGGGCAGCCGGCCGGCACGGCCCAACTGGCCCGCGCGCCACAGGCCGGGATACCGCTGTTCGAGTTCGCGCACCGATTCGCGGGGCGGCTCGGCCAGCGGGGAGGATGGGGGCGCAGGGTCCTCTGCCAGAAGCGAAGGCTGCCCATGCGGGACGGGGGTCATGATCGGGTTGTCGGCCCACGCGCAGTCGGCGCGGACATAGGAATTCGTCGAATACTGTATGTTTATACAGTATCAGGGCCGGCGCAAGGGGTACGCTATTCAAGTGCCTGAATCGACGCTTACGAAGTGATTTTTGCGTCCTTGCCACACTTCCGGGTGGACGATTGCAAACAAGTGTCAAGTGTCATTGTGAAGTGTCAGGCAGTGCGGAAAAATGCGCGGCATGAAAAGGAATACGCGCGAATGCGTGCATCTGCTGATCGAAGGTTTGCAGCGTCAGGGCCCGGTGCGCCGTGACGGGCTGGCCGACGCCTGCGGCCTGTCCGCCGAGGAGACCACGCGCGCCCTGAAGGCCGCGCGGCAGATGAGCGTGATCGACCATGTGCCCTACGGCCCCGGCACGCCGCCCGCCGCCGTCTTCTATCAGCTGACCGGACGCCAGTTGCCGCCGGCGCGCAAGAGCACGCGAACTCCGCCAGCCCCCGACGACCGCTTCCAGCCGCTGCTGGAAGCCTGGTGGAACAGCAACGAGCTGGACCGGGCCTGATGCAGGCACGCCGCCGGAGGACCGGCGGCGCCGCCACGACGGGGTGTCTCGACTACCTGGCCCGCCGGTAGCGCGCCTGCATGATCTGGACCCACTCGCCGTTGTCGGTCTGCATGAATGACGTCAGCGTGCGGTTGTCGTCGTCCTGAAACGCCATCACATCGCGATACTTCGCCATCTTGCCCGGCACCACGGTGCCATCCGGGCCGAACGCCGGACCATCGGCGCGCAGGGTCAGCGTGTTGCCGTCGGCTTCCAGGTCGCCCTCGTAGACCCACATGTGGGTCATCATCGAACCAATGAAGGTACCCACGAAGTGCCGGCGGGCGGGGTCGTAGCCCAGCGTCATGACCGTCACGGCCGGCCCGCAGCCGGGGAATTCGCCTTCGGAGCGGGTCTGCACCCAGGTGTCGCCAACCTTGCTGACCTGCTCGGGAATCTTCCACTTCTCGGCCGGGCCTTCGGGGCCCATCTGGGCTTCGCCTTCGGCTGTCCAGTTGCCTACCAGCCGGTGCAGCCAGCGGTGTTCCTTGGTGATTTCGACTTGCATGCTTAAGTCTCCGGTGGATAAGTTCAGATCGATATCGCCGTCTTGTGTACAGCGTACACAAATCCTAGGAGATGATCAGAACGATGTCCACATCGGTGTGGCAGCATGACAAAAACTTAATCTTGAGGCGCTCACATCACTTGGGGTGATGGAAGGCGCGTGAGACGGCGTTCAGCGTCGGTGTGGCCGCCCGAGTCGGGTGACCGCCCGCTGCCTGCCTATTACTGCGGCAGGCGAACCTTCGGCACGATGAACTGGTTGCCCGGCGCGCGCATCACGTCGCACTGGGCTTCGCCCTTGCGCGCCTCGCCGGCCTGGTTCACGAATTCGATGCTGCCCACCACGCTGTAGACATCCTCCGCCACGCGGCGCGAGGTGCCTTGCACCCACCGGAACTTGTCGGGGTTCGGCAGCCTGGCCTTGACAGCCTCCATGCAGGCCACTGGCGCCTCGGGCGCTTCCGGCCTGCCGCCACGCTGACCCATTTCGATATTGACCGGTGCATCGGCGGCGGCTGCCACCATCGGCAGTCCGATGGCCACGCAGGCCAGGGCCCGCACGAGCTTGCGGCGCAGGTGTGTTGTCACAGGTGTGTACTCCAGAACGAAAACGGCCGGCACGCGCGATGCATGCCGGCCGGTTGCCATTGTACTGCGGCGAAAATCCCTTACGTCTCTTACGCGCTCACGCCATTACACGGACATGTCGCGCGGTTCGGGCTTGCGGTCGTCGAACCAGCGGTACAGCGTGGGCACCATCACCAGCGTCAGCAGCGTCGACGTAATCAGCCCGCCGATCACCACCACGGCCAGCGGCCGCTGCACCTCCGAGCCCGGGCCGTCCGAGAACAGGAACGGCACCAGGCCCAGCATGGCAATGGTGGCGGTCATCATCACCGGCCGGAATCGCTGGGTGGCGCCGCGCACCACGGCATTGCGCAGCGACATGCCCGACTCGCGGAGCGTGCGGATGTACGACACCAGCACCACCCCGTTCAGCACCGCCATGCCCCACAGCGCGATAAAGCCCACCGAGGCCGGCACAGACAGGTATTCGCCGGTGACGAACAGCCCGATGATGCCGCCGATCGATGCAAACGGCAGCACCGTGATGATCAGCGTGGCAAAACGCAGCGAGTTGAACAGCAGGAACAGCAGGAAGAAGATCGCTGCAATGGTGATCGGCACGATCAGCTTCAGGTGGCCCATGGCGCGCTCCATGTTCTGGAACTGGCCGCCCCACTCGTAGTAGTAGCCCTCCGGCAGCTTGACCCTGGCCTCCGTGGCGGACTGCAGTTCGGCCACGAAGCCACCCAGGTCGCGGTCCTTCACGTTGATCATCACCACCACGCGGCGCTTGGCCATTTCGCGGCTGATCTGCGCCGGGCCATCGCTGACCTCGATCTTCGCCACGCTCTGCAGCGGCACCTGCACGCCATCGGGCGCCTGCACCAGCAACTGGCGGATGGCCTGCACGTTGCCGCGGAACTCCTCCGGCAGGCGTACCACCGCCGCAAAGCGGCGCTCGCCCTCGAAGATGTCCGTGGCGCGCTTGCCGCCGATGGCGATCTCGATGATGTCGTGGATGTCCGACACGTTCAGCCCGTAGCGCGCAATCGCCTGGCGATCGATTTCGATCGACAGGTACTGCTGGCCCGAAATCCGCTCGATACGCACATCCTCCGCACCCTTGATGCCGCCCGCCACGCGCGCGATCTCGCCGGCCAGGCCGCGAAGGCGGTCGAGATCATCGCCAAAGATCTTCACGGCGATATCGGAACGCACGCCGCTGACCATCTCGTCCACGCGGTCCGAGATCGGCTGCGCCATCACGATCTGCACGCCTGGTATGGCCTTGAGCTTTTCGCGGATGGCGTTGGCGATGTCGTCCTGCGTCCAGCCCTCCGGCCACTCGTCGCGGTCCTTGAGGCTGGCGATCGGCGTCGACTCGTTCTGGCCCTGCGGATCGGCCGGGCTTTCGCCACGGCCCACGCCGGACACCACCGACTTCACGCCCGGCACCTCCAGCACCAGCTTGTTGGCCTGCCGTTCCAGCTTGATCGACTCTTCGAGCGAGATGTTCGGCACGCGGTCCAGCGCGGGCACGATCGACCCTTCCTTCATTTCCGGAATGAACGACGTCCCGAGCATCGGCACGATCATCACCGTGGCCACGAACAGGCCCACCGCCGACAGCACTGTCTTCCTGCTGTTGAGCAGCGCCCAGTGCAGCATGCGCAGGTAGTGCCGCTTCATGAACGCGATCACGCGCGTGTCATGCTCGGCACCGCCCTTGAGCAGGTACGACGACAGCACCGGCGACAGCGTCAGCGACAGGAACAGCGAGATGGCCAGCGCAATCGAGATCGTGATGGCCAGCGGCGCAAACATCTTGCCTTCCATGCCCTGCAGCGTCATCAGCGGCAGGAACACCAGGATGATGATGCCCACACCGACGATCACCGGCGTGGCCACTTCCTGCACCGCCTTGACCAGGATCTGGTTGCGGGTCAGCCCCGACTTGTCCGCATGGCCCAGCCGCTCGAACGCGTTCTCGACGACCACCACCGAGCCATCCACCATCAGGCCGATGGCGATGGCCAGCCCTCCCAGCGACATCAGGTTGGCCGACAGCCCGATCCGGTTCATCACCATGAACGTCAGCAACGGCGTCAGCACCAGCGTGGCCAGCACGATGACCGACGAGCGCACGTCCCCCAGGAACAGGAACAGCACGATCACCACCAGCACCACGCCTTCGAGCAGCACCTTGGTGACCGTCCACAGCGCGGCGTCCACCAGTTCGCTGCGGTCGTAGTACGGCACGATCTGCAGGCCACCGGGGATCATGCCCTTCTCGTTGATCTCCGCCACACGCGCCTTGACGCGGCTCACCACCTCCTTGGCGTTGCCGGCGCGCATCATCATCACGATGCCGCCCACGGCTTCGGTCTGGCCGTTCTTGACCACGGCCCCCTGCCGCACCTCGTGGCCGATCGTCACCTGCGCCACGTCGCGCAGGTAGACCGGCGTGCCGTTGATCTCCTTGAGCACGATGCTGCCGATATCGTCCACGCCCTTGGCCAGCCCCACGCCGCGAATCAGGTACTGCTCCGCGTAGTGCGGCAGTACGCCGCCGCCCGAGTTGGCGTTGTTGCGCGCCAGCGCCTGGTACACCTGCTGCAGGCTGACCTCGTAGTGCCGCATGCGCTCCGGGTTGACCAGTGCCTGGTACTGCCGCACGTAGCCGCCCTGCGAGTTGATTTCGGCCACGCCCGGGATCGATCGCAGCAGCGGGCGCACCACCCAGTCCTGCGCGATGCGGCGCTCGGCCAGCTCTTCCTGCGTCAGTTCGCGGTCACCGTCGTCGGGGCGGTCCAGCGTGTACTGGTAGACCTCGCCCAGCCCCGTGGACACCGGCCCCAGCACCGGCGTCACGCCTTCCGGCATGCGGCCGGACACCTCGATCAGCCGCTCCATGACGAGCTGCCGCGCGAAGTACACGTCGGTCTTGTCCGTGAACACGAGCGTGATCAGCGACAGGCCGGCCTTGTTCAGCGAGCGCATCTCTTCGAGTCCGGGCAGGCCCGTCATCGACATTTCGATGGGCACGGTGACAAAGCGCTCCACCTCCTCGGGCGAGCGGCCGGTGGCTTCGGTGGCGATCTGCACCTGGACGTTGGTCACGTCCGGGAAGGCATCGACCGACAGCTTGCCGGCCGCGCGCAGGCCAAAGAAGAACAGCACCACCGCCACCACACACACCACCAGCCGCTGCTTGATCGCGGCCTCCACAAGCGATGTCATCATGGCGGCTTACCCCTGTTCCAGGCGCTTGCGTTCGTTGTCGAGGTGGAACGCACCCTCCACGACCACGCGATCGCCCGCCTTGATACCGCTCTGCACCACGCGCATGCCGTCGCTTTCCGAACCCAGCTTCACCTTGGTCAGGCGATACTGGCCGGGCGCCATTTCCACGTAGACCTGCTCGTCGTTGCCGTCGCGCACCACCGCCGAACCGGGCACCACCAGCGTATCGACGGGCTTGCCCGCGATCAGCATGCTGGCCAGCATGGCCGGCTTCAGGCGCCCTTCCTTGTTCTCCAGCTCGGTACGGACCAACACCGTGCGCGATTGCGGATTCACGGTACGGCCCACGTAGATCAGCTTGCCCGTGATGCGGCCGTTGGTATTGGCCAGGGACGGCACCTCGATGTCGACGGCCTGGCCTTCGGCCACCTGGGCCGCCTGCTGCTCGGGCACCTCGGCCACCACCCAGACCCGCGACAGGTCGGCCACGGTGTACAGCGCGTCGGCCGGCTGCACCACCTGGCCCTGGGCCACGTTGCGCTCCACCACCGTGCCGCTGATGCTGGAAAACACCGGCGAATACGACTCGATGCTGCCGTTCTTCGCCAGCGTGGCAATGGCCTGCGCGGACATGCCCAGCACGCGCAGCTGGTCGCGATAGGCACGCATCTCCGCGGCGGCAATCGCGTATTCGCTCTGGCGGCGCTGCAGTTCGGCGCGGCCGATCACGTCGGCGTCGAACAGCTGCCGCGCACGCTCGGCATTGCGGGCCTGCAGGTCGTTCTGGGCCTCGGCCTTCAGGAAGGCCATCTGCGCGGCGCCAAGTTCGCTGCTGTGCAGGCGGGCCAGCACCTGGCCGGCCTTCACTTCATCGCCCAGGATGGCGTAGAGATCGGTCACACGGCCGGTGACGGTGGCGCCGATGCGCGACACACGCTGTTCGTCGAAGTCGATACGGCCCGCCACGCGCAGCATCTCGCTGAACGGGGACGATGCCACGGGTGCCACCTTGAGGGTCTTCTGCAGGTTGTCTTCGGCCTTGACGATGCCGGGCGGCAGCTTGGGCGCCTCGGCAACGGCTTCGGGTTCCTTGGAGCAGCCGGCCAGCGACATCACCATCACGACGGCGGCGGCAATGGAAAGCAGGGAATGAGAGGGACGCATGTTCAGTTCAGATTCTGGGAGACGGGCCGGGAGGGCACGATGGCAGCGGCGCCGGGCGTGGCCGACATGAGCTTTTCGATCTGGATGGCGGCGATCTGCAGTTCGTACTGCGCGTTGATCAGTTCGCTGCGCGCATTGCGCAGCACGCGCTGGGCGTCGAGATAGTCGAGAATGCCGCGCTCGCCAAAGCGGTAGGCGGCTTCCGCCACGCCCAGCGCCGATTCGGCTTCGCGCACGATCCCCGATTCCAGCGCGGTGACCTGCGCCTGCGTGATCTCGTACTGCTGGTAGGCGGTGTCCAGCTCCTGCGTGAGTTCGAACTCGCGCGCCTCCAGCGCGGTACGCGCCTGCGTGGCCTGTGCCGTGGCTTCGCCCACCGGGCCGCTGCGGCGGTCCCACAACGGAATCGTCATCACCAGGCCGATCTGCGAGACGTTGTTGTCCGGCTGGCGATCGGTACTGGCGCGCAGCGACACCTCGGGCCAGCGCAGCGAACGCTGGTAGTCCACGCCCAGGCGGGCGCGTTCCAGTTCGCTGCGGCGCTGGTTCAGTTCGGCGTTGTTGGCCTGCATGCTGTCGCGCAGCACGGCCAGGTTCGGCACGTCGGGCGTATTGGCCAGGCTGCCCACCAGCCCAAAGCGCACCGGCATGGCGCCGCCCACCTGCTGACGCAGCGTGGCCTTGGACTGATCGACGCGCAGTTCGGCCGTCTGCAGCGTCTTCTGCGCCGCCAGCAGTTCGGTATCGGCCTTGATCAGCTCGTAGCGTGGCGCTTCGCCCACATCCACGCGCACCTTGGCGCGCTCCTGGATCTGGCGCATCAGGTTCAGGTCCTCACGCGCGGCGGCCAGTTCGGTCTCGCGCCGCAGCACCTGGAAGTACGCCGTCTTGACCCGCGCGGCCAGCTCGGCACGGAAGGTCTGGCGCTGGGCCTCGGATGCCTCAAGCCCACGGCCGGCCATCTGCTGGCGCAGGTTGCGCTGATTCGGATAGTCGAACTTCTGGACCACGGCGTACGACGGCGCGTTGCCGCTGGCCACGCCGGGCTGCTTGCCGGACAGCCGCCCGTACATCACTTCCACCTGCGGGTTCGGATACGCGCGGGCGCTGCTGATGGCGGCAGTCGCAGCATCCACATTGGCCTGCGCGGCCTCCGCGCCCTTGTTGGTCGATTGCGCGAGTTCCAGCAACTGCGGCAATCCGAAGGATTCCGCCTCGGGCGTGGTGGCACGCGGCATGGCCTTGGCCGCCAGCTTCATGCCAGGCGCCGTGGTGCCGGTGGCCGGTGTCGCAGCGGGCAACTGGCCAGCGCCGGCCTGCGTCCCGGTATGGGCCATTTTCGCGGGTGCGTTGGCGGGCGCGGGGGCTGGCACGGGCTGAACGGCCCAGGCCGGCGCCGCCACGAACGACAGCGACGCGACCCAGGTCAACGATTTCTTGGTCTTCATGTCGGAATGGTTCAAACGGTACGGCTTGCCCGGCCACCCACTGCAGGCGCGCCGCGTGCCGGCCGGCATCGGGACGCCGGGGGCAAACGGCAAACGCTTTCAGCCGCGACGCAGGGCGGTCGCGGGCATCAGGGGGCGCAAGGGCAAGGACGAGCGCACCGTCCGGGCATCAGCCGGAACGGTGGCCGGGAGACTCAGGCGAGGAGATTGGGCGGCCGGAACAGGCCTTCGGATTCGAACGTGGTACGCGCGGTGGGCGCCTGGAAGCGGTCGCTCACGGATTCGGCGGGTTCGAAATTGGGGAGGACAAAGAGGGCGCTGGTTTCGTCGACCGCATCGAACAGATCGAGCGGGTCGAGCAGGTCAGCCGACCAGATATTGCAGTAGCCCGGCGGCGGGCCATCATCGACGACCTCGTCGTCGGCACCGAAGTCGGGGTCGCCCGGCAGCACCAGCTGGGCCAGGTCGTCGCCGGTTGCCAGTGATGCATAGTCGGGCACCTCGGCCTGTGCCGCACTGACCGCCTGGATCGCTGGCTCGACTTGCGGCGCAGCCGCGCGCACGTTCGCCGCTGCCGAATAGGACAGCGCGGACAGGCACATGGCAGTCAGCAGGAAGAGAACGAAACGTAGCAAGATGGGGGCGCGATTGCAGACATTGGGCAGACAATGCCGACGACATTGCTGCGGCACAGCATTGTAACCGAACGCAACAATTGACTAGTAAAACCGCTATGAGTTCCTTTGGAACGCGTCCGGGTGCCCCCGTCCTGCATGGCTGTATATATCAGGCGGCCCTGGCGGACAGCGCGGGATAGTCGGTCAGCCCCTGTGCCCCGCCGCCGAACAGCGTGTTGCGGTCGTGCGGGTTCAGCGCGGCCCCGGTGCGCAGGCGCTCGGGCAGATCGGGATTGGCCACGAACGGACGGCCGAAGGCGATCAGGTCGGCCCAGCCTTCGCGCAGCGCGGCATTGGCGCGCTCGGCGGTGTACTTGCCGGCGTAGATCAGCGCGCCCGGGAATACCTCGCGCAGGCGCTGCTTGAACGCCAGCGGCATATGCGGGGCATCGTCCCAGTCGGCCTCGGCAATGTGGATATAGCCCACGCCCAGTTCTCCCAGCCGCTTCGCCGCCGCCGTATAGGTGGTTTCCGGGTCCGCATCGACGCAGCCGTTCAGCGTGGTCAGCGGCGCCAGGCGGATGCCGACCCGGTCCTTGCCGCCCGTGCCCTCGATCAGCGCCTGGGCCACCTCGCCCAGGAAGCGCAGGCGGTTGTCCAGCGATCCGCCGTATTCGTCGGTGCGGTGGTTGGCCCCGGAGTCGATGAACTGGTTGACCAGGTATCCATTGGCGGCGTGCAGCTCCACGCCGTCGAAACCGGCCGCCATCGCATTGCGCGCGGCCTGGCGGTATTCGTCGACGATGGCGTGGATCTCGTCCACGGTCAGCGCACGCGGCTGCGATGCCTGCACGAAGCCCGGCGTGCCGTCGCGCTCGGCCACGAAGACGTTGACGCCCTGTGCCTGGATCGCCGACGACGAGACCGGAGACTGGCCGTCCAGCAGGCTGATATGGCTGAGCCGGCCCACGTGCCAGAGTTGCGCGAAGATGCGGCCGCCGGCGGCATGCACGGCGTGCGTGACCTTGCGCCAGCCGGCCACCTGCTCGGGCGTATGGATGCCAGGCGTCCACGCATAGCCCTTGCCCAGCGGCGAAATCCACGTGCCTTCGCTGACGATCAGGCCGGCGCCGGCGCGCTGGGCGTAGTACTCCGCCATCAGCGCGTTGGGCACATCGCCGGGCTGGCTGGCGCGCGAACGCGTCATTGGCGGCATGACGATGCGGTTGGGCAGGGTCAGGCCGCCCAGCGCCAGGGGCTGGAACAGCGGTGCTTGCGAAATGGTATCGATCGAAGGATGGGTCATCGGGAAACTCCTGTGTGGATCGATCGGATCAGTCCCACGCCGGCGCCAGGGCCGCGGGGCTGACCTCGCGGCCGTTGCGCTCCAGCGCGGCGATGGCCGCCATGTCGTCGGCATCGAGCTTCAGGTCGCGCGCCAGCAGGTTGCTGGCCAGGTTCTCGCGCTTCGTCGACGACGGAATCACCGCGTAGCCAAGCTGCAGCGCCCAGGCCAGCGCCACCTGCGCCACCGTGGCGTGGTGCTTCGCGGCGATGCGCGCCAGCACCGGGTCCTTCAGCACCTTGCCGTAGGCCAGCGTCATGTACGACGTCACGGCAACGCCCTGTTCCTTCAGGTATGCGGTGAGCTTGCGGTTCTGCAGGTACGGGCTCAGTTCGATCTGGTTGGTCGCGATCTCGCCCCGGCCCACCACGTCGATGGCCTGCTGCGTCAGCGCGATATTGAAGTTCGACACGCCAATCTGGCGCGTCAGGCCGCGCGCCTTGGCCTCGGCCAGCGCGCCCATGAACTCGGGCAGCGACACGCCATTGCCCGGCGCCGGCCAGTGGATCAGCGTCAGGTCCACGTAGTCGGTGCGCAGCTTGTCCAGGCTCTCGCGCAGGCTCGGCACGAGCTTGTCGGCGGCGTAGTTCTCGGTCCAGATCTTGGTGGTCACGAACAGCGCGTCGCGCTTGACGCCGCTTTCGTCGATGGCCTGGCCCACGTCGGCCTCGTTGCCATAGATCTGCGCGGTATCGACCGCCCGGTAGCCCAGATCCAGCGCGTTACGCACCGAATCCACGGCGGCCTGGCCGGTCAGACGGAACGTGCCAACACCAAAAGACGGGATGCTCATCGGGTAACTCCTGTGAAATTGCGGATTCGGTCCAGCTGGAATGACCGCAGTATGCCGAAGTTACCTTTGCTGATTAAGCTGCGTATTGGCGAATTAATGTTGATCTGAAATCAACAATGGACCGCGTCAGTCGTCCATCTCCTGCAGCAGGCGCCACTGGATCTTCCCCGTACCGGACTTGGGCAAAGCCTCCACGAAGCGGACGATGCGCGGCGCCTTGTAGGTCGCCATGTGCTCTCGGCACCACGCGATGATCGACGCCTCGTCGGTGCCGGGCGCCCCATGCTGCCCCGGCTTGAGCACCACCACGGCCTTTACCGTTTCGCCCCGGCGGGCATCCCGGGCGGCCACCACGCAGGCCTCGTGGATGGCCGGATGGCCGTACAGCAGGCTTTCCACCTCCGCGGGCCATACCTTGTAGCCGTTGGCGTTGATCATGCGCTTGAGCCGGTCGCGCATGAAGAAGTAGCCCTCGTCGTCCACGTAGCCCAGGTCGCCCGTGCGCAGGAAGCGCTTGCCGTCGATGTCGATGAAGGTTTCGGCGTCGGCCTCGGCATTGCGCCAGTAGCCGGCCATGATCTGTCCGCCGTGCAGCACGATCTCGCCGGTTTCGCCGGGCGGCAGCTCGGTAAGCGTGGCCGGGTCCACCACGCGGGCATCCACGCCAAACGTGGCCACGCCCAGGCACTCGCGCTTGGCGCGATGGCGCGGATTCGACAGGATGAACGCCGCCGTCTCGGTCATGCCATACGCTTCCACATAGGGCAGCCCGAAGCGCGTTTGCAGCGTGGTGGCAACCGCTTCGGGCATGGCCGCGCCACCGCCGCCCAGAAACGCCAGGCTGGACAGGTCGCGGGCATCGATGCCGGGCTGCGCAAAGAAGTCCACCAGCATCGCCGGGGGTGCATTCCAGTTGGTGACCCCGAAACGCTCGATCAGCGCCGCCGCCAGCGCCGCATCCCAGCGCGGCATCAGCACGATGGTCGCGCCCAGGTACAGCGGTGCGTGCATGCCGTTCTGCAGGCCCAGCATGTGGAACAGCGGCGCCACGGCCAGGAACACGCTCTCGGGCCCGTTCGCGCGCCAGACCTGCGAACCGGCCGCCGCGCACATCAGCGAGCGATGCGTGTGCATGCATCCCTTCGGCCGTCCGGTGGTGCCCGATGTGTAGGCCAGCAGCGCCAGGGTTTCCGGGCCGGCTTGGTGCGGCCACGGCACGCGCTGCGCCGCCATCGCCGCCAGCCACGTCGTGGCCGGCCCGGCCATGCCGGACGCCGGCGGCGGGTTGCGATCCCGTACCCACCCGGGCACCGGCAGGCCGCCGTCGTCGGCCAGCGCATCGGCATAGGCAAAGGTGATGACGCGCTCGATGGCCTGCCCGTGCAGCGGCGCCACCTGCGCATAGAGGTCTTCGGCAACGATCGCCACGCGTGCGCCGCTGTCGGCCGCCACATGTTCGATCTCGCCCGTCAGCCACATCGGGTTGGCCGGCACCAGCACGGCCTCGGCCCGCAGAATTGCGTAACTGGCAATGATGTATTGCGGGCAGTTCTGCGCGCACAGCATCACGCGGTCGCCGGGCTGGACGCCGCAGTCGTGCTGCAGGTAGCCGGCCAGCCGCTCGATCTCTTGCAGCAGCTGCGTGTACGGAATGGCGGTGCCAAAGTACTGGATGGCCGTCTTGCCGGGATAGCGGCGCGCCGCGTGTTCGACGTTGTAGACCAGGCTGGTGGCCGGTACGTGGATCGTGCGCGGTAGCCCTGACGGCCAGTGCGCAGCGCGGCAGGCGGTCGATGCGGGCACCATGGATGGGAGGGTCATCGTGGGAGTCTGGAAGTCATCGGGTAGGCATGCCGCCCAACGATAGTACGGGGCGCCGCCTTCTCGTATTTGCGATTTGCGAATCGGGCCTTCGCCTGCCGCAAACCGGGGCGGCCCCGGGTATCCATGCGCGCAAAACCCATGTAACAATCGCGGCCACAAGAACATCGATCCAGGAGACCCTCCGCCATGCAGCCCAGCCCGCCGGGTGCGCGGCGGCACGACGCCGACGGCACCGCGAGGCCACAGGCGATGCCGACGATGCCGACGATTGTTGCGTCGAAACTGGTGCCACCGGCCTGTGCCGATTCCCATCTGGCACGTCCGCATCTGGTCGACAGCATGCTGGCCGCCCACAGCGCGCGGCTGGTGCTGATCCGTGCGCCGGCCGGCTTCGGCAAGACCACGCTGATGCAGCAGTACGTGGCCGCACGGCAGTCGCTGGGGCACACCACGGCGTGGATGCGGCTGGATGCCGCCGACAACGACCTGCCGCGCTTCCTGGGGCACCTTGGCGCGGGGCTCCGCGCACTCGCGCCCGACACGCCGCAGGCATCGGCCTCCGCCGAACGGCTGGCGGCCAGCGTGATTGCCGCCGTGGCCTCGCAGAAGGCACCGTTCGCGATCCTGCTCGACGACTTCGAAACGATCCAGAGCGAATCCGTGCTGAACTTCGTGCAGCTGCTGCTGGAGTCGCTGCCGCCCGTCGGCACGCTGGTGGTGGCCTCGCGCACCATGCCTGCGCTCGGCCTGGGCCGCCTCCGCGCCCGAGGCAACCTGCTGGAACTCCAGCCTGGCGCACTGCGCTTCACCCTGCCCGAAGCCACGGTGTTCATCCGCGACAAATGCGGCCTGCCGCTCGGCGATGCGGAGATATCCAGGCTGCACCGCTATACCGAGGGCTGGGCGACCGCCATCTTCCTCGCCACGCTGTCGCTGCGCCAGCGCACCGAATACGGCCGCTTTGTCTCGTCGTTTTCGGGCTCGAACACCGAGCTGGCCGAGTATCTCGCCGAGGACATCCTCGGCGGGCAGACCGACGCGGTGCGCAGCTTCCTGCTCGAAACCAGCATCCTGTCGCAACTGTCGGCACCGCTGTGCGATGCCATCCTGGGCCGCACCGATAGCCAGGCCATGCTGGCCACGCTCGAGCGCAACAACCTGTTCCTGTTCCCGCTCAACGGCGAGCACGACGAGTACCGCTACCACAGCCTGTTCGCCAGCTTCCTGCAGCATCGGCTGCACGCCCTCGACCCGGCACGCGAAACCGCGCTGCACGCGGCGGCAGCGCGCTGGTATCTGGCGGCCGACCGGCCCGTCCCTGCCATCGACCATCTGCTGCGCGCGGGCCTGCACCACGAAGCCATCGCACTGATGGCACAGCACGCCGACGCCCTGCTCAACAACGGGCGCGTCAGGCTGCTGTCCCGGTGGTTCGATCTGGTCCGCGACAAGCTGCGTACCGCCGACCCGCGCGTACGTATCAGCGCCGCGTGGACCCTGCTGCTGAACCGCCGCTTCGACGAAGCCATGGCCACGGTGCAGCAGATTGCAGACGACACGATGGCCGACGCGGCACGCGAGGCGGTGCAGCTGCAGGCCGAAACGCTACGCTGCGTGCTGTTCGCGATGACGGACCAGATCGATGCCTGCCGCCGCACCGGGCTGCCGCTGCTCGACCGCCTGCCACCCGACGACTCGTTCCAGTACTGGATGCTGGCCAATTCGGTCGCGTATGGCCTGGTGTCGGGGCGCCGGCACGACGAAGCGCGCCAGGTGCTGGCCCATGCCGGCGCCAGCGGTCGGCTCGGGGCGGCGCCCGGTGCCGCATTGCTGCGCAGCGTGGCCGACTGCCTGGAGAGCATCATCGACCTGATCCACGGCAGGCTGGGACGTTCGATGGCCCGGCTGCGCACGGCACAGCAGGCGTGGCATGAGCGTCCGGACGCGGTCACCGGCGGCCGCGCCGCGGCGGGCGTGATCCTGGGGCTGCTGCTCTATGAATCGGACCAGATCGATGAAGCGGCGCGCTTTGTCAACGACACGCTGCCGTTTGCCAAGATGACCGGCCCGGTCGATTCGATGACGACCTGCCATATCCTCAGCGCCCGGATTGCGCTGGCGCGCGGCGATCGCGACCTCTGGCACCGCCGCTTGCACGAACTCGATGAACTGGGCCGCCAGGTGCAATCGCAGCGGGCGATCTGCTCGGCGTGGCTCGAGCGCGCGCGTGTGGCCACGCTCGACGGCGCACTCGATGCCGCCGCCCAGTCGCTCGATGCCGCGCAGGCGCACGGCGCATGGGAAGCCCTCGACGACGCCGGCTACGGCAATGAGGTGGATACCCCGACGATAGCGCGCTGGCGGCTCGACATTGCCCGCGGCGGCAGTCGCGCGGTGTGCGATGCACTGGCTGCCGCCATCGCCGCGGCTGCCGCACAGCAGCGCCACTGGCGCCTGCTCAAGCTGCGGTTGCTGCTTGCGATGGCGCTCGATTCGGTGGGCGAGGCACGGGCCGCCTTCGACGCGCTGACCGCCGCACTGCGCGTGGCCAGCCACGAGGGACTGATCCGCACCTTCGTCGACGAAGGCGACCGGCTGGCCGGCCTGCTGCAGCGGTGGATGACCGCGCAACGCGGTGGCACGGTGTCCGGCGTGGCCGCGACGTTCGTGCCGGCGCTGCTGGCGCGCATGGGCATGTCGGAAAACACTGGCACGGCCGCCCCGTCGCCATTCCAGAGCCCGCCCGCACCGGACGCGGGCCTCGACGCGCTGACGGCCCGCGAACTCGACGTCGTGCGGATGCTGTCGCTGGGCCACCGCAATCGCGCGATTGCCGAAAAGCTCTTCGTCTCCGAACTGACCGTGAAATCGCACCTGCGCCGCATCAGCGCCAAGCTTGGCGCGCAAAGCCGTACCGAAGTGGTGGCAATTGCGCGCGCGAGGGGGTTGCTGGATTGACTCGCTGAATCGCTCCCCTCTCCGCAGGCGGGAGAGGGGAGGAAAGCCCCGTCCGCCTACAACGTCCGCGCGATCAGTTCCTTCATGATCTCGTTCGACCCGCCGTAGATCTTGCCCACGCGCGCGTTGACGTAGAGCCGGGCGATCGGATACTCGGCCATGTAGCCGTAGCCGCCGTGCAACTGCAGGCATTCGTCGATGATTTCGCAGCTCTTCTGGGTGCACCACCACTTCGCCATGGCCGCGGTCTCGGCGGCCAGTTCGCCGCGCAGCACCTTGCCCATGCAGTCATCGACAAAGGCACGCGCCACGGTGGCGTGTGTCTTGCATTCGGCCAGCTTGAAGCGCGTGTTCTGCATCTCCAGCAACGGCGCGCCGAAGACCTGCCGGTCGCGCACGTACGCCACAGTCGTCTCCAGCGCACGCTCCATCGACCCCAGCGCGCCCAGCGCGATCACCATGCGTTCCTGCGGCAACTGCTGCATCAGCTGGTAGAAACCCCGCCCTTCCTCGTCGCCAAGCAGGTTTTCGCGGGGCACGCGCACGTTGTCGAAGAACAGCTCGGCGGTGTCCTGCCCCTTCTGCCCGATCTTCTCCAGCACGCGGCCGCGCCGGAAGCCCTCCAGCCCGGCCGTCTCCACCACCACGATCGACACGCCCTTCGCGCCCTTGTCCGGGTCCGTCTTGACCACCACCAGGACCAGGTCGGCCAGCAGGCCGTTCGAGATAAAGGTCTTAGAGCCGTTGATGACATAGTGCGCGCCGTCGTGCACCGCGCGCGTCTTGACGCTCTTCAGGTCCGATCCGGCGCCGGGCTCCGACATCGCAATCGCGCCGACCATCTCGCCGGTGGCCATCTTCGGCAGCCACCGCTGTTTCTGCGCCTCGGAGCCATAGCGCAGGATGTAGTGCGCCACGATGGCGCTGTGCACGTTGGTACCCAGGCTGGTCGCCATGGCGCGCGCCTGCTCGTAGGCGATGATCGCTTCATGCGCGAACGACCCGCCCCCGCCTCCATAGGCTTCGGGGATGCTGGCGCAGAGCATGCCGACCTCGCCGGCCTTGCGCCAGGTTTCGCGGTCCACATGCTGCTGCTTCCCCCAGCGTTCCTCGTGCGGCACGAGTTCGCGCTCGATGAACTTGCGGATCGCGTCCTGGAATATCGACAGGTCCTCCGTCATCCACGGGCTCTGGCTTGTCGGCATGGCTGTGCTCCTTTGCGTAGCGCGCGGTTCAGGGACGTCCGCCGCCCACCACCAGCACCTGGCCGCTGATGTAGTTCGACTCCGGAATGCACAGCAGGTAGACCGCCCCGGCGGCCTCGGCCGGCGTGCCACCGCGCCCCACCGGAATCATGGCCTCGACGTTCTTCATCAACTGCGCATTGACGCCCACCTTGATCTCCTTGCCGGCGATGTCGATGGTCGAGTTGTTGCCGTCTCCGGCCACGGCTTCGGTCAGGCGCGTCTTGATCAGTCCGAAGGCCACGCTGTTGACGTTGACCTTGTAGCGGCCCCACTCCTTGGCCAGCGCGCGCGTCAGCCCGTTGATGGCGGCCTTGGCGGCCGAGTAGTTCGCCTGGCCCGCATTGCCCATCACGCCCGACACCGAAGAGATATTGACCACCTTGCGGAAGATCTCCTGACCGGCCTCGGCCTCCGCCTTGGCGGTCTCCTTGAAATGGTCCGCCGCCGCGCGCAGGATGCGGAACGGTGCCGTCACGTGCACGTCCATGATCGACGACCATTGTTCGTCGGTCATCTTCTGGATCACGTTGTCCCACGTATAGCCGGCGTTGTTGACGATGATGTCGAGCGCGCCGAACGACTGCAGCGCCGTCTGTACGAACCGCTGGCCGAAGTCCGCCTCGGTGACGCTGCCCGTGCAGGCCACGGCCCGCCCGCCTGCCGCCACGATCTCGCGCACCACGGCATTCGCCGGCTCGGCGTCCAGGTCGTTGACCACCACGGCGGCGCCCTCGCCGGCCAGCTTCAGCGCAATCTCGCGGCCAATACCACGGCCCGAACCCGATACGATGGCAACCTTGCCATTGAGCTTGCTCATTGTGTTGTCTCCCTTGATGTTCAGCGGCCGGGCGCGATCAGCGCCTCGCCCGTCAGTTTGATGTCGCCTTGCTGATTGCGCGTGGTGAGTGCGATGCGCACCGTCCCCGCCGCCTCGTCCTTCTCCGTGACCACGCCCGTGCACGAGACCGCATCGCCCACATGGGTGATGGCCGCGAAGCGCACCGAGAACTCGCGGATCGCCTGCTGTGGCGCCCAGTTGGTCAACAGGCGGCCAAGATAGGCCATCGACAGCATGCCGTGCGCAAACACATCGGGCATGCCGGCGCGCCTGGCGAAGTCGGTGTCGACGTGGATCGGGTTGTGATCGCCAGATGCCCCGGCGTAGAGCGCCAGCGTGAGCCGGCTCAGCGGCTCGGCGGTGAACGGCGGCAGCGTGCTGCCCACCTCCAGTGCTTTGAATCGAACCGGATTCATGCGGCCTCCTGGCTGTTGCGCACCACGACCACGCTGCGCAGGTCCGCCACGGCGGCGCCGTCGGCATCGGTGACGCGCGTTTCGCGCACCACGAAGCCCAGGGCACCGCCCTTCTTCTCGTAGATGTCCGCGATGCGCGTCTCGAAGTGCAGCCGCTCGCCGGCGAACGCCATGCGGTGGTAGCGGAATGCCTGTTCGCCATGCAGGACGCGGCCAATATCAATGCCCAGCAGGTCCAGCGTGGCACGCGGGTTCGGCGCCTCCATTTCCAGGCAGAAGAGGAATGTCGGGGGCACCGGCAGCCCCGGATACCCTGCGGCTTTGGCGGCTTCGGCATCGGTGTAGCGGGCGTCCGCCTGGCCCGTGGCCTTGGCGAAGAAGCGCAGGCGTCCGGCTTCCACCTCGGCCACGTGGCGCGACACCACCGTGCCGATATGTTTCGTGTCCAGCATCGGGGGACTCCTTACTGACGCTCGTACAGCGTCACCACGCAGGCGCCGCCGAGGCCAAGGTTGTGCTGTAGCGCCAGACGCGCGCCCGCCACCTGCCGGTCCTGGGCCTGGCCACGCAGTTGCCACACCAGTTCGGCGCATTGCGCCAGGCCCGTTGCGCCAAGCGGATGCCCCTTTGACAGCAGGCCGCCGGATGGATTGGTCACCACGCGGCCGCCATAGGTGTTGTCGCCGTCGAGGATGAATTTCTCGGCGGTGCCTTCGGGCGTCAGGCCAAGCCCTTCATACGTGATCAGCTCGTTGGCGGTGAAGCAGTCGTGCAGCTCCACCACGTCGATGTCGGCGGGCGCCACGCTCGATGCCTCGTACACGGCCTGCGCGGCGGCCCGGGTCATGTCGTAGCCCACCACCTTGCGCATGTCGCCTTCGTCGAACGTGCTGTTGCGGTCGGTGGTCATCGACTGGGCGCGAATCGCCACGCGCGTATCCAGGCCGTGCCGCTTCGCGAAGTCTTCGGAGCACACGATGGCCGCCGCCGCGCCACAGGTGGGCGGGCAGCATTGCAGGCGCGTCAGCGGGTCGAACACGGTCGGCGACGCCATCACCTCTTCCAGCGTGACCGTATTGCGGAACACCGCGAACGGATTGCGCGCAGCGTGCTGGCGCGCCTTGACCGAGATGCGGCCGAACGTATCGGGCCGGATGTCGTATTCCTTGATGTAGTCGCGGCCTGCGCCGCCGAAGAACTGGGCGGCACGCGGCGCGGCCTCATCAAAACCCTGGATGGCCTGCATGGCATCGACAAAGCGGGCCATCGGCGACGGACGGTCGGTATAGGCGCCCTTCAAGGCACCGGGCACCATCTGCTCGAACCCCACCGCGATGGCACACTCGATGGCGCCGCTGGCCACCGCCTGGCGCGCCAGGAACAACGCCGTCGATCCGGTGGCGCAGTTGTTGTTGACGTTGATGACCGGGATGCCGGTCAGCCCCACGCCATAGATGGCGGCCTGGCCGGCCGTGGAGTCGCCGTACACATAGCCCACGTAGGCCTGCTCCACCAGCGCATAGTCGACGCGGGCATCGGCCAGCGCCGCGCGAGCCGCGTTGGCACCCATGACCGGGTAGTCATCGCTGGCACCGGCCTTGGTGAACGGAATCATGCCGACGCCTGCAACCAACACTTTCCTGCTCATGTTCGTTTCCTTGAAGATTGGGGAATTCGTGAAACCGGGGGAATCGGGGAAATCTGGGGAATCGGGTAAAGCGGTTCAGCTGACCTGGCGCGCCTGGCCGCGCCAGTACTGCTCGCGCAGATCGCGCTTGAGGATCTTTCCGGCGGCCGACAGCGGCAGCGCCGGCCGGAACTCGAAACTCTTGGGGCACTTGTAGCTGGCCAGCGCCGCGCGACAGTGCTCGCGCAACGCCACGTCGGTAGGCGACATTCCGGCGCGCGGCACCACCACCGCATGCACGGCCTCGCCCCAGCGTTCGTCGGGAATGCCGATCACCGCGCAGCTGGCCACTTCCGGATGCAGCGACAGCACGCTCTCCACTTCTGCCGAATAGACGTTCTCGCCGCCGGTGACGATCATGTCCTTGAGCCGGTCGACGATGAACAGGTAGCCGTCCTCGTCCATGTAGCCGCCATCGCCGGTGTAGAGCCAACCGTCGCGCAGCGCCTGCGCGGTCTCCTGCGGGCGGTTCCAGTAGCCGCGCGTGATATTGGCGCCGCGCACGATGATCTCGCCCACGCGATTACGCGGCAGCTCGTTGCCCTGCGGATCGACGATGCGCATCGTCACGCCGAAGCCGGCGCGCCCCGCCGAGCGATACAGGCCGCTGGCGCGGCCCGCCGGGCCATGGTTGTCGGGCGGATTGACGCTGATGACCGGCGACGCCTCGGTCATGCCATAGGCGTGATAGAACGCGATGTCCGGCATGGCCGCCAGCGCGCGGTCCAACACCCCGGCCGCAATCGGCGAGGCGCCGTAGTAGATGCGCTGCAGGCTCGACAGGTCGTGATCGCCAAAGGACGGATCGTCGAGCACGGCCTGCAGCATCGTCGGCACCATCATCAGTTCCTCGATGCGCTCTTGCTCGATGGTCTGCAGCACCGCCGCCGGGGCAAATCCCGGATGGATCACCTGCACGTCGCCGGCCACGATATGCCCGACGGCCCGCGCCATCGCAGCGGTGTGGAACAGCGGTGCCACATGCAGCGATACGAAGGTGCCGTGCCCGGTGCGAAACTCGGCCATGCGCGAGACCGCCGATGCCCACAGATTCAGGTGCGACTGCATCACGCCCTTGGGCTTGCCGGTGGTGCCGCCCGTGTACATGATCGTGGCCAGGTCCTCGCCGCCACGGAACACGTCGGCCACCGGCCCGGCCCCGGCGATCAGCGCCTCATAGTCGAGCATGCCGTCGGGCACTTCGCGCTCGCCGGCGTAGATCACGCGCGGCGGCCGCCTGGCCGTGGCCACGATGCCGGCCACCATCGGCACGAACTGGTCGTCGACGATCAGGATGCCGGTATCGCAATCGTCCAGCGAATACACGATCTCCGGCACGCTCCAGCGGATATTGACCGGATTCAGCACGCCGCCCCCCCACCACACCGCCAGCATGTATTCGATATAGCGGTCTGAGTTCAGTGCCAGCATGCCCGCGCGATCGTCGGGCGCCATGCCGAGGGCCCGCAGCGCACCGGCCAGCCGCGCCACGCGGTCATGCAATGCCCGGAACGTACGGGTGCGGCCGCCAAAGACGGTGGCACGGCTGTCCGGCGTCTGCTGCATGCAGCGATGCAGCCCCTGCGTCAGATACATGTGTCGCCTCCTTATGTGATGCGAACGCCAGGTGCATGGCCTGGCGGCGGATGTCATGTCCTGGGCACCGACTGTACGGACGCGCCGGCGCCGTGTCGTGCTCCGAAAGAACCAATTTGCATGCTGCGGTGCGATTGGTCCGAACGGACCAAGACAGCCCTCGCCCCCGATGAAAGAATCGGCCGGACTTCAACAGACGGGTGACACGGGCATGAGCGGACCGCTGGCAGGGCTGAGGGTTCTCGACTTTTCGACGCTGCTGCCAGGGCCGTTCGCGACCCTGGCGCTGGCAGACCTGGGCGCCGACGTGATCCGGATCGAGGCCCCCACGCGTGCCGATCCCGTGCGGCGGCTGGCACCGCAACGGCATGGCGTATCGGCCGTCCACGCCTGGCTCAACCGGAACAAGCGTTCGCTGGCACTGGATCTCAAGCAGCCTGAGGCCATCGGGATCGTGCAGCGGCTGCTGCGCACGCACGACATCGTGGTCGAGCAGTTCCGGCCCGGCGTCATGACCCGTCTGGGCCTCGGTTACGACCAGTTGCGCGCCATCCAGCCGGCGCTGATCTACTGCTCGATCACCGGCTACGGGCAGGACGGCCCCTACCGCGACCGCGCCGGCCACGACATCAACTACCTGGCCATTGCCGGCGCGGCCAGCTACAACGGCCATGACCATCCCGCCCCGCTGGGCATCCAGGTGGCCGATATCGCGGGCGGCAGCCTGCACGCCAGCGTGGCCATCCTGGCGGCACTGGCGCACCGGCACCGCACCGGCGAGGGCCAGCACGTGGATGTCAGCATGACCGACGCCGCGTTCAGCCTGAACGCCATGTCGGGTGCGGCCCACCTGGCCGGTGGCCCTGCTCCGCGCCCGGGGTCGGAGCGCTTGAACGGCGGCGCCTTCTATGACTACTACGCCACGGCCGACGGCCGGCATTTCTCGGTCGGCAGCCTGGAACCGCAGTTTCTGGAACGCTTCTGCGATGCGATGGGGCATCCGGAATGGTTCGCGCTGGCGCACGCCGACATGCCACGCCTGAAGCGCGAGATCGCCCACGTGTTCCGCAGCCAGCCATATACGCATTGGTGCGCGGTGTTTGCCAAGGTGGACTGCTGCGTGGAACCCGTTCTCACGCTGGAGGAGTCTGCCTGCCATCCGCAGTTGCGTGCGCGTCGCATGGTGGTCGATGTGCCCGTCACTGACCCGGGCGATGCGGACACGCTGCCGCAGATTGCCCATCCCGTGCGCTATTCGGCAACGCCGCCGGCCTATCGCCATGCCGGCGAGACGCTTGGCCGACAGAGCCGGGCCATCCTGGCCGAGCTGGGCTATGGCGACGACGAAGTCACCGCCCTGGCCCGCGCAGGCGTCATCGCGCCGGGCGACGCGACATAAAAGACCAGACCTGGGAGACTGACATGCAGCACAGCAGGAGACATTGGATGGGCCAGGCCGCGGCATTGGGCGGCGCGGCGGCATTGGCAAGCTGGCCCGCCCGGGCCGACAGCACCTATCCAGGCCGGCCGTTACGGCTGGTCGTACCGTATCCGGCGGGTGGCGGTGCCGATACCATCGCGCGGCTGATCGGGCAGCAGCTGGCGCAGGCCTGGAAGCAACCGGTGGTGGTCGACAACAAGCCCGGCGCCAGCGGCATCCTTGGCAACGACATCGTCGCCAAGGCCGCGCCCGACGGGTACACGCTGTTGCTGGCCATCACCGCGATGATCCAGTCGCCCAGCCTGTACCGGAAGATGCCATACAACGTGGAGCGGGATTTCCTGCCCGTGTCGCTGGTAGCGCGTTCGTCCGACCTGTTCGTGGTGCCGTCGCGCGTGCCCGCGCGCACGCTTGCCGAGTTCATCGCGCTGGCCAAGGCCAGCCCGGGCAAGCTCAGCTACGGCTCGTACGGCAACGGCACGTCGTCGCACCTGCATGGCGAGCAGTTCAAGATCCAGGCCGGCATCGACATCATCCATATTCCGTACAAGGGTGCGGCGCCGCTGGTCAGCGACATCCTTGGCGGTCAGGTGGATGCCGCGTTTGTCGATGTCACGTCGGCCAACAGCTACCTGGCCGGCGGCAAGTTTCGCGTGCTGGGCATCACGGGCACGCAGCGGCACGCGGCGCTGCCAGCCGTCCCCACGTTCTCGGAGGCCGGCCTGCGCGGATTCGAGCCCAATGGCTGGTTCGGCATCTTCCTGCCCGCCGGTACGCCACAGCCGATTGCCGACCGGCTGGCGGCCGAAATCGGCCGCATCGTGAAGCAGCCCGACGTGTCGCAGCGGCTTGCCGCCATGGGCCTGCAGCCGGTGGCCTCCAGCCCGGCCGAACTGGCCACGGTGGTCAGCAACGACACCCCGAAATGGGCGGAAATCGTGCGCACGGCACGCATCCAGCTCGACTGAAGCCCTGACGGGCAGGCGGGAAGCGGGCCGGCGTGCCCGCTATCGCTTCAACAAAGCCCACCTTCAACAAATGCAAATTGCCTGACCGGCGGGCGTGCCGCAAAGTCTCCCCAACAACAGCCTGATACAGAAACAGGAGGAGACCATGCTGCGAATCATGCTTGCCGGCGCCGTGCTGGCGCTGGCCCACGGAGCGGCCCTGGCCGACACCTATCCCTCGCGCCCGGTGCGGCTGCTGGTGGGCTATGCGCCGGGCGGCCCCGTTGACACCGCCGCGCGCATTTACGCGGACTACATGGGCCGCGTGCTCAAGCAGCCGGTCATCGTCGACAACCGCGCCGGCGCCAGCGGCGCTATCGCGGCCGGCATGACCACCAGCGCCAAGCCCGACGGCTACACGCTCTACTTTGTGGCCAGCCCCACGATGACGATGACGCCGCTGATCCAGAAGTCGGTCAGCTTCAAGCCCGCGCAGGACTTCACCTACGTGGGTCTGATTACCGACTACACCAACGTCCTGCTCATCAACAAGGACTTCCCGGCCAAGAACGTCGACGAACTTGTGTCGTATGCGCGCAAGCATCCGGGCGATGTGAGCTTCGGGTCGGCCGGCATTGGCGCCTCGAACCACCTGTCCGCCGAACTGCTGGCGCAGATGACCGGCGTGAAGATGCTGCACGTGCCGTACAAAGGCAACGCACCGGCCATGGCCGACGTCATCAGCGGCAAGGTGACGTTCATGTTCGACATCACCGGCACCGCCATCGGCCATATCCAGGGCGGCAAGGTGCGCGCGCTGGCCGTGACGTCGAAGACCCGTAACGCCGCGCTGCCAACGGTGCCCACGCTGGTCGAGTCCGGGCTCAAGCAATATGACCTGACCGGCTGGTACGGGCTGGTCGGCCCGCTCGGCATGCCTGCCGATGTGACAGACCGGCTGGTCAAGGCCCAGCAGACCGTGGGCCAGGACCCGGCGTTCCGCGCCCGCATGGCCGACGGCGGCTACGACCTGAACATCACCGGCCCGGCGCCGCTGCAGGACCGTATCAAGAAGGAACTGGCCCTGTGGGGCAACGTGGTCAAGACAGCCAGGATCGAGGTGGAATAAGCTTGCCGCCCCCCCCGGGGCGCGCCGTTCCACCCCGGCGAAGTACCGCTTTCCCGATGGCGAATTGCGCGGCCCCCTGGCTGCCCATACACTGCGACGAGCCGGCATCGGTGTGACTGCGGGGCCGGCGCCACTCCGAAATCCACTCTGCAAAGGACTTGAGCGAGATGCCGCAGGACCGAGCCATCGCGAATCGCATCAGCGACATTCCCCGCCATTGGGCCGCCCATGCGCCCGACCACGTGGCCGTGCATGAAGGCGAGCGCACGGTGAGCTTTGCGCAGCTCTGGGAAGGCGTCGGGCTGGCGCGGCAGTATCTGGAGGACCAGGGCGTCGGCACCGGCGACCGGGTCATGATCACCGGCGAAAACTGCCTGGCGGTCATCACGCTGGTCTTTGCGCTATCCGAACTGGGCGCCTGGCCGGTGGTGACCAACGCCCGGCTGACGGCGCGCGAGATCGAGGAAATCCGCGCGCACTGCACGCCGCGGTTGATGCTGTTCACGCACGCCGCGTCCCCCGATGCGCTGCGCCACGGCCTGCGCTACCGCGCCCGCGAGATCGCCCCGCCGGGGCTGGGGCCGCTGATGGCTGCCGATGTGGACGCGCGCAGCGAGCGCGAGCCGCAGGCGCTGGCGCACGAGGTGGCCGCGCTGATCTACACGTCGGGCACCACGGGCCAGCCCAAAGGCGTGATGGTCACGCATCGCGGCCTGCTGCACTATGCGCGCGTCACCGCCGACACCCGCAGGATCGGGCCGGGCGACTGCGCCTACGCGGTGATGCCGATGTCCCATATCTTCGGGCTCGCCACGCTGCTGCTGGCAACCTTCCAGGGCGGCGGCAGCCTGTACCTGGTGGCCCGGTTCAATGTCACCGACGCCTGCGCCGCGCTGCAACGCGACGCGATCTCCATCCTGCAGGGCGTACCGGCCATGTTCAGCCGCATCCTGGTGCACCTGCAGAAGCAGGGCATCGCCACGCTGCACCCCACGCGGCTGCGCTATCTCTATACCGGCGGCGGCCCGCTGGAGCCCACGCTCAAGCGCAACGTCGAAGCCGTCTTCGGCCAGCCGCTGCACCATGGCTATGGCATGACCGAATACGCGGGTTCGTTGTTCATCACCCGCATGGACCGCCCGCGCAGCGACTGCTCGGCCGGCGAGATTGTCGAGGGGGCCGAACTGCGCATCGTCGATGCCAATGGCGAAACGGTGCCACCGGGCACGGCTGGCGAGCTATGGGTGAAAGGCCCGGGCGTCATGCGCGGCTACTATCGGGACCCCATCCAGACGGCGGAGGCCCTGCGCCCCGACGGCTGGCTCAACACGGGCGATATCGGCCGGCTGGGGCCCGATGGCGCGCTGTATATCGTCGGGCGCACGCGCGATCTGATCATCCGCTCGGGCTTCAGCGTCTATCCGATCGAGGTGGAATCGGTCATCAACACGCACCCGTCGGTGCGGATGTCGGCCGTGGTTGGCCGGCCCGCGGCCGATGGCAACGAGGAGATCGTGGCATTCGTGGAGTTGCGCGAGGGCGAGACCTTCGATGCTGCCGAACTGCACGCCTATCTTGCCGAGCGGCTGTCGCCGTACAAGCGGCCCGCGCAGATCGTGCGCGTACCGGCCATTCCCACTACCGCCAGCGGCAAGCTGCACAAGCACCAGTTGCGCGGCATCGTCGCCGAAATGGCCTAGCTTTCTGCACCCAAGCAGCCGGGCGCCCGTGCGCCCGGCCTTCAGGCCGGGTTGCCGGTGCCGTCTTCCACCAGCAGGTCCACCAGCTTGCGCGCGAAGACCGGCAGCGCGTCCAGGTCCGCCACGCAGATCTGCAGCTTGCGTTCGGCCCAGTCGTCCTCGATCTGCACGATATTCAGCGCCATGGTCTGCGCATGGCGGCGCGCGGTGCTCTCCGGCAGCACGCCGATGCCGACATTGGCCTCGATCATCCGGCCCGCCGTCTCGAAATTGCTGACCTGGATGCGCCAGTGCAACTGGCGCTGCAGGTCGGAGGCCGCGCGTTTCAGGAAGTTGTGGATCGCGCTTTCCTCGGGCAGGCCGATGAAGTCGTAGTCCAGCGTCTCGACAAACCGCACCCGCTTGCGCTGGGCCAGCGGGTGGCTCAGCGCCGTGGCCAGCACCAGGCGGTCCAGCCGGTACGGCATCACCTCCAGCCCGTCCATGTTGACGCCGCTGGCGGCGATGCCGATATCGACCATGCCTTCCTGCACGGCCCGCACGATGTCGGGGCTGAGCCGCTCGCGGATATCGACGGTCACGTCGGGATGATTGACCAGGTACGTACGCAACACCCCCGGCAGGAACTCGCTCATGGCCGTGGTGTTGGCGAACACCCGCACATGCCCCTTGATGCCGGACGCGTACTCCTGCAGGTCGCCGCTGAGCTGCTCGATCTGCCGCAGCACCCGGCGCGCGTGGGCCAGCAGCGTCTCGCCGGCGGGCGTGACCTTGACGCCCTGGCTGCTGCGGCTCAGCAGCTTGACGCCCACCTGCTCTTCCAGGTTCTTGATGCGCGTGCTGGCCGCCGGCAGCGACAGGTGGCAACGTTCTGCACCGCGGGTCAGGCTGCTGGCTTCCGCAATATGCGTGAAGAGATTCAGATCGACCAGATCGAAGCGCATGTCGTTGTCTCCAGGGTAACCAGCGATTATCCCCCGAACGCCGGCACTTTTTCCATTCTCGCAATTACCGAGAGGCCTTCACTGCCGGCGAATGCCGGATTCAAAACATGCAAATAGCCGCGCGGCCGCGCATCGGTCAAGCTGTGTCATCGAACCCTCATGGAGACACCCGATGGCAGAAGAACAGACCCTGCTGGTGGACATCGCCGACGGCATTGCCACGCTGACGCTGAACCGCCCCCAGAACAAGAACGCACTGAACGGTCCGATGCGCGACGCCCTGCGCGAAGCCGTGCAGCAGATCCGCGCCGATCGTACGGTGCGTGCCGTGGTGCTGCGCGGCGCCGGCACCGACTTCTGCTCCGGCGGCGATATCCGTGCGATGAACGTCACCGCTGCCGACGCCGGGCGCAATCGCATGGACGACCTGCACGGCTGGATCGCCCTGCTTGTCGATCTGGACCGCCCGGTCGTGGCCGCGGTGGATGGCGTGGCGTACGGCGCCGGGTTCAGCCTGGCATTGCTGGCCGATTTCATCGTGGCCACGCCGCGCGCGCGCTTTTGCATGCCGTTCATGAAGGTCGGCCTGGTGCCCGATTGCGGCGCACTGTACACGCTGCCGCGCGTGGTGGGCATGGCACGCGCCCGGGACCTGGTCTTCAGCGCGCGCGAAGTCGACGCCGAAGAAGCCCGGCAGATTGGCGCCGTGTTCGAGATCGTCGAACAGGACCAGCTTCACGCACGCGCCGGGCAGCTGGCACGTGGACTGGCCGGGACGTCGCCGACGGCGTTCGCGCTGACCAAGCGGGCGCTGAACCAGTCGAACGGCGCCGACGTGCGCGCCATGCTGGAGCTGGAATCGCTCGGCCAGGGCATCGCCTTTACCACGGACTACCACCACGAGGCCGTGCGCCGCTTCAAGGAAAAAGAGCCGCCGCTGTTCCAGTGGCCAAGTTCGGCTGCCTGATGTTTTGCTGCCATCTCACTCAGGTTTGCTCCCCTCTCCCACGGCGTGGGAGAGGGGAGCGCATAACGGCGGATATCGCATTGGCTTGACGCTCACCCCGCCGTAATCCCCGCCGTCTGGATCACCTTGCGCCACTTCTCGATTTCGCTGTGCAGGCGCTGGCGCATCTGGTCCTGCGTGCCGGCGTCCGCTTCGGCGCCAGCCTGCAGCAGCCGCTGCTTGACGCCGGCGTCCTTCATGGCGACGTTGAAATCGGCATTGATCTTGTCGAGGATCGGCTTCGGCGTCTGGGCCGGCGCGAACAGTGCGGCCCAGGAGTAGGCTTCGTAGCCGGGCAGCCCCGATTCGGCAACGGTCGGCACGTCGGGCAACATGCCCGAACGCTTGCGGCTGGCCACGCCCAGCACCTTGATGCGTCCCGACTTGATATGTTGCAGCGCGGTAGGCGCATCGCTGAACATCAGCTGCACCTGGCCGCCCAGCAGGTCATTCATGGCCGGCCCGCTGCCCTTGTACGGTACGTGCTGCAGCTTGGTACCCGCTTCCATGTTGAAGAGCTCGCCCGCCAGGTGCGTGCCGCCACCATTGCCTGACGACCCGTAGGCCAGCGTGTGGCCGCTTTTGGCGTAGGCGATCAGTTCCTTGATGTTGCTGGCCGGCACCGACGGATGCGCGACGACGAACACCGGGAACATCGCCGCAAAGCTGACCGGCGCAAAGTCCTTCTCGATGTCGTACGGCAGCTTGCCCATCAGCGATGGGTTGACCGCGTGATGGATCGACCCCAGGAACAGCGTGTAGCCATCGGGGGCTTCCTTGGCGGCGATGGTGGCGCCGATGGTGCCGCCCGCGCCAGCGCGGTTGTCGATGACGATCGGTTGCTTCCAGATCTCGCCCAGCTTCTGGCTGAAGATGCGCGCGGTGCTGTCCACCGGACCGCCAGGCGGAAATGGCACGATCACGCGCACGGGCTTGGCCGGCCACGTTTCCGTGGCGAACGACGCAAACGGGTACGCCGCGGCGCCGAACAGGCCGGCGGCCAACAGGCGTCGGCGCATGGCGGACGATGGGTTCATGCTGGGTCTCCTTGGGTCGACATCGAACCGGCCTGCTCCTGCAGCACACGCTTGAGGATCTTGCCGTTGTTATTGGTGGGCAGTTCGGCCAGCGCCACGATGCGCGCCGGCCGCTTGTACGGCGCCAGGCGGCCGCGCAAGTGGCTGCGCAGCGCTTCCGGTTCCAGCGCCGCGCCGGGGCGCAGTTCCACGAAGGCGACGATCTCCTCGTTGCCGTCGCCCTCGGCCACGCCGACCACGGCGGACCGCTGGATGCTCGGATGGGTGTTGAGCGCGGCCTCCACCTCGGCCGGGTAGACGTTGAAACCAGAGCGGATGATCATCTCCTTGAGGCGACCGACCACGAACAGCGCGCCATCGGCATGCATCTCGCCGAGGTCGCCGCTGGCGTACCAGCCGCCCTCGCGCATCACCGCTTCGGTGGCCGCCGCATCGCGGAAGTAGCCCGGCATCAGCCCCCTGCCCCGCAGCCAGAGTTCGCCGCGCTGGCCCAGCGGCAATGGCTGGCCGGTGGCGGGATCCGTCACCTGCACCTCGGCCTCGGCCACGGCATAGCCGGCGCTGGTATCGGCGCGCTGCTCGCCCAGACGCGTCACATGGACCGATCCCGCATATTCGGACAGGCCATAGCCATGGTGCAGCGTCAGGCCGAACGTTGCTTCCACGCGCGTCTTCAGCGACAGGTCGAGCGGACCCGCGCCGGTGTAGAGATAGCGCAGCGCCGGAGCCACCGGCTGCGCGATGCCCTGTTCCTGCAGGTAAGCCAGCAGCCGCGAGAACAGCGTGGGCGGCCCCTGCAACTGCGACACGCCGTGACGGGCCAGTGCGTCGAGCAGATCGGCGGGATCGAACTGCGGCCGCATCACCAGCTGGGCGCCGGCCAGCAGCGAACTGAGCAGCACCGTGCCCAGGCCGAAGATATGGGTCATCGGCACGAAGGCATAGCTGCGGTCGGCCGGCCCCAGCGCGCGGGCATCGCGCGTCACTCGAGCGAAATGGATCAGGGCGTCATGCGTCAGCATCACGCCCTTGGGCTCGCCCGTGGTGCCCGATGTGAAGATCAGGGCGGCCACGTCGTCGCGCAGCGGCGCCGGCTCCTGCAGGGCATCGGCACGCACCGCCGACCGATGCATGCCCGGCAGCGACGACGGTGCGGCCCCGAAGCGTTGCGCGTGCGCGGCGGCGGCGCGCGACGCCGCGGCGGTGAAGTACACCAGCCGGGCATCGGCACGGGCGGCGAAGGCATCGATCTCACCGTCGGCCATGCGGGCATTGACGCCGCACGACCACGCGCCCACGCGGCTGCACCCCAGGATCAGCGCGGCGTGCTCGGGACAGTTCTCGGCCACCACCATCACGCGGTCACCGGGCCGCACGTCGAGTTCGCGCAGTTCCGCCTCGGCCGTGTCCGTCAGCGCGCCCAGATCGGCAAAGCTCAGGCTGCGGCCGTCCGGCAGGTGGAGAAACGGTTGATCGGGGGCCTCGGCCAACCAATGGTCAAGCAGCTCATGAATCCGGGTGGTCACGCTAGCCGTCCTTGCTGAATGCGATGAAGAGGTTCGCGCAGCATGGCGCCAAAGCCGGGCAGGCGCCATTCGTAAATCACAAGGGCCGGCTTCGCTGGCCTGAAACCGCGCTGCGGAATGCGGCGGCCGCGCATTTCGGTATCCGGAAGGCTGGATTCGGCAATCTCGAACCAGCGTGGCGTACACGCCCATAGAATCGTTTTCACTGACCGGAGACAGTTCATGGACCTGCGTTTCACAAGAGAAGAAGAAGCCTTTCGCGAGGAAGTCGGCGCCTTTGTGCGGACCAGCCTGCCCGCCGACATCCGCGACAAGGTGCTGGGCCATCGCCGCGTGGAGAAGGACGACTATGTGCGCTGGCACCGCATCCTGCACGCCCAGGGCTGGGGGGCGCCGACGTGGCCCACCGAGTGGGGCGGCACGGGCTGGAACGCGCTGCAGCGCCTGATCTTCGAGATCGAGACCCTTCGCGCCGGCGCGCCGCGCATGCTGCCGTTCGGGCTGACGATGATCGGCCCCGTGCTGATGAAGTACGCCAGCGCCGAGCACAAGGCCCGCTTCCTGCCCCGCATCCCGACCGTGGAAGACTTCTGGTGTCAGGGCTATTCCGAGCCCGGCGCCGGCTCCGACCTGGCATCGCTGCGGACCCGCGCGGTGCGCAAGGGCGACAAGTACATCGTCAACGGTCAGAAGACCTGGACGACGATGGCCCACTTTGCCGACTGGATCTTCTGCCTCGTACGCACGGACGCCGAGGCCAAGCCGCAGGAAGGCATCTCGATGCTGCTGATCGACATGAAGTCGCCGGGGGTGACGGTACGGCCGATCAAGACGCTGGACGGCGGCCATGACGTGAACGAAACCTGGTTCGAGGACGTCGAGGTGCCGGTGGAAAACCTGCTGGGCGAGGAAAACAAGGGCTGGACCTACGCCAAGTACCTGCTGGGGCACGAACGCACCGGCATTGCCGGCATCGGCCACTGCTATCGCGAATTGCGCCAGTTGCGGCACTACGCGGCCGAGACCACCGACGGCCGGGGCCGCCCGCTGATCGAGGACCTGCGCATGCGCGACAAGATCGCCGGCGTGGAGATGGATCTGCTGGCGCTTGAAATGCTGCTGCTGCGCGTCGCCACCCAGGCAGCCGGCACACCCGGTCCCGAGGCGTCGATCGTCAAGATTCGAGGCTCCGAACTGCAGCAGGACATTGCGATGCTGCAGATGGAAGTGGCTGGCCCGAATGGCTGGCCGTATTCGCCGGACTGGATGGAGCCCGGCGTGCCGCAGCCCGTGAGCGGCCCGGACTGGGCCGCGCCCGCCGCATCCACCTATTACGACATGCGCAAGACCACGATCTACGGCGGCTCGACCGAAGTCCAGAAAAACATCATCTCGAAGATGATCATCGGTTTCTAACGCAGGGGACGACAGGCATGGATTTCACTTACAGCGAAGAACAGCAGATGCTGGCCGACAGCCTGCGCCGCTTTGTCGCATCCGAGTATTCGTTCGAACATCGCCGCCGCAATGCGCGCGAGCACGGCGGCTTCGACCGTGCCACGTGGCGGCAACTGGCCGACATGGGCGTGCTGGGCCTGACCGTTCCGGCGGACCACGGCGGCTTTGGCGAGGGCGCGGCCAGCCAGGTGGTGGTGCAACGCGAACTGGGCCGCGGGCTGGTGCAGGAGCCCGTAATTCCGGCGGCCATTGCCACGGCCATCCTGGCGCACCATGCGTCGGCCGCGCAGCAGGCCGAATGGCTGCCCGCCATCGCCGATGGCAGCAAGGTGCTGGCGCTGGCCTATCTGGAACCCGCCACGCGCTATCGGCTGGACGCGGCGCAGACCGTGGCGCGCCAGCGCGGGCCGAACGGCTACGTGCTGAGCGGCGCGAAGTCGGTGGTGTGGCATGGCGGTGCGGCAGATACCTACCTGGTCTCGGCGAAGCTCGATGGCACGCTGGCGCTGTTCCTGGTCAGCCGCGACGCGCCGGGGCTGACCGTGACCGCCTACCCGACCATCGACCGCCTGACCGGCGCGGACCTGAAGCTGACCGATGTGCCGGCCACGCTGGTCACCGTCGACGGGCTGCAGGCGCTCGAACTCGGCATCGACCACGGCATTGCCGCGCAGTGCGCGGCGGCGGCCGGCGCGATGGAGCGGCTGATCGAGATCACTGCCGAATACCTGGGCGCGCGCAAGCAGTTCGGCAAGCCGCTGGCATCGTTCCAGGCGCTGCAGCACCGCATGGCTGACATGCTGCTGCAGAAGGAACTGGCGCTGTCGATGGCCTACGTGGCCGCGCAGGGGCTGGATGCCACCGACGCCGACGAACGCCGTCGCAAGGTATCGGCCGCCAAGGTGGTCACGGCACGCGCGGCACGCCTTGTCGGCCAGCAGGCCGTGCAGCTGCATGGCGGCATGGGCATGACCGACGAACTCGAAGTTGGCGACTATTTCAAGGCGCTGGCCATGACCGATGTGCTGCTCGGCGACACCGACCTGCACAGGGAACGCTACAGCGCCTCCATGGCCCCTATCGCCCCCATCGCCCCCATGGCGGCCTGATCCGCACACCAGACATCAGAAGGAAGACACATCCATGAGCATCCATGGCAAGGCATACATTGTCGGCGCCTACGAGCACCCGACCCGGAAGGCACCGGACAAGACCGTGCCGCAACTGCACGCCGAAAGCGCCCGCGGCGCGCTGGAAGACGCCGGCCTGACGCTGGCCGACGTGGACGGCTACTTCTGCGCGGGCGACGCGCCCGGCCTGGGCATGGTCAACATGGTCGACTACCTGGGACTGAACGCGCGCCATGTGGATTCGAGCGAAATGGGCGGATCGTCCTATATCGCGCACGTCTCGCACGCGGCGCAGGCGATTGCCGCCGGCAAGTGCAACGTGGCGCTGATCACGCTGGCCGGGCGTCCACGCTCGGAGGGCTCCAGCGGCACGCAGGCCCGCAACTGGGGCGCGAACCTGCCCGACCAGCCGTTCGAGGCGCCGTTCAGCCCCGTCACCGTCAACCTGTACGCGATGGTGGCGCAGCGCCACATGTACGAGTTCGGCACCACGCCCGAACAGCTGGCGTGGATCAAGGTGGCCGCCTCGCATCACGCACAGCACAACCCCAACGCGATGTTGCGTGAATTGGTGACGGTCGAGGACGTACTGAACTCGCCGATGATCTCCGACCCGCTGCACCGGCTGGACTGCTGCGTGGTATCCGACGGCGGCGGTGCGCTGGTGGTGGCGCGCCCCGAGATTGCGGCGAAGCTGAACCGGCCGAAGATCAAGGTGCTGGGCGCGGGCGAACACGTCAAGGGCCTGCTCGGCGGCCAGGTGGACCTGTCATGGTCGGCCGCCCGCGTGTCCGGCGCGGCAGCCTTTGCCGAGGCTGGCGTCACCCCGTCCGATATCCAGTACGCATCGATCTACGACAGCTTCACCATCACCGTGCTGATGCAGCTGGAAGACCTGGGCTTCTGCAAGAAAGGCGAAGGCGGCAAGTTCGTGATGGACGGCAACCTGATCTCGGGCGTGGGCAAGCTGCCGGTCAACACCGATGGCGGCGGGCTGTGCAACAACCACCCGGCCAACCGCGGCGGCATCACCAAGGTGATCGAGGCCGTACGCCAGCTGCGCGGCGAGGCCCATCCGGCCGTGCAGGTCAAGAACTGCCAGCTTGCGCTGGCCCAGGGGACCGGCGGCTACATGGGATCGCGCCATGGCTCGGCCACCCTGATCCTGGAACGCGAATAAGCGCGAGGCTAACCATGACCACTCCCTACGTTCCCACCGTTCTCAAGTCCCCGGACGAACTGCCCGACAACGCGCCGTTCTGGCAAGCCGCCCGCGAAGGCCGCCTGCTGGTGCGCCACTGCAAGTCGTGCGGCAAGCCCCACTGGTATCCGCGTGCGTTGTGCCCGTTCTGCATGGGCGACACCGACTGGAAGGACGCCAGCGGCCTGGGCGAGATCTACTCGTTCAGCATCACCCGCCGCGCGGGCCCCAATCCGTTCTGCATCGCCTATGTGAAGCTCGATGAAGGCGTGACCATGCTCACCCATATCGTCGATACGGACCTGGACAGCGTGCGCATCGGCCAGCGCGTGAAGGTGCGATTTGCCGAGACCGAAGGCGGCGCGCCCGTGCCCGTCTTCGCGCCGGCCGAAGCGTCCTGAGCGGAGCAGCCGATGGCCATCCGCTACCAGCACCTGCGCAACCGCGCCTTTCCCCCGGTGCGCCAGCACTACACGATGCGCGACACCATGCTGTACGCGCTGAGCCTGGGCCTGGGCAACGACCCGATGAACGGGTCGGCCCTGCCCTTCGTCTACGAAGGCACGCCGGGCGGGCTGCGCGCGCTGCCGTCGCAGGCCGTGGTGCTGGGCTATCCCGGCTTCTGGGCCCGCGAGCCCGATACCGGCATCGACTGGGTCAAGCTGTTGCACGGCGAGCAGCGGCTGCGGCTGCATTGCCCGCTGCCCGCCGATGCCGAGGTGGTGGGTCATAACCGCATCACCCACCTGACCGACAAGGGCGCAGGCAAAGGCGCCATCATGGTCACGGAGCGCCGGCTGGAAACCGTACAAGGCGAGTTGCTGGCCACCATCCAGCAAGTGTCGTTCCTGCGCGGCGACGGCGGCTACAGCTCGCTCGATGGCGGCCAACCCAGCGACGAACCGCTGCCGGCACTGCGCCCGGTGCCCGAAGACCGTCCGCCCGATTTCGTCGATACCCAGCCCACGCGGCCCGAGGCGGCGCTACTGTACCGCCTGATGGGCGACTTTAATCCGCTACACGCCGATCCTGCCGTGGCCGGCGCAGCCGGATTCGAGCGGCCGATTCTGCATGGCCTGGCCAGCTACGGGCTGGTGGCCCACGCGTTGCTGCGCCAATGCGCGGGGCATGACCCGGCACGGCTGCGCGCGTTCGATATCCGCTTTGCCGCGCCGGTGTTCCCCGGGGAGACGCTGGTGACGGAGATCTGGCGCGACCCGCAACATGCCGGCCAGTTCCAGCTGCGCGCCAGGGTGCTGGAGCGCGACAAGGTCGTGCTCAGCCATGGCTGGGCCGAGATTGCCTGATTGCCCGCCCGCCCAATTCGCCTGATTTCTTCGCTATGACCGCTTCCAACGAACCCACCCACGGCCTGCCGCCGCCGTCGCGGCAGACCGGCGCCCTCAGCCATCTGCGCGTACTGGACCTGTCGCGCGTGCTGGCGGGTCCATGGTGTACGCAGAACCTGGCCGACATGGGCGCCGACGTCATCAAGATCGAGAAGCCCGGCGCCGGCGACGACACCCGGCATTGGGGGCCGCCGTACCTGGATGGCGATGACGGACCCACGCGCCAGGCCAGCTACTTCGCGGCGTGCAACCGCAACAAGCGCTCGGTGACCGTGGACATCGCCACGGCCGAGGGCCAGAAGCTGGTGCGCGAACTGGCGCAGCAGAGCGACGTGGTCATCGAGAACTACAAGACCGGCAGCCTCAAGCGCTACGGGCTCGACTACGCGACGCTCGGCGCGCTGAACCCGCGCCTGGTCTACTGCTCGATTACCGGGTTCGGCCAGACCGGGCCCTATGCCGCACGGCCCGGTTATGACCTGCTGGTGCAGGCCATGAGCGGGCTGATGAGCATCACGGGCCAGCCCGATGGCGAACCGGGCGGCGGCCCGTTGCGCGTAGGCGTGGCGGTGATCGACGTGTTCACGGGCATGTATGCCACCACGGCCATCCTTGGCGCGATCGAGGCCCGCCACCACACCGGGCGCGGCCAGCAGATCGACATCGCGCTGCTCGACGTGGCCATGGCGGTACTGGCCAACCAGGGCGCCGGGTACCTGAACGCGGGCGTCGTGCCGACGCGGCAGGGCAATGTGCATCCGAGCGTGGTGCCATACCAGGACTTTCCGACCCGGGACGGCAACATGCTGCTGGCCATCGGCAATGACGGCCAGTTCGCGCGTTTCTGCGAAGTGGCTGATGTCGACTGGGCACGCGACGAGCGTTACGCCACCAACAGCGCTCGCGTCACCCATCGCGACACGCTGATTCCGATGATGTGCGATGTCACGCGCGCGAGGCCTACCCACGAATGGATTGGCCTGCTCGAGGCGGCGTCGGTGCCCTGCGGCCCGATCAACGACATCGGGCAGGCGTTCGCCGACGCGCACGTGCAGCATCGCGGGCTGCGTGTGGAGCAGTATCGCTATGCGACGTCCGACCGTCCAGAGGCGGACACCGTGAACCGCATCTGCTCCACCGCCAGTCCGCTACGGTTGTCCGATACGCCGCCCACGCTGCGCCACGCGCCGCCCGCGCTGGGCCAGCACACGGACGAAGTGCTGCGCGAATGCCTGGGGCTGGGGCCGCAAGCCGTGGCGGACCTGCGCGCCAAGGGCGTGCTCTAGCCGGCTCCCGACATGCGGCTCAGCATCGAGTCGGCGTCGCACCTGCGCCTGGCGCGGCTGGCGCCGGCGTTTCCGGTCACGGTCACGGCCACGCGTGGCACGGCCGTTTTGCGGCGCGACGGATTCGATCGCATGCTGGTACCGGGCCTGCCGTGCAAGGTCGAACCGTTCCAGGGCTTCGACCTGCTGGTGGCCGGCACCATGGCGCAGCCAGCCGGCTGTCGGATCGACATCGCGCCGGAGACTGATCATTCCGGCCACGCGCTGCTGCATCGCGTGCTGTCGCGGCGCATCTTTCTGCAACCTGATCTGCCATGGCGTGCCGAATTCGCTGCCGGCTTGCTGGGCGTGCCGCCCGAACGTATCCGGCGCGCATTGTTTGCGGAAGGTGCGGCCTTCGGAGACCTGTGCCGGACGCAGCGGCTGATGCGGCTGCTGTTCGAGGCACCGCACGGGCGCGCCGGCCTGCCGTCGCTGAAACGCAGCGTAGGCTGGCCGCCGGGCCATGACGTGGAAGCATCATTCCATGACAGATTCGGCATCCCGCTCGATCTGCTGCGGCATGCCAAGGCCACCCACGCTGCGCGACGCCATGCGGGCCAGCCCGTACGGGTTCCGCAGCCTGCGACGCACTATTGGCCCAGCCTATCCCCCGCATAACAAACCGGTCTTGGACGCTATACCCGGAAAGGCGGATCATCGCAGTCAACGGTTTCCCCCACCCCCGGAGTCTTTGATGAAGTCCGCCCTGCTCGCCCTGTGTGGCGCAGCCTCCCTCCTTGCCTCGCTGTCCGCCGTTGCCGGTCCCGACTTTGCCGTGATCGAGCGCGCGCGTGCCAACGCCCATCAGCGTCAGCAGGTCAGGCCCGCCGCATGCCATTGCGACACCGCGACCGGCCCAGGCACCGGCGTAGCCACCACCCCCTCCATCCCGTCGGCCAGCGCGCCGAAGGCAGCGCTCGCGCCGATCCATACGAGCTGACACCGCCGGCAGGCAAATTCCTGCGCAGGCTCCCGTCAGCGCCGCCGCACGGCCGGCTTCGGCCACGAAGTCGATGAACCGACGCACACGCTGAATCTCCTAAGTCGCTTTTCGAAAACATTCACTTCGGCGCTGGCGCGCAATCGGGGAATATCGGTGCCATTCGCATCGATCCCCAGGAATCCAGCCACCCATGTCCGCCTGCGGCAGCCAGCGCGGCGCCACCGTCCGACTGTCCCTGCGCCACAGGCTGGCCAGCCTGACGGCGGCGGTGGCGCTCGCCCTGCCGGGCATTGCCCACGCGTGGACGGCGGGCGGCAACGGCGGCGCCGCGGCCGCCACGGCGTCGCCCGATACGCATTCGGGTCCGTATCGCGGCATCGTGGGCCCCGTGGGAACACCGGAACCCGCGCCGGCCGAGCCGCCGCTATGGGACCGCGCGCTGCCCTTCTTCGCCCAGCGCGTGATCGACAAGGGCTACAACCTGCCCAATCCGTACGACATCGGCTATTCGTACTTCGACGGCTACCAGCGTTACCAGCTTGGCGACCTGCAGGTATCCGCCGGCAGCAATCCGCTGCGTGCGGCTGACTTCGTCCAGTTCCAGCAATCGCGCATCCACAACACGTCGAACCAGGTGCAGGTGGGGGCCTGGCTGTTTCCGTTCATGAATGTGTACGGGATCGTCGGCAACGTGCAGGGCAGCGGATCGATCGACATCGGTTTTTCGTCGCTGACCGATCTGGAACGCTTCTTCGGCATCAACGTCGGCTGTGGCGGGCGCCGGCCACGGGCGGCTTGCAGCCAGCCGATCAAGCTGCCCACCCAGCACGCCAACTACAGCGGGCACACCTATGGCGGCGGATTCACGCTGGTAGGCACTTACAGGCAGCTGTTCTTTTCGCTGCCGGTGACGTACACGGTGGCGGACATCACCATGTCCGAGACGCCCATCAAGTCGATCAACATCGGGCCCCGGGTGGGCTGGAATATCCGGCTGGGCCATGGGCTGGGCCTGCTGACCCCGTATGTCGGCGCCACGTACTTTCGCACGCGCGCCACCATCACAGGGCATTTCGACGTGCCGCTGCCCGACACCGATGGCCAGACCGCGCGGCTGAACTACCGGATCGGCGAGCATGTGACGGGGTACTGGAGCGGCTCTGTCGGCGCCAGCTGGACGATCAACCGCAGCTTCGGCCTGCTGATGGAGGTGGGCTATGGCTACAACCGCAACAACATCATCGCCACCGGGTTCTTCCGGTTCTGACGACCATGCGCGCCGCCCCGCTTCCGGCCACGCTGTGCACGATGCTGCTGGCAGTCTGCGCCGGCAGCGCGGGGGCGCAGACGTCCACCGCCGACGCGGCGCCGGAGCCCCGGCCCGAGTCCGAGCATGTGAGCTGGATCGACAAGGTGCTGAACAAGCTCGGCGCGTCGAAGGAAGTGGACCTGAGCCATGGCATCGATTGGGGCGTGCTGCCCGGACCGTTCTACAACCCCGAGATGGGACTGGGCGTCGGGGCCGCCGCGGTGGGCCTGTACAAGCCGAAGAACGCCGAGAAGGACACGCAGCTGTCGACGCTGAACCTGCACGGCTTTCTGACCACGTCGGGTGCCGTGGGAATCGGCGTGGACAACAACACGTTCTTCGCCGACGACAGCTATCGCTTTGTCTTCAGCGGCGCCCTGATCAACATGCCGACCTCGTACTGGGGCATCGGCTACGACAACGCCATCAACGGCGCCAACAAGGAAGGCTACACGCGTCGCGGCATCGTGGTGCAGCCCCGCGTCATGGTGCGGGTGCGCCCCAATATCTACGTGGGCGGCGGCTACGATTTCGAGTATGACAATGCCGCCCAGCTGGAGCGTGGCGCCAGCAGCGCACTGGCCACTGACCCGCACGGCACGCGGGTGCTCAGCAGCGGCCTGACTGCGCATTTCTCGTACGACACGCGCGACTTCCTGCCGAACCCCTACAAGGGCCAGGCGCTTCTGGTCAATGGCACGGTCTACCGGCGCGCCATCGGCAGCGACAACGACTTCGAATCGCTGGAAATCATCTACGACAACTACTTCCGGATGCGCGATCGCGATGTGCTGGCCTTCGACGTCTACGGCAAGTTCAACTGGGGCGATGTGCCGTGGAGCATGATGTCCAAGCTCGGGGACAACCGGCGCATGCGCGGCTATTTCATGGGCCAGTATCGCGACAAGGCCATGCTGACCGCGCAGGTGGAATACCGCTGGCATATCGCCGGGCGCCAGGGCATGGTGTTCTGGGCCGCCACCGGCGCCATCGCCGGCAACCCCGGCGCCCTGACGTCGGCCCACTGGCTGCCGAACGCGGGCGTGGGCTACCGCTTCGAGTTCAAGCCACGCGTGAACGTGCGGTTCGACGTCGGCGTCGGCCGCAGCACCAAGGGCGTCTACTTCCAGATCAACGAGGCGTTCTGAACACCCCGGGATCTTCGAGGCCCATGAAAAACGCCGCGGACCCTTCGGCCCGCGGCGCCGTGATGCCTGACGGCAGCCGGAATTACTTGCCCAGCTTCATGCTCGTGGCGTTGGCCGTCAGGTAACCGACCGAGGCGCCCAGGCCGTTCTTGTAGTTGGCGAACACCAGCGGCTCCACCTGCGCCTTGACCTGCGCCTTGATGCCGTCGCCAGCGTGCTGGAAGTTGCTCATGATGTAGGTCCAGCCGTTGATCTCGTCCACGGCGTGCAGACCCGTGGATTCCGCACCGGCCGGCACCGACATCAGGCGCGACAGCTTCTTCGTGTCGACGTTGTACGCCCACAGGAAGTTGTTGGTGTGGCGGCTGCTGTCCTCGCCGATGAACAGCGTGCGCAGCTTTTCCGAGAACTTCAGGTTGTCCGGGTTGCCGATGGTTTCCGGGTCCGCCGTATTGCCCAGCGCGTCAGCCGTGATGTCCTTGCCGACGATCAGCGCCTGGGTATGCACCGGCATCCATTCGCTGTTGATGGGGGCGCCGGCCGTGTCCTTCTGGCCGCCGGCCAGCTTGTGCTGCAGTACGCCGCCGGAGTTGATGGCAGCCGGCACGCTGATACCGCTCTCGGCGTACCAGCCCTTGGCCGTGTTGTTGGCCACCATCGAATCGACGATGTTCTGCAGCGCGGAGTAGGCGATCTTGTCCTTGATGTTGACCGTGGTGCCTTCCATCTTGGTGAAGCCCATGCTGCCGCCCTTCAGCGCTGCGTAGCGGTGGGTTTCCAGGAATGCGGCGACCAGTTCCTTGCCCGGCTTGACGCGGACCCACTGCGCCGCACCGCTGAGCATGATCTTCGTGTACGTGCTGTCCGACGGATCGGTAGCCGAGTAATCCATGATGTCGGCGAACGTGTGCGACTTGGCCCAGGCTTCCACCTGCGCGCTCGTGGCATGGCCCAGCCTGATCCAGGCAAGGTCGGCACCGGGTGCGGCGGGGTCCACCGAGAAGCCCGAACCAACCTTGGCCACGTAGAGCGTACCGGCGGACAGGTCCTTTTCCTGGTCCGCGACGAACACGAACAGGCCGCTGTTGGTGGCGTCGTCGCCCATCAGCACGGTGCGGTTGTCAGGCATCACCTGCACCAGTTCGTGCGAGATACGGCCCACGCAGTAGTGCTTCTTGATCGAGCCCGTGCCGTCGGGGTTGACCGTGACTTCCGGCAGGTGGCCGTACAGGTAGGGGTTGAACTTGATCGTCGAGGTGCCGTACAGGTTCAGCGCATAGTCGATGCACTGCTGGTTCGTGTCGGCAGTGCGCGCGTCCGGCTCGTACTCTTCGCTCGACAGGTGGGTGTTCCACGGCGACAGGCTGGCGCCGCAGGTAATCCACAGGCCGTTGGCGCCCGACGTGTCCACGTTGTGGTACTTCACCAGCGTCAGCTTGCCCGTGGCGGGGTCCTGGTCCAGCGTCAGCACGGCGATCGGGGACGGCAGGCGGCCGTACATGTCCTTGGCCTTGGCCTGGTCCCACGTCGTGTATTCGAACTGCACCACGGCGAAGACCGTGTTGCCCTTCACGCCGGCCACCTTGGCGCCGTCGATCTTCAGCAGCGACGTCCCGTCCGGCGAATCGGAGAAAAACTGCTTGTTGCCGCTCACCGACGGATCGATGATCGGGCTGTTGTTGATGTTGAAGTAGCCGCCGGCCAGGATCTGGCCGCCGTTGCCGTCCGGCACCATGTCGCCGGTCATGAAGAACGGCTGGTACGCCAGCTTGTAGGTCTGCGTGCTGCCGTCGCTCAGCTTCACAGACAGGCTCGAGCCGACCGTGGTCGTGGCCATGGCAGCCGGTTTGCTCAGTGAAGGCGCGGCCATGCCCGTGAACTCGGCCGAAACGAAGCTCGGCGTGACGGTGCCCGGGGGCGTGGTGGCGCCCGGGGTCACGGCAGGCGCATCGTCGCCGCCGCCGCAACCCGCCAGCAGCGAGGTGGAAGCCAGGCCCAGCGGCAGCATCGGCGCGCCGGCCAGGAGTTTCAGGGCCTTGCGGCGCGAAGCGTCAGGTTTTTCGAACATCTGTATGGTTCCCGTCTGGTTGTTATCGAACGCGCCATGCCCATGGCCGGCCATTCGCGCTTGTGAGGTCGGCGGCACAAGACCGCGCCGCAACGCATCCTATGGACCGTTTATGACAACAAGTTGAACCCGACGTGAATGACTCATACATCCAACACCCTGTTGCATGTCCCGCCGAGGGGGCGGTACAAATCGCAGGCAAAAAAAACGCCGCAGCCCGAATCTGGCCGCAGCGTGTCAATTCGCCGGTCCGCGCGACACCCACTATGTCGCCCGTTGCACCCCATTTCTGGTTCGACCGGCTTGTCCTTTCATGGCAGAGGAAAACCGCCACCGGGACGGATCGTAGTGGCGATCCATGTCAGCCGCATGACAACGTGTCCTGACATATGACCAGGCCAATCCATGGCTGATGTTTGCGGGCCAAGGGGCAAGCGGGGCCGTCGAATGGCTGACACAGTGTTGTGAAAATCAAACGGATACAGGAAACCACTGCCGATTTTTTCTCATGAGCACCAGAAATTCAGGTATTTGCGGAATATGTCATCTTTAGCCTATTGAAGTGATCAATCCGGGGGGATATGGTTCTGCGCATAATATTTTCCACGGCAATATATGCAACTCCGTGCATATATTGTTCGCCCCAGCCGGAAAAACAATGATCCATTCCATGACGGGACGCACCCAGCGTCTCCAGCCGCCCTCATTCCCGGCCCCTTCGGGCCATGCCGGCGCGCGTTCGCGTGCCCGGTTCCGTTTATCCGTTTTGTAGCAACCCGTAGCAACCGTCGCCATTTCCGGGCCAAAACGTCTCTGAAAGCCCGGCACGGCGACAACCTCTGGAGGTCATCCGCACCGAGGGTGTGACGGGGTCAACCGACGGGCCAGCCAGACCCGGCGGACGCGCCAGACTGCACGGACGGATTACCGAGGATCCACGACTGGAGAACATCCAATGAGCAGTGTTATGAATGAAGGCGGCATGGCGTCCCAAGGGCCGGCGCCGTTCTTCTCGAAGGAAGCGACCTACGCCAAGCCGGGATTTTCCCGCTGGATGGTGCCGCCCGCCGCGCTGGCGGTACATCTCTGTATCGGCCAGGCCTATGCATTCTCGGTATTCAATGCCCCCCTTTCCAAGGTGATCGGCATTACCGAATCCGCAGCTGACGACTGGAAGCTGACCACGCTGGGCTGGATTTTCTCGCTGGCGATTTTCTTCCTGGGCATTTCGGCCGCATTTGCCGGCAAATGGCTGGAGCGCGTCGGCCCCCGCCGCACGATGTTCACGGCGGCCTGCTGCTTTGGCGGCGGCTTCCTGATTTCGGCGCTGGGCGTCTATACCCACCAGATCGTCCTGCTTTACCTGGGCTACGGCGTGCTGGGCGGCATCGGGCTGGGCCTTGGCTATGTGTCGCCGGTGTCGACGCTGATCCGCTGGTTCCCGGACCGCCGCGGCATGGCTACCGGCATGGCCATCATGGGCTTCGGCGGCGGCGCGATGATTGCCGCGCCGCTGTCCGTGGCGCTGATGAACTACTTCAAGAGCGCCACCTCGGTGGGCGTGACCCAGACCTTCCTGGTCATGGGCGTGGGCTACTTCATCTCGATGACCATCGGCTCGCTGGCGATCCGCGTCCCGCCGCCGGGCTGGAAGCCGGAAGGCTGGACCCCGCCCGTGGTCGAGAACAAGATGATCACGCGTAACCACGTGCATATCGACGAGGCACTGAAGACGCCGCAGTTCTACCTGCTGTGGCTGGTGCTGTTCCTGAACGTGACGGCCGGTATCGGCGTGCTCGGCCAGGCGTCGCTGCTGATCCAGGAAAGCTTCAAGGGCAGCGTGACCGCCGCGGCCGCCGCCGGCTTCGTGGGCCTGCTGTCGCTGTTCAACATGGGTGGCCGCTTCTTCTGGGCCTCGTCGTCGGACTGGATCGGCCGCAAGAACACCTACTTCGTGTTCTTCGCGCTGGGCGCCGTGCTGTACTGGCTGGTGCCGCAACTGGGCGCCAGCGGCAATATCGCGCTGTTCGTGCTGGGCTACTGCGTGATCATGTCGATGTACGGCGGCGGTTTCGCCACCATCCCGGCCTACCTGGCCGACATGTTCGGTACCGCCTTCGTGGGCGGCATCCACGGCCGTCTGCTGACCGCCTGGGCGGCTGCAGGCATTGCCGGCCCGGTGCTGGTGAACTACATCCGCGAATACCAGGTGGCGCACGGCGTGACCGGCGCCCAGGCCTATGCCATGACGCTGCACATCATGGCCGCCCTGCTGGTGGTGGGTTTCATCTGCAACCTGCTGGTGTCGCGCGTCAACGCGAAGCACCACATGAGCGATGCCGACGTCGCCAGGCTGGGCGCCAGTGCCGGCGCGGCCCACTGATCAGGAGTCATGCAAATGGAAAACCAGAACCTTAACGCACAACCGACCAACAAGGCCCTGCTGGCGGCCTTCTGGCTCTACGTGCTGGTCCCGCTGGTGTGGGGTGTGTCGAACACCATCACCCAGGCGATGAAGCTGTTCCAGTAAGCGCCTGCCCGCCCTGGGCAAGCACCAAAGGCCGCAAGCGATTGCGGCCTTTTTTCTTTTTTGCGGCATCGCACGGCAGGAATGCTGCATTCCGCACGCCGGCCTTGCACATTGCCGCCGGCTTCATACACTTGACGGGCCTACCTACCCTGGAGTTCACATGAAGATCGACCTGTCGGGCAAGACCGCCCTGGTAACCGGATCCACCGCCGGCATCGGCTTTGCCACGGCGCGCGGCCTGGCCGGCTCGGGCGCACGCGTGATTCTCAACGGCCGCAGCCAGGCCAGTGTCGACAAGGCCATCGCGGCGCTGAACGCCGCCGTGCCCGGTGCCGACGTGGCCGGCTTTGCCGGCGACCTGGTCGATGCCGCCGTCTGCGACACGCTGGTCAAGACCCATCCCGACATCGACATCCTGGTGAACAACCTTGGCATCTTCCAGCCGCAGGACTTCTTCGAGATTCCGGACAGCGAATGGTCGCGCTTCTTCGAAGTCAACGTGCTGACCGGGGTGCGGCTGTCGCGTGCCTATGCGCCGGGCATGGTCCAGCGCAAGTGGGGCCGCATCGTGTTCGTGGCCTCGGAGTCAGGGGTCAACATCCCGGTGGAGATGATCCACTACGGGTTCACCAAGACCGCCCAGCTGGCGGTGTCGCGCGGGCTGGCCAAGCGGCTGGCCGGCACCGGCGTGACGGTCAATTCGGTGCTGCCCGGCCCCACGCTGTCCGAGGGCGTCGAAGCCATGCTCAAGGACGACATCGCGAAGACCGGCAAATCGGCCGAAGAGGTGGCCGCCGATTTCGTCAAGGCGCACCGCAGCACGTCGCTGATCCAGCGTGCGGCCACGGTCGACGAGGTGGCCAACATGATCGTCTACGCGTGCTCCACGCAGGCGTCGGCCACCACGGGCGCCGCGCTGCGCGTGGATGGGGGTGTGGTCGATACGATCCTCTGAACGGCAGACCTGGTCCGTCCGCCTACCCGCGCCGGTGGCGTACCAGCGCGGCCATGGCGGCCGAGGCGCCCACCACCAGCGCCGTCGTCAGGATCGGATGGCGGGTGGAGGCCGTATAGGGACACGATTTCATGGTCCGGCGATCTCCGGTCCGCTCTATCAGACTGTTGCCGGCGGCGTGCAGCGCGTTGTCGTCGCGCGGCCCCGCCGGCATGGCGGTCTGCTGGGCGCGGCCCATAAAGCGCCGCATGAAGCGGTCGAACGCGTGCGGCGCGTAGTATGCCGCTGCCGAATACGCCTTGGCGGATGCCCCCACGAACATGTCGCGGCGCGGGTGTTCCGCGGCAAACAGGATCGCCTCGGCGGCCATCGATGGGTCGTAGAGCGGCGACGCCTGCCTCGGCTCCACGTGGAGGAAGTTCTTCGCGTGGGTGACGATGGGCGTATCCATCCCCGCCGCCTTGATCAGCGTGACCGACACCGGCGCCTTTTCCTGCTCGAGCTCCAGCCGCAGCGTGTCGGTAAAGCCCTTGATCGCATGCTGCGACGCCACATACGCGCTTTGCAGCGGCAACGGACAGTCGCAGGACTCGCTTCCCATGTTGATGATGGCGCCGCCGTTCTGGCGCAGGTGCGCCACGGCGGCCAGCGATCCGTGCACGACGCCCCAGTAGTTCGTTTCGAACAGCCGCCGATGATCTTCGAGCGGCACATCGTCGTGGCGACCGAAGATCGTCACGCCGGCGTTGTTGATCCAGGTATCGAATCCGCCAAAACGGTCAATCGCCGCCTGCGCGACCGCGGCCACGTCCTCGTGCTTGCCGACATCGGCCGCGACGGTGATGACTTCGGTGCCGTGTTCACGAAGTTCCTCGGCCAGTTTCTGCAAGGCATCCTCGCCGCGCGCCACCAGCACCAGCCTGGCGCCCAGCGCGGCAGCCTTGCGGGCGGTGATAAGTCCCACGCCGCTCGTGGCGCCCGTCAGCACGATGACCTGCGAGCCAATCTTCTTCAGCGTCTTCATGTTGCCTCTCTAGCTGGGGATGGAAAGGATTGGGCCCAAGCCCGTTGCTGCCAATCGCACATCCCGTGCCCGCACGGGGCAGCCGCGTGCGCCGATGTGCACCGCAGCAAGTCCGGTCAGGAATTACAAACCCGGAAACAAACCCGGGAAAAATCCGCCCCCCCGTTGTAGGACGGCCCCCGCTTTCGCACGTGGGGGGCGCTGCCTAAGCTGAAATGACTCCACCGCCTCAGACCCCGTCCCATGGCCAAGTCCGCTGCAGCCTCCGACTCGACAGACTCCCCGCTGGGCAAGTACCAGCGCAAGCGCGACTTTGCGGCCACGCCGGAACCGAGCGGCAAGCAGGTCCCTCGGACCGCGAAGGCCGGCAAGGGCAAGGCCGCCGCCGGCAACGGCGCCCACCCGTTCGTCATCCAGAAGCACGCGGCGCGCCGGCTGCATTACGACTTCCGGCTGGAACTGGACGGCACGCTCAAGAGCTGGGCCGTGCCGAAGGGTCCCAGCTACGATCCGGCAGACAAGCGCATGGCCGTGCACGTGGAAGACCATCCGCTCGATTACGCCGATTTCGAGGGGGTCATCCCCGCCGGCCACTACGGTGCGGGCACGGTGATCGTCTGGGATCGCGGCGAATGGATTCCCGATACGGACCCCGAGGCCGGCTATCGGGACGGCAAGCTCAAGTTCGAACTGCGCGGTGAAAAGCTGCAGGGCCACTGGACGCTGGTACGCATGGGCGGCAAGAAGGCGCGCGACGACAACGCATGGCTGCTGATCAAGGAGCGCGACGAATACGCGCGGCCCGCGTCGGAGTTCGACGTGGTGGAGGCCATGCCCGACAGCGTGCTGGCCGGCACGGCCAAGGCGCCGACGAAAAAGGCCGCGACCGGGAAGGACAAGCCAGCCTCGAAAAAGACGTCGAAGACGGGCAGCCAAGGCGACAAGGCCGACAGCAAGATGCCCGCGCTGCCAGCCGGCGCCAAAAAGGCCGCCCTGCCCCTGGCGCTGGCGCCGCAGCTGGCCACGCTGGTCGACAAGCCGCCCGCCGACCCCAGCCAATGGCAATTCGAGATCAAGTTCGACGGCTACCGCATCGTGGCGCGCATCGACGGCGCCGATGTACGGCTGTTCACCCGCAATGGCAACGACTGGACCACGAAGCTGCGCGCGCTCGCGGCCGAGATCGCCGCGCTGGGCTGGCCCGACGGCTGGCTCGACGGCGAAATCGTCGTGGTGGACAAGGACGGCATCACCGACTTCCAGGCGCTGCAGAATGCCTTCGAAACCGCGCATGCCGAATCGATCCAGTTCTACGTGTTTGACTTGCCCTGGTTTGCCGGGCATGACCTGCGCGCGGTGCCGCTGGCCGAGCGACGGGCCCTGCTGCGCGGGCTGCTGGCCAGTCACACGTCGGGCCGCGTGCGCTTCAGCGACAACTTCGAAGGCGCCCCGGCCGACATGCTCGATGCAGCGTGCCGCATGAAGCTCGAAGGCATCATCGGCAAGCGCGTGGATGCGCCCTACGTCAGTTCGCGCGCGCCGTCATGGATCAAGCTCAAGTGCCAGAACCGGCAGGAATTCGTGATCGGCGGCTACACCGACCCCAAGGGCAGCCGCAGCGGGCTCGGATCGCTGCTGCTGGGCGTGCATGATGCCGACGGCAAACTGCGCTATGTCGGCAATGTCGGCACCGGCTTCGACACGGCCATGCTCGATGCGCTGCGCAAGCAGCTCGAACCGCTGCGCACCGACGACACGCCGTTCGACCCGCTGCCGCGCGGCATCAAGGGCCATTGGGTCAAGCCCAGGCTGGTGGCCGAGGTGACCTTCGGCGCCTGGACCCGCGAAGGGCGCATTCGCCATTCCGTGTTCCACGCCCTGCGCACCGACAAGCCGGCGGCCTCGGTCACGCTGGAGGTGCCCGCCAAGGCGGACGCGCCGGGCCGCACGCCCTCGGGAAAGACCGCCATGAAAGCCGCCACGAAGACTGCTACCAAGACTGCCACCAAGGCCGCCACCAGCGCCGCCACCAAGACCACCGCAAGTGCGCCCGCGCGAAAAGGCGCCAAGGCCGCCATCGGCAATGTCGTGGTCAGCCATGCCGACCGCGTGATCGACAAGTCCACCGGGCTGACCAAGGGCGATCTGGTCGGCTACTACGCCCACGCCTCCGATCTGATGCTGCCGTTCCTGCGCGGGCGCCCGCTGGCGCTGGTTCGCGCGCCCTCCGGCATCGACGGCGAGCAGTTCTTCCAGCGCCATGGCGACACGCTGCACCTGAAGGGCGTCAACGCCCTGGACCCCGAACTCTGGCCCGGCCATCCGCCCCTGCTGGAGATCACCTCGGCCGCCGCCATCGTGGAAGCGGCGCAGCTGAACGTCGTGGAATTCCACACCTGGAATGCCAGGGCGCGCAACATCGACAAGCCCGACCAGATCGTCTTCGACATCGACCCGGGCGAAGGCGTCAGCTGGCGCGAGATCCAGGAGGCGGCCAGCCTGGTCAAGGCGCTGCTCGACGCACTGTCGCTGCAGAGCTTCCTGAAAACCAGCGGCGGCAAGGGGCTGCATGTGGTGGTGCCGCTGGCCGCGCGCGCGGGCTGGGATGCCGTGCGCGACTTCGCGCAGGACGCGGTGACGCACATGGCCCGCACGATCCCCGAACGCTTTGTGTCAAAGAGCGGTCCGCGCAACCGGGTTGGCAAGATTTTCATTGATTACCTGCGCAATGGTGTCGGCGCTACCACGGCGGCCGCCTTCTCGGCGCGGGCGCGTCCCGGCCTCGGCGTGTCGATTCCTGTCAGCTGGGATGAACTGGATGACCTGACGGGCGCCGCGCAATGGACGATCGCCAACGTGGCGAGCCGCCTGGACGAACTGGCGCGCCACGACCCCTGGGCTGGCCACGACAAGGTTCGCCAGACGCTGACCCAGGCCCGCAGGCAGCTCGTCGCCGCCTGAAGCGCGGCGCACGCCTCCCCCACGCCACAACGCCCGTCCCCTGTCGGCGTCCGTCTGTCAGCCATCGCGCCATGTGCGGCACGGTTCTTGCCACACTGCACCCAGAACCCGGGCCTGTCGCCGCCCCGGTTGGACTGGAAACGATGAAACAAGACCCCGATCCCTGGTACTCGAGCGAATTCTGGCAGCGCGCCCTGATCGGCGTGCTGATGCTCGCACTGGCTTATCTGCTGGCTTCCCCGGCGGACGCACGCGCCGCAGGTATGCGGCTGCACGTCTACGCCCCGGGCGGCTGACGTTTGCCGGCCGCGCAACGCACCAATGTCATAAATACAATCGATATGGGCGGAATGAAGGTAAAAACTACAATTCAGGATAGGTCGGCGCCACCTCGGGACGCCGCTTCGGGCCGCGTCGCGCCGGTTGGTGCCCTGCGCTCGCCCGACTTTGCCATGATCAAAGCCAAAGCGGCGTTGTCTGCCGCCCGTCAGCCATGAATGCCACGCCTGCCCACCACCCGACGCGTCGACCGCTCGTCCTCAATGTCGAGGGCCGCGAGGGGCCGCGCTACGTCAAGAGCCGTATCCTGAACCGCGCGGACTTCGCCGTGCTAGAGGCATCCGACGGCCAGGCCGCGCTGTCGCTGGTTCGTCAGCACGCGCCAGACTTGGTGCTGCTGGCGGGCCCGCTTTCCGACATCGATGGCCTGGACGTCTGCCGCCTGATCAAGAGCGATCCGCAGACTGCCCGGACCATGGTGCTGCTGACCTCGCCCGGCGTGACGGACTCGCATCGCCGCGTGCAGGCGCTGGACGGCGGCGCGGACAGTTTTCTGGTGGAACCGGTGGAGCCCGAGGAACTGGTGTCGAACATCAACGCGCTGCTGCGCATGCGGGGCGCCGAGGACGCCTACCGGCGCACCTCGCAGGCGCTGCACGAGAACGAAGACCTGTTCCGCCAACTGGCCGAGGCCTTCGCCGATGTGGTCTGGATCATCGATCCCGCGGCCAACCGCTTCCTGTTCATGAGTCCCTCCTTCGAGGCCTTGTGGGGCCGCCCGGCCGATTCGGTCAAGCACGATCCCACCTGCTGGCTGAAGTGGGTGACATCGGACGATCGCGCGCGCCTGGAAGCCGAATGGCAGAGCATGCTGCGCGACGGCCGCCTGGATTCGGAATTCCAGCTCGAACGCCCGAACGGCGAGATCCGCGAAGTGCATATGCGGGCGTTCCCGGTACGCGGCGCCGATGGGCGATGCCTGCGCGTGGCCGGCATCTGCCAGGACGTTACGCGCCACAACCGCGCCGAGCGCACCCTGCATAACGAAGAGCGCCGCAAGGACGAATTCCTGGCCATGCTGGCGCACGAACTGCGCAATCCGCTGGCGCCGATGCGCAGCGCCGTGGACCTGCTTCAGCAGTTTTCGCCAAGCCGCGAAGACATGTTCCGCGCGCGCGACATCATCAGCCGCCAGCTGCATCACCTCACCCGCCTGGTGGACGAACTGCTCGATGTGTCTCGCTTCAACCAGGGCAAGATCACCCTGCGCCGCGACCTGGTGGAACTGCGCGGCGCCCTGAACACGGCGGTGGAAACCGTGCGGCCGCTGCTGGAATCGCGCCGCCACACGCTGCGCCTGGCGCTGCCGGAGCAGCCGCTGCCGGTGCGGGGCGATATGGTGCGGCTCACGCAGATCTTTGCCAACCTGCTGCACAACGCGGCCAAGTTCACGCCCGAAGGCGGCCAGATCGCCGTCGAGGCCACGGCCTCCGATGGCAAGGTCGTGGTGCGCGTGCGCGACAACGGCAACGGGCTGTCGACAGACATGCAGCGGCAACTCTTTGACCCGCTGGCGCCTGCAGCGGGCGGCGGCGACGCGGACGCACACGGCGCCGGCGAACACGATGACCGGCTGGCTGCCGAACGCGCGGCGCAGCAGCCCGCTCAGCCATCGCAGCAGGCCCAGGCCGAAGACCCGCAGGCGGGCATCACGGACCCCGATGCCTTTGCCGCGCGTGAAGGCGCCGGCATCGGCCTGACGCTGGTCCAGAAACTGGTGACCCTGCACGGCGGACGCATCAGCGCCGAAAGCCCGGGCCGGAACCTTGGCAGTACCTTCATCGTCGAACTGCCAGTGGAGCCCTGGCAGACCTGGCATCCGACGAGCGGCAAGACCCGCGTGGCCTCCACGGCCGCGCACACGATCATGCTCGTGGATGACAACATCGACGCCCTGGAGGCCATGACGATGACACTGGAGACGCTGGGGCACACCGTGGTGACCGCGCCCGATGGCCAGAGCGCCATCGCGTGCGCCGCCAGCGTGCGACCGGACGTCGTCCTGCTGGATCTGGGCATGCCGACCATGGACGGCTTCGAAACCGCCCGGCGGCTGCGCGAGATTCCCGAACTGCGCAATGCCCGGCTGGTGGCGCTGACCGGATTCGGCCAGCCCGACGACCGGCGCCGTACCCGCGCCGCCGGCTTCGACATGCATCTGGTGAAGCCAGCGGATCTCAACGCACTGACGCGCCTGCTCGAGGAACTGGACGCCTGAGGAGCAAGCGCCCGCACAAGGAACGCAATGCATATCACACCCGAACCGGATATCACACCACCGAAGCCGGAAACGCCGCCGCCGGAGCCGCCTGACACGACGCCGGAACCGGTCAACGATCCGCCTCCCGGCGACCTGCCCCCACCACCGCCGCAGCGCGCGGGCCTGGCGGCCCCGCGCGGCGTGATCGGCTGACCGACCATGTCGCGCGCAATCTGGAAAGGCGCCATCAGCTTCGGGCTGGTGAACATCCCCATATCGGTCAAGCCTGCGTCACGCACGCAGTCGCTCGATCTCGACTTGCTGGACAAGCGCGACATGGCGCCGGTGGGGTATCAGCGCATCAACAAGCACACCGGCAAGCCGGTGGAGCGCGACGATATCGTCAAGGGCTACGAGTACGAAAAGGACGAGTACGTCGTCCTGACTGACGAGGACTTCCGGCAGGCCAACGTGGAAGCCACCCAGACCGTGGATATCGTCAGCTTCGTGGACGCCGCCGCGATTCCGCCCTATTTCTTCGACACCCCTTACTACCTGGAGCCGGACAAGCGCGGCGAACGCGGCTATGCACTGCTGCACGAAACCATGCGCAAGACCGGACGCGCCGCCCTGGCGCTGGTGGTGCTGCGCAACCGCCAGCATCTGGCGGCGTTGCTGGTCGCCGGCAAGGCGCTGGTCCTCAACACGATGCGCTTCGCCGACGAAGTGGTGCCGGTGGCCGACCTGAGCCTGCCCGGCGGCAAGAAGCACGCCGCCAGCGCCCGCGAGGTACAGATGGCCACCAGGCTCGTGGAAGACATGAGCGAGGACTTCCACCCCGAGCAATACCACGACACCTATCGCGAGGACTTGCTGGCCCGCATTCACGCCCGGGTCAAGGCCGGCAAGACGCATCTGCTGACGCCTGCCGCCGACGAGGCCACCGCGCCCGCGCGCAAGGGTGCCAAGGTGATCGACATGATGGCGCTGCTCAAGCAGAGCCTGGGACAACGGGACAAGCGTGGCGCAGCCGCTGGAGAGACGTCAGCCAACGATGGCGAGCCCGCGGAAGCAGCCACCACAGCGCGCAAGAAAACCGTCCGACGCGGTGCGGCGGGCAACCGCAAACCGGGCACCACCGGGCGGCCAGCAGGCACGAAGGCCTCGCCGAAGTCGTCTGCCACCGCGTCTGCCACCGCCAAGCGCAACGCCCGGACCGCCGCGAGCACCGCAAAGAAAGCCCCCGCGCGCAAAGCGACCGCGAAGAAAACAGTCAAGGCCACCGCACGCACCACCGCCCGCACCACCGCCCGCAAGGCCGCCTGAGCCCGGGCGTCCGTGATGCAGGTCGCCCCCACGCCCCCCGCCCGACGCACACGAAAAAGAGCCGCGACACGTGGGAGAGTCGCGGCTCAGCGCAGTGGCGACCTGGGTCGCCGCGCATCATCAACCGTTACTACCAATCTCGGACGGCAACACCTTCCTGCCTCAGCGTGATGACACCTTCAGGTTGTCCTTCACGGAATCCACCCCTTCCACCGACTTCACCGTGTCCACGGCCATCTGCTTCTGTTCGGCGCTCGGCACCGAACCGCTCAGGTCCACCACCCGATCCTTGGTCTTGACGTGGATGCCGGTGGACTTCAGATCCTTGGTCGCCAGCAGCTTGGTCTTGATCTTGGTTGTGAGGGCCCCGTCCGTCACGGCCTGCTTGGCATTGTCCGCGCCAGCATCCGTCCTGGATTCAGTGGTAGCCCCGGTCGTGCGGTCACCGTCGGTACGGCCGGACGTGCCCGCCGCATTGTTGGCAGGGGCCGGGTGCATTGCCGATCCGCTGGTCGTGCTCTTGTCGGCAATCTTCATGAAGCCGCCATTGTCGAGTGCGTGGGCGCCGCCGGCGGCAGCCAGCGCGGCAACCGTCAGGGCAATGCGAAGCTTGGGTACGATTTTCATGGGCGCTCTCCTTGTTTGCGTTGGATTCGCAGATGGATGATTGCCGGAACCATGGGCAGCGCGCCTGGCGCGCGTACGGCTTGTATGGCCTGTACGGCTTGCACGGTCACCGGCAGCTTGCCCATGACGCTGCAAATAGCGTTCCAAAGCCCTTCAAGGACGACACGTGGTGTGCCGAGGTCCGTACGGCAGGCCGATGCCCGAGAGCATGCGCCCACGTCGGCAGGCAGGCTCGCATGCCCTGCGGCCCTTCCCGCGTGAAAAGCATGCATGCGTTGTAAATCGGGGCAAAGCGCATGTCTCGCATGGGTTACCTGCATGTCTGCCAGATGCCATACCCCCGACTTTGGCGTTTGGCACGCGGATTGCTGCGCTATCCAATGCGGCAGCCCGCCGCGACTTGGACTTGGAGACAGCAATGGGACAGCAGCAAGGTAGCCAATCCGGACAGCAAGGTGGCCAATCCCAATCGGGACAAAGGCAGCAGGAGCAGCAAGGCGGCCAGCGCGGCAACCAGCAGCAAGGTAGCCAGGATCAGCAACGCCAGCAAGGTGGTGGTCAGATGGGCAACCAGGACAAGAGCTCCGGCCAGCACCAGCAGCAAAGCGGCACAGGCAGCCAGCAGGGATCGCAGCAAGGCTCCCAGCAGCAGAAGAACCGTCAGCAGTAATCCTGCCGACTTCCTCTCCTTTCCGGGCCCCGCAGTGACATCTCCACGGTTGTCACACCACGTCTGAAGTCAGGACGCGGCCTCATGGAAGCGGGACCCCGCGCCGGAACATCCGCCATGGATGTTCCGGCGTCTTTCGTTCTAGTCGGGCAGGCGTATCTTGCTTATTTGCTCCGGCTTGCAATCCCCTGCTCAGCCCAGCCGGCCCGACACCACCGCCAACGCCTGCCGCCACACTTCACGCTGCTGTTCGAGATAGTCGATGGCCTGCCGGCCGGTCAGGCTCAGCGGCTCGGCGCCGTCCTGCGCCAGGCGCTGCCGCAGCGATGGCTCGCGCAGGAGCCGGGCCAGTCGCGCGGACAACGCGATGCGGCGTACCTCTGGCACGCCAGGGGACGCCAGCACGCCATACCAGGCGTCTTGCTGCATGCCGGCAATGCCCGCTTCGGCGAATGTCGGCACCGCCGGCGCCAACGGACTACGCGCCCGGCCCGTCACCGCCAGGGCACGCACGCGGCCTTGCCGCATCAATGGCAACGCGGCCTGCAAGGTACTGACGAGCACTGCCACGTGCCCGCCCTGCAAGTCCACCAGCGCACGCGCGCTGCCGGGATACGGAACATGGGCCATGAAGACGCCGGCCTGCCGGCACATCAGTTCACCCACCAGATGGGCGCTGGAGTGCATGCCAAGCGAGGCATAGGCGATGTCCCCGGGACGTTGCCGGGCATCGTCGAGCAGGCGTTGCAGCGTGGCGCGAGCCTGTTCCGGCTGCGAGCGCGTGCCGTCGCCCGCCATCAGCAGCACGTGGGGCGTGCTGGCAACGATCGCCAGCGGATGCAGCTGGCGCGCCGGCGCCTCGGGGCTGCTGGCCAGCAGCGGCCCGATGCTGACCGAGCCGACCGTGCCAAGTAGCAGTGTCTGGCGGTCGGCGCCGGCGCGTGCGGCTTCATGCATCGCAATCTGGCCAGAGGCACCCGGTCGATTGTCGACGACCGTGGGTTCGCCGTCGGCGCCAAGACCGTCCGCCACGATGCGCGCGACATGGTCCGCGCCGCCACCGGCGGCATAGCCCACCAATAGATGCAGGGGCGGAGCCTCAGACGGAAACGGGGCAGCGGCGGCAGGCCGCCAGGGACGCGCGAACGGCATGGCCAGCAATGCCGCAATGACGCGCCGGCGAGCACGAACTGACATGAAGGCGGCGGCATGTGTCGGGAAAACTGCGGCATCGTAGCACCGCGCGCCAACGTCTGCCGCCCGGGCAAACCCGCCGGACGGATATCAACGTGTCCAGGCGCCCGTCATCTCATTGCTGCGGGGCGCGACAGGCCGCCCCGTTGCGGTTGGCGGCGGGGTCCATGCCGAAGACCGCCTGCGCGCCGCACTGCGAACCGAACATGCGGGCCTGGTCATGCCCCACGCCCACCACCTCGAACGACCGGTGCGCGCTGGGCTGCCCCGGCGTGGCCAGCACCTGCTCATAGCGCCAGTAAGCGCGTGCCCGCTGCAGGCGCGTGGGACCTTCGGCTTCGGCGCCGCAAGCCTTGTCCAGAACCCGATGGTTCGGATCGTTGTCTTCGCTGCCCACCATGTAGGTGACCTGGCGCTGCATGTAGCGCCGATAGAGCGTCATGCCATCGGCGCCGCGCGCGTAAGCCACCATGTCGCGCATGCCATAGCGGTATTTGTCGTAATCGGCACAGGTACTGGTGCTGTATGGCGCGAAGCGGCGGTAATCCGGCGCCACCGGACGGTCCGGCGTGAAGTACAGATAGGACGACGGATTGGCCACCACGTAGCGCAGGTCGATGCCGGACGCCCGCACCGTCTCGTCCACGTTGTTCAGCACGGCGTACCGATGCACGATCTGCGCCCCGCCCGAATGGCCGGCCACGGTGACCTTGCGCACCATCGGCAGGCGCTGCCTGTCGGTGACGTAGGCCAGCAGATCGTCGATCACCTGCAGAGAACTGACGCCGGCGCCGGGGCCGGACACCGCGTCTTCGCCGCCGATCCAGCCCTGCACCGTCCACACCGGCATGTTGTCGAAATGCTTGGCGGCGTCGGGCGTGCCCGGGAAATTGGGCGCCACCAGCAGCACCTCGTCGGGGTTCCGGCCGCTGGCCTTCAACAAGGCCGCGCCCGCGTCGTAGTAGTCGTCGCCATTGCGCTGCAAGCCATGCTGGACGAACACCACTTCGCGGATACCGCGCAGGTCGCCGTTCAGCGCGTGATTGGCATAGACCGGGAAGTCATAGCCGGCCCCATTGCCCAGGTGCACGCGCTGCCACTGGGGCTTGACTGCCGGTGCGCCGGGCGCGCCGGGTGTGGCAGCCATGGCAGCCGTTGTGCCGGTCTGGCCGGCACAACCGGCCAGCACCGAGACCGCCGCGACCAAGGCGGTGACGGCCAAATATTGCGTAATGCGGCGCATGAAGCTGTCTCCTTTGATGTTCTGGCCGCCCGCGCGCATCGGGCGAAACGCCAATACTACGGCCACGCCGGCCGCACGTAAAATATATGCCTCACAAGAATTCCATATGTTCTGGATATAGATCCATGGAACTGAGACACCTGCGTTACTTCCTGGCCGTGGCGGAAACCCGGTCCGTCACGCGCGCCGCCGAACAGCTTGGCATTCAGCAACCTCCGCTTTCGCAGCAACTCAAGGCACTGGAAGCCGAACTTGGCGTGACCCTGTTCGAACGGCTGCCGCGCGGCGTGGCGCTCACGCCTGCCGGCACGGCGCTGCATGCCGATGCGGTGGACCTGTTCGCCCGGGTCGAGCAGATGCGCGCACGCATGCAGCGCATGGCGCGGGGCGACGAAGGGGCGCTGGCCATCGGCTTCACCAGTTCCGCCGCCGCCCACAAGCTCACGCCCGAGGTACTGCGCGCCTGCCGCCGGCACTTTCCGCGCGTGGCGCTGTCCCTGACCGAATGCAACGCCGCGGAAGCGATCGAACGGCTGGCCGACGGCACGCTGAACGCCGCCCTGCTGCGCGCACCGGTATCGCATCCCGAGGGCGTGCGCTTCGACCTGCTGCTGGAAGAGGAAATGGTGATTGCCTTGCCGCTCGATCACGCCCTGCTGCGGCGCCGTGCCTTGCGCGGCCAGAACGCTGGGGCGCCTGTGTCGCTGAGCGAGCTGGCATCCGACCCGTTCATCCTGGTACGGCGACCGGGCGCGCCGGGCATGTACGGCGACCTGCTGCGCGAATGCGAGGCGCTTGGCTTCACGCCACGCATCGGCGCCGAAGTCGAACGGATGCTGACCAACCTGAATCTCGTCGCGGCCGGCGCCGGCGTGAGTGTGGTACCGGCATCGATGGCCGGCCTGAACCGTCACGGCGTGGCCTACTGCCGGATGGTCGAGGCCGACCGGCTGCGCGCACCGCTGACGCTCGGCTACCGCGAGGGCCAGGATGACGCCGCGCTGACGGCACTGGTGGCGCTGACCCACCGCATCGCCACACGCCACCGCAAGACAGCGCAGGAAGACGAATAGCTGCCAGCCGGGATCGCCGCAACGCTCCCGCGAGCACGGGGGCGATCCCCTGGCAACGCGGCGGGCGTCAGTGCAGCAGCCCAACCTCGAAGCGCCCGGCGGCCGTGCCGATCAGCAGGCCGCTGTTGTACAGGTAGGACGCGACCACCCCACCCGTTGCACCGATCACGCCCGGCACCGGACTGTTATAGGCCAGCGTGCCCGACGCCCCGTTACGCACGATGCGCGTGCCGTTCAGGTCGGCATTGACCTGCTCGCCTGTGGTGGCCATCACGCGATAGGCGCCATCGGCGGCGCCGGCCGCCAGGCCGGCCGTCGATTGCTGCGCGTAAATGTTCATGCCGTACGCCGTGGCCGAGCGCGTCAGGACCACCGGTACCGGCGCCCCATTGACCATGCCGCTGATCAGCGACCCGCTCAGCACGCCATCACCGGCCGCGATGGTGCCGCCCACGAAGTAATCGAACGCGTTGCGGGCAGCGTTCCAGACGATGTAGCCCTTGGTCGTGTTCGTACACGCGGCGTCATAGACGATATAGCCGCCGCTGGCCGTGGCCGCGCACGTCTGCCAGGTGGCCGCCGACGACCGCAGCCGCGCCGAGCCGTTGCGCACCGTGACCGATCCGTCGGCGACGGCGGTCTGGATGCCGTTGACGTTGTAGATATCGGCCACCGCCTTGTAGTCGGCAGAGACGTTCTGGAACGCCACCAGCGGCAGGAACCCGCCCCCCGATACCGGCTTGACGCCGCCCGCCAGCACACCGCCGCCGGTCAACGAGAACTGCGCGCCGTTTTCATCGCTGGCGTACGTGCAGCCACCCAGCGAGACGAGCTGTCCGCTCAGCACGGTGCTGGCCGCACGCTGGGCGCTGGCATCGATCGTCACGGTGTACTTGAGCGTGGCGGGGTCGATGCGGACCGACAGTTCCTCGCCATTGGTGTTGCCGCCCTTCCAGGTGGTGGCCACCGACGGCAGGTTCAGACAGGACTGCACGATGCCCGAAGCCCCTTCGCACGTGTAGTTGACGGCGGCGTCCGCGCTGCCGGTGCCCTTGTACCTGGGCCACGACGGATACTGGCACAGCGGCCGGGTGCGGCCGTAGGTGCCCACGTTGGTGTCCATCACTTCACGGGTGCCCGGCGCCGCGCCCATCTCGACCCAGTTTTCGAGTGCGGTCAGCGAATTCCACGCCGGCAGGAAGCTGCCCGTACCGTGGCCCATGCCGGGCACGGTATAGAACCGGATGCCCTGGTCCACCGCCGCCTGCCCCACCTGCGAAATGACGGCCTTGTACCACGCGATGGTGGAATTGGGGCTGATGACTTCGTCGGCCAGACCGTGCAGCATGATCAGGCGGCCACCCCTGGCCAGAAAGGCTGACAGGTCGGGATTCGTGGCGTCGGTCAGCGCCGACACGGCCTGCACGCGCGACGTCCAGCTGCCCGGGCTGGCCGGATCGAAGGTCAGCGCGTCGAACGTGGCGTTGCGGGTGACGAAGTATTTCACCCACTGGTCGCCGGTCACGTACATGTTGGCGTCTGCCGTGGTGGCCGGATTGCCGGGCACCGCACGCGTACCGAGGTCGCGCGTGGTGAATGGCCCCGCCACCAGCGCGCCTTCCATGAGGTTGTAGCCGCCGGCAACCGTCACGCCATTGGCCAGCGGATAGCCGAGCTGCAGCGGCTGCTCGATGGTCTTGACCGTGGCGATCTGCGCATCGGACAGGCAGGTGTCGCCGGTATCGGCGCCCCCCGCGCAACGCAGGCTGGCCAGCACCTGCATGGCGCCGACGCGGCAGCCCTCCACGTTACTGACGACCTTGTCGGCCACGCCGTCGAGCGTGTCGCACGCGTCCATGGCCGCCTTCTGCACCATCAGCGTCTTGTTGATATTGAGCCAGCCTGCACCGCCATTGAGGTACAGCGCCCGGCCCACGGCCACGTTCGACAGCCGCGTACCCGTGTAGTTGAGCGCGGGCTCGTTGGCGATCACGCCGGCGTAGTCCGCCGGCCATCGCTGGATATAGCGCAGCGCATCGCGGCCGCCCGTCGAGGTGCCGAGGAAATACGCGCGCACCGGCGCCTTGCCATAGCGTTGCGTGATCAGCGCGATCGCCACATCGTGCGTCTTCTTGAGCGTGTCGCCGCCATAGTTGGCCAGTTGCTCGTCATTGGTGGCAAAGCGGCCATCGGTGATGCTGGAACTCTGGTGACCCGAGTCGTCGCCCCACGTGGCGTAGCCACGCGACAGCGGTGCGGGGTCGCCGGGCAAGGCAAAGCGCACGGTCTCGGTGCCGTCGATCAGCGTGCCGTCAAAACCGCCACCACCGAACTGGATGCCTTTGCCATTCCACTGCGTGGGCAGATTGACGGCGAACTGAATGCTGGACGCCGACGCATCGACCGGGGCAATCGCGCCGCGCACCTGGCAGTACTCGCCCAGCGTGTTGCCGGGGGCATCGGCCGCGATCAGCGTGGCCTTGCTGACGATGGCGCCGCCCGAAGCCAAGGCCAGGCTCGACGCCGGCAGGCTCGCGCCATTGAGCGCGTTGCAGGCCTCCAGCGCACTGAGCGCCGGCGCGGTCGGTGCCGGTCCCGCATCACTGCCGGCCCCGGTGTTGCCCGTGTTGCCTGGGCTGGCCGTGGCGGGGGCATCCTCGCCGCCGCCGCAGGCGGACACCAGCAGTGCCACTGACAATGCAGCGGCCAGCCGCAACGCAGGGTGGCTGCCCATGTATCCGGTTGTCATCGTTCGTCTCCTCCAGTACAGCCGGTACTTGTGCCGGCATGCTGGAGCGAGACGGTATCACCGGGGTGATGCCACGTAAAATATATGCCAACCTATCTATTCATATTCTCTGCATATGGATACGCCCCTTCAGCGTGGCAACCCGACATAGTTTTCCGCCAGTGACCGGCATGCAGCCTCGGAGCTGACCAGATACTCAAGCTCGGCCTGGTGGATGCGGTGTGCAAAGTCGTCGGCATCCGGAAAGCGGTGCAGCAGCGATGTCATCCACCACGAGAACCGCTCGGCCTTCCACACCCGGCCCAGGCACTTCGCGGAATAGCGATCCAGCTCGTGCGAATCATCGTGCAGGTAGTGCGCGATAAAGCCGTCAGCCAGGTAGAGCACGTCGCTGGCGGCCAGGTTCAGGCCCTTGGCACCGGTCGGCGGCACGATATGCGCGGCGTCACCGGCCAGGAACAACTGTCCGTAACGCATCGGCTCGCACACAAAGCTGCGCAGCGGCGCAATGCTCTTTTCGATGCTCGGCCCCGTGACCAGCGATTCCGCCGCCTGCGGGTCCAGCCGGCTGCGCAGTTCGTCCCAGAAACGTGCGTCGGACCAGTCCTGCGGCTTTTCGGTCGACGGCACCTGCACGTAATACCGGCTGCGCGTCTTCGAGCGCATGCTGCACAGCGCAAATCCGCGTTCGTGACTGGCGTAGATCAGCTCGTCGGCCACGGGCGGCGTGTCCGAAAGGATGCCCAGCCAGCCAAACGGATACACCCGTTCGAAGATCCGCTTCGATGGGGCGGGCACGCTGGCCCGGCTGACACCGTGGAACCCGTCGCAGCCGGCGATGAAGTCGCAGACCACCTCGTGCTCGACGCCGTCCTTGCGATACGACACGCGCGGGCGTCCGCCATCGAAATCGTGCAGTGCAACGTCCTGCGCCTCGTAGACGGTTGGCACGCCGGCCGCCTGGCGCGCCGCCATCAGATCGCGCGTGACCTCTGTCTGGCCGTACACGGTCACGTCGCGGCCAATCAGCGCGTGAAAGTCGATCCGGTGCCGCGCGCCACCGAACGACACTTCGATGCCGTGGTGCACCAATCCTTCCTCGCGCAGGCGCCCATCGACCCCCGCGCGCCGCAGCGCCTCCACGGTCACGCATTCGAGAATGCCCGCGCGAATGCGGCCCAGCACGTACTCGGGGCTGCGCTGTTCGATAACGATATTGTCGATGCCGGCCACGGTCAGCAACTGGCCGAGCAGCAGGCCGGCAGGGCCGGCGCCGACGATGGCGACGCGGGTGGAACGGGAATGCGGCGAGCCATTGGGGGCCATGGCGTGTCTCCTGATCTGGAATGTGGTTATTGGGCTCAACGATAGAGCCTCGCGTGCCTGGCCGGAATGGACAGATCGAACCAAGAACGTGAAAATTCGAACATTCCCGGAAGCATGCAGCGCGCCCCCATGAGAACCGTCCCCACCTACTCGCTCTACGGCGTCAATTCCGCCGAGCCGTTGCTGGACCAGCTCCATTTCGAATCGATCGCGTCGCGCAGCCAGCTCTACGCGTGGGAGATCAAACCCCACCGGCACGAGCGATTCCTTCAAATTCTGTACATCCACAGCGGCAGCGGCGAGGCGCTGCTCGACGGCCGGCGCGAGCGCCTGGCCAGCGGATCGCTGATCTGCGTGCCGCCCCACCATGTGCATGGGTTCGTGTTCTCGCCGGACGTGGACGGCATCATCGTGACGATGACCGACAGCTACCTGCGCACGCTGCTGGCCGGCGTGCCGGGCACGCTGCCGCTGTTCGAGCATCCGCGCCACGAGCGCGTGGCGCGCAAGCACCCGCTGGCCAGTGCGCTGGCGATGTTCAGGATGGAGATGGCCTCGGTGGCCCCTTGGCGCGGCGCCGCGCTGTCGGCGCTGCTCACGCTGGTACTGGTGGGCATCGCGCGCATTGCCGAGGCATCGGCACCTGCCGCCACGCGTGCCAGCAGCCGGCCCGCGCGCCATTTCCAGCAGTTCCAGCAGCTGCTGGAAACCGACTATCGCCAGCAGAAGGAGATGGCGTACTACGCCGACACGATCGGCATCACGCCGACCCAGCTCAACCGCATCTGCCGCCAGCTGGCCGGACAGAGCGCGCTGCAGCTGATTCACGCCCGCGTGCTGGCGGAAGCCCAGCGCGACCTGCTGTTCAGCGATCTCGATATCAAGCAGATCGCCATGACGCTGGGGTTTTCGGATGCGGGCTACTTCTCGCGCTTCTTTGCGCGGCTGGCGGGCCAGACGCCCACCGCGTTCCGCGAATCGGGGCGTGCGCGCCTTCCCGCATTCGCCACGCGGGAGGGCTGAGCCCCGATGCCGCTGCCGCGCGCGTCAGGCGCGCGCCTTGTCAACCTCCGCGAAGATTTCCTCGGCCATATGGAAGGCCGAATTGGCGGCCGGCACGCCGCAGTAGATCGCGGTCTGCAGCAGTACCTCCTTGATCTCGTCGCGTGTCACCCCGTTGTTGGCCGCCGCGCGCAGATGCAGCTTCAGCTCCTCCGAACGGTTCAGCGCCACCATCATCGCGATGGTCACCAGGCTGCGCGTATGGCGCGGCAGGCCTTCGCGTGTCCAGATCTCGCCCCACGCATAGCGCGTGATCAGGTTCTGGAACTCCTCGTTCAGCGGCGTCAGCTTCTGCAGTGAACGGTCCACGTGGGCGCTGCCCAGCACCGCGCGGCGCACCGACAGCCCTGCCTCGTAGCGCGCGTGGTCATCGGTCACGGGCAAGCGGCCATGGATGAAGTCCAGCAACGCCGCCGTGAATCGCCCGGGCTGCTCCCGGTTGGAAAGATGCGCGGCCGGCAGCTCGACATAGCGTGCGCCGGGGATGGCATCGGCCAGCGCCCTGCCCTCGGCGGCGGTGGTCGATGGATCGTCGCTGCCGGCAATCACCAGCACCGGCACCGCGATCGTCTTCACGGCCTCGCGCAGGTCGGCGTCGCGCAGCGCCGTGCAGCCCAGCGCGTAGCCGCGCGGGTCCAGACCCTGCAGCACCGCGCGCAGGTCGTCCAGCGCGCCGCCCGCGGTGCTGCGGAAGTTCTCGGTGAACCAGCGGCCCAGCGAGGCATCGACCAGCGGCGCCATGCCGTCGCGCAACACGCCGTCGATGCGCGCGCGCCACGCGTCCGCCGTGCCGATCTTCGGCGCCGTATTCGCGACGATGACTTTCGAGAACCGCCCGGGGGCATTCACGGCCAGCCATTGGCCAATCAGGCCACCGATCGACAGGCCGCAGAACACGGCCTGGTCCACCTGCAGTGCGTCCAGGATCGCCAGGACGTCGCGACCCAGCACGTCGACCGTTGCCTCGGACGCATCGGTCGATGATCGGCCGTGTCCGCGCATGTCGTGGCGCACCACGCGGAAGCGGCCGGCCAGCGCATCGGCCTGCGGCTTCCACATGGTGTGGTCGGTACCCATCGAGTTCGAGAAGATGATGACGGGCGCGGTGTCGGGGCCGTCTACGGTATAGAACAGCCGGGCACCGGCGTGATCGAGGTAAGGCAAGGTCGTCTCCAGTCAGGCGTGGTTGCGGTGCGCCCGCGCGTGCCGCCAGGCTTGCACGGCGGCATCGGCGAAGCTTGTGGATTGGCCCGCGTACTGCGCGGGGTCGCTGAGCCGGTCGAGCGTGGCGTCGTCGAGCAGGCCCCGGTGCGATGGATCGTCGGCCAGCGTGCGCGCCAGCGCGTCGCGCAGCGTCGTACCGTCGGCCACGGTGCGACGCGACGCCTGCTCCACCAGATGATGGGCGGGCAGCCGGCCGATGCGCCGGCCAAGCTCGAGCATGGCCGCTTCGCCAAGGATCAGGCCATGCGTGATATCCAGGTTCTGGCGCATGCGGGCAGCGTCAACCTGCAGGCCGGCCACCACGTCGGTCATCTGGCGCAGCGCGCCGGCTGCCAGCGTGACGATCTGCGGCAACGTGTCCCACTCGGCCTGCCAGCCGCCCAGCGCGCGCTCGTGCTCCTGCGTCATGCCGGCCAGCATCGTGGCAACCAGGGGCGGCATTCGCACGGCCGCGGTCAGCACCGCCGCGCAGCCCACCGGGTTGCGCTTGTGCGGCATCGTGCTGGAGCCGCCCCGGCCCGGCCCCGATGGTTCCGCCACCTCGGCCACTTCGGTCTGCATCAGCAGCGAGATATCGCGCGCCATCTTTCCGAGCGTGCCGGTCAGCATGCCAAGCGTGGTGGCCACTTCGACCATGCGGTCGCGGTGCGCATGCCACGGCAGCGCGGGGAGATCGAGTTGCAGCCCCTGCGCAAGCTGCGCAGCCACCGCCGGCGCATCGCCGCCCAGGCTGGCCAGCGTGCCGGCCGCGCCGCCGAACTGCAACGCCCGCCCATGCGTGCGCGCCAGGTCGAGTCGGGCCAGATCGCGGCGCAAGGCATCGAGCCAGCCGGCGGCCTTCAGGCCAAACGTGGTGGGCAGCGCGTGCTGCAGCCAGGTGCGCGCCACCATCGACGTGGCGCGATGGGCCGCGGCCTGCGCCGCACAGGCATCGCCAAGCGCCAGCAGGCCGGCATCGATGTCGTGCAAGGCGTCGGCAAGCTGCAGCACCAATGCCGTATCGATGATGTCCTGGCTCGTGGCGCCCCAGTGCACGTAGCGGCCGGCCTCGGCATCGCGCTGCGTCACGGCGGCGGTCAGCTGCTTGACGAACGGAATCGCCAGGTTGCCAGCCGAGGCGGCGGCCTGCGCAAGCGCGTCGAAGTCGATGACCTGGGCCGGGTCGCCGGCACAGACCTGTTCGATGATCTGGGCGGCCGCTTCGGGAATGACGCCGCAGCGCGCCTCGGCGCGCGCCAGCGCGGCTTCCACATCCAGCATGCGGCGCACCGTGCCGGTGTCGGAAAAGATATCGAGCACGGCGGGGCTGCCGAACATCGGATCGGTCAGGCGGGAAAACGTTGGCATGGTCGGTTGGGGGCGAACCGTTTGAGTTGCCGGCAAGGAATGCGCCGATTGTGATGCAAAACGCGGCACCGGTGTGAGCCGGCGCCGCGTTCATGCCAGGCGGGCAACGATGGCGACGTATCAGATATCGAAGAACACCGTTTCGCCCGGACCCTGCAGCACGACGTCCCAGCGGTAGCGGTTCTGGCCCTCGGCCCTGGCGATCAGCGTGTCGCGCCGCTCGGCGGGCACCAGCGACAGCACCGCATCGGCGCCGTGCGCGGCCGTGTCCTCGGGAAAGTACATGCGCGTGGCCACATGCTTGACCAGTCCCCGCGTGAAGACCGACACCATGATGTGCGGCGCCTGCGGACGCCCATCGCCATCGGGCACGGTGCCGGGCTTGACCGTGGTGAAGCGGAACGAGCCATCGGCCTCGGTGGGCACACGGCCAAAGCCGGTGAAGCCCGGCACCAGCGGCAGTTCGCGGGCATCTTCGGGATGACGGTAACGGCCGGCAGGGTTGGCCTGCCAGATCTCGACCATGCCGTCGGGCACGGGTTCGCCGCGACCATCGACCACACGGCCTTCGATCACGATGCGTTGCGCGGCCAGGTCGGGCGCGTCGGCGGTCAGGTCGGCGCAGTTCAGGCCGGTCAGGCCGATATGCAGGTACGGACCTACGGTCTGGGATGCGGTGGCGTACAGCATGGCCTTACTCCATCGGCGTGGCATCGCGGCCACGCAGCACGATATCGAAACGGTAGCCAAGCGCGTACTCGGGTGCCGTGGTTTCCCAGTCGAACGTGGCGATCAGGCGATTGCGCGCCTTCTCGTCGGGCACGCACTGGAAGATCGGGTCGTACGCCAGCAGCGGATCGCCCGGAAAATACATCTGCGTGACCAGACGCGTGGCGTAGGCGTTGCCGAACAGCGAAAAATGGATGTGCTGCGGCCGCCAGGCGTTGTGGTGGTTACGCCAGGGGTAGGCGCCCGGCTTGATCGTCTTGAACTGGTACTGGCCGTTGGCGTCGGTGATGGTGCGGCCTTCGCCGGAAAAGTGCGGGTCCAGCGGCGCGTCGTGCTGGTCGCGCTTGTGCGTGTAGCGGCCCGCGGCGTTGGCCTGCCAGACCTCGATCAGCGCGTTGGGAACCGGGCGCCCGTTTTCGTCCAGCACGCGGCCCGTGACCAGCATGCGCTCGCCAATCGGCTCGCCGCCGTTGCCGACGGTCAGGTCGTTGTCGCCCTCGCGGACGAACTCGGGACCGAACGTCGGCCCCGTGACTTCGGACAGCGACTGCGGCAGCGCGATCAGCGGCTGGGCCGGCGAGCGCAGCTGCGTCGAGGCATAGGGGTCGAAACGGTATTCGGGCTGGGTGTCCCAGTACGGCCGGCGGTACTGGGCGGGGCGATCGGAGCGGTGGGGCATCGCGCTGTCTCCGTTGTTGGTGTGAATCGATGGGATGGACTGTATGCAACGTCAGAAGTCATGTAAATTGAGATTTGGCGTAATTACGATGAATTTTTATAATGGAACGCCCTCCCGCACCCCACCCCGGCGTTGACGCCTTTCGCAGCCGCATCCGGCTGCGGCACTTGCACTGCTTCGTAGCCGTGGCCCAGGCGCAGCATCTGGGGCGGGCCGGCGAGCAGCTCGGCCTGACGCAGCCGGCGGTGTCGAAGACGCTGACCGAACTGGAGGAACTGGTCGGCGCCCGGCTGCTGGTGCGCCAGCGGGCCGGCACCAACCTGACGGCGGCCGGCATGCGGTTCCTGCGCCATGCGCTGCGGATCATCGAGGACATCGACGCCGCCGCCGACAGCCTCGCAGCCACCGACGCCACGCGCCACGAGCGCATCCGCGTGGGCGCCCTGCCCAGCATCGTGCCCGCGCTGCTGCTCGATGCCGTGACCGCGTTCCGCACCACGCATCCCGAGGTGGCGCTGGCCGTGCAGAGCGGCATGAACCGCACGCTGATCGACCTACTCAAGGCCGACGTGCTCGACGTCGTGATCGGCCGCATGGACGACCCGGCGGCCATGGAAGGCCTGTGGTTCGAATCGCTGGCGGCAGAGCCGCTGGTACTGGCCGTGCGTGCCGGACACCCGCTGGCGGCCCAGCCGCGCCCGACCCTGCGCGACGTGGTGGCGTGGCCGATGGTGGTGCCGGCCGTCGGCTCCATCCCGCGCCACAGCACCGAAAGCCTGCTGGCCCGCCACGGCTTTGCGCTGCCCGAAGGCTGCCTGGAAACCGCCGACGCCTACCTGGGCCGCCTGCTCACGCAGCAGGGCGACAGCGTGTGGGCCGCGCCGTTGTCGGCCACGCGCCGGGCGGTGGCGGCCGGCGAAATGGTGCTGCTGCCGGTCGATACGCAAGGCACCGAGGAACCGATCGGCCTGCTACGCCGAAGCGACCGCACGCTGGGCCCGGTGGCCGAGGCGTTTGCGGAAACCATCCGGCGCATCGCGGCCCAGCCCGGCTGAGCCAATCCCGGCCGCCGTTCAGCCGTCATCGAGCCGCCGGCCTGATCCCCGCGCGGCACTTTTGCCGTTCGTCCCGCCTGCGCCGAAAAAATCTTGGGACCCCTTCCATCCCGCCGCCAGCCCTTTGGGCGCGCGGGCCAGCGCGCTTCGGCCCCGGTCGGCCGCCACCCCGCTTGCGGGTTAACGCCGATATTTCGCCTGGAAAAACGCTGCGTATGATCCGTTCCTATCGAGAACATGAGTTCGCCTTTAGAACAAACAAGGCGAATCGCGAACAAGAAACGCCCGACAGACCGCCTGATCGGGCCTGAAACGATCCGAAGAACGGAGACCCCATGTCCCAGCCCCCGCGCCCCGCGACTGGCACGCTCGACGTGCAGTCATTGATCGACAGCCACCGCTTCTCCGCGTATCAGTGGCTCATCCTGATTCTATGTTTCCTCATCGTCGCGATTGACGGCTTCGATACGGCGGCCATGGGCTATATCGCCCCGGCCCTTGTCCAGGAGTGGGGCATTGAAAAATCGTCGCTTGGGCCCGTCATGAGCGCCGCCCTGTTCGGGCTGGCCTTTGGCGCGATCTTCGCCGGCCCGATGGCCGACCGCGTGGGCCGCAAGCGCGTGCTGGTGCTGTCGGTGTTCTTCTTCGGCGCGTGCAGCCTGGCCACGGCCTTCGCGCCGTCTGTGACGTGGCTGACCGTGCTGCGATTCCTGACGGGCGTCGGGCTTGGCGCCGCGATGCCCAATGCGGTGACGCTGATGTCCGAGTACGCACCGGCCCGCCGCCGCGCGATCCTGGTGAACACGATGTTCTGCGGCTTCCCGCTGGGGTCGGCTGGTGGCGGCTTCTTCGCGGCAGCCATCATTCCGCATTTCGGCTGGCACAGCGTGCTGGTCTTCGGCGGCATCGTGCCGCTGGTGCTGGCCGTGGTGCTGGTGGCCGCCCTGCCGGAGTCGATCCGCTACATGGTGGTGCGCCAGTACCCCGCCGACCAGATCCGCAAGGTGCTGGCACGCGTGACCGGCGCCGCGCTGGGCGCCGCACAGGTGTTCACGATCCACGAGGCGGCGCCGGCAGCCAGGTCGGCCGTGGGCACGGTGCTGGCGCCCCGCTATCGCGTGGGATCGGCCATGCTCTGGCTCACGTACTTCATGGGCCTGGTGATCTTCTACCTGCTGACCAGCTGGATGCCGACGCTGATGAAGGACGCCGGATTCACGCTGCAGCGCGCCTCGCTGCTGACCGCGCTGTTCCCGCTCGGCGGTGGCATCGGCACGATTGCCGCCGGCTGGTTCATGGACCGCTTCAACCCGAACAAGGTGATTGCGTTCACCTATGCGCTAACCGGCGTCCTGATCTACACGGTGGGCCATGGCGCGGGCGGCGACCAGTTCGTACTCGGCCTGCTGATCTTCCTGGCCGGCACGGCCATGAATGGCGCGCAGTCGTCGATGCCCACGCTGGCAGCGAGCTTCTACCCCACGCAGGGCCGCGCCACCGGCGTGGCCTGGATGCTCGGCATCGGCCGCTTCGGCGGCATTGCCGGTGCGCTGCTGGGCGCCGAACTGCTGCGCATGCACCTCGGTTTCGACGCGATCTTCACGCTGCTGACGGTGCCGGCGTTCATCGCCGCAGGGGCACTGGTGGTCAAGCAGTTCTCCGGGGCGGGTGCCGCAGTGGACGGCGGCGAACCGGCCGGCCAGACCGTGGCCGGGCACTGAGAGGCGGCGGCAGCACGGCGAGGCGAAGCGCGCCGATCCCGCTTCGTCCCGTAAATCGGCTGCGCTATGGCGAAAACGCCATTACGTGCTACCGTTGCGAAGAATGGGACGGCACGCTACGGCGCACACTTTTGGAACCCCGATCCGCGTCAGACAACCTCTTTTTCATCGGCTTCATGGGGGCCGGCAAGACGACGATCGGGCGAACCGTCGCGCGTCGGCTTGGCCGTCCGTTTTTCGATACCGACCACGAGATCGAATCGCGCTGCGGGGTGCGCATCACCACCATCTTCGAGCTGGAAGGCGAAGAAGGTTTCCGCCGCCGTGAAACCCGCATCCTCGACGAACTGACCCAGCGCAGCGGCATTGTGCTGGCCACCGGCGGTGGCATCGTGCTGCGGCCCGAAAACCGCGAAATGCTGCGCGCGCGCGGCCACGTGATCTATCTGGACGCGGCGCTGCCCGAACTGTGGCGCCGCGTGCGACGCAACCGCAACCGCCCGTTGCTGCAGGTGGACAACCCGCGCGCCCGGCTCGAAGCCCTGTTCTGCGAGCGTGATCCGCTCTACCGCGAAATCGCCCACCTGATCATGCCGGCCCATGCGGGCACCGTGGCACAGGCCGCCGCCAGCGTGCTGGCCCAGCTGGGCCTGTCGATCGACCCCGCCGATCCTTCCGAAGCTGGCGAACCTTCCGAACCTGGCGGCCAGACCGCCGCCCCTGACCCCGCCACGCACGATTGAGCCTCCGGCCGACACCGGATTCGGACTGCGCCGACAGCGGCCCGCCATCGGACATGGCAACGTCGGAGCATGTCGGGGCGACGTTTGAACTTCGCGCCCGGCGCGTGGCTCTGACGGTGACACCACCGTGAATGCAGGAGGTTCCCCATGCGGCTGCAAGGCAAGACGGCTCTGGTCACGGGTGGCGCGGGTGGCATCGGCCGCGCCATCGCGTTGCGCCTGGCCCAGGAAGGCGCCGATATCGTTGTTGCGGTGCACAAGCTCGACGCCGAGTCCGCAGAGACGGCCGATGGCGTGCGCGCCGCAGGCCGCCGCGCCCATGTGGTGGCGGGCGATATCGGCAATGTGGCGCAGGCCTTCGCCATCGTCGACCAGGCGGTGGCGGCCGTCGCGCCGTCCGGCAGCCTCGATATCCTGGTCAACAACGCCGGCGTCGAAGTGCGGGCACCGTTTGCCGAGGTGACCGAGGCCGACTACGACCGCGTGCTCGATACCAATCTCAAGGGGCCGTTCTTTCTCACGCAGCAGTTCGTGAAGCACCGGCTGGCGCGCAAGCTGGGGGGCAAGGTCATCAACATCAGCTCCGTGCACGAAGACCTGCCTTTTCCCCATTTCACGAGCTACTGCGCCAGCAAGGGCGGCCTGCGCATGATGATGCGCAACCTGGCCATCGAACTGGCACCGGCCGGCATCACGGTCAACAACATCGCACCGGGTGCCATCCAGACGCCCATCAACCGCAAGCTGATGGCCGACCGCGCCGAACTGCAGGCGTTGCTGGCCAACATCCCGCTGGGGCGGCTGGGCCAGCCCGACGAAGTCGCCGGACTGGTGGCCTACCTGGCAAGCGCCGATGCCGACTACATCACCGGCGCCACGCTCGTGATCGATGGCGGACTCCTCTGGAACTATGCGGAACAATAACGTTGAGTCGGCCGGCGGCACGCCGCACGTTCCCGCGCGAACCGAGCCCGCTAGGGCGGATGCCGCGCCGCATCCCGCGGCCCCGGTTTCTGCGCCGGCTGTTACGGCCGCAGCGTCGGGACCGGGCCAGCCACCGTTGCCGCCGCATTGCCACGGGCACGCGCCTGCGATCACCCATTTGCCCACCCCCGCGCCGTGCACGCTGCCAGGGTGCGCGGACGCCGACACCATGTCGCCGGCCGAACGCTATGCCGAGCTGTTCGTCGCCGTACAGGCCAGCGGCATGTTCGCGGACAGCAAGACCTTTCCCGACTGCATTCCGCTCGAAGCACCCGAGGCCATCCTGTCGCGCTACCGCGCCGAGCGCGATGCGCCCGACTTTTCGCTCGAAGCCTTCGTGCGCCACTATTTCGCGCGCGAGACGGTTCCGGACGATCACTACCAGTCCGATCCGGACAATTCGCTGCGCGAGCACATCGACGGGCTGTGGCCCGTCCTCACACGCGAACCGGCCGAACATCCGCCGCGATGCTCGCTGCTGCCGCTGCCCCAGCCCTATGTCGTACCTGGCGGGCGCTTCCGAGAGCTGTACTACTGGGATTCGTACTTCACCATGCTCGGCCTGTCAGCCAGCGGCCGGCAGGATCTGCTGCGCGCCATGGCCGACAACTTCGCCTACCTGCTGGATACCTACGGGCTGGTGCCCAACGGCACGCGGTCGTATTACCTGAGCCGTTCGCAGCCCCCCGTATTCGCGCTGATGACCGACCTGTTCGAAGACCAGGGCGTCGATGCGGCGGTACGCTACCTGCCCCAGCTCGAGCGCGAATATGCGTTCTGGATGGACGGCGCCGTCCACCTGGCCCCCGGCACCGCCCACCGGCGCCTGGTGCGCCTGCCCGGCGGCGCATTGCTCAACCGTTACTGGGACGACCGCGCCCATCCGCGCGAGGAAGCGTACCTGGAAGACGTGGCCACGGCCCGGCGCGCCGACCGGCCCGCGCACCTGGTATTCCGCGACCTGCGCGCCGCGGCGGAATCGGGCTGGGACTTCAGTTCGCGCTGGTGCGACCCCGCGCCGGCCGGCGGTCAGCCAACCTGCGACCTGGCCACCATCCGCACCACGGCGATCCTGCCCATCGACCTGAACGCCCTGCTCTGGCATACCGAGTGCCGCCTGGGCGAACTGTGCGAGCGCGCCGGCCACATCGACCGCGCCACGCGCTATCGCGAAGCCGCGGACCGTCGCCGGCTGGCCATCGCCACGATCATGTGGGACGCCGGCACGGGCGCGTTCGTCGACTTCGACTGGCATCGCGGCACGCCGCGTCCGTGCCTGAGCGCAGCCACCCTGATGCCGCTGTTCCTGGGCCTGGCCACCAAGGAACAAGCCGCGCAGGTGGCCGGCGTGGTGGCCGCCCGGCTGGTCGAGGAAGGCGGCCTGGCCACCACGGAGATCGATTCCGGCGAGCAATGGGACCGGCCCAACGGCTGGGCGCCGCTGCAGTGGATCGGCATCATGGGCCTGCGGCGCTATGGCTGCGACGCGCTGGCCGACGACATTGCGCACCGCTGGCTCCAGACGGTGGCCAGCCTCTATGTCTCGGAATACAAGCTGGTGGAGAAATACCGGCTGCAGCGACGCCGCACCGGGGGCGCCGAGGGCGGCGGCGGGGGCGAGTACCCGCTTCAGGACGGCTTCGGCTGGACCAACGGCGTGGTCAGCGCCCTACTGGCACTGTATCCGTGGCACCCGGCGCAACGCAGCAAGGCGGGCCGGCCGGACACCGGCGAATGATGGTTTGGCGCGGCGCGGGTCGCGATGAAACAACGGCTGGCGGGGCATGCCACGGCTCCCAATCGGAATTTCGTTCCTTTGTTCAGAATTCCGCGACGCAATAGGGCGTTTCCCAGGGATTGTTCCGCATACGCCAATAACTCATGTGAGTTATTGGCGTAGCTGGCCGGGAACGTCACACTGATGCGGGGTCATTTCGACACGACTCCAAACGACTTGGCAACTCTTACTACCCCGACGATCCCGCGCGTCGGGGTATTTTCTTTTGGGGCGCCGACTTGGCCTCCGAGCCCGCGCCAGGCACCACATTGCGCTGGATCAACAGTCGATCACCCGTCACATCCGGACACAAATTTCGGGCCTTTCCGCATGCAAGATGGCGCCTCGTTCATTCACTCATGACGGAGGTCCAGCATGAAACAGCACGACAAATCCAATGCCGGTGGTCTCGATGAAGGCACGGCCGGCCCCGACGCGGGCGATCCGTCACGCGGCGGCGGCACATCGCGTACGAGCCGCGCCAGATCCGCCCGCAAGCCGACGTTCGCGGCGTTCCTCAAGACGATTCCGCCTGGCGACGCGTACGACGACCAGGACTTCGCACGGATTCACTGACGGGAGGGCCGGCACATGTACCTGATCGATACCGATGTCATCAGCGAAAGCCGCAAGGGGCGCCGGGCCGATCCCGGCGTGCGGGCCTTCTTTGACGATGCCGAGGCCGATGGCCACGCCCTGTTCGTGTCGGTGGTGACCATGGGAGAACTGCGGCGGGGCGTGGAACTGAAACGCTTCCGGGGCGACCGGCAGCAATGCCAGGCGCTCGATGAATGGCTGCTGGCGGTCCAACGTCGCTACGCACACAACATCCTTGGCGTGGACGGCCGCGTGGTCGAGCTATGGGGCCACCTGCGGGTGCCCCATCCGGAGAACCCGCTGGACAAGATGATCGCGGCCACCGCCATGATTCACGGGCTGGCCGTCGTCACGCGCAATGTGCGGGACTTCGCCCAGACCGGCGTACGGCTGATCGATCCTTTCGGCAGAGGGCCGCCAGGGCCACGCATGCCAGCCCGCTTGCCGCATTCACGTGCCGGACGACTGCCGGCGGCGACCCGCCTCAGCTTGCACTGATGCCCTTTGCCTTGACGATGGCGCTCCAGCGGTCGTAGTCCTTGTTGAGCCGCGCCTGCATCTGCCTGCCGTCCTGGAACGACGCGATGGCGCCAGCGCTGACCAGCTTCTGCTGCAATTCCGTGTCCTTGCCGAGGATGTCGCGCGTTTCGCTGGCGATGCGATCGACGATAGGCTGCGGGGTGTCCAACGGCCCCAGGAATCGAAATCAAAGCCCGGGAAGCCCTGCTCCGAGACGGTCTTCACGCCTGGCAGCAGCACCCGGGCGTTGGGTGAGCTCAGCGCGATGGTCTTGAGCTTGCCGGCGCGGATATGGGGCAACGCGGCGACCACGTCGGCAAACATGATGCCCACCTGGCCGCCCAGCAGGTCGGCCACGGCCGGGGCGCTGCCACGGTAGGGCACGTGCAGCACGTCGAAGCCGCCCAGGTCCTTGAGCTGTTCCATGGCCAGGTGACCAAAGCTGCCGGTGCCCGAACTGGTATAGCTCAACGGGGTCTTGCTGGCCTTGGCAAAGCGGATCAGGTCCGCCAGCGTCTCGACATGCGGCACCACGGCCGGGTTGATGACGATGGCCATCGGCAGCACATAGACCGTGGCCACGGACAGGAAGTCCTTCTTGACGTCGTAGGCGTTGGTCTTGTACATCAGCGGCGCCAGCAGGGCCGGCATGCCGAACATCGACAGGTTGTAGCCATCGGCCGGGCTGCGGATGAAACTCGCCGTGCCGATCGACCCCGAGGCACCGGGCTTGTTTTCGATGATGACCTGCTGCCCGAGCCGTTCCGACAGCTTCTGCGCCACGATGCGCGCGGCGGTATCGGTGGGGCCGCCAGCGGGGAATGCCACCACCATCTTGATGAACTTGTCGGGCCAGCCGGTCTTGGCCAGCACCGAGGGCATCACCGCGGCCATCGACGCGGCGGCACCCGCCTTCAGTACCTGGCGGCGGCTCAGTAGCAGCTTGGTCATTGTCTTGTCTCCTGTCGATCGAAAATTCGGGGTGTCAGATCACGCCGCGGGATTGCAGATCCGCGATGGCGTCGTCGTCGAGCTTCAGCAATTCCTTGAACACCTCGTGCGTGTGCTGGCCCATGTGGGGAGGCGGCATGCGCACCGGCAGACGCTGGCCATCGAGCGCATACGGCGGCGCCAACACGGCCTGCGTGCCGGCCTCGCTGTCTTCGAAGCGATGCAGCAGGCCCGCCTGCGCGGTACGTTCGGATTGCAGGGCGTCAAGCATGCCCAGCACCTCGCCGCACGGGATTTGGGCAGCCGTCAGGCGCTGCAGCAGATCGGCACGCGTGAAGCGTCGGAGCCGTTCGCGGACCTGCGCAAGCAGCACGTCACGATGCGCGGAGCGGGCGGTGTTGGTGGCAAACCGTTCATCGTCCGCCCATTCCGGGCAGCCGATGACCTCGCGGCAGAATCGCTGGAACTGTCCGTTGTTGCCGACCGTGATGACCAGCGGGCCGTCGGCCGCTTCGAACACGCCATAGGGCACGATGGACGGATGCGCATTGCCGAACTTGGGCGGATCGCCGGCCTTGAGCAAGGCCTCCATGCCGTAATAGGACGTGATCATCACGCCGCAGTCGTAGAGCGCCATTTGCACGTGGCGGCCGCGGCCGGTGGTGTGGCGCGCGAAAAGCGCCGCCAGGATGGCCTGGGCGGAATACATGCCCGTGAACATGTCCACGGCCGCCACGCCGAACTTCAGCGGGCCTTGGCCGGCCTCGCCGTTGGTCGCCATCACGCCGGACTCGCCCTGCACCACCAGGTCGTAGCCCGGGCGTTCGGCTTCCGGGGTGAACCGCGCATAGCCGGAAATCGAGCAGTAGACCAGGCGCGGATTGATCTCGCTGAGCTGTTCGTAGCCGAGGCCGAGTTTCTCGGCGCCGCCCACCTTGAAGTTCTGGATCACCACGTCGCACTGCGCGGCGAGTTGCTGCGCCAGCACCAGGCCCGCTTCGCTTTGCAGGTCCAGCGTCACCGAACGCTTGTTGCGGTTGGCGCTATTGAAGTAGGAGGTATTGCGCGTGCCGATGCGCACGCCCCAGTCGCGGGTGTCGTCACCCCGGGCGGGATGTTCCACCTTGATGACGTCCGCACCGAGGTCGGCCAGCGCCATCGCGCACATCGGCCCTGCCAGCACACGTGACAGGTCCAGCACCCGCACGCCGGCCAGCGGCAGCGATGCCATGTTTTCCTGATTCATTTTTGATGCGTCTCCCCGCGTCCCGGATCGGTTCCTGACAGGGAGGTCCGGTTGTCTTTACGAGGAAGCATTGTCCATATGTTCCTAATCCTTGACAATTGCAACCGGTTTTCAACATATCTGCATACTCAAGGTTGACAATGGACCTGAACGCGCTCGCATTGCTGGTCGATATCATCGACGCCGGAAACCTGAGCCGCGCCGCGAGCCAGCTTGGCATGAGCCGCGCCAATGTGAGCAAGCGGCTCAATCATTTCGAGCGGCAGCTGGGTGCCGAACTCCTCAGGCGGAGCACCCGGCAGCTCGAACCCACCGAACTGGGATGGCAACTCTACGAACATGGCCGCGCCATCCGCCAGGAACTGATGGCCGCCCAGGAATCGGTGCAGAGCCTGGGCAAGCGTCTGAGCGGCACGGTGCGGCTCAGCGTGCCGAGCGGGTTCGGCCAGCACACCATGTCGGCGTGGTTCATCGAATTCATGACGATGTTCAAGGGGGCGGTGGACTTCTCCATCCGCGTCATGGCAGAAGCGCCAACCAATGCGGTGGCGCACAGCCTGGGCGATGTCGAATATGTCGCCTGCGCCACCCCACAGCTCGTGCGCCAATACGGCATGCCGCGCACGCTCGACCAGTTTCGGGACCTGCCGCTGATCACGTCGGAACTGACCGGCCAGAAACTGCATGCGGCGGGCCGGGCGGGCGCGGCGGGCGGGGTGCCCAATATCCGCCCCCGACTGATGTCGGCAAACTTTTTCTTCCTTCGCGACGCCATCCTGAAAGGGCTGGGCGTGGGGTTGGTGCCCCACTACATGGTCGATGGGGACCTGGCCGCCGGCACCTTGCTGCAATTGCCGCTGCCGCCCCAGGATCTGGCGTTCCTGCGCACGACCATGTACCTGTTGTACATGCCGGCCCGCTACCAGACGCGTGCCGTCACGACGCTGGTTGCCTTCCTGCGCGACAAGGCGGCCGGCCGCTGACCGATGCCCGCCGAGCCCGGCCGGCGCCCGGGCAGGCCTGCCACCGGCGGCTACACTTACGGCTTTACACCCTGCCTGGCCCGGCTCTCGCCGGGTTGCCATCCATGTCGCATCCCACGTCCCCCGCGCCCGTCTCCCTGGTCGATTTCCGTGCCGAACCGGCGCCTGCCCATGACAATCCACGTCCCGACCGCCTGGTGGCCGGCAATCCGGATCGCACCACCTGGACGCACTACAGCGCCGAGCAGGGCGATTTCGACTGTGGCATCTGGGCGTGCCAGCCGGGCGCGTGGCGCATCGCCTTTCCGGCCGGCAAGGAAGAATTCTTCTGCGTGATCAGTGGCCGGCTGCGCATCACCAGCCATACTGGTAGCGCACGGGAGTTCGGCCCGGGCGATGCCTGCGTGATCCCCGCGGGCTTTGAAGGCGTCTTCGAAGTCATCGAACCGGTGCGCAAGCATTTCGTCGTGATCGATCGCAACGCGGGCTGAGCGGCCCGCAGGAGTTCCTGCCATGCCCAGCCACCGCGCCCTGCCGAACGTCCCGACCCTGCTCCTGGCCATTCTGGTTCTCGCCAGCCCGGCACACGCCGCACAGACCGCGGCCACGCCGAGCTTCGACTGCAAGAAGGCAGAGGGCCAGATCGAACAGCTGGTGTGCAAGGACGCCGCCCTGGCGCGGCTGGATCGCGAAACTACCCGGCTCTACGGCCTGGCGCTCGATGCCCGGTCGCTGCCGACCGCGCAGAAGAAATCGCTGATCGCCGAGCAACGGGGCTGGATCAAGGGCCGCAACGACTGCTGGAAGGCCGACGACGTGCACGCCTGCACCGCCACCACCTACCTGCAGCGCATTTTCGACCTGCGCCACGGCTACGCAGGCGCCCGCACCCAGGACGACCGCGGCATCAGCCGGGGCCCGTTCAATATCCGTTGCCCCGGCGTGGAGGCGGTGATCGCCGGCACCTTCGTGCAGACCGACCCCGGCTACGCCTATCTGCGATGGCTCGATCAGCAAATCGTGCTCCAGCAAGCCCCCGCCGCCTCTGGCGCGCGCTATGCCGCCACGCTCAAGGACGGCGAGGCCCAGTTCTGGGACAAAGGCCCGAATGCCCGGCTGGTCCTGCCCGGCAAACCCGAAATGGACTGCCGCGTGGAAATGACCGCCCACTGACCGCCCACTGAGGACGGCCCCACGCCCCAAGCGTGGCACCGGCACGACGTTCTCCACGTGCCCCCGAAGTTCCATTTGCCCGCTGCCGCATGCCTCCATATAATAACGATTCTCATTTCCACGGTATTCGTACCTCAGCAGGCCCGCCGCGGCAACAAGGAAAGGACAATGGCCGCCGACGCCGGTCCACATCAGGACATTCACGCGCTATACAGCAACCACCACCGCTGGCTGCTGGGTTGGCTGCACCGCAAGGTGGGCTGCTGGCACCGTTCGGCGGACCTGGCGCAGGACACGTTCATGCGCCTGCTGGCCCGCGAGGAATCGCCTTCCATCCTTGAGCCGCGCGCCTTTTTGACCACCGTCGCACAACGCGTGATGGCCAATCAGTGGCGCCGCGACAAGCTCGAACAAGCGTATCTGGAAGCACTGGCGCACCAGGCGCCGTCGCTGGTGCCCTCGGTCGAGGAACGCGCCATCCTGCTCGAAACGCTGCAGGAAATCGCCGAACTGCTGGATGGCCTGCCCGTGCCGGTGCAGCGCGCCTTCCTGATGGCGCAACTGGATGGCCTGAGCCAGTCCGACATCGCGGCTGCGCTGAGGATCTCCGTCACCACCGTCAAACGCTATCTGGTCCGCGCCGGCACGCAGTGCTATTTCGCGATGGCCGCGTCATGACCCGCGCAACCGCCTCGACCGTTGCCGTCAGGTCCGACGTGGCGCATGCCGCTGTGGAATGGCTGGTCACGCTGCAAGGCAGCGACGCCGATGACGCCACCCGTGCGGCGTGGCGCCGCTGGCTCGATCAGCATCCGGAACACGCCCGCGCATGGGCGCATATCGAAGCCGTCAATGCCCGGCTGGCGCGGCTGCGCGGCGTGGCATCGCCGCTGGCCAGCACCGTGGCCAGCGCCGCGCTGACGCCACCCCGGTCAGCCGGGCGCCGCCAGGCCGTGCGCGCGCTCGCCACGTTGTTCGTGGGCGGCGGGGTGGCGTGGATGACCCGCGAACACACGCCGCTGCAGGGATGGCTGGCCGATGCCGCCACCGCCGTGGGCGAGCAGCGCCGGCTCACGCTCGACGACGGCACGCACCTGCGGCTCAATACCGATACCGCCATCGACATCGCCTTTTCGGCAACCGAGCGCCGCGTGGTCCTGAAGCGTGGCGAAATCGAGATCGAAACTGCGCGCGATACCGCGCCCACGCCGCGCCCGTTCGTCGTCGCCACGCAAGCCGCCACGCTGCGGCCGCTGGGTACGCGCTTCGCGGTACGGCATCTCACCGATGCGGACTGGATTGGTGTGACCGAAGGCGCCGTATCGGTAAGCCCCGCCGAGACCGGGGCCGCCGAACGCATCGTCATGGCCGGCCAGGCCGCGCAGTTCACGGCACGGCGCGTGGAGGCACCCGCCCCGCTGTCCGACGCTGCCACCGCCTGGACCGACGGCATGCTGGTGGCGGCCGACATGCGGCTCGATGCGTTCCTGGCCGATGTCGACCGCTACCGCCCGGGCCATCTGCGCTGCGATCCGGCCGTCGCGGATTTGCGCGTGTCGGGCACGTTCCCCGTTGCCGACACAGACCGTATCCTCGACGCACTGCGCGGCATGCTGCCCGTGCGTATCCATTTCATGACGCGCTACTGGACCACGGTACTGCCGGCCTGATCGTCGTTCCCCGCGCCCTTACGCGGCCTCGCCGCTCCAGGCACGGATGATGTCCACCGCACCACCGTTCGCCTCGCAGACCGCCTGGCCGATCTCGCGGGCCCAGTATCGTTCCGACCCGTCGGCCACGCGCCAGGCGTGCAGCCGTCGCGTGTAAAGCTGCAGGTCGTATTCGGCGGTCACGCCGATGGCCCCGTGCACGGCGTGCGCCATCGACGTGACCGGCGCAACGGCTTCGCTGGCCCCGAGCTTGGCGATGGCCGCGTGCATGCGATGCGGGGTCGCCCCATCGCCGGAAAATGCGATCTGCGCGGCCATGCGGGTGGCCGCCACCTGCTCGGCCATCACGCTGATCTGGTGCTGGATCGCCTGGAACTTGCCCACGGGCCGGCCAAACTGCACGCGGTCGTTGGCGTACTGCAGGGTCAGATCGAACACACGGGCGATGGCCCCGGCCATCTGCGCGGCATGCAGTGCGGCGCCTATCGTGCGCAGCGTGCCCGACGGCAAGGCAAAGTCTGACGCCGGCGCGCCGGCGATGCTGACGGCGAGGTCGCCGTGCACCCCGGTCGGCGCCACATCGGCGGCGTCGCGCGGCAGTAGCCAGGCGCGGTCGGCCTGCTGCGCCAGGAACCAGCTTGCCGTGGCGCCATCGGCAATCAGGGTCCGCGCTTGCACGCCGAAACTGGCCAGTGCGACGGGGCCGTCCGGTATCGCGACGCCGGCCGCGTGCAGCAGCGCGCGCGCAAACATCGTCTGGCCCAGCGGCAGCGGGGTCGCGTACCGGCCGGTGACCCACAGCATCGGCAACAGGTTGCGCAGCGCGAGGCCGGCGTCGGGCAGCAGGCTGTCCGCGAAGCCGGTGGCATCGAGCTGCGTCCAGAGCGCAGATGCCGCGGACCCGGAACCCGCCTCGATGGCCCGCACCACGGCTGGCGTGCAGTGATCGCGCAGCACCGTTTCCAGCGCATTGGCGTAGATGTCGTCCATGCCCTCTCTCCGTGTCAGCGTAGTCCCAGGCCGCGCGCGATCATCCCGCGCAGGATCTCGCGCGTGCCGCCCCGCAGCGAATAGGTCGGCGAGATCTGGCTCACATAGGCCGCCGTGCGATACAGGTCGGCATCGGCGGCCAGGTCGGCATCGGCGCCCAATGCCGCCTCGGCCAGTGCGCCGATCGACTGTTCCAGCCCGGTGCCCAGGTCCTTGACCAGCGCGGCCTCGACCAGCGGGCTTTCGCCGGCTGCAAGCCTTGCGGTCACGGCCAGGGACATGGCGCGCAGCGTGGCCAGTTGCCCCATGATCCGCCCGACAGTCACCAGATCGCGCTGCACCGCCGGCTGCCGACGCAGGGCGGCCATCCATGCATCGAGCAGCACCACGCTCGAATACAGCCGTTCGGGCCCGCTGCGCTCGAAAGCCAGTTCCGCGTTGACCTGCTCCCAGCCGGCGCCCTCCTGCCCGACCAGCGCGTCGGCGGGCAACTGCACGTCTTCAAAGCTGACTTCCGAGAAATGCGCGTCGCCGGCCAGGTCGTGGATCGGCCGCACGGTCACGCCCGGCAGCGACAGGTCGACGATCACCTGCGACAACCCCTGCCGCCGGTCTCCGGTCTCGCCCGACGTCCGCACCAGCGCCAGCATGAAGTGGCAGCGGTCGGCATTGGTCGTCCAGATCTTGCGGCCGTTCAGGCGCCACCTGCCATCGGGCAGCGGCACCGCACGCGTGGCCACGCTGGCCAGGTCGGAGCCCGAATTGGGCTCGCTCATGCCGATGCAGAAGAACGCCTCGCCGCGGCAGATGCGCGGCAGGTAGAACGCCCGTTGTGCGTCGCTGCCGTAGCGCAGGATCAGCGGGCCGCTCTGACGGTCGGCAATCCAGTGCGCCGAAACCGGCGCGCCGCAGGCCAGCAGTTCCTCCACCAGCACAAAGCGCGAGAACGCGTCGAGACCGGCCCCGCCGTACTGCGCGGGCAGCGTGATACCGACCCATCCGCGCCGGGCCAGCGCGCGGCTGAAGCCGGCATCGAAACCCATCCACGAGCGTGCCCGTACATCGGGCGGCAGCGCGGGCAGGTGATCCCGCAGGAAGGCCTTCACTTCCTGCCGGAACGCGGCGGCGCCGGCAGGCAAGGCGGTCAGCGCGAACGTGCCAAACAACGGATGCAATGTCGACTCCTTTACCGATCCATTCGCCGGCTGCCGGTCAGTCCAGCGTGACGCCGGTGTCCTTGACCACCTTCTGCCAGCGGTCGATTTCCTGCGTCAGGTATTTCGCGTAGGCATCGGGGCTGGAGCCGCGCGCTTCGGCGCCCTGCGCGGCCAGGCTGGCGCGCACGTCGGCCGAGCCCAGCGCCTTCAGCGCGGCGGCGTTGAGCTTGCGCACGATGTCGGGTGGCGTTTTCGCCGGCACCATCATGCCCTGCCAGGCACCGACCTCGAACCCCTGCATGCCCGATTCCGCCAGCGTGGGCACATCCGGCAACTGCGCACTGCGCGCGGCGCTGGTCACGGCCAGCGCCTTCATGCGCTTGTCGCGGATAAACGGCAGCGACGAATTGATCGTATCGGTCATGAACTGCACCTGGCCGCTGGCCAGATCGGTCAGTGCGGGCGCGCTGCCCTTGTACGGCGCATGCACCGCGTCCAGTCCGTTGGCCTGCAGGAACAGGAACGCGGCCAGATGCGTGACATTGCCGTTTCCGGCCGATCCATACGTCATCTTGCCGGGATGCGACTTGAGCCACGCCACGAATTCAGGCACCGTGTTCGCCGGCACCTGCGCGTTGACTTCCAGCACCAACGGCACATTGGCCGTCATCGCCACGGGCAGCAGGTCGCGCTTCACGTCGTAAGGCAGCTTCTTGTACAGCGCCTGGCTCAGGGCAATCGACGACGTGTTGTACAGCACCGTGTAGCCATCGGCGGGCGCCTTGGCGACGATCTCGTTGCCGATATTGCCGTTGGCGCCCGGCCGGTTGTCGACCAGCACTTGCTGGCCCAGTTCGTCCGACATCTTGCGGGCGATCACGCGCGACACCAGGTCGGTGGGACCGCCGGGCGGGAACGGCACCACCAGCCGGATCGGCCGGTCGGGATAGGTGGCGGCCAGCACCGCGCCAGGCAGCGCGGCGACGGCCAGCGCGCACCCCGTCAGTGCCAGCAGCCATGCGCGGCGCGTGGAAATATTGAAGCAATGCCTGGCAATTCTGCTCTGTATGGGCATGGTTGTCTCCTCCGGTAAAAACCGTGTCCTGCCCCGCCCCGTCAGGAAGCGCAGCAGCGGGCGACCGGCGCAACCGGCGCGTCACGCCGTCACGCCGTGGGGCCGTCGGCCCGTGTCAGGCCTCGCGTCCGGCCAGCAGCCGCCGCGCGGTATAGGTCATGACCAGCGCCTGGCGCTGGTTGAACACCTCGATCAACGAATCCACCACGGCGCGGCCGCTCTTCGACGTCGGCCGCACGCCGGTCACGGTGATGCGCGCGTGGATCGTGTCGCCCACCAGTACCGGGCCGTGGATCTTCTGGGTCAGCTCCAGCATGGCCAGGCCCGTGCCCTGGATCATCGTCTGCAGGATGAAGCCCTCGATCAGCGCATAGGTCAGCGCGGCCGGCACGGGACGGCCCTTGATCGCGCCGGCCTCGTAGCCTTCCTCGATAAAAATGGCCTCCAGCATGCCGGTGACCGAGATGAAGTTGACCAGGTCGGTCTCGGTCACGGTGCGGCGGAAGGTTTCGAATACCTGCCCTTCCCGGATGTCCTGCCAGTAGAAGCCCTGTCCCAGGCGTTGCGGCTGTGCTGCGGTCATGTGGTCTCCGTGTCGTGTGTCGATGGGGGTGTTCGCGGCTCAATCGCCCAGCGCGGCAATCTCGGCGTCGCTCAGGCCCAGGCTGCCCAGCACCTCGCGCGTGTGCTCGCCCAGGCGCGGCGGTACGGCGGCATGCGCGCGCTCGCCGTCGAAGCGCACCGGCGCGCCCGGAAAGCGCAGCGTGCCCATGGCCGGGTCGTGCACCTGATCGAAGAAGCCCGTGGCCCGCAGGTGCGGGTCATCCACCAGCTCATCCAGGTCATTCACGCGGGCCACCGGAATCTGCAGCGTTTCGCACAGCGCCAGCCAGTCGTCGGTGCTGCGCTCGCGCACCAGTTCGCCGGTCATTTCGTAAAGCGTCTCGATATGGCGCGTGCGCGCCGCGATGTCGGTGAAGCGTGCATCGGCAGCCAGGTCGTCGCGGCCGGCGGCCCGGAAGAAGTCGCGCCAGTGGGCGTCGGTGTACGGCATCATGCAGACGTAGCCGTCGGCCGTCTGGTAAGGCCTGCGCAACGGCGCCAGCACGCGCGGATAGCCGGCCGTGGCCCGCGGCGGCTCGAAATGCTGACCGTACAGATGCTCGACCAGGTTGAACGCCACCATCGATTCGAACATCGGCACTTCGACCAGCCCGCCCTTGCCGCCGTTGCGCGCACGGCCGGCCAGCGCGGCGGAAATCGACAGCGCGGCCACCAGGCCGCTGGTCTTGTCCGCCGAGATGGTCGGGAAGTAGCGCACGGTGCCGGTCTGCGCGGCCATCAGCGCGGCATTGCCGCACAGCCCCTGGATGATGTCGTCGTAGGCCGGGCGGCCGCCATAGGGGCCATCCTCGGCAAATCCCAGCAGGCTCACGTAGACCAGTTGCGGATGGCGCGCCATGACGCTGGCCGGGTCCAGGTCCAGCTTGCCCAGCTTCTGCGGGCGCATGCTGTGCAGGAACACATCGGCCGTGGCCAGCAGCTTGTGCAGCGCCGCCTGCGCGGCCGGCTGCTTCAGGTTCAGCACCACGCTCTTCTTGCTGCGGTTCACGCCCAAAAAAATGGCGGACATGCCATCTTCGGTGGCCGGGCCGGTGCGGCGCGTGGAATCGCCGTCGGGCGTTTCCACCTTGATCACTTCGGCGCCCAGGTCGGCCAGCCACTGGCTGGCGTAGGGGCCCATCACGACTGTCGACAGGTCGATGACACGGATACCTGACAAGGGCAGCATCGCGGTGTCTCCTTATGGCTTTTATGGAACTGATGGGGGCCTAGCGTAGTCCAGTCGGACGCTTGCGTCTAATATTAGATATTTAGGAACTGATATCACCTGTATATCGCCCGTATATCGCCATGGACCTGCGCCAGCTTCAGCAGTTTGTCGTGCTTGCCGAGACCGGCAACTTCCACCGTGCCGCCGAGCGCCTGCATATGGCGCAGCCGCCGCTGTCCATCTCGATCCGCAAGCTGGAAGCGTCGCTAGGCACGCCGCTGTTCGTGCGCACCACCCGTGGCGTGCGCCTGACCCAGGCCGGCGAGGCCGCCCTGAACGATGCGCGGCGTGCGCTGTTCCATGCGGAGCAGGCCCGCGCCGCCGCCCAATCGGCCGCCCATGGCGAGCGCGGCGCGCTGCGCGTGGGATTTGTCGGATCGGCAACCTATGCGCTGCTGCCCCGGCTGATCCCGGCGTTTCGTGGCGAACACCCCGGCATCGAGCTGATCCTGCATGAATCAACGTCGGCGGCGATCCTGGACCGCATCGAGCGCGGCCAGCTCGACGCCGGCCTGGTGCGTTTTCCGATCCTGAGCAGCGGGCCGTTTCAGCTGCTGCCCCTGGAGTCCGATTCGTTCATGGCCGCCGTCCCCGCCGACAGCCGCTTCGCCAGCCAGGACAGCATCGCGCTGAAGGCGCTGGCCGACGAACCGTTCATCATGCATCCCAGCGCCGACGTGCCGAACCTGCAAGCCGTGGCGATGCTGCTATGCCAGCAGGCCGGCTTCGTGCCGCGCATCACGCAGGAAGCCGTGCAGGTGCAGACCATCGTCAGCCTGGTGGAAAGCGGATTGGGCGTGGCCCTGGTGCCGGGCGTGACCGCGCGCTACACCAACCGGCGCGTGCGCTTTCTGCGCCTGTCGAGCCCGCGCCCGACCAACCGCATCGGCATCGCACTGGCCACGCAGCAGGACACCGACGACCGGCATGTGCAACGGTTTGTGTCAGTGGCGCAAAGGATTGCGGAGGGAGAGCCATGGCAGGAGTCAGGCAGCGATTAGCGTTCCGCGCGGCCGTTGGCGATTGCTCATGGACTAATACTGATAAACCACCTGCATCCCCGCCGTCACCCCGGCGGTATTGAATGGCTCCGGCTTGTACACGGGCGTGCCCAGGAACACGTCATACGACACGCCGCCGAACCGTTGCGAGCCCACGCCGCCGCGCATGCCGATCACCGCGCCGGCCAGTTGTGTGCCCACCAGTGCCTGGGTCGATGGTCCGTACACGCGGCCATAATCGAGACCGACGTAAAGCGCCTGGCCGCTGGCTCCCAGGGGCGCCTGCAGTTCGTTGCGCCAATAGAATCCACGCTCGCCGGCAAGCTGGCTCTCGCCATCGAAACCCCGTACGGTATATCGGCTGCCAATCGTCAAGTCATCCACGTAATGCGGATCTTCAAGGCAACACCGGGTCATTCGGACCGGAGAACCTGCCTGTCGCGCGCTTTACCGTTTCAACCGGAAAAGTAAATCGAAACGGCGCGCAGGTTACTGGAGGGGACGAAGTACCGAAAGACCCTCTATTTGTGAACGTCCGTTCATTTTTGGTCACACGTTTATCACGGGTGCAACGGCGCGAGCGGGCGCGCCCGCCGGCCGAAGAAGCCGAAGAGACAGTTTCGAAAAATCGCCAGAATCCGTAGGTGAAAACGGCCGATCTGAGACTTCTTTACATCTGACTTCAGTGGCGTATCGACACAACGGAGTGCAATGATTTGGCGACAGGCGTACCAGGTTTGTGCTGAGGCAGAACGGGCCAATGCGAAGAAGAAAGACCTCCAACTGCGATGCTCCGCCGCTCCGCATTGATTCCGTGTGTATGCGGGAAAAATCGTCGAATTGCGATCCGCGACATCGCGTGGATTCGGAGAATTCCGATGTCGATGCGCGGTGCCGCGCGGGCCTGCGGGGCTTCTTTGCCGTCGCACGCTGCGCAACTTGTCGGGGGACAAGTGCCTGCGCAGCGAATCGCTGCACAATCCGGCCTCATTGCAATACCGCCTTGGGCAGCACGAGAATGTGGGACATTGACAAAGCAAAGCCGGACGCCGCACTTCCCGGCAGCGCACCGCGCCGCCCGCGTCTGGCGCGCTCCCTGCCGGTCCGCCCGCCGGACAGCCTGCATGCGCCCCTGCCCGTCCGACACATCAACACGACCCAACTGCGCCGCTTCGTCATGCTGATGCAGCACGAATCGGCCATCGCGGCGGAGCGCCACACCGGCATCCGCGCCGCCTGCATCCACTATGCGATCCGCCGGCTGGAGGATCGGCTCGGCACCACGCTGTTCTCGCGCGAGGCCGCGTCGATGCACCCCACGGCCGCCGCGCGCCGGCTCTATCCATGTGCCGTCCGGCTGCTGTCGATGTGGGACAGCCTCGTGGCGGAATCCACGGGTGCCGGCGACCCGCCCACCACGGGCGGCCCCGGCGCGGAGTGAACGCCCGGCAGGCCGACCGCCACGGCGCCATTCGGCAAACATCGTAGAATGGCCACTGGCTCGCAAACTGAGGCTCGACCCATGGCCGACCCCGACGGTCTGCATCACAAGACGTTCCTGCTGTTGCTGGCGATAGTCACCATCGCATTTTTCTGGATTCTTCTGCCCTTCTACGGCGCGGTGTTCTGGGGCGCGGTGCTGGCCATCATCTTTGCGCCGCTGCAGCGGCGGCTGGTGTCGGCGCTGCGCGGCCGCAACAACATCGCGGCGTTGCTGACGCTGCTGCTGGTGCTGCTGCTGGTGATCCTGCCGATGATCGTGATCACGATGTCGCTGATCCAGGAGGGCGTGAACCTCTACGACAACATCCGCTCCGGCCGGATCAACTTCGGCCACTACTTCCAGTCCGCCGCCGATGCGCTGCCGCCTTTCGTGCGCGACATGCTGGCGCGCGCCGACCTGGCCAGCATTTCCGACCTCAAGGACAAGCTCAGCGCCAGCGCGCTGTCCGCCAGCCAGATGCTGGCCACGCGCGCGCTGAGCATCGGCCAGAACACGGCGCAGTTCATGATCGGCTTCGGCATCATGCTGTACCTGCTGTTCTTCCTGCTGCGCGATGGCCCGCAGCTGTCGCGCCGGATACGGCTGGCCGTGCCGCTGAGCGCGGCCCACAAGCAGCACCTGATCCAGAAGTTCACCACGGTCGTGCGCGCGACGGTCAAGGGCAATATCGCCGTGGCGGCGGCGCAAGGTGTGCTGGGCGGTGGCATCTTCGCGGTGCTGGGCATCCAGGGGTCGCTGCTGTGGGGCGTGGTGATGGCCTTCCTGTCGCTGCTGCCAGCCGTGGGTGCGGGCCTGATCTGGGCGCCGGTGGCGGTCTACTTCCTGCTGACCGGCTCGGTGCTCAAGGGCTGCGTGCTGATCGGCTTTGGCCTGGTGGTCATCGGCCTGGTCGACAACGTGCTGCGCCCGATCCTGGTGGGCAAGGACACCCAGATGCCCGACTACGTGGTGCTGATCTCCACGCTGGGCGGCATGGCGCTGTTCGGGCTGAACGGCTTTGTGATCGGGCCGCTGATCGCCGCGCTGTTCATCGCCTGCTGGGACCTGAACAACGCCGAAGACCCGGCGGCTCACTGACGCCAATCGCGAAAGACGCCGTGGACCGACTGCAAGCAATGAAGACCTACGTGGCCGTCGTGGAATGCGGCGGCTTCACGCCCGCGGCGCGCAAGCTCGACGCGTCGCTGAGCGTGGTCAGTCGAATCGTGACCGACCTGGAAACGCATCTGGGCGTACGCCTGCTCACGCGCACCACGCGCGTGGTGCGCCCCACCCCCACCGGCACCGCCTACTACGAGAACTGCCGCCGCATCCTGGCCGAGATCGACGACGCCGAACTGGCCGCCGCCGGCGCGCACGAGGCGCCGCGCGGCCGGCTGTCGATCACCGCGTCGGTGCTGTTTGGCCGGCGCTTTGTCACGCCGGTGGTGGTCGAGTACCTGCGCCGCTATCCGGAGGTCGATGTCGATTGCATGTTCGTCGACCGCGTGGTGAATTTCATCGACGAGGGCATCGACGTTGGCGTTCGCATCGGCCCGCTGCCGAGTTCTTCGCTGCAGGCCATCCCGGTGGGCCACGTGCGGCGCGTGGTCTGTGCCGCGCCGGACTACCTGGCGCAACACGGCACACCGGCGTCGCCCGACGACCTGGCGCGCCATGCGGTGATCCAGACCACGGGCATCTCCACCGCGCCCGAATGGCGCTTCATGCGCAACGGCGAGCCGCTGCCCGTGCGGCTGACCCCACGCCTGGCCACCACCACCAACGATTCCGCGATTGCCGCCGCCGTGGCCGGTTTCGGCCTGACGCGCGTACTGTCTTACCAGATTGCCGACGAACTGCGCGACGGCAGGCTGCGGATCGTGCTGGAAGACTACGAGCCCGACCCGTTGCCGATCCACGTCATCCACCGCGAGGGCCGGCACGCCATGCACAAGGTGCGCGCGTTTATCGACCTGGCCGTGGCGCAACTGCGCGGCCAGGCCTCGCTGAACATTCCCGACAGCGCCCGAACCCGCTGATTCTTCTGGATTTCACAAGAGTCCCTTCGGGCTTCACCGGTTTTTCCCGCCCAGCCGGGTGTCTATAGTCGATCCGTACGCAGCGTTTGCGCCCGATACCACAATAATCGACCAAGGACATCCATCATGAAACTGTACGGCCACCCGCTTTCCGGACATTCGCACCGCGCCTGGCTCTTTCTGTCGCTGCTGGGCCAGCCTGCCGAGTGGATCGATGTGGACTTGCTGGCGCGCGCCCACAAGACGCCGGAATTCCTGGCCATGAACCCGTTCGGCCAGGTGCCCGTGCTGGTCGATGGCGATACGGTGATCAGCGATTCGAACGCGATCCTGGTCTACCTGAGCAAGAAGCTGGGCCGTACCGACTGGCTGCCCGAAGCCCCCGCCGAGGCCGCCGCTGTGCAACGCTGGCTGTCTGTGGCCGCGGGCGACATCGCATTTGGCCCCGCCCGCGCCCGCATCATCACTGTCTTCAAGGCCCCGTACGACAGCAAGGACGCGATCGAACGCGCACACGTGGTGCTCAAGCGCATGGACGACGCGCTGGCGGGCCGCGCCTGGCTTGCCGCCGATCATCCGACCATTGCCGACGTGGCGCTGTACAGCTACACGGCGCGCGCGCCCGAGGGCTTTGTCGACCTGAAGGACTACGCGAATGTGCGCCAGTGGCTGGCGCGCGTGGAAGCGTTGCCCGGCTTCATCCCGTTCCAGACCACGCCAGTCGGCCTGGCCGCCTGAACCCCGCCCGCGCTTCCCGCCGTTCCGGCATCCCGCATAACTTCAGGAGTCCGTCATGACCCCGCATCCGGTTCCGCACGTGGAAATCCTGCCCGGCACGCCCTGGCATACCGGCGAGCGCCAGCTGCAAGCCAGCATCGGCGCCGAGGAACGCCTGGCCGAAGTGGGCTCGCGCGTGGTGCGCGACTACATGCCGGACCAGCATCGCGACTTCTTCGCCATGTTGCCGTCGGTCGTGATTGGCACGGTGGCACCGGATGGGCGGCCCTGGGCAACGGTGCGCGGCGGTCAGCCGGGCTTCCTGCATTCGCCCGATCCGCGCCAGCTCGACGTGGCGATGGTGCGCGACGCCGCTGATCCGGCCGACGCGGGCATGGAGGACGGCAACGCCATCGGGCTGCTGGGCATCCAGCCGCATACCCGGCGCCGCAACCGGATGAACGGCACGATCCATCGCGATGCCACGACGGGCGCCCAGGGCTTTCAGGTGGCGGTGGGCCAGAGTTTCGGCAACTGCCCGCAGTACATCCAGAAGCGCGCGCCCGTGATGACCCGCGACCCGGCCACGCCGGCCAGCGAGCCGCCCGAGATGCTCGATGCGCTGGATGCCCGCGCGCGGACGCTGATCCGCCATGCCGATTCGTTTTTCGTGGCGACCTATGTGGACCTGCCCGGCGGGCTGCGCCAGGTGGATGTCTCGCATCGCGGCGGCAAGCCCGGCTTTGTGCGCGTCGATGACGATGGCACCCTGACGATTCCAGACTTCCAGGGCAACACGTTCTTCAACACGCTCGGCAACATGATGGTCAATCCGGTGGCCGGCCTGGTGTTCGTGAGCTATGCCACGGGCGACCTGCTGCAACTGAGCGGCCGCACCGAAGTCATCATCGATTCGCCAGAAATTGCCACCTTCGACGGTGCCCAACGGCTGTGGCGATTCACGCCCGAGCAGATCGTGCGGCGCGACCGCGCCCTGCCGCTGCGCTGGGACATCGATCCCGATGGCGCGTCGCCGCAGGCGCTGGCCACCGGCAGCTGGCGCTGAACAGGAAGTTTCAGGGAACGGCGGCAGCTGTGCCACAATCGCGCCAGTTTTTGGCCCGACCGGATGCCGCCCATGTCCCTGGAAGCCCTGCAGAACATCAATCCGCAATCGCTGCTCGATACCGCCATCAGCCTGGCCGCCGCCTTCATCCTGGGCGGCATGATCGGCTTTGAGCGACAGTACCGCCAACGCACGGCCGGCCTGCGCACCAATGTGCTGGTGGCGGTGGGCGCGGCCATCTTCGTCGACCTGGCCAACCATATCGCGGGGCATGACGGCGCGGTGCGCGTGATTGCGTACGTGGTCTCGGGCATCGGCTTCCTGGGCGCGGGCGTGATCATGCGCGAGGAAGGCAACGTGCGCGGGCTCAATACCGCCGCCACGCTGTGGTGCTCGGCGGCGGTGGGCGCCTGCGCCGGCGCCGACATGATTGCGGAAGCCGGGATTGCCGCGCTGTTCATCCTGGCCGCCAACACGCTGCTGCGCCCGGTGGTTGACCGGATCAACCGCCAGCCGCTGGACACCACGGCCGTGGAGGTCACGCACACCGTGCATGTGATCACGGCCCGCGACTACCAGAAAACGGCGATGCGCCTGCTGGAAGAGGCGCTGGAGGCGGCCCAGTATCCGACGCGCGACCTCGAAGTGCGCGCGTTCGGCGAACAGGATGTGGAAATCGAGGCGGCGCTGGCAGCCACATCGGTCGATGGCGATGTGCTCGACCAGATCGTGACCCGCCTGGGCGGCACCAGCGTGGTCAGCCAGGCGTTCTGGAGCGCGAGTACGACGGAGTAGGCGGCCGCTTGCCGGGCTGTTTGCTCCCGCTGCGGGAGACGGACAACACCGCCCGCCATTCAACCTCCGTCGGCTTGCTCCCCTATCCCGCAAGGCGGGAGAGGGGTTGGGGGAGAGGGCAACGGCGGCTCTGCTTGCCGACTTGTCGCAGATTGAACGGCCGACCCTCTCCCCCGCCCCTCTCCCGCAAGGCGGGAGAGGGAGAACACCGCACGCCATTCAACCTCCGTCGGCTTGCTCCCTCTCCCGCACTGCTGAAGAGGGAGACAACAATCAGTCCACGCTTGCCTCGCAGACAGCCCCCACCGCAAACTGCCCCAATATCCGCAGCGCCGTGATGTCCTCAGCGGTCCACGATTCCACGCCGGCCAGGTAGTTGAACGTGCCGATTACCCGCCCGCCGTGGCACAGCGGCACGTTGACCACGCCGTTCAGGCCCAGCGCGCGGATCGTGGCGATGTCGTCGAATACGGCGGCAAGCGCCGCGTCGCCTTCGCCCACGAAGACTTCGCCACGGTCCAGCAGCTGGCGTGTCCAGCCCGTATCGCCCTTGACCTTCTTGCCGCCGGGCGGATAGGCCACCGGGTCCGACGACCAGAGCCGGCGGATTTCGCGGCTTTCCACGTGCCAGGCGTTGATCGTCAGCAAACCCGGCCCGACGATATCGAGCGTGGCTGCGCCAACGGCGTCCATGACAGCCTGCGGCGTGGCGGCGGCGCGCAGGCGGTCGAACAGCGGATGCAGGTGCGTTTGCCAGTGGCCCAGCGTATCGACGCTTGCCATCGTCACTCTCCGTGGATGCCCAGGTCCTTGATCAGCTTGCCGTAGCGGTCGGCATCGCGGCGCAGGATCTTGGCAAACTCCTGCGGCGTCGAGGTGGCCGTTTCCACGCCGATCGCGTCCATCTTGGCCTTGACCTCTGGCAGCGACATCACGCGGTTGATTTCGGTGTTCAGCCTGGCCACCAGCGCGGGCGGCATGTTTTTCGGACCGAACGCGCCGTACCACACCGACAGTTCATACCCGGGGATGGTCTCGCCCACGGTCGGCACATTGGGCAGCAGCGGCGACCGCCTGGCCTCTGTCACCGCCAGCAGCTTGAGCTTGCCGGCCTTCACGTGGGGCAGCGTCTGCGTGCCGGCCGAGAACAGCAGCTGGGTCTGACCCGCCACGGTATCCACCACGGCCGGCGCACCGCCCTTGTACGGCACGTGCAGCATCTGGATGCCCGCCATCTTCTCGAACAGCACGGCGCTCAGGTGGTTGGTCGAGCCGGGCCCGGCGCTGGCGTAGGCCAGCTTGCCGGGATTGGCGCGGGCGTAGGCGACCAGTTCCTTGACGTTATTGGCCGGCACCGACGGATGCACGACCATCGTGTTGGTCACGTAGGCCAGCAGGCCCAGCGGCGTGAAATCCTCCACGCCCTTGAACGGCATGTTGGCCATCAGCGCCGGGTTCATGGCGTGCGTGCTCATCGAGCCGATCAGCAGCGTGTAGCCGTCGGGCTGGGCACGCGCCACCATCGCCGAGCCGATGTTGCCCGACGCACCGGGCTTGTTGTCGACGATCACCGGCTGGCCCAGCGACTTTGTCAGGTGCTCGGACAGCACGCGCGCCAGGATGTCGGTGGAACCGCCGGCGGCCCAGGGCACGATCAGCGTGACCGGCTTGGCGGGATAGGTGTCGGCGGCCCCGGCGTGGCCGGCGAACGACATGGCCAGCGCGGCGGCACCGCACAGCAGGCTTTTCAATACGGACCTCATGATGCAACTCCCCTTCTGTCTTCGAACTGTCTGATGTGATGCGATTCAGCGGCCCACGGCATAACCCTGCATGCCGCGCGCATTGGCGCCCGCGCGCAGCACCAGGCGACCCTTGCCGTCGCGCTCGCGCGTGCACGCCGACATGCGGCCTTCGGACCAGTCTTCCCCTACGCGAACTTCGTGCCCGCGGGCGCGCAGGGCTTCGATGGTGGTGGCCGGGAAGCGCGACTCGACGGTGATGCGGTTCAGCGTGGTCTGGCGCGGCCAGAACGATTGCGGGAAATGGTCGATATGCCAGGCCGGCGCGTCGATCGCTTCCTGCAGGTTCATGCCGTGCACCGCATGGCGCATGAAGAAGGCCAGCGACCATTGGTCCTGCTGGTCGCCGCCGGGCGTGCCGAAGACCATATACGGTTCCCCATCGCGCAGGCACAGCGACGGCGACAACGTGGTGCATGGGCGCTTGCCCGGTGCCAGCGTATTGGGCAGGCCCGGCTCCAGCCACGTCATCTGCAGGCGCGTGTTCAGCGCAAAGCCCAGCGCCGGAATGGTGGGGCTCGACGACAGCCAGCCGCCCGACGGCGTAGCCGCCACCATGTTGCCGTGGCGGTCAATCACGTCGATATGGCAGGTATCGCCGACGAACACTTCGCGCTCGGCCCATTCGCTGACCGGCGGCAGCGCCGCGAACGTGGGCTCGCCGATGCCGAAGCGCGTATCTGCCGCGGCTAGCGTGCGGTCGGCCACGGTCAGGTCCGGCATACGCGGCGCGCGGCCCTTGAGCGCGCCCGGCTGCATCGTCAGCGACGCGCGGTCGCCGATCAGCGCGGCCCGCGCGGCCAGGTAATGCGGATTGAGCAGCGCACAGAGCGGACTGTCCTCGAACAACGGATCGCCGTACCAGGCCGTGCGGTCGGCCATCGCCAGCTTGGCGGCCTCGGCAATGGTGTGGACAAATTCGGGCGAGGTCGGCGCGTGGGCATCCAGATTGGCGTGGCGCAGCATGCCAAGCTGCTGCAGGAACATCGGGCCCTGGCTCCAGATATCGCACTTGGCCACCGCATAGCGGCCGAAGTCGAGCGAGACCGGCGCTTCCACGGTGGGCTTCCAGCCGGCCAGGTCGTCGTAGCGCAGCAGGCCGGTGTGCTTCTCGCCGGTGGTGTCGCGCACGGGGGTGGTGCGGCAGTATGCGTCGATGGCCTCGGCCACGAAGCCGCGATACCAGCAGTGCATCGCCGCGTCGATCTGGCCTTCGCGGCTGTCGCTCCGGCTCACGGCCGTCTCGACGATGCGTGTGTAGGTATCGGCCAGCACGGGCAGCGTATGTAGTGCGCCGGGACGCGGCACGCGGCCATCGGGCAGCCAGGTATCGGCCGAACTGTGCCATTCGTCACGGAACAGCTGCTGCACGGCCAGGATGGCCTGCGAGATGCGCGGCACCAGCGGGAAGCCGTTGCGTGCGTAACCGATGGCCGGCGCCAGCACGTCGGCCAGCGACCACGTGCCATGGTCGCGCAGCATGGTCAGCCACGCGCCGAACGCGCCGGGCACCGTGGCGGGCATCAGGCCGATACCGGGCATCAGTTCCATGCCCTGCTTGCGCAGCGCCTCCGGGTCGGCCAGCGCCGGGGCCGGGCCCTGGCCGCAGACCGAGCGCACCGCGCGGTCCTTTTCGCTCCAGAACAGGATCGGCACCTCGCCGCCGGGGCCGTTCAGGTGCGGTTCCACCACCTGCAGCACGAAGCCCGCCGCCACGGCTGCATCGAACGCATTGCCGCCGCGCTCCAGCACGCCCATGGCCGTCTGGGTGGCCAGCCAGTGGGTGGAAGCAGCGACGCCGAACGTGCCGACGATCTCGGGGCGTGTCGTGAACATGGGCAAATGACTCCTGTTTGATGCATTTGATTTGTGGTTCGAGTATAGGCAGCCGAAATAACTGCCAACGTCGAATAACTTATCGTTGCATTACCATTCGGTTATACCCATTCGCCGCCTTCTCGCCCCGCCATGCCGATTGCCACCGACAAGTTGCTGCATCAGATCGTGTCGCGCCTGCGTCTGCGCCATTTGCCGCTGCTGCTGGCGCTGGAGCGGCAGCGATCCGTGTCGCGCGTGGCGGCCGAGATGAACCTGTCCCAGCCGGCCGTGACCAAGGCCCTGCGCGAGATCGAGGACATCTTCATGACGCCGCTGTTCACGCGCACGCGCAACGGCCTGGAGCCCACCGCCACCGGCGCTGCCGTGCTGAGCCACGCGCGCATGACGCTGGCCGATGCCGAGGCGCTGGGCCGGCAACTGGCGGTGATCGAGGCCGGCCGGCGTGGCCGGCTGCGGCTGGGCGTGATCCCCTACACGGCCCGCGCGGTGCTGGACGCCGCGCTGGCGTACGGGCTCAACCAGCAGCCACGCCTCTCGGTGGTCGTGCGCGAGGGCACCACCGACGAACTGGTCGGCGCGCTGCGCCAGCACGAACTGGACTGCGCGATTGCGCGCTCGTTCTACCTGGCGGGGGAAGACATCGTGCAGGAGCCGCTGTACCGGGAAGAGCCAGTGCTCGTGGTACCTTCGCGGGCCAGGGCGCGGCTGTCGCGCGGCGACCTCGACTGGAAGCGGCTGGCCGAACTCGACTGGATTCTGCCGCCGCCGCATACGCCGGTACGCCGTACGATCAATACGATGTTCGCGGTGGCCGGCGTGGCGCCGCCGCTGCCGATCGTCGAAACCTACTCGATCAAGCCGATGGCCACGCTGCTGCGCAGCCAGCCCGACGCCATCACCATCGTGCCGCGTGCCGTGGCCGCCGAACTGATCGAACTGGGCGACGCGGCGACGCTGCCGTTTTCCCTGAGTTGGGATTTGCCGCCTGTGGGCGTGATGTGGCGGCGGGAGTCAGAGGAGAACGATCTGGTGAAGCCGCTGGTGGCGGCGTTGAAGGCGGCGGTGGGGTAGTGGGATTTGGGGGCGGTGGATGGGGATGGGCTTGCCCTCTCCCCCAACCCCTCTCCCATTTCATGGGAGAGGGGAGAACACCACGAGGCCTTCAAAGGCTTGCGTTTTGCTCCCCTCTCACGCCGGCGGGAGAGGGGCCGGGGGAGAGGGCATCGAGGTTCAGCTTGCCGGCATATGGCAATTTGAACCGCCAGCACCTTCCATCAACCAAGACAAACAATCCAATGAAGACCGTTGTGCTCTACGTCCTGACCGCCCTGGCCGAAATCCTCGGCTGCTACCTGCCCTACCTTTGGCTGCGCCAGAACGCCAGCCCCTGGGTGCTGCTGCCCGGCGCGGCTTCGCTGGCGGTCTTTGCCTGGCTGCTGACCTTGCACCCCGACGCCTCGGGCCGGGTCTATGCCGCCTACGGCGGTATCTATATAGCAGTGGCCATCGTCTGGCTCTGGCTGGTGGACGGCGTGCGGCCCAGCATCTGGGATATGACAGGTGTCACAATCGCCGTCGCCGGCATGGCGGTAATCGTGTTTCAGCCGCGCTGAACTCAGATTAAGGGCGAATTAAGCGCCACTTTTTCTGACAAAATCCGTCACTTTATGCATCTTGAGCCACACCCTACCAGAGTGGGGTGACAGGATTTGGCAGACACATCTGGTTACAGGTGACAAGAAATCTCACATTTCAACGATTTCTAGCCGAAATGTGACCTGGCACACCTGTTGCTCTATAGGACCCCGACAGCAGCTGCTGTTCTCAACTAATTCAAAGGGGTCAATTCCATGAAAAAAGCACGGATGGGAATCCACCAACGGGTCCAGAAGGGTTTCACGCTGATCGAACTGATGATCGTGGTCGCGATCATCGGTATCCTGGCTGCGATTGCGATTCCGCAATATCAATCGTATGTCGCGAAGTCGCAGATCAATCGCGTGATCGGTGAAACGTCGGCGCTGCGCACGGCTGTCGAAACCTGCCTGAATGAAGGTCGCACGACTGTTGTGACGTCGGCAAACCCGGGCGCGACGGAGTGCAATCCTGGCCGCACCGTATCGACCTTGCTAACTAACGCTGGCGGCATTCCTGTCGTCGTGCTGACGACTGACCCGATGACCATCTCGGCCACATTGGGCAATACGGCATCGGCTGCAGTCTCTGGCGCCGTCATTACGTGGAACCGTGTGGCAAACACCGGCAGCTGGAGCTGCAGCATGACCGCTGGCACGTCGTCGAGCTGGAGCGCAAATTACGCTCCGGCAAGCTGCCCGATCGTTGCTCCGGCAGGTGGTTAAGTAGAAATAGGCCACATCTGAAAAAGCCCCGGACTTTCCCCGGGGCTTTTTTCATTTCTGGCCGGCGATGAAGTCACCCCGCCTCCCCCCGCATCCCAATCTCCCCGATCAGCTTCCCATACCGCGCGTTGTCCGCTGCCACCATCCGCGTGAACTGGGCCGGTGAATCGCTCTTCCGAAGTTCCCCCGCATTGGCCTTCATCGTCGCGTCTAGCTTTCCGCTCCCCTGCAGCGCCGCCACCGCATCGAATAGCCGTTTCGCCATGGGCGCCGGCAGGCCGGCCGGGGCGAACAGGCCGCTCCAGTTATCGAGTACGAAGCCCGGCGGCAGCGAATCGGCCAGCGTCGGCACGTTCGGGAAGTAGCTGGTCCGCGCGGCCGATGACACCGCCAGCGCGCGGATCTGGCCGTTGCGCAGGAACGGCGCCGCCGTGGACATCACCGGCATGCCGAACTGCGTCTGGCCGCTCAGCATCGACGTCAATATCTCGCTGGCGCCCTTGTACGGGATATGCACGGCCTCGACATGGTGCTGGTGCAGCAGCGATTCCACGGCCAGATGCGAGACGCTGCCCTTGCCGCCCGAGCCGTAGTTCAGCGCGCCGGGCTTCTGCTTCATCGCGTCGATCAGCTCGCGCGCCGTCCTGAAGGGCGACGACGCCGGCACCGCCAGCACCACCGGGCCGCCCGACAGCGCCGAGATCGCCGTGAAGTCGCGGGCGGCGTCGTAGGGCTGGTCCTTGTACAGATGGACGTTGATCACGTGCTGGTTGGCCAGGATACCCAGCGTGTAGCCATCGGGCTCGGCGCGCTTCAGCGCCCGGGCGCCGATGATGCCGCCGGCCCCGCCGATGTTCTCCACCACCAGCGGCTGCCCCAGCACCGGCGACAGTTCCGCCGAGATGGTGCGGGCGATGGAATCGGGCGCGGTGCCCGCGATGAACGGCACGATCAGCCGGATCGGGCGCGACGGATACGGCGCGGCGGCCACGGCCACGCGGCTCATCACGCCCCCCAGTGCGGCGGCACCGGCTGCGGCGCCTGCCGTACCCAGCCATTGACGACGATTCATGTTGTCTCCTGTGTTTTTTGATGTGCGGCCTGTGTGTGGCGCGCAGTCAGGCCCCCGCCGGGTCCAGGATGGCCTTGGCGATGGTGTTGCGCTGGATCTCGCTGGTGCCCGTGAAGATGCGGAACATGCGCAGCTTGCGCCAGGTCTGCTCCACCGGATGCCCGCGCGTGACGCCCAGGTTGCCGTGGATCTGCACGGCCTTGTCGGCCACCTCGAAGCAGCGTTCCGACACGAACAGCTTGCACGCGGCCGCCTTCATGCGCAGGTCGGCACCGGCATCGGCCAGCAGCGCGGTCTGCGCGATCATGCTCTCGCACGCCCACAGCGCCGCCGCCATGTCGGCCAGCATATGCTGGATGGCCTGGAAGCGCGCAATCGGCCCGCCAAACTGGCGGCGCTGGCCCGCGTACGCCACCGATGCCTCGTAGGCGCGCGCGGCCAGCCCCAGCATCGAAGGGCAATGCAGCAGCCGGTTCACGTTGATGCGCGACATGCCCAGCTTGAACCCCCGCCCTTCGCCGCCAAAGATGTTGGCGCGCGGCACGCGCACGTTCTCGAAGCGGATGTCGGCGTCGATATGCTGGCCCGACATCGGCACGTACTCGGTGCTGACGGTCACGCCGGGCAGGTCCAGATCGACCAGCACGGCCGTGATCGACGGCGGCGTGGTGGTGGCATCGGTCACGCACATCACGATGGCGAAGTCCGCAAACGGCGCGCCGCTGATGTAGTGCTTCTCGCCGTTGATGACCAGTTCGTCGCCGTCCACCACCGCGCTGGTGCGGATGCTCTGCGCATCGGAACCCGAATGCGGCTCGGTCAGCGCGAAGCAGGTGGATTTCTGGCCCCGGATCACCGGCTCGAAATAGCGCGCCACCTGATCGGGCGTGGCGTACTTGAGCATATTGCCCACGCGCGGCGGCCCGCCCAGGTCGCCCAGCACGTGCGGCGCCAGCACCGCGCCGCTGGCGGCCAGATCGGCCTTCAGCGCGCACTGTTCCGAGATATTGAGGCCCTTGCCGCCCAGTTCCGCCGGCAGGCAGGCCGCGTACAGCCCCAGTTCGCTGGAGCGGCGCCAGACGTTGCGCAGCACCTCACGCGGCCACGGGTCTTCGGTGCCCAGGCCCAGTTGGCGTTCCAGCGGCAGCAGTTCCTCGTTGATGAACCGCTGCACCGCCGCGCGCGTTTCGATCAGCACGGGATTGGTCAGATGGTCGAACATGTCTTTTCTCCGTGGATCAGTTCACGCGTCGGCTGGCGCCGAGCCAGTACTGCTCACGCACCAGCTTGCGTGCCAGCTTGCCGCTGGCGTTCTTGGGCAGTTCGGCGACGAAGTCCACCGAACGCGGCGACTTGTAGTCGGCAATGCGCGCGCGGCAGTGCCCGATCAACTCCGCGGCGCTGGCCTGCCGGCCGGGCCACAGCGCCACCACGGCCTTGACGCTTTCGCCCCAGGTGTCGTCGGGCACGCTGATCACGCAGGCTTCCATCACGTCGGGATGCTGGTACAGCGTGGCCTCCACCTCGGTCGGATAGACGTTGAAGCCGCCCGAGATGATCATGTCCTTCTTGCGGTCCACCAGGTACAGGTAGCCATCGGCATCCACACGCGCCAGGTCGCCGGTATGCAGCCAGCCGTCGACCAGCACCTCGCGCGTCAGGTCGGGCTCGCCCCAGTAGCCCTGGAATACATCCTCGCCACGGATCACAAGTTCGCCAATTTCATCGCCGCTGACTTCCTCGCCACGCTCGTTGACCACGCGCACTTCGGTTTCGCCCAGCGCGCGGCCGCACGATGCCAGCCGCTCGGGCTTGCTTTCGATCGCCAGCGCATGGTCGGCCGTGGACAGGCGCGTCACGCCCGAGGTCGATTCACTGGCGCCGTAGCCCTGCGACAGCACTGGGCCGATGCGTTCCCAGGCCTCGCGAATGCGTGCCGGCGCCATCGGCGCGGCGCCGTAGGCCAGCGTCTTGAGGCTGCTCAGGTTGGCCGTGGCCAGTGCCGGCTCGGCCAGCAGCATGTTGATCATGGCCGGCACCATAAAGACGTGGGTCAGCTTCAGGCGCGCCACATCGGCCAGGAAGCCGGCGGGCTCGAATTTCTCGAACAGCACCAGCGTGGCGCCCAGGAACAGATAGGGTTGCATCAGCATGCCCGACGCATGCGTGACCGGGCCGATCAGCGCCAGCCGGTCGCCAGGGCGCGCCGGGCGGTCCATGGTCAGGATCATCTTGCGCATCGACGCCAGCCGGTTGCCGTAGCTCTGCATGGCCGCCTTGATCTTGCCCGTCGAACCGGATGAAAAATGCAGCACGGCCAGGTCGTCGGGCCGCGGAACATAGTCGATCGACGAATTCGCGCCACGCTCGATCAGGGATTCGTAGGTGGCATAGGCCCCATCCGCCCCTTCGGCCACTTCGGCGCCCGCGATGGCAATGAAATGCTCGACGCAGCCAAACCCGCGTGTGTCTCGGGTATAGCCGGTATAGCCGGGCCCCGCGATCATCACGCGCGGGGTGCAGTTCTCGACCACGTCCGATGCCTCGTTGGCCGTAAAACGCGGGTTCAGCGCCGCCTTGACCAGCCCTGCCTTATACAGCGCACATTCGATCTCGACGATCTGCGGGCAGTTGCGCGACTGGATCGCCACGCGGTCCCCCTTCCGCAAACCCAGCGCCAGCAGCGCGTTGGCCAGCCGGGTCGAGCGTTCGTCCAGCTGGCGGTACGTCAGCACGCGGTCCCGGTACAGCACGGCGGGGTTGTCGCCCCAGTAGAGCGCCGCACGCCGGAGGAAGTAGGCGAACGTCATCGTGGTCTCCCATTTGAATGTTGTGGTGAGCCAAGTCTGTAAGATGGCGGACATCACCACAATGTCGCGACTGGCATCAAGTCATAAACAATGGGAATGAGGAACACAAGACACGATGGAGACACGTGATCTGGACTATGTGCTGGCGGTGGGCGCGCACGGCGGCATTGGGCGCGCGGCGGAGGCCCTTGGGATGACCCAGCCCGCGCTGACCAAGGCGATCCAGCGAGTCGAGGCGCAACTTGGCGTACCGCTGTTCGAGCGCACCACGCTGGGCATGCGCGTGACGCAAGCCGGCACGGTATTCCTGGAGCGGGCACGGCGCATCCGGCTCGAATACGACGATGCCATCAAGGAGATGCGCGGCATCCAGACCGGCGAACAGGGCCTGCTGCGGCTGGGCTATTCGCCTTCGATGCCCAACGCGCTGGTGCTGGGCGCCTGCCAGCAGTTGCTGCGCGAACGGCCCGTGGCGCGGCTGCGCCTGAGCATGCGCGTGGCGCGCGAGCTGATGGATCAGGTGCAGGCCGGCGAGCTGGACCTGGCCGTGGCCCCGCTGCCGCGCCAGGCCAACCCCGCGCTGGCCACGCGAGAACTGTTTACCGACCGCCTGGCCGTGGTGGCCGACGAAAACCATCCGCTGCAGCGCCGGCGCGACCTGACGCTGGCCGATCTGGTGGGCCAGCACTGGCTGCTGCCGACCGGGCACGTACTGATCCGCCAGCAGATCGACAGCGCCTTTGCCAGCATCGGCCTGCCGGCGCCCACGCTGCGCGTGGAGACCGATTTCGGCAGCGCCACGCTATTCGACCTGGTGCGCGGCACCGAGATGCTGTGCATTGCCGGATCGACGACCAACAGCAGGCGCCTGGGCCTGCGGCCCATTGCCTTGCGTGCCGATGCGCTGGACCTGGGGCGCCGCGTGGGCGTGATCACGCGCGCAGGGGCCTACCTGTCACCGCTGGCGCAGCGGATGATCGACATCCTGGAAGCCCACGTGGCATGACGGCTGGGGCTATGGCTGCCGCTATGGCTGCGGCGGGAACGTGCGCAGGTAGGCCAGCAGGTCGTCCAGCTGGCGCGCGTTGCTCATGCCCCAGAAGCGCATCTTCGTACCGGGCACGACCTTGGCCGGCGATTGCAGGAACGCGCGCAGCGTATCGTCGCCCCAGACCACCGGAGACGCCTTCATCGCATCGGAATAACGGTAGTCGTCAGTCCCGCCGGCCTTGCGGCCGAACACACCGTTCAGCTGCGGCCCGAAGGCCGCCCGGGCCGACGGACCCACGTGGTGGCACGACGCACAGCGCGTGGCGAAGATGTCCTTGCCCTTGTCGATATCGCCGGCGGCATGGGCAGCGGTGACGGCAAACAGGGCGAATGCAAGCGGTGCAGCGTACTTCATGATGCGCAAGGGGGAGACAGCAGGCGGCTTTTCGCACGCTGCCGGGTTGCTCCCCTCTCCCGCGCGCGGGAGAGGGGTTGGGGGAGAGGGCAGGCACTGGCCGCACGAGGGGTATTGCTACACCGGATAACTCGCCACTTCGATCAGGTTGCCGTCGGGATCGCGGCAATACACGGACGTCATCGGCCCCAGCGCGCCGGTGCGCTGCACCGGCCCCACTTCCACGGCCACCTTGTGTGCCAGGAAATGGGCGACCACCTCCTGCGGCGGCATCTTCGTGATGAAGCACAGATCGTCGCTGCCCGACGTCGGGTGAACGCCGGTGAACCACGCCACCGTGTCTTCATCCACCGGGCGCAGGTTGATCTTCTGCTGGCCGAACTTGACCGACACGCGCTTGCCGGTGCGCGACGCGAAGTCTTCGCGCTGCATGCCCAGCACCTGTTCGTACCAGGCCACGCTGGCCTCCACGTCCTTCACATTGAGCACGATATGGTCAAGGCGTTCGATCGCTAGCGTCATGGCGGGGGCGTCCTTTCGTGGTCCCGGAGGTGCCCCCGGGAGCGGCGATTATGTAACAGCATGTGTAGCTGTGCAGTGCAAGGCGTAATGTACACCGGGCCAGCGGAGCGCGGCTTTTATACTGCCGGGCCGGTCAACCACCGCGCCCCAAGTCATGCGCCGAATCTCCTGGCTCATCATGAGCCTTGTCATCGCGGCACTGATTCAAGTGCCCGCAGGTTTCGCGGCCGAACCCGCCTCCGAGGCGGAAGCGCAGCAAATTCCCACGCTGACGCACGCCGAAGCCATCTCCGAACTGAAGCGCCTGCAGTCCGAGCAGGATCGCGTGAAACAGCAGGCGTCCAGTGCGTCCGGCATCATCAAGCTGGGCGACCTCAACGACACGCTGAAGCAGCTTGACGACGATGTCGACAAGCTCACCGCGGCGCTGACGCCGCAGCGCGCCCAGTTGCAGGCACAGGTAGACCTGCTCGGGCCGCCGCCCGAAGCCAGCCCCGACAGCAAGGCCAAGGACGCCGCCAAGGAAGCGCCCGCCGTCATCAGGCAGCGGGCGGAGCTGAACGCGCGCAAGAGCCAGCTCGACGACGAACTGAAGCAGGCCGCCGACAGCAAGGACAACATCGCCCATCTGCGCGACCAGCTGGCCAAGCTGCAGCGCAGCCGCCTGAAGGACCAGCTCGCGCTGCGCTCGGACAGCATCCTGAACCCCGCCTTCTGGACGCCGCTGTTCAAGGTGTCCGAGGAAGACCGCGAGCGCCTGGGCAACTTTACCGACGACATCGGGCCGCGCATCCGGCTGGCCTGGGATGCATCGCAGCGCGGCAAGACCATCATCCTGCTGGCCCTGGCGCTGGCGGTGTGGTCGCTGGGCCGGCGCCTGCTGGAACGCGGGCTGGCGTGGTTCTGCCTGACCCAGCTGCCTGAAACGCGCCTGCGCCGCAGCGCGCTGGCCCTGGCCACGGCGCTGACCACCGTGGCCACCACGGCGCTGGCCGTGCGCATCGTCTATGCAGCCTTCACGGGCGGCGACGAGATATCGCCCGCGCTGCAGGACCTGATGAACGAGATCGCCAAGCTGACCATGACCAGCGCGCTGATCGCCGGCCTGGGGCGCGCGCTGCTCTGCACGCGGCACCCGAGCTGGCGGCTGCCCGCGCTGGCGGACCCGGTGGCGCTGGCGTTGCGGCCGTTTCCCACGGTGCTGGCGGGCCTGCTGCTGCTCGCGGGCACGGTGGAACAACTGAACCGCATGGCCGATACCACGGTGCAGGTCACGCTGCTCGGGCGCGGCCTGGTCTCGCTGGTGGTGGTGCTGACCATCGGGGCGGCGCTGCTGCGCGCCAACCGCGTGCGCAGCGAACTGGTGGCCGCCGGCGAGCGGCCCGAAGAGCGCGCGACGCTGGCCGGACTGATCCACGCGGCCGTCACGCTGATCGTGGCGGTGTCGTTCGGTGCCCTGCTGATCGGCTACATCAGCTTCGCGCGCTTCCTGACCTACGAACTGGTCTGGTTCGACATCGTGCTGTGCAGCCTGTACCTGCTGACCCAGCTCACGCGCGACATCTGCGAGGCGCTGTTCTCGGCCAGCCATCGCAGCGGCCGGATCATCAAGCAGTTGTTCGGGGTGGGCGATTCGCACCTGGAACAGGTGTCGACGGTGTTGTCCGGCATCGGTGCCAGCGTGCTGCTGTTGCTGGCGGTGCTGGCCCTGCTGACGGGCGGCTTCGGCACCACGCCGGTAGACCTGCTCAACAGCCTGCTGATCGTGCTGGGCGGCGAACGGCTGCGCAGCATGAACATCATGCCGGACCGCATCCTCAATGCGGTGATCGCGCTGACCGTGGGCATCTGGCTGCTGCGCTCGGTGCGCCGCTGGCTCGACGCCGAACTGCTGCCCAAGCTCTGCGCCGAGCCGGGCCTGCGCGCATCGCTGATCACGCTGTTCAGCAATGTCGGCTACGTGTTGCTGGTGCTGCTGACGCTGTCGCTGCTGGGCGTGAAATGGGAAAACCTGGCGTGGATCGTCAGCGCGCTGTCAGTGGGTATCGGCTTCGGCCTGCAGGAGATCGTGAAGAACTTCGTGTCGGGCCTGATCCTGCTGACCGAGCGGCCGGTGAAAGTGGGCGACATGGTCAGCCTGGCCGGCGTGGAAGGCGATATCCGCCGCATCAACGTGCGCGCCACGGAGATCCAGCTGGGCGACCGCTCGACGGTGATCGTGCCGAATTCGCAGCTGATCTCGCAGAACGTTCGCAACGTCACGATGAGCAACAGCACGCAGGGCGTGGCCACGCTGCAGCTCACGTTCCCGCTCAACACCGACCCCGAAGCGGTGCGCGACCTGCTGCTGGAGGTCTACCGCGAGAACGACAGCATCCTGGACATTCCCGCGCCGTCGGTCACGTTCAGCCAGCTGGCGTCCAATGGCATCACGCTGAGCGTCACGGGCTATGTGAGCAGTCCGCGCATTGCGGCCGGCACCAAGAGCGACCTGCTGTTCGAGATCCTCAAGCGGCTGCGGGCGGCCAATATCTCGCTGTCCGAACCCCAGACGCTGCGCGTGGAAAACATGGCGGCGGCGCTAGGCACCTGACGGCCGCTACGGGCGCCGCCCCGGCAGGCCTAGGGTCCGCCGGGCTCGTGCCCGGTCCAGTAATCGGCGCCATCATCGTGCGTGGACAGCACGATCCTCTGATGGCAATGCTGGCATGTGTAGACAAAGACCTGCCTGCCGGCGTGCATCGTGGCATCGCCGGACCGCGCCAGGCGCGGATGGGGCGGAACATGACCGGGACGACCCAGCAGGTTCTTGCAAAGTTCGCAAGGAACCATCGTGCTCTCCAGACTCTGATTTCGGACCCTGCAACAACCATGTCCGCTTGGCGGGCAGACATTGCTGCAACGCAACAGAGGCCAGTATAGGCGCACGATCGTTCGATCGCCACGCGCTTTGCGGCCGGTAGATCCATTCCTCGATTTGCCGGGAATCTACGCCGCAAAGCGGTCAGTGGCGGCCAGAAGCTGGTCCATGATGCCGGGCTCGGTCCACGCATGGCCCGCGCCTTCGATCAGGTGGAAGTCGGCGTCGGGCCAAGCCTGATGCAGCGCCCAGGCATAGCGTGCCGGGCACGGCATGTCGTAGCGGCCATGCACGATCACCCCAGGAATGCCAGCCAGCTTGTGGGCATCGCGCAGCAGCTGGCCGTCTTCGAGCCAGCCATGATGGGTGAAGTAATGGTTCTCGATGCGCGCGAAGGCCAGCGCAAAGTGCCCTTCGTCGTGCTTGGCTGCAATGTCCGGGTTGGGCAGCAGCGTGATGGTCTCGGCTTCCCAGACGCTCCAGGCGCGCGCGGCTTCCAGTTGCTTCTGCCGGTCATCGCCGGTCAGCAGCTTGCGATAGGCCGCCATCATGTTGCCGCGCTCGGCGGCAGGCACCGGGGCCTGGAAGCGCGCCCAGCTGTCGGGAAACACCTCCGACACGCCGAACTGGTAGTACCAGTCGAGCTCGGCCTGCGAGACCGTGTAGACCCCGCGCAGCACCAGTTCGCTGACACGCGCCGGATGGGTCTGCGCGTAGGCCAGCGCCAGCGTCGAGCCCCAGGAGCCGCCGAACACCAGCCATTGTTCCACGCCGATCAACTGGCGCAGCTTCTCGATGTCATCCACCAGATGCCAGGTGGTATTGGCCTCCAGCGACGCATGCGGCGTGGATTGCCCGCAGCCGCGCTGGTCGAACAGCAGCACGTCGTAGCGCGCCGGATCGAACAGGCGGCGGTGGTCCGGCGAAATGCCGCCGCCGGGCCCGCCATGCAGGAACACGGCCGGCTTGGCGCCGCGCGTGCCGACGCGTTCGAAATACAGGACATGACCGTCGCCCACGTCGAGCGTGCCGGTCTCGTAGGGTTCGATTTCGGGATAGAGCGTGCGCAGGGCGGACATGAATTGTTTCGCGTGAAGATCATTCGAAACAAAAGTGTAGCCCCCGGCCACGCCGGTTGCTTTAAGTTTCGTTTAAGTCTGCGGCCCTAGATTTGAGCCGTACCGCAACCGAACCCCAAGAGGTGAAGCCATGACTCCCCAAGACGTGCAAGCACTGGAAGCCTTCCTGAACCAGCTGACCCAGGCGCGCGTGGACAACAAGGACGCCCAGGCGGCGGCAATGATTGCCGATGCCGCCGCCCGCCAGCCAGATACCGCCTATCTGCTGGTGCAGCGGTCGATGCTGCTCGACCGCGCGCTGCAACAGGCGCAGGCGCAGATCCATTCGCTCCAGGCGCAGCTGCAGGCGGCGCAGGCCGCCAATGGCCCCGGCGGACGCGGCTTCCTGGACAACGACGCCACCTGGGGCAACAGCGCCGGCCGCGCGCCGCAGGCTGCCCCGGCACCGCAGTATCCGCCGCAGCAGCCCTATCCTTCCGCGGCTCCTGCCGCAACCCCGTACCAGGCCGCGCCGGCACAATCGGGCCAATCGGCCCCGGCGGCCCGTCCGGGCTTCCTGGGCGGCGGGCTGGGCGGCACGCTCGGCACCATCGCCACCACGGCTGCCGGTGTGGCGGGCGGCGCGATGCTGTTCCAGGGAATTGAAAACCTGTTCCATCACGGCAACAGCGGCGGCGGCTTCTTTGGCGGCCAGCCGGCGGCAGGTTCCGAGACCGTGGTGAACAACTTCTACGGCGACGATAACAGCGGCGGCGGCCAGCGCGACAACGCGCTGCTGGCCGACAACGGCAACCTGGACAACGGGCTGGACGACTACGTCGACGCCAGCCAGGACGACGACTCGTCGTTCTTCTGACCTCACGGCGGCGCAAGCCGCCTTTGTAGGACAGCCTCCGGTTGCCGGCCCGCCCCGTTGCGGGCACGATCAGGGCAACCGGGCGCCGCCTGCCCGGCAAGGGGAGCCGGCGCCATGAAGACGTTCCACTGCAATCGCTGCGACAACCTGGTGTTCTTCGAGAACATCGCCTGCGAACGCTGCCAGGCCACGCTTGGCTTCATTCCTGCGATATCGCAGCTGGCAGCCTTCGAGGGCGACGATGCCGGCGGCTGGCGCAGCCTGCATCCCGACGCCCACGGCGCCATGTTCCGCCGCTGTCACAACTACCAGGTGGAGGCGGTCTGCAACTGGATGGTGCCCGCGGACGATCCCGGCACGCTGTGCGAGGCGTGCAAGCTGACCCACACCATCCCCAACCTCGACGCACCCGAGAACCGCCTGTACTGGTACCGGCTGGAATCCGCCAAGCGGCGCCTGCTCTATACGCTGCTGTCGCTCGGGTTGCCGGTCATCTCGCGCGACGACGACCCCGTATCGGGCCTGCAGTTCGACTTCCTGGCCAACACCGGCCCGCACGACCCGGCGATGACCGGGCACGACAACGGCCGCATCACCATCAACATCGCCGAAGCCGACGACGCGTACCGCGAGCGCACCCGCACCGAGATGGGCGAATCCTATCGCACCCTGCTGGGGCACTTCCGGCACGAGGTGGGACATTTCTACTTCAACCGGCTGGTTGCCGGCACGCGGCGCATCGAACCGTTCCGCAAGCTGTTCGGCGACGAACGCGCCGACTACGCGGCGGCGTTGCAACGGCACTACGACCACGGAGCGCCGCCCGACTGGCAGGCGTCGTTCGTCAGCGCCTACGCGACGATGCACCCGTGGGAAGACTGGGCCGAAACCTGGGCCCACTACCTGCATATGGTGGATACGCTTGACACAGCCCAGTCATGCGGGCTGGTGCTCAAGCCGGAAAGCCCGCGCGAGCCGACGCTGACCGACCGGACGCCCGTGGAGGACGCCAGCTTCCGCAGCCTGATGCAACGCTGGTTTCCGCTGACCTACGTGCTGAACAGCCTGAACCGCAGCCTGGGCGTGCCGGATGGCTACCCGTTCACACTGTCGCCAGCCGTGGTGGCCAAGCTGGAGTTCGTGCATCGGGTGATCGATGCGGCGGCGCGCGAGCATGCCAGCCCCGTACCGCAGCCGCCCGGCGAGCCCGCGGCCAAGCCAGCCGGCGCGCCCGCCGCCAACCCTGACATCAAGCCGTCACGGTAACGTCACGGCGCGGCGCGCTGGACAGCGACCACGCGAACACCACCAGGCCGCCCAGCGCCAGCAGCGCGCCAACCCAGCCCGTGGATGTCCAGCCCATGCCGGCGGCGATGGTCACGCCGCCCAGCCACGCGCCCAGCGCGTTGGCCATGTTGAAGGCCGAATGATTGAGCGCGGCGGCCAGCGTCTGTGCATCGCCGGCCACGTCCATCAGCCGGATCTGCAGCGGCGGGCCCAGCGCCACCGCCGTACCCACCAGCATCACGTTCAGCGACGCCAGCCAGGCGTGGTGCGCCGTGAACACGAACGCGCCAAGCACCAGCGCCGACCACACCAGCACACCGCCCACGGTCGGCATCAATGCGCGGTCGGCCAGTTTGGCGCCCGCCAGGTTGCCGGCCACCATGCCCACGCCAAACAGCGCCAGCACGATCGGGATGCCGCTGGCCGGCATGTGCGCCACTTCGAGCATGGTCGGCTTGACATAGCTGAACACGGCGAACATGCCGCCAAAGCCGATCGCGCCGATGGCCAGCGTGAACCACACCTGCTTGCGCGCCAGCGCCGACAGTTCGCGCAGCGGGCTGGCATGGCGGTCGGCCGGGACGAACGGCACCCAGCGCCACACCAGCAGCACCGTCAGCCCGCCAATGGCGCCCACGATCATGAACGCGGCGCGCCAGCCCAGCCACGTGCCGATGCCGGCCGCGATGGGCACGCCCACCAGCGTCGCCACGGTCAGGCCCAGCATGACCAGGCCCACGGCCTGGGCGCGGCGCTCGCGCGGCACCAGCCCGGCCGCCACCAGCGCCGCCACGCCAAAGTAGGTGCCATGCGGAAAGCCGGTCAGCAGCCGCAGGACCAGCATCGACAGATAGGTTGGCGCCAGCGCGCTGGCCACGTTGCCGACGGCAAAGAACGCCATCAGCGCGATCAGCAGGTTGCGGCGCGGCCAGCGTGCGCCCAGCACCGCCAGCAGCGGCGCGCCGATCACCACGCCCAGCGCGTAGGCGCTGATCAGGTGGCCGGCCTCGGGGATGCTGATGGCCAGATCGCGTGCGGCATCGGGCAACAGGCCCATGATGACAAACTCGCCCGTGCCAATGCCAAAGCTGCCCACGCCCAGCGCCAGCAGCGCGCGGCGGTCGGCGGCTCGGTCGCGGGGCGTATCGGCGAGCGCATGCGGGGCAGGATCGGGGACGTTATGGAAATTGCCGGAAGGAACGGTCATGAGGAGAGATCGCGAGACACTTGTTATGGCGTTGCGCCGCGGACTGGCGGGCGGGATCTTGCGTCCTGCCTCGGGGGCTCCAGCGTGCTCCGGTGCGGCGTCGTAATGGGTAATACGGGGTGATGCTGCTACGTAGTACTACGCTGCGCCGCCGGGGACGGCACCGCCTACGCGAGGGCGCTATTGTGAAGCAAAACCGTTTTCGCTGCCGGAGCCCGGCGCAATGCCCCTTCGCCGGAGTCCTGTATCCGCCGGTATCCCGGTGCGGGTTCGCCACTGTGGGATAGGGCACAAGAGCATGGCGGGGCATGCACGCGTCGCCCTATGCTGGATACATGCGACGCCGGGGCGCCGTACCCACGAAGCATGGCGCCGGGTGCCGCGCGTTTTATCGGGTGGGAGGGGATATGTCCCTGCGTAATACTCTGTTTCTTACGGCCATCGGCCTGGCCTGGACCCTTCCCGCCCTTGGGCAGGGATGCCAGCACGACATGCAGTGCAAGGGCGACCGGATCTGCAACATGGGCAGCTGCATGGCGCCCGATGCCGATGGTCCCGACGCCTCGGGCCCGGCAGCCTCGTCAAGCAAGTCGATGCCAACGATCAAGCTGTCACCGCAGCCATCGAACCCGCCCTCGGTGCAGCCGTCCTCGCAGCCGCTGCCGCCTTTGCAACCCTCGCCGCAACAGTCGCCACCCTCGCAGGGACAACCGCAGTCGCAACACGTCAGCGTGCCGCGCAACTGCTGTACCGTGGCGGGCAAGTTGCGCCTGGCTCCGCCGCAGTCCGGCGACGCACCGCTGGTGGCTGGCGATGCCTGCCAGGGGCTGACCACCACGGGCAAACCCGTGCCGGGCACGGCCTGCAACTGAATCGGGGGTCGCCCGCTCAGGCGGCGGGCAGCGATGCAACGATGGCCTGCCGCAGCCACTGGTGCGCGGGATCGCGATGCACGCGCTCGTGCCAGAGCATCGACATCTCGTAGCCGGGGACTTCGACGGGTGCCTCCACCACTTGCAGCGCCGGGTTATCGGCCACCAGCCGCGCGGGCAGCATCGCCACCAGATCGGTGCTGCCCACCACCGCCGCCACGTACAGGAAATGTGGCACGGACAACGCCACACGGCGCGACACCCCCGCCGCCGCCAGCGCCTCGTCCGTGACGCCGAAGAAGCCGCCGCCGTCGGGCGACACGATCACGTGCTCCAGCGCGCAGAACTGCGCCAGCGTGGGCTTGCGCTTCAGGCGCGGATGCCCGGCGCGCCCCACCAGCACGTAACGCTCCGTGAACAGCGGCAGCCGATGCAGCGATGCCGGCGAGCCTTCGGTGGTGTGGAATGCCAGGTCGATATCGCCACGTTCGGCCAGACGCACGAGGCTGGCCGGCACCATCTCCACCACGGCCACCCGGGTGCCGGGCGCGGCTTGCCGCAGGCCGGCCAGCGCCGGCAACAACACCGTCGATTCGCTGTAGTCGGTGGCCGCGATCCGCCAGGTGTGGGTGGCCACGGCCGGATCGAATGGGCGCTCGGGCGACACGGCAAGCTCCAGCGCGGCCAGCGCCTCGCGCAACGGCGTCCGCAGCGATTCGGCACGCGCGGTGGGCCGCATGCCGCGCGGCCCCGGCAACAGCAGGGGATCGTCGAAGATCTCGCGCAGCCGGGCCAGATGCACGCTGACCGATGGCTGCGAATAGTGCAGGCGCTCCGCGGCGCGGGTGACGTTGTGCTCCGACAGCAGCACATCCAGCGTGACCAGCAGATTCAGGTCGAGGCGGCGCAGGTTGGTCATGGCTGGTGGCATAGCAAAGGTTAATGGCTGGAATTCCGGATATTCATTTCTAATATACCGAAGCCACGCCTATCCTGCCTTCACCGACTGATCAATGGAAGGCTGTCATGAACGTACTGATTGTTTACGCCCACCCCGAGCCCACGTCGCTGAACGGGTCGCTGCGGGATTTCGCGGTGCAACGGCTCGAAGCCGCCGGGCACCGGGTGCAGGTTTCGGATCTCTATGCGATGCAGTGGAAGGCACCGCTCGATGCCGGCGATACGCTGGAGCGGCGTCCCGGCGGCGCGCCCTTCCACCCGTCGCTCGATTCGCGCCACGCCTTCGAAAACGGCGTGCAGAGCCCCGATATCGCCGCGGAACAGGAAAAGCTGCGCTGGGCGGATGCCGTGATCCTGCAGTTCCCGCTCTGGTGGTTCTCGATGCCGGCCATCCTCAAGGGCTGGGTCGAGCGTGTGTACGCCTACGGTTTCGCATACGGCGTGGGCGAGCACTCGGACGAGCGCTGGGGCGACCGCTACGGCGAAGGCAATCTGGCCGGCAAGCGGGCGATGCTGGTGGTGACCACGGGCGGCTGGGAATCGCACTACGGCCCGCGCGGCATCAATGGGCCGATGGACGACATCCTGTTCCCGATCCAGCACGGCATCCTGTACTACCCGGGCTTCGACGTGCTGCCGCCGTTCGTGGTCTATCGCACCAGCCGCATGGACGCGGCGCGCTTCCAGGCCACGACCGATGCACTGGGCGAGCGCCTGGACCAACTGTTCACGGCCGCGCCCATCGCGTTTCGGCCGCAGAACAGCGGCGCCTACGAGATACCGGCACTGACGCTACGGCCCGATATCGCCCCGGGACAGACCGGCTATGCCGTACATGTGTCCGAAGCGGCCTGAGATGCGGAAATCGAGAGAGCCCGGCGGCGGCCACGGGCCTCAGCGGTCCCGGGTGACGCTGACACCGGCATCGACGGTGCCGTAGGCGGTCACGCTCGATTGCCGCTCTCCGGTATCGGAAACGGTGGTACACCCTTGGGCCGCAGCCAGCAGAAACCATATGCCGAGGGTTGTGAAAATGACGCGCATGGGCCGAGCCTGAATCGTTGCAATGCAGGCTTCGACGTCAGGGTGGGCCGGGAAGTTTCACGTTTCCCGGCCCGCCGGCCAGTCCTGACCGCTCAGGCCGCCTGCGCCCCGCGTGCCTCACGCGCCGCCTGGCGGTAGTGACGTGTGTGACGATACAGCCCGTACAGGCTCGTCGCCGTAAAGCCGAGCTGCTGGACAAACAGGCCATAGGTACCCGTGACCAGCGCAAATGCACTCCACACCAGGTTCGAGCACAGGTAGGCAATCCATCCCCAGCGCGATGCACGGTTGTGCAACGCCACCAGGAACGATCCACTCATGGCCAGGGCGCACCCCGACCATTCGAGTCCAGTCAGCAATTGAGGAAGTTGAGCGGCAAGCTCCATGGGGTTGTCTCCTGTTTGCGTTCATTTTTTGTATGCAAAACGGAGACTACCGGAAATGGGCGGGATCACGCAAGCGGTATGTCCGCATGGCGGCGGGCGTGCTACGCGGCGGCCGCCCGATGCGGCGCTACAATGCCCGCTCTTCACCACGGGAACACGATCCATGCTGCCGGACAGCGAATCGCTACTCCTGCTCGTCACGCGCGAGATGCCCTTCGGCAAGCACAAGGGCACGCTGATTGCCGACCTGCCGGGCAACTACCTGAACTGGTTTGCGCGCGAGGGCTTTCCGCCCGGAGAGATCGGCCGGCTGCTGGCGCTGATGCACGAGCTTGACCACAACGGCCTGTCCGACCTGCTGAAGCCGCTGCGCGAGCGCGTGTCCGGCCGCGCGCGGAAATAACAGTGGCCAGCCGCGTGGCTGGCCCTTTGCCTTCGATCGTGCCGGCCGCCGTTACTTGACGGCCTGGGCCGGCGTCGGCTGGTTGGCGGTACCCGGCGGGATCTGGTAGCTCCAGGTCTCGCTGAGCGGCTTGCCGTTGGCCACCAGCGCCTCGCGCATTTCCACCACCTTGTTCGGATCCTTGACCTTGATGCGCAGCGTCACCCGATAGCCCTTGGTCACCGGATTGGGCTGCAGCACGTTTTCGATGACCTCGGCGTTGTCGCCCACGCTGAACTGCGCCTGCACCGGCGTATTTGCCGGCAGCGAGGCCAGCGGGCCGCCTTCGAAGTCGATCACGAAGCCCAGGCTGCCGTCCAGATGACGGATCAGGTTCTTCTGCGTGATCTCGCCGGCCGTGCGCAGCGTCTGTTTGGCCCACGCCAGGTCCTTGGCGAACATGCCGCGCTCGTCCATGGTCCAGTGGATCGTGTAGTCGGCCTTGATTGGCGTGCCTTTGGGCGGCAGCTGGTCGGGCGTCCAGAACGACACGATGTTGTCGTTGGTTTCGTCCGGCGTGGGAATTTCCACCAGTTCGACCTTGCCGCGCCCCCAGTCGCCCTGCGGCTCGATCCATGCGCTGGGGCGCAGGTCGTAGCGGTCCTTCAGATCTTCATACGACGCGAAGTCGCGGCCGCGCTGCATCAAGCCAAAGCCGCGCGGATTGTTCACCTGGAACATGCTCAGCGCGACGTACTTCGGGTTGTTCAGCGGGCGCCACAGCCATTCGCCGTCGCCGGTATGGATCGCCAGGCCGTTCGAGTCATGCAGCGCTGGGCGGAAATTGTTGGCATCGCGCATCTGCTGCGGGCCGAACAGGAACATGCTGGTCAGCGGCGCAATGCCCACCTTCTTCACCGCGCCGCGCATGAACACGCGCGCCTGCACCTTCAGCACCGCATCAGAATCGGGCTGCAGTTCGAAGCGATAGGCGCCCGTGGCGTTCTGCGAATCGAGCAGCGCGTAGAACACCAGGCGCTTGTCCTCGGGCTTCGGGCGCTCGATCCAGAACTCGCGGAAGGCCGGGAATTCCTCGGGCTCCGACAGGCCGGTGTTGATCGCCAGGCCGCGCGCGGACAGCCCATAGACCTGCCCCTTGCCGATCACGCGGAAATAGCTGGCCCCCAGCACGCTCATCACTTCGTCGAGCTTGTCGGCACGGTTGATCGGGTACAGCACGCGAAAGCCCGCGTACCCCAGCTTGTTGGTGGCAGCCTTGTCGAGCTTCAGATCGCCGAAGTCAAAGCGGCTGGGTTCGTACTTGATCTCGTGGATGCGGCTGTCGACGATCTCGTTGACCCGCACCGGCGTGCTGAAATGCATGCCCTGATGGTAGAAGCCGAGCTTGAACGGCGTGCCCTGCCCCTTCCATTCCACGTTGTCCATCTTCGGCTGGATCTTGATGTAGTCCCCGAACTGCATCTGTGCGAACACGGGCGGCAGGTTGCTGGCCGGCGCCGCATAGGGCCGGTCGGCCAGGGTCTTCGCGCGGGCGGTCACGTCGTCGAGCGAAAAGGCGTGCGCCGGCGCGGTGCCGAGCAGGCACGCAGCAATGGCGACGCCCGGCAAGGCAAGTTGCAACCTGTTACGAAACGACGCGACGGGGCGGGCGACGAAAGCGGCAAACACCAATCAACCTCCTGGAATTACATCGGAAAAAAGCCACACAGCGGCCACAAACCGGCCATTTTAGGCACAGTAAGGCTGTAAACTTGCGGCGCAGTTCAGAAAAATAACCGATTTCTCCTGACGTGCCTGTCAGACACGTGGCGACAGCCGGCGAAGCGTCCTTCCCGCATCATGCAGGGCGATGATCCCGGCAGTGCGTCCGCCAGTCCGCCCATCAGAGACAACGAATAATGCGAATGCTTTCCACGCTGGCCGTTGCCGCCAGCCTTGCCTGCGCGCCCATGTTTGCCGGCGCCGCTGCCGCCGAAACTGCCGCCCCGGTATCGGCCGGCACCCCGCCTGCCACCGACCGGCAGGCGTTCGTCGACGGCCTGATCGGTCGGATGACGCTCGACGAGAAAATCGGCCAGTTGCGGCTGATCAGCATCGGGCCAGAGATGCCCGCCCCGAAGCTGATGGAGGAAATCACGGCTGGACGCGTGGGCGGCACGTTCAACTCCGTCACGCGCAAGGACAACCGCCCGCTGCAGGAAGCGGCCATGCGCAGCCGCATGAAGATTCCGATCTTCTTTGCCTATGACGTGGTGCACGGCCACCGCACCGTCTTCCCGATCAGCCTGGGCCTGGCGTCGAGCTGGGACATGGCCGTGGTGGAAAAGGCCGCGCGGATTTCGGGCCTGGAGGCCGCATCGGACAGCCTGGACGCCACCTTCGCGCCGATGGTCGACATCTCGCGCGACCCGCGCTGGGGCCGCACGTCGGAAGGCTTCGGCGAAGACCCGTTCCTGGTATCCCAATGCGCGCGCGCCAGCGTGAAGGGTTTCCAGGGGACATCGCCGGCCAATCCGGACAGCGTGATGGCATTCGTCAAGCATTTCGCGCTGTACGGCGCCGTGGAAGGCGGCCGCGACTACAACACCGTCGACATGAGCCCGCAGCGCATGTACAACGACTATCTGCCGCCCTACCGCGCCGGCCTGGACGCGGGCGCCGGCGGCGTGATGATCGCGCTGAACTCGGTCAACGGCCAGCCGGCCACGTCCAACAAATGGCTGCTGCGTGACCTGCTGCGCAAGGAATGGGGCTTCAAGGGCGTGACCGTCAGCGACCACGGCGCCATCGACGAACTGCTGCGCCATGGCGTGGCCACCACGGGCCGCGACGCCGCCAGGCTGGCCATCGAGGCCGGCGTGGACATGAGCATGGCCGATACGCGCTACCTGGAGCAGTTGCCCACGCTGGTCAAGTCCGGCGCGGTGCCGATGTCGCTGATCGATGAAGCCGTACGCGAAGTGCTGACCGCCAAGTACGACATGGGCCTGTTCCAGGACCCGTTCCGCCGTATCGGCCGCGCTGCCGACGATCCGCCCGATGTCAATGCCGAAAGCCGCCTGCACCGCGCCGAGGCGCGCGAGGCGGCCCGCAAGTCGATGGTGCTGCTGGAAAACCGCAATCGCACGCTGCCGCTGAAGAAGGCCGGCACGGTGGCCGTGATCGGCCCGCTGGCCGATTCGCAGATCGACATGATGGGCAGCTGGTCGGCCGCCGGCGTGGACAAGCAATCGGTCACGCTGCTGCAGGGCATGCGCGACGCGCTGGCCGGCAAGGGCCAGGTGACGTACGCGCGCGGCGTCAATATCACCGACGACCCGCGCGTGGTGGGCTACCTGAACTTCCTGAACTGGGACAACCCCGAGGTGGTGCAGGACAAGCGCCCGGACGGCGACATGATCGAGGAAGCCGTGCGCGTGGCGCGCGGCGCGGACACGGTGGTGGTGGCCGTGGGCGAGACGCGGGGCATGTCGCACGAGGCATCGAGCCGGTCGAGCCTGGGCCTGCCCGGCAGCCAGCTGGCGCTGCTCAAGGCGCTCAAGCGCACCGGCAAGCCGCTGGTGCTGGTGCTGATGAACGGCCGGCCGTTGACGATCAACTGGGAAAAGGAGAACGCCGACGCCATTCTGGAGGCCTGGTATCCCGGCACCGAAGGCGGCCATGCCATCGCCGACCTGCTGTTCGGCGACGCCAATCCGTCGGGCAAGCTGCCGGTCACGTTCCCGCGCTCGCTGGGCCAGATTCCCACCTACTACAACGCGCTGCGGATCGGCCGGCCGTTCACGCCCGGCAAGGCGCCGAACTACACCTCGCAGTACTTCGAGGAGGAATACGGCCCGCTCTACCCGTTCGGCTACGGCCTGAGCTACACCACGTTCAGCATGTCCGACGTGCGGCTGTCGGGCACCAGGCTGGCGCGCAACGGCCAGCTTACGGCCAGCGTGACCGTGAAGAACACCGGCGACCGTGCCGGCGAAGCCGTCGCGCAGCTGTATCTGCAGGACGTGATGGCATCGACCGTGCGGCCGGTCAAGGAGTTGAAGGACTTCCGCAAAGTGATGCTGGCACCGGGCGAATCGCGCGTGATCGATTTCCCGATCGGCGAAGACAAGCTCAAGTTCTACAACGCCAGGCTCGAATACGTGGCCGAACCGGGCGAGTTCAGCGTGCAGGTGGGTTTTGACTCGGCTGCTGTCAAGGAAGCGAAGTTCACGCTCGAATGATCGATATCAGCGCCCCGGTCCCGCAAGGGGTCGGGGCTGGATATCCTCGGCAGGAAGCCTTATCGGTTGCCGTCCAGCAGGTCGTTGAGCACGGCGTCGAACGCTGCCTGGGCGTCTTCCAGCGCCTGCAGCGCGGCATCGAAGGTCTGCAAGGCGATCTTCGATGGCTTGCCGCCACCTTCCGGCGGATACTGGCTTTGCAGCGCGGTGAAAGCCACCTGCACCTGGCGCGTGGCATTGACCACGCGCTCCATTGCCTGCGCCTCCTCGGCGCGCTTCTGTTCGTCACTCATGCAACAGCCCCCGGTGGCCTTGATGTCGATATGCGACATATCGTACAAGAACTTGCGGGCATCCTGCCGGGTCCAACGCCGCATTGCCAGAAATTCGGGTAGGCTGGACGGGACATTACTGTCCGTGACCCCATCCGTCACCGCCCGACGTCACCGTTCAACGCCCCCATGTCATCGTCGTTATTGCGCAGGACACTGGCCGCCACCCTTGTGACGGCCGGCGGTTTTGCCTGCTATTGGACCTACCTCACCGTCAACCAGGAGCGCCTGCTGTTCGACGCGCGCCGGCGCCCGCCGCGCGACCTGCCCGACGGCATCGACGCCTATTCGCATCCGGTGCCGGGCGGCCTGTTCCGGGGCTACACCTACCACGCCGACCACGAAGGCGTGCGCGACCTGCTGTTCTACCTGCCGGGCCGCGGCGAGGACGTCCTGGAAACGCTGCAGTTCATGAAATGGCTGCCCGCCGGCATGGGCTTCGCCACCTTCGACTACCGTGGGCTGGGCCACTCGGACGGCATGCCGTCCGAGGCCGCCGCCGTGGCCGATGCGAGCCAGTTCCTGCTGCATATCCGCCGCGCCTTTCCGGGTGTGCGCGTGCATGTGGTAGGCCGCTCGCTGGGTACCGGAGTGGCCATCCAGCTGGCCGACCTGCAGGATTTCGAGAGCCTGCAGCTGATCACCCCCTACGATTCGCTGCTGGAGATCGTGCGCAAACGCTTTCCGCTGGTGCCGCTGCGCCAGCTGATGCGCCATCACTTCGACTCGATCTCCCACTGCAAGAAGGTCGTGCAGAGCACCAAGGTGCTGCTTGCCGAACGGGACGACGTGGTGCCGCATGCGTGCTCCGAACGGCTGATGGCCGCGTGGCCAGGGCCGGTGGCGGTGCAGACCATTGCCGGGGCGGACCACTACACCATTGTCGAATTGCCCGAAACCTGGCTCGCGCTGTGCGAATTTGCCCGCCAGGTGCCGCATCAACCACCTCCGCCGATGGAAGCGCCCCGCCGCGCGGCCAAAGCGCCGCCTGCCGACATGACCGATTCCGGTGTGCCGTTGCCGCTTTCCGCAGCACGGTAGAATGCGCGCCATGAAAAGAATCGTAGTCAAGGCCGCGGCCGTGACCGCTGGCCTGGCCGCTGCCGGTGTGCTGCTGGCCGGTTTTGCCGCCGTGGTCAGCTTGCGGCAGTTGCCGTCCGTCGACGCACTGCGCGACTATCGCCCCCAGGTGCCGCTGCGTGTCTTCACCCGTGACAACGTGCAGATTGGCGAATTCGGCACCGAGCATCGCGAGTTCATCCCGATCGACCGCATGCCGAAGCTGATGTCCGATGCGCTGCTGGCCGCCGAGGACGACCAGTTCTACAGCCATGTCGGCGTGGACGTGCCGGGCCTGGTACGTGCCGCGCTGGCCAATATTGGCGAAGGCTACGCCCAGGGCGCTTCCACCATCACGATGCAGGTGGCCCGCAATTTCTACCTGTCGCGCGAGAAGACGCTGTCGCGCAAGTGGTATGAAATCCTGCTGGCCTTCGAGATCGACCGATCGCTGCCCAAGGAGCGCATCCTCGAGCTCTATATGAACCAGGTCTACCTGGGCGAGCACGCCTACGGCTTCGGCAGCGCCGCGCAGACCTACTTCGGCAAGCCGCTGGCGCAACTGTCGCTGGCCGAGACGGCCATGCTGGCGGGCCTGCCCAAGGCCCCCTCGACGATGAATCCGGTGGTCAACCTGCCCCGCGCCAAGCGCCGCCAGGAGTACGTGCTCAGCCGCATGCTGGCGCTGGGCATGATAACGCAGGACCAGTATCGCGAGGCGCGCAATGCGCAGATCGTGGTCAATCACGATGCCAATGGCCGCTTCGACGGGCACGCCGAATACGTGGCCGAACTGGCGCGCCAGCTGGCGCATGACCGTTTCGGCGACGAGGCCTATACCCGTGGCATCAACGTCTACACCACGGTGTCGTCGATGCACCAGACGCTGGCGTATGACGCCGTGCAGGCCGGCATCGAGCGTTACGGCAAGCGGCATGGCGCGGAAAAGGCCGCCAAGGCGCTGCCCCAGGCGGCGCTGATCTCGCTGGACGCCCGCAGCGGCGCCATCGAGGCCATGGTCGGCGGCAGCGACTTCAACGCGAACCGCTACAACCACGCCACGCAGGCGCAGCGCCAGCCGGGCTCGACGTTCAAGCCGTTCATCTATTCGGCGGCGCTGGAACGAGGCATCTCGCCGGGCACGCTGATCAACGACGCACCGCTCGACAACTCGCCACGCTGGCAGCCGGGCAACGACGACGGCCGCTTTGTCGGCCCGATCACGGTCCGCCAGGCACTGGCCGAATCGCGCAACCTGCCGGCCATCCGCACGCTGCAGGCCATCGGCATTCCGTATGCGATCGATTTCGCCGGCAAGTTCGGCTTCGCCACCAAGCGCCTGCCGCCGTATCTGCCGATGGCGCTGGGCACGGGCACCACGTCGCCGCTGCGGCTGGCGGCCGCCTACGGCGTGTTCGCCAACCAGGGCCACCGCGTCGAGCCGTACCTGATCGAGAAGATCACCGACGGAGACGGCCGTGTTCTGTTTGCCGCCGACACGAGCGAGCCGCCGCGCGTGATCTCCGAGCGTAATGCCTTTGTCATGAACAGCCTGCTGCAAAGCGTGGTGGACGAAGGCACGGGCGCCGGCGTCAAACGCTACCTGCGCCGCGAAGACGTCGCCGGCAAGACCGGCACCACGAACGATTCGGTGGACGGCTGGTTCGCGGGCTACGGCGGGCAGGTGGTCACCGTGGCCTGGATGGGCTTTGACGACAACCGCACGCTGGGCCGCCACGAGTTCGGCGCAACCACGGCACTGCCGATCTGGGCCGCCTATATGGAAGGACGCCTGGCGGGCGTGCCCGACGCCAGCTTCGCGACGCCGCCGCAGCTGGCCCAGTTCAACAACGACTTGGCCTACGCCGAGAACGCCGACGGCACGCACGGCCTGGCGTCGCTGGGCTTGCCGCCGCCACCGGCCGTGCCGGACCTGCCCGCCGATGGCAGCGCACCCGGCGGGCCGGGTGCGCCCATGACCCCGCCCCCGACGCCCGCCGCACTGGACATGCCGGCATCGGCCAGCGCGCCGCGCGCCAGCGGCGCCCCCCTTTGATCGTCGGTGTCATCCCTTTGACGCCACTTTTTTGACACCCCCCCTTTTGACTGCGCCCTTCTGATGCCGACCATGCCCGCCTACGCCACGCCGCTGATCTGGGCCGTTGCCATGCTGGCCACCCTGGGGGTGCTGTTCCGCCCGTTCCGGCTGCCGGAGCCATTCTGGGCCATGGCCGGCGCGCTGCTGCTTTGCGTGGCGGGCCTGCTGCCCTGGCGCGATGCGCTCGAAGCGGTGGCACGCGGCAACGACGTCTACCTGTTCCTGGCGGGGATGATGCTGATCTCCGAACTGGCGCGCAAGACCGGGCTGTTCGACCATGTCGCGGCCCTGGCCGTGCGCAGCGCCCGTGGGTCGGCGCGGCGCCTGTTCGTGCTGGTCTATGGCTTTGGCATCGCCGTGACGGCCTTCATGTCGAACGATGCCACGGCGGTGGTGCTGACACCCGCCGTGCTGGCCGCCACGCGCGCGGCACGCGTACGGCATCCCCTGCCCTACCTCTACGCCTGCGCGTTCATCGCCAACGCGGCAAGCTTCGTGCTGCCGATCTCGAACCCGGCCAACCTCGTGCTGTTCGGCGAACGCATGCCGCCGCTGCTGGGCTGGCTGGCGCGGTTTTCGCTGCCGTCTGCCGTGGCCATCGTCATGACGTTCGTGGCCCTGTACTGGACCCAGCGCGACGCGCTGGCCGAGCGCATTGCCGACGACGTGGAAACGCCGCCGCTGACCCTGCAGGCATGGCTGACCACGGCAGGCATCATCCTGACCGGCGCGGCACTGCTGACGGCATCGCTGCGTGGCATGGACCTGGGCTGGCCCACGTTCATCGGCGGCGCCGCCACGCTGCTGGCCGTCTGCGCCACGCAGCCGCGCCTGCTGCGCCCGTCGCTGGCCGAGGTATCCTGGGGCGTGCTGCCGATGGTGGCGGGGCTGTTCGTGCTGGTGGCCGGCCTGTCGCAGACCGGCCTCACCGCGGAGTTGGCCGACTGGGTGCGCGAACTGTCCATGCGTCAGGGCACCGATGCGGCGGTCGGCGCCGGCATGGCGGGGGCGGCGGTGGGCATCGTCAGCAATATCGTCAACAACCTGCCGGCCGGGCTGTTTGCCGCGTCGGCGCTGGCCGCCGGCCACGCCTCGGAGACTGTGACGGCGGCCGTGCTGATTGGCGTCGACCTGGGGCCGAACCTGTCGGTCACCGGATCGCTGGCCACGCTGCTGTGGCTGACCGCCCTGCGCCGCGAGGGCCACGCCGTCAGTGCTGGCACATTCCTTAAAACGGGGGCGATCGTGATGCCGCTGGCCCTGCTGCCGGCGCTTGCCGTCCTGCGCTGAATCCGCGCCGGCCGTTTTCGCTTATAGTGAAGCACCGCGCACCGCGCCCCTTTTCCGCCGATCTCCAGCGGCCGCACATGTCACACAAGGATCACCCCGTGGGGGCCAGGCACCCTGCCAATACTCCGGTTTCCGATCGGATCCGGGCCCGCATCACCGAGGCCGGAGAGCGTTTTCATGCCAATGACAACATCGCGCGCTTTCTCGAGCACGGCGAACTCGATGCCCTGCAGGCCGAGGTCGAAGCGCGCATGGAAGACGTGCTGCGCACGCTGGTGATCGACGTCGACCAGGATCACAACACCCGCGAGACGGCCCGACGCGTCGCCAAGATGTACCTGAAGGAGATCTTTGCCGGACGGTACGCCAAGGCCCCGGAAGTCACGGAATTCCCGAACGTCGAACAGCTGAACGAGCTGATGATCGTGGGCCCGATCCGGGTGCGAAGCGCCTGCTCACACCATCTGTGCCCGATTATCGGCAGCCTTTGGGTGGGGGTCATGCCGAACCGGCACTCGAACCTGATCGGCCTGTCCAAGTACGCCCGGCTGGCCGAATGGATCATGTGCCGCCCGCAGATCCAGGAAGAGGCGGTGGCCCAGGTGGCGGACCTGCTCCAGGAAAAGATGAATCCCGATGGCCTGGCCATCGTCATGGAAGCCGAGCATTTCTGCATGCACTGGCGCGGGGTGCGCGACACCGACGCCAAGATGACCAATAGCGTGATGCGCGGCTCGTTCCTGAAGGACGACAAGCTGCGCCGCGAATTCCTGACGCTGCTGAACCTGAACCGCCGCTGATCCGCCCCGCCACCGCAGGAGGCCACCATGCTAGTTCGTCTGCTCTACGCCAGCCGCGCCAGGGAACCACTGGCCGCCGATGTGCTGGATGCCATCCTCGAAACCAGCCTGGCGCACAACCCCCGCCACGGCATTACCGGCGTGCTGTGCCACAGCAACAGCATTTTCCTGCAGGCGCTGGAGGGCAGCCGCGATGCGGTATCCCGGCTTTACCTCAATATCGGCCAGGACAGGCGCCATCACGAAGTGGTCCTGCTGCACTACGAGGAGATCGCCGAGCGGGCATTTTCCGGCTGGTCGATGGGACGCGTGAATGCCGGAAAGATCAACGCCGCGACGCTGCTCAAGTATTCGGCACAGGGCGAACTCGACCCATACCGCATGCCTGGCACCGCATCGCTGGCCTTGCTCAGGGAACTGATTGCCGGCGCCTCCATCGTCGGACGCAGTCCGGATCGCGGACGAAGCTGAACCTGGCGTCTGGTGGGGAATGCGCGTCGCCGTGGGCGGATGGGCTCAGGCCGACAATTGCCCGAACAGCCCGCACTCCAGGTCGCTCTCCAGTTCTTCCACCCATGACGTGCCCGGCCCGGCGTCGTAGACGCTTTCGGCGCCGGTCGCCTGCCTTCGCACCGTCACCTGGCGTGCCGCCGTGCCATTGACATCGGAAATGTCGAATTCCTGCAAGGCGAGACCGACCTGTCTGAACACCGCCTCGACCTCCTGCCGTTCCTGAGGGGGAAACTCGTCGAATTGACGCATCGTCATGGCACACCTCCACGCGGGTATTTGCGCGCGGACATAGCATGCCACTTTTCAATGCTGTACGTGATGCAGTGCGAAAGACCACGCGCACTTCGAATGTATTGAATCGCAAGCATCACATGGCCTATTACACCCGGCGACGTGCAACGGGACGTCGTCTACAGTGCACCAGGACGGCTAAGCCTGCGCCCCACACACTTTAAGAATCGAAGATAAATAGTAATTCGACTAAAAAACTGAATCTTCTTTTTTGCATCCGCATCATTCTTTCGCCTCCTGCATTTCTGCGCAGTCGTCTTGAACAATTTCCTGATTTTTCAATGAAAAGTGATGGACTGTAATCGCAGGGACTCGTAGTGTCGATCTTCTTATCTCCATCCCTATGGAAACGACAATGCGGAAGAAGATCACACACGAGACGGAAGACGAGCAACGGCGTCAGACCATCTTCCATACTGCGCAGGCGCAAGCGAACGCCCTGCATGGCATGTACCGGGACACGCTTGCAACCTTCACCGCCACACCTTCGGCCGTTCCCGTCCCGCGGGCCGCGCGTGCGATATTCTGGCTGGGCCGGCTCAGGCAATGGCGCGCGATCGACCTGGACAATGGCGACACCTGCGCCACGCCGAACTGGCTGTCACTGCAGCTGGGCGTTGTGGAATCGCTGTCCGGCACGCACGCGCTGGCCCTGCACAAGGAGCAATGGAGCGGCCCGACACGCCGACAGACCTACGAGCGCGACATGTCCCAGCAGATCGCCATGCTGCTGGCGCTCGACTGGAAGGAACTCGGCACCTTCTGCCTGGACGCCTGGTTCGGCATCGACAGCGACCTCGCGGCACTGCACCCGATGAATGGCATGACCGGGATGATCGTGAACATCGCCGGGCAGGCGCTGGGCGTCAGCGTTCCGCAAACCGTCTTCCACAAGAGCGACGCGCTGCTGGCCCGCATCGTCGAACGCTGGCAGGCCGACGACGAAACCTTCATGCCGCTGGCGTTCGAACTGGCCGACCGTCACCTCATGCAATGCCGGCTGGATACCGATCACTCGTTATTTGATTTCGATCATCCGGTCGAGCAGACGATTCCAGTCGAGCTTCTTATGCTGATGCGCTTGCGCGGATCGAACCACCTTCCCGAATACCTGACGAAACATGCCGCGCTGTCGCACCCCGCGGCCATGCTGTTGAAAGGGGGGCCACCGGTCCAGTCCCAACGCTGCGCGGGCTTCGTCGAACGCGTGAGCAGGCTGCTGCCGCAGTACCGGGCATTTACCGACGCCATCGACCGGCAGGTAAAAATACTGTCAGAGACGCGTTCGTAATGGTCATGCCAACAATCTAGTTGAATGACTATTTCTTGATCGGTCCGCAAGCGCCAAAATGCGACCGATCCGATGCATGGTTCGATGGAACGGCACATCGTCCATGCATGGCCAACGCGGCCTGGAAACGCCGCGTTATTGCCCTCCATCCTGTCTTCCAATGCTGAAATCCGACGAGAATTTTCTATGTAATTGAAATCTGACAATGCGCAATTCGTCTTGTCATAGAAATGTGATTTTCGGGAACGGATGGAGTATTTTTCCTATGCTTGAAAAAGCACCAAAACGAGTCGCGATTCCTACTGGACGCGTCATCTGTCTGCGAAAAGGACTTTGAGGCATGCCTGCAAAAACCATTCGGGTCGCTCTGGCTGACGACCATCCCCTTGTCGTCACGGCCCTGCGCGACTGCCTGCAGCGCACACCGGGCTTCCAGGTGAAATGTGAATGCACGAACGGCAGCGAGCTGGTCGGCGCCCTGGCCCAGAACCCGGTGGACGTCGCCGTCACCGACTTCAGCATGGGGCATGGCGATACGTCACTGGACGGCTTCAACCTGCTGCGCAGGCTGGGGCGCCTCTATCCGGAAACGCGCATTGTCATCGTCAGTGCGCAAACCAACCCCGGTGTTGTCATCCGCGCCATGAAACTCGGCGCCCGCGCGTTCGTCAGCAAGGAAGACGAACTCGACGAGATCGTCCGGGCCTGCATCCATGTGACCGTCAGCAACGGCAATTTCTATTCGCCCTCCATCCGCGCCGTGCTCGACAGCGTTGCCTCGGCCGCGCCAGCCACAGAACTGACGCTACGCGAACTCGAGGTGGTGCGGCTGTATGCCCAGGGCTTCCAGCTCAACGAGATCGCCAGCAAGCTGGGCCGGTCAGTCAGTACGATTTCCAGCCAGAAGACCGTGGCCATGCGCAAGCTCAACGTCCAGACCAATACGGATCTGATTCGCTACGCCTACGAGAACGGGCTGATCTGAGCTTTCGTCATGCAGCAGATACTGGATCGTACCCAGGAGTCCCTGGCGCAGTCGTTTGCCGCTCTCGCGCATAACGCGCGGCGCCAGCAACAACTCTATTACGCCACCGTCGGGCTGCTGATCGCCATCGTCATCGTTTCCGGGCTGTTGCTGGCCGGACTGGCGGCCGCGCGTCATCTCGATGCTCGCCGCAGCCATGTCGCGCAATATGTGAGCGGCATCTCCGTCAAGCTGCAGAGCCAGACGTCGTTCCTGCGCCGTACGGCACTGACTGTCGACTACTATCTCGCCGCATCCAGCGATGCGCCGCCCGACCCCGAACTGCTTGCGCAGGTCCGCCGTACCGGTGCGGCGCGGTCGTCCGATGGGAAGTATGTGCTGCTGGTGACCAACGCCGCGCGCGAGGCCTGGGCGAACACGCTGCCGCACAGGATCTGGCAACTGCAGCAGATCGCCACGGCCACGCTCACTACCAGCATGTCATTCGGGCTCGACATGCAGGCGTACGTGGTCGCGCCCGATGCGTCGTTCGCCATCCTGGTGTCTCCGGGGGGTATCCCCCCCAACACGCAAATCGATGCCGCGCTCGTGACCCGCCTGCGAGACGACCTTGCGCGCGGTGTCGCCAGCCATGGCGCGGGTCCGGACCTGACGGCGCCGCATTGGGTCGGGCCCGTCAGCGACCCGATTCTTCGCACGCGCGCCATGATTGCGACTCTGGACGCGCGGGGCACGGATGGGAACGGGCACGCCATCCTTGTTGCAGCGAGCATTCCGGCCCGGTCGTTTCTCGCCGGCCTTGCACGCCCCCCCGATCCGGCCACGCTCTGGCTAGTGAATCGCGACAACGCCAGTATCGACGTATCCCCGGATGCCGATACCTCGCTGTCCGACGACATCCCGCGGCATGCCAGAAGCCTTCCCGTCGACACCCCTACCCCGACACGCTATGGGCTGCTGCTGGTGCAGCCGCTGGACCCCGCATTCGGCACACTGATCTACCAGCTCTCGTACGGCACACTGCTGAATGCGATCGCGACGGAACTGTTCGCCATGCTCGGCGCCGGGCTGCTGCTGATCCTGGGCATCGTGCTGACCGCGCGCTACTGGGACATCCATCTTCTGCGCCGCAGCCACGCCGAAGCCGCGCGTTCGCTCGAGAACGAGACCATCAACCATATTCTGGTCAGTGCCACGCCGATCGGGCTGTGCATCGTGCGCCAGCATGACGAGTCGATCCTGACGTCGAACGCCGTCGCCGACTCGCTACTCGGCTGCACCCAGGGCGCTCGCATGCCGGCGTCCATCATGGATGCGCTGCGCAATCAGGCCGCCTCGTCCGGCCAGACGCGGCTCGCCTCGATCGTCCAGGTGACAGTGCCCGCCGCGGCGGCGGCGGTGGCGGTGGCAGGCACGCCGGCATCGCCGGTTCAGGAAGCTTCCGCGGGGGCACCCCGGCAGTTTCTGCAGGTGACCTGCGCGCCGGCCAGATATCGCGACGAATCGGTACTGTTCTGCGCGGTCCAGGACATCACGGCGCAGCACCAGCTTGAACTGCAGCTGCGAGAGGCGCGCGAGACGGCCGAAGCGATGATGCGCGCGCGGTCGAACTTCTTTGCCTCGATGAGCCACGAGATCCGGACGCCATTGAACGCATTGCTTGGCAATCTGGAGCTATTGGCACGTACGGACGGGCTGGAAGCGCAGGCGCCACGGCTCCGGGCGCTACAACTGGCATCGGAAGGGCTTCAGCGGATCGTCAACGACATTCTGGACTTTTCGAAGATCGACGCCGGCGAAATGAAACTGGTCGCCGAACCGTTCCGGCCGATTGACGATCTCGAAAGCCTGTCGATGTCCTATGCGCCGATGGCGCAGGGCAAGCCGATCCGCTTTTACGTGCATCTCTCCCCAACGCTGGACACAGTGCTGACCGGCGACCGGACCCGCATTGCCCAGGTCATCAACAACCTGCTCAGCAATGCCTTCAAGTTCACCCTGTGCGGCAAAGTGACGCTCAGCGCGGAGGTCACCATCGACACGCAGGACCGCAGCCTGCTGGTCTGCCGCGTGCGGGACTCGGGCATCGGCATGCCGCCCGCGCTGGTCGTGCGCATTTTCCACCCGTTCGTCCAGGGGGAAGCCAGTACATCGGCCCGATATGGCGGTACCGGACTTGGACTGTCGATCTGCGCCAGGCTGACCGAACTGATGAACGGCCATATCACGGTGGAAAGCGTCGAAGGTGTTGGCAGCGCGTTCACCGTGGTGGTGCCACTGGGCGCCGCGGCCACAAAGACCTCGCCGCCCGACCCGGTGACGCGCGGCACGCGGGCCATGATTCTTTGCCAGGAATCGGATTCGGGTGCCATGCTGCAGGCCTGGCTGGAGCGCGCGGGCTGGCGGTGCGACGTGTTCCGTCAACTCGGCGCCGCCCAGGCGTGGCTGCGGGCCAATCGACCCCATATTTTCGTGGTGACCGGCGAATACGGGCTCGATACCGTTGCGGACCTTCGGCAGTTGCACCCGGCCAACGTGGTGTGGGTGACGCGGGACGGCCCGGAGCACCCTGCCGACCGCGGCCACGGCGTATTCGAGGTTTCGACGTTCAGCCACAATGCCATCCTGGCTGGCACACTGGCCGCTCTGGACGCGGAGCCAGCTAACGCCGCCGACGCCGTCGACGCCACGGCCACCGCCGCCCACGCAGACGACAGCCTGGGCAACGCGCACCGCGACGGTGAAATCGGCCCGACTCGCCCCGATGCGGCCTCCGCCGGTGGCGACTTGCCACGCCCCACGATTCTGGTTGCCGAGGACAACGCGCTGAACCAGGCGCTGATCGCCGAACAACTGAGTGCCCTCGGCTGGGACCCGATTGTGGTTGGCGACGGGCGTCAGGCACTGTCCGCCTTCGAGCATGGCCACTTCGATGCCGTCCTGACCGACGTCCATATGCCGGTCATGGACGGCTATGAATTGCTTGCCGCGATCCGCGCCATCGATCCGGTCGTGCCGGTCCTGGCGTTCAGCGCGGTCACGCACACGGAACAGGCGGGCGCGTGGAGGGACCGGGGATTTACCGGCCATATCGCCAAGCCGGCGTCATTGAAGGCGCTCGAACAGGCGCTGCAAGCGATCCCGGGCAACCAGGCAGCAGACCATCCCAACGCGCACGACGCCCTACCGGCAAGCGGCCAGCAGGCCAACCCGCCAATTCCATCCACCGAGATTGCGCGCTACAAGAGCATGCTGCTCGAACACTTGAAGGACGACGGCCCGGAGCTGGCAGCCATCCTGCTGCGTCATGACCCGGTGGCGCTCCGCCATTGGGCGCATCGGTCGGCCGGTGCCTTTCTGGTGATCGATGCACAGGACATGGTGCGGTTGTGCCGCCAGGTGGAATCGCTTTGCAGCAAGGCCAGCGGGTGGACACCGGCCATCGCCGCCGCCGGCACTGCGCTGCATGAAGCGGTGCGCACGTTCCGCGACGAGACCGCCGGGCTGGACGCCTGACCTGTCGGCACATGGCGGCGCGGCCGTGCGAACACGCCACACATGCATCGGGAGAGGATTGCCGTCGTTGCACGGCCAGGCCGGGCGGACCATAATGGCGCGTCCGAGCGCGCCGTCGCGGTATTCCACTGCGTGTTCAGGGCTTTCCAAGAACAGCGCAAGCCGTCCGTCCTCTCCCGATGCAGTCCCACCAAGGTCTCCCGCGCCCCCAGCGTACCTGGGCAATCCTGACAGTGTTTTGCGGCCTGGTCATGGCCGTTCTCGATGGATCGATCGCCAATATCGCGCTTCCGTCCATTTCGCGGGATCTACAGAGCGACCCGGCACGAACCATCTGGGTCGTGAATGCCTATCAGCTCTCGGTCACGATCTTCCTGCTGCCGCTGTCATCACTCGGCGAAATCCTCGGGTACAAGCGCGTCTACCGGGTCGGGCTGGCCACGTTCCTGGTGGGGTCACTGCTCTGCGCGCTGTCACCCAACCTGCCGGTGCTGGTGGCGGCGCGTGTCATCCAGGGCATCGGCGGCGCGGGCATCATGAGTGTCAATACGGCACTGGTCCGCTATATCTACCCGCCGACCCGGCTGGGCCGCGGCATCGGTCTCAACGCGCTCGTGGTCGGGGTGACCATTGCCGTGGGGCCGTCGCTGGGCGCCCTGATCCTCGGATTCGGCAGTTGGCCCTGGCTTTTTGCAGTCAACGTGCCAGTCGCTATCTTTGCGCTTGCGCTATCGCGCCGCGCGCTGCCCGAAACGCCGCCGCAGCCGCGCGCCTTTGACTATCCCAGCGCCGTGCTGTCCGCCGTGGTGATCGGGCTTTTCGTACTGGGCGTGGATGGGCTGGGACACGATACGTTGCGGATCGCCGGGGTGACCGGCCTGTTGCTGTCCATCCTGCTTGGCTGGCTGCTGGTACGCCGGCAGCAGGGCCAGCCGGCGCCGCTTGTGCCGGTAGACCTGTTTGCCAGCCGCGCCTTCACGCTGGCCGTTGGCACCTCGTTCTGTTCCTTCATGACGCAGATGCTGGCGTTTGTGGCGCTGCCGTTCTACCTCGAATACCAGCTTGGCCGCAGCCTGGCGGAAACCGGCCTGCTGATCACACCGTGGCCGCTGATGGTGGCCCTCATGGCCGCCCTGTCGGGCCGGTTGTCGGACCGGTATCCCGCCAGCGTGCTGGCCGGTGCGGGGCTGCTGATGCTGGCTGCCGGGCTGGTCGGCCTGGCGGTGCTGAGCCCCGATGCCGGCAGCCTCGACATCGCCTGGCGCACCGCGCTATGCGGAATCGGCTTCGGGTTCTTCCAGTCGCCCAACAACCGCGCCATGATCAGCGCCACGCCGCACGAGCGCAGCGGTGGCGCGAGCGGTGCACAGGCCACGACGCGCCTGCTTGGACAAACCACAGGCACCGCCGTCGTTGCCGTGCTGTTCAGCCTGGATCGCGGCGACGCCGCGCGGACCGCGCTGTATGTGGCCGCCCTGGTGGCCACCCTCGGCGCCATTGTCAGCCTGAGCCGGTTGCGCGATCGCCAGGTTGCGGATACGGCGGGCCCCTCAGCGTAGCGCGTCCCGATGGGCCATGCCCAGCGCGCGCTCGATCCGCTCCAGGCGCTCGTGCCACGTGGACGCATCATCCGGTGCCGGGACCGCCAGGCCGCCGTGGCCGCCGGCATCGCGAATCCGGTTGTGATCACCTTCCACCGAAATCACGGTACAACCCGCCAGCAGCAGCACCAGCGCCGCCGTGCCAAACACGCCGCCCATGCCGCGCCCCTTGCGCACGTATCGATTCGCCATGATTTCCTCGTGACATCGGCCAGCCAACAAAAAAACCGGGCAATGCACCGTCCTGCCTGACAGCGCGTTGCCCGGAACCGCTACCGGCTTACCCGCCGGCTGGGTACTTCCTGGTCAGTTCAGGCCGGGCCCAGGTCGAGCCACGGCTTGGAATCGCCACCTTCCACCGTCGACGTGTAGTTCGGATCGCCCGGCTCCTGGTCGGCGCCCACCCACCACTTGGCGCGGTACTTGTGCAGCCCCTGGCCCTCGTAGTTGTTGGTCACCTCGGCGCCGGTCTCGTACGATTGCGGACGCCACGTGCCGGAGGTGTCCGAACTGCCGCCTGCCAGCACGCGCAGTTGTACCGACGTGGTGTCCTTGTCGCCCGTGCCTGCCAGGCCGGTGGCGGTCAGCTTCACCTCGATGATCGTGTCGCGGTCCACCAGCGGCGCGTTGGCGTTGACCGTGACCGAATCCGCACCATTGAACGACAGGCCCGGCGCCGACCACGAGAACAGCAGCGGCGGCGGGCCGCTGGAGTCGGCGGCGGACAACTGGATCGGGGCGCCGCTTTCGACCTGCGTCCGTCCGGTAATAACGGCCACCACGTCGCCTTCGGAGGCCTCGCCCGGCACGATGGTCAGGAAGATCGCGCTCTGGTCCGTTTCGGTGCCGTCGTTCACGGTCAGCTTGACCCAATAGTCGGTCGGCGCCGTCACCGACGGCGCGGTGCTTTCCACCGTTTCGTCGGTGCTGCCGTCGAACGGCAGGTCCGGCGCATCCCAGACATAGGTCAGGGGATTGTCATCGGGGTCGAACGACGCTTCGGCCGACAGTGCATACGGCGTGCCCGATTCCAGCAGCACGGTGATCCGGGAAGTGGGCGGCTCCTGGGTCTTCTTCTTGACCACCAGGTTCTGGCTGTCGGTGGCCGTCTTGCCGTTGGCATCGGTCACCGTCAGCGTCACCGTGTAGGTACGGGTGACCAGCGGCAGCGCGCCCTCCACCACGGCGGAGGTCTTGCCGTCCAGGAACGTCAGGCCGGGCGCGCTCCACTTGTAGGTGAGCGGTTCGGCGCCATGCGAGCGCAGCCCCGAGAACGACACCTCGTCACCCTCGAACGCCTCGGTCGGCCCTTCGATCACGGCCACCGTGGCGCCCACATTGCCGGTGTTGATCCCTTCGAAGTAGAACGGCTCCATGTCGACGACTTCGGTCTTCGCCGTCGCCCCCAGGCCTTCACGTGCGGCGTTCAGCAGCACGCCGTTGTCCATGTCGATGGTCCAGGTGAACAGGCCGCCCAGGTTGTGCTGGAGCACGTACTCGCCCTTTGCCTTCACCGAGCGCGGCGTGTCGATCGACAGGAACAGGCCGGTTTCCGGATTGAACAGGTAATCGGCGTCGGCCTCCTGGTCCGTGTACACGTTGAACCCGTTGATGCCCGTGCGGTTTTCGAGGTCGAGGTAGTTGTACAGGATGTCGTAGAACTCGCTCGCACCCGACTCGTAGGTGCCGGTGGTCGTGCCGGTACCCGGGCTGTACGTCCCCACCAGCGGCGACCAGCTTTCGATCACGGCATTGCGCGCGCTGCGGCTGTAGGCCGCGTAGCCGACGAAGATGTTCTTCGACGGCACGCCCACGCTCAGCAGGTACTGCACCGACTTGTCGATGCTGAACTGGCTGCCCTCGTAGTCGTACAGGTTCGTGTGGTGCGCCAGCTTCTCGGCCCATGGCGTGCCGAAGAAGTCGTAGGTCATCAGGTTGATGCCCTCCACACCGGCGGGCAGCATGCCCGGGATGTCTGCGGCAATCATCGTGTCCATGGCCGCGCCCGCCGCGATACTCACCCGCACGTGGGGCAGGCGCTGCTTGATGCCACGCACCAGCGCCTGGAAGTGGGCCGCGTCCTCGGGGCCATGCGGATTGCCCGCGCCGGGCATGCCCGGATATTCCCAGTCCAGGTCGACCTCGGTGAACATCGGGAACCGGTCGAAGATATAGGCGATGCTCTCGATCAGCGTCTGGCGCCGCGTGGCATCGGCCGTTGCGGCGTGGAAGGCGCCGCTCATCGTCCAGCCGCCCAGGCTGAACGACAGCTTCAGGTTCGGATTCTGCTGCTTGAGCTTGGCCAGGCCGCCCAGTACGCCCTGGGCCTTGCTCTGGTCGAACAGCTCTCGGTAGTCGTTGCTGACCCAGCCGCTGAAGCCCACGTTGCGGTACGACGCCACATCGCCCCACGGGTCGGTGAAGGTGGCTTCGTTGAGCTTCTTGCCAAAATCCACCGCCGCCTGGTCGATCGTGTACTGCTTCTCGCCCGTGTCGCCCACGATGCCGGCGAACCCGATGATCAGACGATCGTAAGCCGATGCATTGAGCAGCATCAGGTCGGTGCCACGGCCTGCGGCGCTATTGGCGTAATTGCCATCCAGCCGGCCGTCGTACTGCGACCAGTCGGTGTAGTAGCCGAAAACCTGCGTACCTTTCTGCGTCGCACCGTAGGTGTTGTACACGCGCTTGGCAACACGGGTCGAGGTGTACGAGTACTTCTCGACCTCGGTGGCCGGATCGTAGTTGTTTTGCTTGTAGGTGCGGTCCGACGCGCCCTTCGAATCCGGAATATTGGGATCGCCCGGATCTTGCGCGTAGACCAGCTTGCTGTTGTTGCGCCCGCTGCCCAGCACATTGCGCACGCCGGCAAAGCGGCGCAGCGGCACACGCGGCGGCTCCGTATCCGAGGGGTCCCCGCTGCGATATGTGCGCGAGTTCCAGCCGGCGCGCCCCTGAGTTGCCTGGCCGGCCGGTTGGTCGTTGCTGTCACACGATTTCTTTGTCATGACATCTGTCCTTGCAGAATGGTTTGAATGCCGCCGGCGTGTTGCGCCTTTTTGATTCCGGCCCGTGATACCGGCGGCCAGACGCATCTTTCTCTTCCGGCCACTGCAATGACATGGATCCGGCGTGGAATATAAACGGTCATATCCGTTTCAACCCGGATTCTCCGATTTGCCCCCGTGCATATACGCAATCGGGTTTCCGCGCCAATACCCGCTAATCCCCGGACATGGATCGGCAATGACCCATCGCCGCTAATGGATGACGTGGATTCGTGCAAATCCATCGGTCGCGCAATGCCTGACTGCGGCAATAACTTAATACCCGTATGGGTTATGATGCGGGCGGTATCCCGCGTCCGCGGACTTTAATATCGTCAGGTCATCTTGTCCTGACAATCGATCAGCACGCACGGATATTCCTTATCCAGACGAAGATGGTGAGCCCACAGCACCGTCCATTGTTTCCGTAATTGGCGATATACGGCAGAGAACGGCGTTGAGCCGTCACCCGTGCGGGTCAGATTCCGAAGAAATATCTTCCATGGGAGCTATTTCTGCGTGTCGATACGCTTGTCGTCCATCGCAGACGACATGGGGTAATCGAAATGATCCGGAATAGCGATTCGGTATTCTTTGATTGGGACACCGACCGTGTATTACGCGGCGGCGTGGTAGCCAAGATAACCGGCCAGCAAAAGAAACTGCTGCGCCTGCTGGTGGAAGGCAAGGCCGCCATCAAATCCCGCGATTCCCTGTTGAAGGGTGTCTGGGGAAAACGCGCCGCACTGGTGGACGAACTCTACCTGGTCCAACTGGTGTACCGCCTCCGCAAGGCGCTGAGTCCGGTCAGCCTGGACGCCCATATCGTGACCGTGCCGCGCCAGGGCTATCGGTTCATTCCGGTGCCGTACACCACCACGGTCCCGCCCGCGCCGGAAGCGGTGCCGCCGGTGGATTCCGCGCTGGAGCAGGCGCGGGGCCTGGCCCATGTGCTGGCGCGCCTGGGCATGCCGATCTCCACATCGTCAGTCTCGGCATTTTCGGATATCGACGATGCGCTGCATATCGACGAGTCGCAGGGCATCATCTCGTGCAACGGCGTCATCGCCAAGCTCACGCGCTTCGAGTTGCGGTTGCTGATCGTGCTGAGGGACCACGGCGAGAAAGTCATGTCGCGGCAGCAGATCATTGCCGCGGTCTGGGGGCCGGGCGCGATGGTGGATGAAAACTGCCTGACGCAGCTGGTGTCGCGGCTGCGGCGCGCGCTGCATCCGCTGGGCCTGGACAGTTGCGTATCGGCGGTGCCCAAGGTGGGCTACCGCTTTCGTCCGCAGACTGGCACGGCGGCGCGTGTCCTCTGACCGCTAGCCGCCGCCCTGGCTCCATGTCGCTACTCGGCCTTCGCGCCGGAATCCTTGACGACCTTGGCCCACTTGGCAATCTCGCCGCGCTGGTAGTCGGCGAGCTTGTCAGGCGTGCCCAGCACGGGGTCCAGGCCCAGCGTCTTCAGCTTGGCCTGGACGTCGGGCTGCGTGAAGATGCGGTTCAGTTCGGTGTTGAGCTTGGCCACCACGTCCTTCGGCGTGTGGGCCGGCGCGAAGATCGCGAACCAGGAGGTGGCCTCATAACCGGGCAGCCCCTGCTCCGCGATGGTCGGAATGTCCGGCGCCGACGCCGATCGCTGCGCACTGGTCACACCCAGCGCCCGCAGCTTGCCCTCCTTCACCACCGGCAATGCCGAGGGCAGGTTGTCGAACATCATCGTAATATGGCCACCCAGCAGGTCTGGAATGGCCATGGCCCGGCCCTTGTACGGCACGTGAACGATCTTGGTGCCGGCCATGGTGTTGAACAGTTCGCCCGCCACATGCAGCGACGTCCCCACGCCCGGCGTGCCGAACGTCAGCTGGCCCGGCTTCGACTTGGCCAGTGCGATCAGTTCCTGGACGTTTTTCGCCGGCACCGACGGGTGCACGACGAGCACGTTGGGGGTCGACGCCAGCAGGATCACCGGCGTGAAGTCCTTCACCATGTCATACGGCATCTTGCTGTAGAGCGCGCCGTTGATCGAATGCGTGCCCACCGTGCCCATGGCCAGCGTGTAGCCGTCCGGCGCGGCATGGGCCACCGCCTCGCCGCCGATATTGCCGCCGGCACCGGGCTTGTTGTCGACCACCACCGGCTGACCCAGCGAAAACTTCTCGGAAACGATGCGTGCCAGGATATCGGGCGCCCCGCCGCTCGGAAAACCCACCACGATGCGGACGGGCTTGGTCGGGTAGGCGTCGGCGGCCAGCACGGCAGGCGCGGCGGACACGGCGGCGAGAGCGGCCGTGGCAGCCAGCATCCCCAGCACCTGGCGGCGCCGGATCATTCGAGCACGCATGATTCTGTCTCCTGAATCGTTCTTTATTTAGATACCGGAATTGCCATTGCCTTGCGACTACACGGCAATATTGCCGAATTCCTTTGACACCTGGTCGTGCAGGCGACGCATGCCGCGCAACCAGCGATCATAGTCCTGCCCCTTGCGCCGATAGTATTCCAGCACCTCCGGATGCGGCAGCACCAGGAAACTCTCGGCGGCCATGCCCTCCAGCGTCTTCTCGGCCACGTGTTCCGGCGTGACCGAGCCCGCCTGCAGGAACCCCTTGCGCTCGCCGTCCTCGCCGAACAGCATCTTCGTCTGCACGCCCTGCGGGCAGATGCAGCTCACCTTGATGCCACGGTCGCCATATGTGATCGATAGCCACTCGGCAAAGCCGATGGCTGCGTGCTTGGTCACGGCATACGGCGCCGAGCCGATCTGCGACAACAGGCCGGCGGCGGAGACCGTATTGACCAGATAGCCGTCGCCGCGCTCCAGCATCTGCGGCAGCACGGCCTTGGCGGCATGGATATGGGCCATCACGTTGATGTCCCAGATCCGCTGCCACTCTTCGGCGGATGCCTCCAGCCCCTTGCGCAGGATGATGCCGGCGTTCGAGCAGAAGACGTCGACCTGGCCAAAGCGTTGCGTGGCGGTATCGACCAGGCCCTGCACCGCGGCGGCATCGGCCACGTCCACCCGCTGCGAGAACACCTGGCACTGCGGCGCGGCGGCCGCCGCTTCGGCAGCCACCTGCGCGGCGCCGGCGGCATCGATGTCGGCCACGGCCACGCCGCGGGCGCCGGCCCTGGCAAACGCCAGCACCAGCGCGCGTCCGATGCCCGTACCGCCACCCGTCACGATCACAGTCTTGTTACGAATCTCCATCGATATCTCCTTCCCGTTTTCAGAATCCGGTCACGCGGACTGCCACAGCCGCGTTGCAAGTGTGTCGGCCAGCTCACGAATGCGCGGCCCAAGGTTGCCTTCGAGGACTTCCGGAGACAGCCGCGTCGACGCGCCGCCGATATTGATCGACAGCACTTCGGAGCCATCCGCCAGCCGGACGGGCGCCGCCGCGCCGCTGACCGACCTGTCCCACTCGGCATGCGCCACGCAGAAGCCCCGGCGCGCGTGCTCGCGCATGGCACGTTCGAGCCGCGTCCGCACGCCGGGCCAGCGCGTGCCGTGCTGGCGTTCCAGTTCGGTCATCACGGCCGTACGCCGCGCCACGGGCAGCCCAGCCAACCAGGCGCGGCCGATGGCCGACGTCGCCATCGGCAAGCGCGATCCCGGCGTGAGCCGCATGACCAGCGCGCCACGTGGCTGGCAGACTTCCAGGTAGAGCATGTCATGCCGATCGGGCGCCGCCAGCGCCACGGTGCATCCCGTCGCAAATGCAAGAGACTGCATCAGCGGCTGCGCGATATTGCGGATGCCGGCGCCGGACAGATAACGCTGCCCGGGCAGCATCGCGCCCTGGCCGATGCGGTACTTTTCCTGGTCTTCCACATAGACGAGATAGCCGACGCTGGCCAGTGTGTAGGTGAGCCGCGACACCGTGGGTCGGGGAATACCCGTACGCCGGGACAGTTCGGCGTTGCCCAGGAAGTCGTCGTCCGGGCCAAAGGCGCGCAGCAGTTCCAGCCCCCGCGCCAGCGCCGTGACGAAGTTGCGGTCCTCGCCATCCATCGCGTGCGCGGCCTCGCTCGACACAAGGGCGGAATCGGGCGGCTGCGGAATCGAGGTCGTGCGCTTCATGGTGCGATTGATATCAGTTTCCGTGCCCGATGCACGTCGCTATGTAGCGAAAACATGTCCGTCAGAAGTACGGTTCATGGACCGAAGGACGCAGTCGCCATTCCGCGACGGTTCAACCGGGCGCCTGGGCAAAATTCGGACGGCTACGATTCCACCCCCGGAGTGACCTTGCCACACTGGCTCGCCAACACTAACTGGGAGGCTATCAACATGTGGCTGGATGAACGCGGCATTTGCCGAGCCATCGACGCCAGCCAGTTCCTGCAGGCCGAGTCCATGGCGGCCTTGAACCCGGCTCCGCAGGCTGCATAGATCTCACCTCGAACATGCCGGCATTCGTCCACGAGTTGATTCTGTACGCAAAGGACATGACCCTTGAAGTCAGCTATTAGGTGGCTTGCGACCTGCCTCGCAGTGCTACTACTGCTAGCCGTCGGGATTGATGCACTCAACGCATGGCGGGATTCGGCGCCGTATCACTTCGGCGGCGACGGCGGCGCCATGGCGAACCGCTGGGCATATCGGTCGCTGGCAGCTTACCTGCTCACTGCCACGCTCATTGCATGTGCATGTGTGCTTGCCCTGCTTGGCATGTGGGCGGGCTCGATGGCTTTGCCTTGGCGCAGGGTATGCGTCATGCCATTGCTCGTGCTGATCGGGGTCATCGCTACGGACTGGATATCGGAAATTCTTTAAGGCGCGGCGCGTCCTTCCCCCGGGGGTTTTCCCGGCCCTGCCCATGCAGTGAAGACATACGCGTCATAGGCGGCGCAAATAAGGCCCACGCCTTCCCACCCCGAGCCACTTGCACGCTGAAATCAGGGAATTCACCGACGCAACACGGCGGGATGCGGACTCCCTATTTCGCGTATCGGAATACTACGTCCGATTGCTTGACGCTCGCTGAAACGCTATGCAAAGTCGCCGAAAACGAACGACCGTGCGAGAACGCGACACGGCGTCGGAGACAGCGCGGGTGCCGTCACGGCACACCAACGCAAGGAGACAACGCATGGCATTGTTTTTCCAGCAGTTCCTCAACGGTCTCACACTGGGCGGCGTCTACAGCCTGGTGGCATTGGGACTAACCCTTGTCTACGGCATCCTTCACGTGCCCAACTTCGCGCATGGCGCGTTGTACATGGCCGGCGCGTATGTGTCGTACTACGCGATGACCACGCTCGGGCTGAACTACTGGCTGGCCATGCTGGCCGCTGCGGCGGTCGTGGCCGTGCTGTCGATGCTGGCGGACCGGCTGGTCTTTCATCCGCTGCGCAATGCGCCCGAGATCCACGACATGATCGCCGCCATCGGCATCCTGCTGTTTCTCGAAGCCGGGGCGCAGGCGCTGTGGGGGGCCGATTTCCACCGCATGCCCACGCCCTACGGCCAGATGGTGGACATCTTCGGCCTCACCGCGCCGCTGCAGCGCGTGCTGATCATCGTCGCCGCGTTCGGGCTCATGGTGCTGCTGCATCTGTTCCTGACGCGGACGGTCACCGGCTCGACGATCGTTGCCATGGCGCAGAACCGCGAAGGCGCGGCGCTGGTCGGCATCGACGCCACGCGCGTGACGCTGCTGGTGTTTGCCATCTCCGGGGCACTGGCCGCGATTGCCGCCACGCTCTACGCGCCGATCAACCTGGTGTACCCAAGCATGGGCAACCTGGTCATCACCAAGGCGTTCGTGATCATCATCCTGGGCGGCATGGGCAGCATTCCGGGCGCCATCGTCGGCGGGCTGATCATCGGCATGGCCGAGAGCTTCGGTGGCTTCTACATCTCCACCGACTACAAGGACATCATCGCGTTCCTGCTGCTTGTGATCATCCTGTCGGTGCGGCCGCAGGGCCTGTTCGCCGGCCGCGCCGCCTGAGGAGGACACCGACATGAAAGCACTGCAAGGCAAGACCGGCTGGGCGCTGCTGCTGGCGGCCGCCATCGCGTTCCCGCTGGTGGTCCCGAACAGCTACTTCCTGACCGTGATGACGCTGGCGTTCATCACCGCCATCGCCACGCTCGGGCTGAACCTGCTGACCGGCTACACGGGCCAGCTCAACCTGGCGCACGGCGGCTTCATGGCCATCGGCGCCTATACGCTGGGCATCCTGACCGTTGACCACCAGCTGCCGTTCTGGCTGGCCTTCGCGCTGTCGGGCGTGGTCTGCATGGTGCTGGGTTACGGCGTGGGCGTGGTGTCGCTGCGCCTGAAGGGCCACTACTTCTCGATCTTCACGCTCTGCGTGGGCTACATCATCTACCTGATCATCGAGAAGTGGGAAGGTCTGACCCACGGCGCGGTGGGCCTGATCGGCATTCCGGTGCCGGCCCCGATCGGACCGGTCGCGTTCGACAGCGTGCAGGCGCAGTACTACCTCGTGCTGTTCTTCCTGGCTATCGGCACGTTCGTGATGCACCGCATCGTAGGCTCGCTGCTGGGCCGCAGCTTCATGGCCGTGCGCAACAGCGACGCGCTGGCCGAGGCGCTGGGCATCAACCTGATGCGCACCAAGGTGCTGTCGTTTGTGCTGTCGGTGGCCTACGCCGGATTCGCCGGCGCGCTCTATGCCGGCCAGGTGCGCTTTCTGGGGCCGGACATCGCCCGCACCGACATCACCTTCGACATGGTGATGTCGATGCTGGTCGGCGGCACCGGCACGCTGCTTGGGCCGCTGCTGGGCGCCGTGCTGGTGCCGTGGGTCACGCAGACCCTGCAATTCCTGCAGGACTACCGCATGCTGGTATTCGGCCCGGTGCTGATCCTGCTGATCATCTTCGTGCCCGATGGCATCGTGGGATCGTTCCTCAAGCGCCAGGCCCGTCGCGCCGCCGCGCAGCGCCGTGGCCAACTGGCCGCCGCACGGGCGGCGCAACCCGCCCCCGTCCCCACCACCCGCCCGGGAGCCGAGAATGCTTGAGATCCGCAACCTGACGAAGAAATTCGGCGGCCTGACCGCGGTGCACGATGTTTCCGTGACGTTCGAGACCGGCCACATCAACGCGATCATCGGCCCCAACGGCGCCGGCAAGACCACGTTCTTCAACCTGATCGCCGGCACGCATGCGCCGTCGTCGGGCCAGATCCTCATCCGGGGCCAGGACGTGGCCGGCCAGCGCGCCGACCAGATCGCCCGGCTGGGCGTGGCCCGGACGTTCCAGGCCACGTCGCTGTTCGATCGCGCCACGGTGCTGGACAACCTGATCGTCGGCCACCGCCTGCGCACGAAGTCGGGCCTGGCTGACGTGCTGCTGAACTCGCGCCGCCTGCGCGACGAAGAAAAGCTCTGCCGCGAGAAGGCCGAGGCGGCGCTCGACTTTGTCGGCTTGTCGCACCTGGCACACGAAGTGGCCGCCGATATCACGCAGGAAGCCCGCAAGCGCGTGGCCTTTGCCCTGGCGCTGGCCACCGACCCCGACCTGCTGCTACTCGACGAACCGGCCGGCGGCGTGAACCCCGAGGAAACCGTCGGCCTGGCGGAGCTGATCCGCAAGATGGTGCGCCATGGCAAGACGGTCTGCCTGATCGAACACAAGATGGACATGATCATGCGGCTGGCCGACAAGATCATGGTGCTCAACTATGGCGAGAAGATCGCCGAGGGCACGCCCGCGCAGATCCAGCAGGACCCGCGCGTCATCGAAGCCTATCTGGGAGCCGACCATGTTGCAGCTTGAACGTGTCTCGCTGTCGTACGGCAGCTTCCGCGCGCTGGACAACATCACGCTGCACGCCAGGGCCAGCGAGCTGGTGGTGCTGCTGGGCGCCAACGGCGCCGGCAAGAGCTCGATCTTCCTGGCGATGAGCGGCATCCACCGTACCAGGGGCGGCAGCATGCGCTTCGACGGACGCGAGCTGGGCGGCATGAAGCCGTCGCAGATCGTGCAGGCCGGGCTGGTGCATTGCCCCGAGGGCCGCAAGCTGTTTCCGGCCATGAGCGTCGAGAAGAACCTGACGCTGGGCGCCTACGTGCATCGGCGCGACCGCAGCGGCATCCGCACCACGCTGGAAGAGGTCTACGAGATGTTCCCGATCCTGCGCCAGAAGAAGGACGACCCGGCCGGATCGCTGTCAGGCGGACAGCAGCAGATGGTGGCACTGGGCCGCGCGCTGATGGGCCGCCCCCGCGCATTGCTGCTCGACGAACCGTCGCTGGGGCTGGCGCCGCTGGTGGTCAAGCAGATGTTCGAGGTGATCCAGCGCATCAACCGGGCCGGCACGACGGTGCTGCTGGCGGAACAGAACGCCTACGCGGCGCTTGGCATCGCCCATCGCGCCTATGTCATCGAAAGCGGCCGCATCGTGATGGAAGGCGACCGCGACGCGCTGCTGAAGGACGAAGGGATACGCAAGGCGTATATCGGCGGGTAGCCATTGATGTTCTCCCCTTTCCCGCGCGCGGGAGGGGAGCGAAAAGCGTAAACGAAAAGCGTAAACAATAGAATCCAAAGGAGACAACACATGCAACAGAAGACATTGGGTCGTTTCTTCGCGCTGGCCACCTGCGCAGCCGCCGCCATCGTCGCCGCGTCGCCCGCTCTGGCCCAGGAAGTGGTCAAGATCGGCTACACGGGTCCGCTGTCCGGTGGCGCCGCGCTCTATGGCAAGAACGTGCTGTCCGGCATCCAGATGGCCGTGGATGAAATCAACGCGGCCGGCCTGCAGGTGGCCGGCAAAAAGGTGAAGCTCGAAGTGGTGGCGCTGGACGACAAGTACGCGCCCGCCGAAGCCGCCATCAATGCGCGCCGGCTGGTGCAGCAGCACAAGACGCCGGCCGTGTTCGTGCCGCACTCGGGTGGCATCTTCGCGCTGCAGGCATTCAACGAGCAGGAAAAATTCCTGGTCATGGCCTATTCGAGCGTGCCGCGCATCACCGACGCCGGCAACAAGCTCACGATCCGCATCCCCCCGGCCTACACCGGCTATATCGAGCCGTTCGTGAAGGCCCAGATGAAACGCTACGGCAAGAACGTGGCGATGGTGCCGGCCGATCACGACTACGCCAAGGCCTGGGTGCAGGCGTTCGTACCGGCCTGGGAAGGTGCCGGCGGCAAGGTGGTGGGCAACAATCCGATGTCGTACACCAAGGCCACGGACTTCTACACCGGCGTGTCGCGCGCCATCGCCGACAAACCCGACGTGATGTTCGTGGGCGGCCCGTCCGAGCCTACCGCGCTGGTGGTCAAGCAGGCCCGCGAACTGGGCTTCAAGGGCGGCTTCATCATCATGGACCAGGCCAAGATGGACGAGATGGCCAAGGTCACGAACGGCCTGGCCATGCTGGAAGGCTCGATCGGCGTGATGCCGCTGGTCAACGACGCCCGGCCGGCCGCGCAGGCCTACAACGCCCGGTACAAGAAGCTGCACGACGGCCGCGATGCCACCACGGAGATGTCGCTGAACTACACGATGACATGGGCACTGGCCAACGCGATGAAGCTGGCCGGCACCACCACCGACGCCGCGGCAATCCGCGCCAAGATGCCCGACGCGGTGAAGGCACTGCCCAAGGAAGTGAATCCGAACGAAGTGGATGGCATCGACGCCAAGGGCGGCTCGGTGGCCGATACCGTGGTGGGTTGGGTCCAGAAGGGCAAGATCGAGCCGGTGCGGCTGTCGGAACTGGCCAAGTAAGGAGTGCAGCAGCACCACAAGGAAGAGAGAGAGAGGCGGAGGGAGTTGTACCCCGCTGGCGGGCATGCCAGCACTGATGTAGCAGTCTAAAAAAAAGCGTAAGTGGAGAGAAACGAAGGGCGTCCGGCACAACCGGACGCCCTTTGTCTTTACCGCACCCGGCGATCAGCGCCGCTCGTCGTTACGCGCCTGTTGCTGCGCATGGCGGGCTTGTTCCTGCTGGGCCCGCTGTTGCTGCTGCTGCTGTTGCTGTTGCTGGCGTTGCTGCTCCTGGAACTGCCGCTGCCGGTCCTGCTGCTGGCGCTGCTGCTCCTGCGCCTGGCGCTGTTGCTCCTGCGCCTGGCGCTGCTGCTCCATCTGCTGGCGCTGCACGGCCTGTTGCCGCTGCTGCTCGAACTGCTGACGCTGCTGTTCCTGGAACTGACGCGCCTGCTCCAGTTGCTGGCGCTGCGCGGCCTGCTGACGTTGCTGCTCCATCTGCTGGCGCTGCTGTTCCTGGACCTGCCGCTGCTGCTGATCGCGCATCTGCGCCTGCCGCTGCATGTCCTGCTGCTGACGCTCCTGCTGCGCGCGCTGCTGGTCGAACTGCCGCTGGCGCTCCTGCGCCTGTCGCTGGACGTCCTGCTGTTGACGCTCCTGCTGCGCGCGCTGCTGGTCGAACTGCCGCTGGCGCTCTTGCGCCTGTCGCTGGACGTCCTGCTGTTGACGCTCCTGTTGTGCGCGCTGCTGGTCGAACTGTCGCTGGCGTTCCTGGGCCTGGCGCTGGACGTCCTGCTGCTGGCGCTCCTGCTGCACGCGCTGCTGGTCAAACTGCTGCTGGCGCTCCTGCGCCTGCCGCTGGACGTCCTGCTGCTGGCGCTCCTGTTGCGCGCGCTGCTGGTCGAATTGCTGCCGGCGCTGCGCATCCTGCGATTGCCGCTGCTGGTCCTGCATCTGCCGCTGTTGATCCTGCATCTGCCGCTGCAGCGCCTGCTGTTGCTGCCGCTGGTTGTCCGTGGACAGCCGCTGCTGGTCCTGCATCTGCCGTTGCTGGTCGTGCAACTGGCGCTGCTGGTCACGCTGCTGCTCGAACTGCTGGCGCTGGGCATCCGACACCCCGCTGCGCAGCCCGTCGGGCCGCTGCCCCGGCCCACGGCCTGCCTGCGCGGCCTGGCTCATGCGGACGTCGGGCTGCCAGGCCTGCCCCGGTTGCGGGCCGCGGCGCGCGTCGTCACGGCCGGGCTGACCGGGCTGACCCTGACGGCGGTAGTCCGCGCCGGGCGTCGGCCCGTGCCAGGCCGGCCCGGCGCCGCCCGTCCCGCCCTCGCGGGCAAAACGGCGGGCCAGGTCGTCCACACCAACGCGCCCGGGCGGGTGCGCGGCGATGGCTTGCCGTTCAAATCCCTGTCGCGCCATCGGCGGCAGACCCTGCGGCCGCGCGCCGCCGATCAGGCTGGCCTTCACCGGGGCCATGATCGGCCCGCCGCGCGCTTCGCCCGCCGGCAGCTGGCGCCATTCGTCGCGATGGCTGCCCCGCGGTACGGGCCGGCCCTCCACGAAATTGCGCGACGGCATGCCCGTGATCGCGCCCGGCACATTGCGGTTCACCCAGCGGTCACGGTCGCCGCCGCGCATCCACGTGTCGTTGACCGGAAAATTGTTGATACGCGTGACATAGCGCGGACTGGCCCGGTACACGGGCCGGTAGACGTCGCGCGGCCCCAGCGGATACCAGGCCACGCCCGGGCCGCCGCCGATGCGGACGCTGGTGCCGCCGATGAAACCGACCACGGCCGGCGCGTAGCAGGGGCGCACCGCCACCGGCCCCGGCACCCAGCCCCAACGGCTGCCGAAGTGGGCCCAACGCCCGTAGTGCGACGGCGCAAAGCCCCACGGCGCGTCGTCGATCCAGGTCCAGCCCCACGGCGCCACCCACGCCCAGCGGCCCGTGCTGTAAGGCGCCCAGCCCGGCGCCACCTCGCGCGGGAACCACACGGCGCCATAGCCGGGGTCCTGCTGCCAGTCGCCGTAATCGTCCAGCGCGGTGTATCCGGTCATGTCGGGCGGCACATAGCGCGCCGACGGCGACGCGTCTGCGCGTGCATCGCGCGCGGCGGTCCACTGGTCGAAGCTGTCGGGCGGCGGATAGTTGCCCGTGCCCGCGTCCGCCAGGTCGGTGCCCGCAAACCGCATGCGCTGCCCGCGACCGAGTTCGATCGACCGGGTATCTCCATACAGCACGGCGCTGCCATGGCGCATCGACACAAGCGTGGACGTCCCGTCGGGCGACACGTCGATCCGGTAGTCGCCCGGCTCGCGCGGTACAAATGCCAGATTTGGCGTATCGATTTCCACCTGCTGGTCTGCCGGCAGCGCCCGCACGCGCAGTTGCAGCGTGCCCTGGGTCAGCTTTACCTGGGTGGCGCGGTCGTCGAGGTTCAGGATCGTCGCGGCAGTGCCCCCGCCCAGCCGCACCGCCGTGGCGCCGGCGTGCAGTTCGGCGCGGCCGCCCGGGTCCACCCAGAGCCGGTCGCCGGTCGTGATCGGCCGGTTCAACCCCACGGCCGCCCAATCGTCCGAGCCGGCTGGCGCGAAGCTCAGGCCGCCGGCCATGTCGGTGACCGTGGCAATGCGCGATGGCGGGTCGGCCACCATCGCGGACGGATCGCCCAGTACGTTGGCATCGTTGGGGTCCTGCTGGATATAGCCGGGCGGCAAACCCGGCGCGCCCGGGCTGTAGTCCTGTGCCCGGGCGTTCACCTGGACCAGGACGGCGGCGGCCAGGCCGATGGCGGCTGGCACGAGCGTGAAGCGATGACGGGATTGCATATCGATTACCTGATTCCGGTGGGCCGTGCCGGCGACCTTGGCGGCAAGCACCCGCTGCCACCGTATATCGGATAACGGCGGAGCGTCGGGCCTGTGTACCAGACTTTGTAAGCACATATTTCCCCGCCGCCGCGCGCTGGCATGCGGGACAAAGGCGGATACAAGTCTTGCAGATGCAGGGATTATGGGCAGGCCGGCGTGGCCCCAGAGGGACGAAGGCGCCCGACGCTGCATTGCAGCATCGGCGTTCGGCGCCGCCACTCAGCGCGGCTGGTTGCGCAGGAAGTCGGTCAGGCGGTCGGCCGGCATCGGCCTGCCGTACAGATAACCCTGGGCTTCGATGCAGCCGTTGCGCAGCAGGAAGTCGCGCTGCTCGGCGGTTTCCACGCCCTCGGCCACCACGCCGATCCGCAGGCTCTGACCGACATTGATCACCGAGCGCACGATGGCGGCATCCACATTGTCGTGGGTGACGTTGCGGATGAAGGACTGGTCGATCTTGAGCCGGTCCACCGGGAACGACTTCAGGAAGCTCAGCGACGCGTAGCCGGTGCCGAAATCGTCGCAGGTCAGCGTCACCCCGTCGCGGCGCAACGCCTGGAGCTGGTCAGATACCTCGTCGCCCTGTTGCAGCGCGATGGTCTCGGTAATCTCGATCTCCAGCCGGTCCGGGGGCAGTTCCAGCGCGCGCAGCACGTGGCGAACCTCGGTCAGCAGCCGGCTTTCGGCCAGCTGCGCCGCAAACAGGTTGATGGCGACGCGCGGCGCGTCGGGGAAGGTCAGCGACCACGCCCGCGCCTGCGCGCAGGCCGTATGCAGCAGCCACATGCCCACGTCGGCGGCCACGCTGCTGGCGGCCAGCGCGTCGATGAACGCCGCCGGGGTCAGCAGGCCCAGCGTGGGATGACGCCAGCGCATCAGCGCTTCGGCGCCCACCACGCGGCCGTCGCGCAAATCCACCTGCGGCTGGTAGAGCAATTCGAACTGGCGTTGGGCGTAGGCTTCGCGCAGGGCCTGGACGAGCGACAGGCGCGTCGTCACGTCGGCGCGCATCTGCGGCTTGAAGAAGCGGATGGTGCGGCCGCCGTCGTGCTTGGCCCGGGCCAGCGCCAGGCTGGCCGCCGCGAGCACGTCGGCCGTGGAATCGCCGCCGGCCGGCATCACGCAGGCGCCCAGGCTGGCCAGCACGTGATGGCGGTTGCCGCCCAGCTCATAGGGGGCGGACAGCATCGACAGGATGGCCGCGCTGACGTGGCGCACCAGCGTGGGATCGGAAATGGAGGTCAGCAGCACGCCGAACTCGTCGCCGCCCACCCGGCCGACCACGGCATCGCGCGGCGAGGCGTCGCGCAGGCGGCGGGCCACATGCTGAAGGATCGCGTCGCCTTCCAGGTGGCCGTGCATGTCATTGAAGGCGCGGAAATCGTCGACGCCCACCAGCAACAGGGCAAAGCGGGGCGTCGTCTCGCCATGCAGACGTGCTTCGACCCGCTTCAAGAATGCCTGGCGGACGACCACGCCGGTCAGCGGATCCAGATCCGCCGGCGGCAAGGCGCCAGTCACCTGTGCCTCCGACTTGGCCACCATCCCTGCCCTATCAGTTGTGATGAACATTTTCCCCGCTCAAGCTATCTGGCAAGTGTGACGAAAACTTTGAAAAAAGCAAGGGCTACAAATTGGCGCCGCTGCCGCGCAACGGCGCGGGCTGGCGGAAGGCCGCCGGCGTTGAAATGACCCGGACGTTACAGTACCCTACGCCGCAAACGCCTACCACCCATTCGAGGGATACCCCTTATCCGAGTGTGGGCCCTGGCAGACCGCCCCCCGCCAGTCCCGCCGGCCGCGGCCGTCCGCCCAACGAGAAACTCCATCGACCGTGAACCACTGGACCATCCGCACGCGCATCCTGGCAAGCTTCACCTTCATCCTGCTGGTCATGACCCTGATGAGCGTGACGGCCTACAACCGCCTGTCCGCCATCGAGCATGAAACCACGGTCATGCGCACCGACGCGCTGCCCGGCCTGAACTACAGCGCCGGCATGCGCGGCGTCTGGGGCGAAATCTACGTGCTGGCCTGGCAGACCGTCACGGCATCCGACCCGGCCCAGCGCGCCAGGCTGCTGTCCCAGACCGAGGACGCCACGCGCCGGCTGGACAAGCTTCAGAAGCTGTATGCCGATTCAATCCAGCGCGAAGAGGATAGAGCCCGTTTCAAGGCGTTCCTCGACGTTCGCGCAAGATACGAGCAAGCTGCCCAGCCTTATCTCGATCCCACGCGCTGGCGCGATACGGCCGCCGCCGAAGCCGCGCTGCGCGGCGGCGCCCATGACGTCTGGGCCGAAGGCCGCAAGACGCTGCAGGATCTGGTGGACGACAACGGCGCCGTCAGCGACCGGGCCGCCGCCGGCATCGTCGATTCGGTCAGCGCCGCCAAGACCAGCATCGAGGTGGCGCTGGCCATCGCCGTGCTGGCTGCCCTGGTCTGCGGCTACCTGCTCCTGCGGGCGATCACCGCCCCGATGCGTTCGATCGTGTCGCTGCTGGGCGCCATGCGTGGCGGCGACCTGCGCCAGCGCATGACACTGAACCGCCGCGACGAATTCCAGGCCGTGGAGGCCGGCTTCAACCAGATGGCCGGCGAGCTGACCTCGCTGGTCGGGCAGGCCCAGCGATCGGCCATCCAGGTCACGACCTCCGTCAACGAGATCGCCGCCACGGCGCGCCAGCAGCAGGCCACGGCCACCGAAACGGCCGCCACCACCACGCAGATCGGCGCCACGTCGCGCGAGATCGCGGCCACCTCGCGCGACCTGGTGCGCACCATGAACGAGGTGTCGCACGCGGCGGAACAGACCGCCGGACTGGCCGGTACCGGCCAGGTGGGGCTGTCGCGCATGGAAACCACCATGCACCACGTGATGGACGCCGCCGGATCGGTCAACGCCCGGCTGGCCACGCTCAACGAGAAGGCCGGCAATATCAACCAGGTGGTGACCACCATCGCCCGGGTAGCCGACCAGACCAACCTGCTGTCGCTGAACGCCGCGATCGAGGCCGAAAAAGCCGGCGAATACGGCCGCGGCTTTTCGGTGGTGGCCACCGAGATCCGCCGCCTGGCGGATCAGACCGCCGTGGCCACCTACGACATCGAGCAGATCGTGCGCGAGATCCAGTCGGCCGTGTCGGCCGGCGTGATGGGCATGGACAAGTTCTCCGAGGAAGTGCGGCGCGGCATGTCCGAGGTGACCCAGGTGGGCGACCAGCTGTCGCAGATCATCGGCCAGGTGCAGTCGCTGGCCCCGCGCGTGCAGATGGTCAACGAAGGCATGCAGGCCCAGGCCGGCGGCGCCGAGCAGATCAACCAGGCGCTGATGCAGCTGTCCGAGGCGGCGCAGCAGACCGTGGAATCGCTGCGCCAGTCGAGCCAGGCCATCGACGAACTGACGCTGGTTGCCAACGAACTGCGCAGCGGCGTGTCGCGTTTCAAGGTCTGAGCGGCCCAGCCGCCCGTCCCCATGGCGCTCTTCCTGCTGTTTCGCATCGGCCCCGACTACTACGCGCTGGATAGCGCCGAAGTGGCCGAGGTCTTGCCGCTGACCGCCACCAAGCAGATTCCCGGGTCGCCCCCGTGGGTCAGCGGGCTGATGACGCGGCGCGGGCAGACCGTGCCCGTGATCGACGTGACCGCGCTGGCGACCGGCGTGACAGCCGGCGCGCGCACCAGCACGCGCACCGTGCTGGTCCACTACCGGCGCCCCGGTGCGGCCGATGACGCCATGCATTTGCTGGGGCTGCGGCTGGAATACGCCACCGATACCCTGCGCTGCGACCCGGCGTCGTTCGTCGACAGCGGCATCGACCCGGGCCCGGCGCGTTATCTTGGCCCCGTACGCCAGGACGCGCGCGGGCTCGTGCAATGGATTCGCGTGGCCAACCTGCTGCCCGACGCGGTACACACGCTGCTGTTTCCGGAGACAAACCCCGCATGACGGATCTGCCGCATCCCCCCACGCAGATCGAAGCGCTGCTCAAGGAACGCATCGGGCTGGACGCCGCCGCGATCGGGCCGGCCGTGATCGCCCGCGCGGTCGACGAGCGCCGGCAGGCCGTTGGCGCCCCGGACCCCGCCGCCTACTGGAACCTGCTGCACGCGGTGCCTGACGAACTGCAAGCGCTGATCGAAGCCGTAGTAGTCCCCGAAACCTGGTTCTTTCGCCACCGCGAAGCCCTGCTGGCGCTGGGCCGCTTTGCCGCGCACCGTGCGTTCGGCGACGGCGAGCGCCTGCTGCGCGTGCTGAGCCTGCCGTGCTCGACCGGCGAGGAACCGTACTCGATCGCCATGGCGCTATTCGATGCGGGACTGCCGGCCGACCGCTTCCGTGTGGATGCGGTGGACGTCAGCGCCCGCGCACTGGAACGCGCCCGCGCAGGCCTGTACGGCAGCAACGCCTTTCGCGGCGCGCCGCCCGATTTCCGCGACCGCTATTTCGCGCCCACGCCCACCGGCTACCAGTTGTCGGAAAAGGTCCGGGCGCAGGTGCGGCTGCTGCAGGGCAACCTGATGTCGCCCGGGCTGCTGGCCGACGAACGGCCTTACGACTTCGTGTTCTGCCGCAACCTGCTGATCTATTTCGATCTGGCCACGCAGCAGCAGACGGTGCAGACACTGCGGCGCCTGACCGCCGCGCGCGGACTGATCTTCGTGGGGCCGGCCGAAGCCAGCCTGCTGACGCGCGATGGGCTGCCCGGCGCCGGCGTACCGCTAGCGTTCGCGTTCCATCCCGCGCCGGCTGACACAGCCCCGGCTGCAAGGACACAGTTGCCACGGCCACCGGCCTGGAAGCCTGCGGCCTCCATCCGGCACCCGGCGCTGGCTGCCGCCATGCCAGCGCCCCGGACCGCGCAAATGCCGACGGCCGGCGTCACCGCCACAGTGGCGGCCGGCAACACGCTGGCCGCGATCTCGGCCATGGCCGACCGGGGCGAACTCGATGCCGCCACGGCCGCGTGCCAGCAGTATCTGACCGGACATGGATCGTCGCCAGACGGCTGGTGCCTGCTGGGCGTGCTGCACGACGCGGCCGGCCGGATCGCCGATGCGCATGCCGCCTACCGCAAGGCGGTGTATCTTGACCCGGCCCACGAAGAAGCGCTCTATCATCTGGCCGCCCTGCTCGACAGCGAGGGCGATGCCTCGGGCGCCCACCGGCTGCGCGAGCGCGCCCAGCGACATGCCCGACCGAGCCATGGCTGATTCGATCGTCCAACACGCCCCCCACACGCTGCCCGGCCTGGCCGCCGGCACCGTGGACGACTGCTGGCGCCGCATCGGCACCGGCGGCGACCGCTCCTGCCCCAAGCTTGACGAACACCTGCGCTGCCGCAACTGCCCGGTCTATGCGCAGGCCGCCGTGACCGTGCTCGATTCGCTCTCGGCCGGCAGCCTGTGGGACAGCACCATCGACAATGCCGGCGCCAACGCCGCCACCGGCATCGATCGCGCCGCCGGCCAGTCGCTGCTGATCTTTCGCGTCGGTGACGAATGGCTGGCGCTGCCCACCGCCGCGCTCGGAGAGATCACGGCGCCCGTTCCCGTGCATTCGCTGCCGCACCGGCGCCATGCCGCCCTGATCGGCGTGGCTGCGGTACGGGGGGTGCTGCTGACCTGCGTATCGCTGGCGCTGCTGTTCGGCGCCCCGGAAGGTGCCGACCGGCAGGCCGCGCGCTGCCTGATCCTGGGCCAGGGCCGCAATGCCATCGCGCTGCCGGTGGCCGAGGTGGCCGGTGTCGAGCACGTGCCGCGTCACGCGTTGCTGCCGCTGCCCGCCACGCTGACACGCGCTTCGTCACGCTATACGCAGGCGCTGTTCGAACACGCCGGCCATAGCGTCGGGCTGCTCGATGCCGACCTGCTGCGGCAGGCCCTGTCGCGGAGCCTGGCATGAACCCCGAGCAATTGCGCGATGCCTCGATGCTGGACCTGTTCGCGCTCGAAGCGGACGCGCAGGCCGAGGTACTGAACACCGGCCTGCTGGCGCTCGAACGCGATCCCGCCGCCGCCTCGCATCTGGAAGCGTGCATGCGTGCCGCCCATTCGCTCAAGGGCGCGGCGCGGATCGTCGGGCTCGATGGCGGCGTGCGTGTGGCGCATGTCATGGAAGACTGCCTGGTCGCGGCCCAGCGCGGCGGCATCGTGCTGGCGCCCGCCCATATCGACGCCCTGCTGCAAGGCACCGACCTGCTTCAGCGTATCGGCCACCCGCCCGGCGGCAACCTCGACTGGCCCGAAGGCGAGGGCCGGGCCGAGATCGACGCCTGGATCGCGCGGATGAGCCAGTTGCTTGACGGCGACGAAGCCCTGCCGCCGCCCGGCGCCACGTTGGCGCCGCCACCGCTGGCACATCCGCAAGAGGCCGGACACGCCGCCGCGCCTGCGGCCGACCCGGATCTTGCGCCGTCTCACGACAGCGCGCCAGAACCGGCGCCCGGCGGCGGCACGCACGAGCGCATGCTGCGCGTCAATGCCGATCGCCTGGATCGTCTGCTGGCGATGGCCGGCGAAGCCATGGTCGAATCGCATTGGCTGCGGCCGTTCGGCGGCGCCCTGCAGCAGGCGCGCCGCCAGCAGATGCGCGCGCTGCAGGCGCTCGATGGCGTGCAGGCGCTGCTGGACGCGCCCGAGGGCTCGGTGCCGCGCATGCGTGCCGCGCTGGCCGAGGTGCGCCAGCTACTCGAAGACGGCCACGGCCAGTTGTCGCAGCGCGTGGACGAGTTCGACCAGTACGATCATCGCGCCAGCCGCCTGTCGCGCCGGATCTATGACACGGCCCTGTCGTGCCGCATGCGTCCGCTGTCGGACGGTATGACCGGATTTTCGCGCATGGTCCGCGATCTGGGCCGCGCGCTGGGCAAGCACGTGCACCTGGAGCTGTCCGGCGAGCAGACGCAGGTCGATCGCGACATCCTGGAACAGCTCGATGCGCCGCTGGCTCACCTGCTGCGCAATGCCGTGGACCATGGCATCGAGCCTCCCGACGCGCGGCGTGCCGCTGGCAAGCCCGAGGAAGGACGCATCACGCTGATGGCGCGCCACAACGCCGGCCGCCTGGTGATCGAGATCTTCGACGATGGCGCCGGCGTCGATCTCGATGCGCTGCGCGCGGCCATCGTGCGCCGAGGCCTGGCCCAGGCCGACACCGCCGCGCGGCTGTCGCAGGCCGAGATGCTCGAATTCCTGCTGCTGCCCGGCTTCAGCCTGCGCGAGACGGTGTCCGAAGTGTCGGGCCGGGGCGTCGGGCTCGACGCTGTGCAAGACATGGTCCGCGCGGTGCGTGGCAGCCTGAAGCTGTCGCAGCAGCCCGGCAGCGGCCTGCACTTCCATCTGGAACTGCCGCTCACGCTGTCCGTCGTGCGCGCGCTGCTGGTGGAAATCTCAGGCGAGGCCTATGCCTTTCCGCTCGGGCTCGTGCATCGCGCCGTGGCCGTGCCGCGCGACGCCATCGAGCAGACCGAGCGGCATCAGCACTTTCGCCACGAAGGCCGTCCGGTGGGACTGGTCAGCGCCGCGCAGATCCTGCAGCGCCCGGAGCCGCCGCGCGAGGGCGACACCACGCCCGTGGTGGTGATTGGCGAACAGGAGCGCGTCTACGGCATTGCCGTGGATCGCCTGCTGGGCGAACGGATGCTGGTGGTGCAGCCGCTGGCGCAGGCGCTGGGCAAGATCAAGGATATCGCGGCGGGCAGCCTGACCGACGACGGCACGCCGGTGCTGATCTTCGACGTCGAGGATATGCTGCGTTCAGTGGAAAAGCTCGTGTCCGAAGGCCGCATCGAGCGCGTACGCCAGTCGGCCGCCGACAAGGCCGTCGTGCGCAGCAAGCGCGTGCTGGTGATCGACGACTCGCTGACCGTACGCGAACTGGAGCGCAAGCTGCTGGCCGGGCGGGGCTACGACGTGAGCGTGGCCGTCGACGGCATGGATGGCTGGAACGTGCTGCGCGCCGAGGCGTTCGACCTGGTCATCACCGACGTCGACATGCCGCGCCTGGACGGCATCGAACTGGTGACGCGGATCCGCAGCGACCCGCGGCTGACGCAGTTGCCCGTGATGATCGTGTCGTACAAGGACCGCGAGCAGGACCGCGAACGCGGCATGCAGGCCGGGGCGGACTATTATCTGGCCAAGGGCAGTTTCCATGACACCGCGCTGCTGGATGCCGTGCGGGACCTGATCGGCGAGGCACGCGCATGAAGATCGGCATTGTCAACGACTCCGCACTGGCCGTGGCCGCACTACGCCGCGCGCTGGCACTCGACCCATCGCTCGACATTATCTGGGTCGCCGGCAACGGCGAGCAGGGCGTGCAGATGGCCGCCAGCCAGACGCCCGACCTGATCCTGATGGACCTGCTGATGCCGGTGATGGACGGCGTGGAAGCCACACGCCGCATCATGGCGGCCACGCCGTGCGCGATCGTGGTGGTGACGATGGACCTGGGGCGCAATGCCAACCAGGTGTTCGACGCCATGGGGCACGGCGCGATCGACGCCGTCGACACGCCAACGCTGACCCAGTCGGACGCCACGCTCGCCGCGGGCCCGCTGCTGCGCAAGATCCGCAATATCGGCCGCCTGCTGGCGGGCCGCACCCAGACGCCGCCCCGGCTGGCGGCAGCCGCATTGGCACCGGCCGCCCCCCGGCTGGTGGCGATCGGGGCGTCGGCTGGCGGCCCGGCCGCGCTGGCCACGCTGCTGGGTGCCCTGCCCGCCGGGTTCGGCGCGGCGGTGGTGGCCGTGCAGCACGTGGACGAGGCCTTTGCACAAGGCATGGCCGAATGGCTCGACGCGCAAAGCCCGCTGCCGGTGCGCATTGCTCGCGCCGGCGAAACGCCGCAGCCCGGCACCGTGCTGCTGGCCGGCACCAACGATCATCTGCGGCTGGTGGGCGGCACGCGGATGGCCTACACGCCCGAACCGGGCGACTATCTGTACCGCCCGTCGATCGACGTGTTCTTCGAAAGCGTGGTGGAACACTGGCGCGGCGAGGCCGTGGGCGTGCTGCTGACCGGCATGGGGCGTGACGGTGCGCAGGGCCTCAAGGCCATGCGCGAGCGCGGCTTCCTGACCATCGCGCAGGACCAGGCCACCAGTGCCGTCTATGGCATGCCAAAGGCCGCCGCCACGCTGGGGGCGGCCAGCGAGATCCTGCCGCTGCCACGCATCGCACCCCGGCTGATCCGGGCCTTCGGCGGGCAGGAGACAACAAGAAACAAGGGGTAATGGAAATGCCTAGACTTGGGAACCCGGCCGATCCGTCGGCCGCCGGCAACGAATACCTGGCCATGGTGCTGCTGGTCGATGACCAGGCCATCATCGGCGAAGCCATCCGCCGCGCGCTGGCCGGCGAGACCGATATCGACTTCCACTATTGCGCCAACCCGGAGGACGCGGTGGCCGTGGCGGAGCGCACGCAGCCGACCGTGATCCTGCAGGATCTGGTGATGCCCGGCACCGACGGGCTGACGCTGGTGCGCCGCTATCGCGAGAACGCCGGCACGCGCGATATTCCGATCATCGTGCTGTCCACCAAGGAAGAGCCCACGATGAAGAGCGCGGCGTTTGCCGCCGGGGCCAACGACTACCTGGTCAAGCTGCCCGACACGATCGAACTGGTGGCACGCATCCGCTATCACTCGCGCTCGTACCTGAACCTGCTGCAGCGCGACGAGGCCTACCGCGCGCTGCGCCAGAGTCAGCAGCAACTGCTGGAGACCAACCTGGAACTGCAGCGCCTGACCAATTCCGACGGCCTCACCGGGCTGTCCAACCGGCGTTATTTCGATGAATACCTGGGCGCCGAGTGGAAGCGCGCCCAGCGCGAACAGACCCAGCTGGCGCTGCTGATGATCGACGTCGATGCCTTCAAGGCCTACAACGACACCTACGGGCACGTGGCGGGCGACGAAGTGCTGCGCCGCGTGGCCTCCGTGATCCGCGACAACTGCGCCCGGCCGGCGGACCTGCCCGCGCGCTTTGGCGGCGAGGAGTTCTCGATGATCCTGCCGGCCACATCGCCCGGCGGCGCGCGCCTGCTGGCCGAGAAGGTGCGCCGGTCGATCGAGACGCTGCGCATCGCGCACAGCGGATCGCCCACCAGCGGCTTCGTGACGGTCAGCATCGGCGGTGCCGTGATCGTCCCTGACAGCGACGGCAACTTCAGCCGACTGGTCGAGGCGGCCGATACCGGCCTGTACCAGGCCAAGCGCAACGGCCGCAACCAGGTGGTGATGGTGTAGCGGCCCGGCGCGGCGGCGGGCAAAAGGCGCGCGTGCGGGCATGGCACGCATTCTGCAGAACAAACGGTTCCCCAATACGTCATGGAACGCAAAGGAGGCGCCGTCATGCCCGATCAGTCCCCACCGAAGCCAACCTCAGCGACGACCGTGCCTACGGGCCAGACCACGCCCCAGCACTCCGGCGACAATCCCAGCCAGGACCGCGCATCCGGCAGCAATCAGGACGGCACCTACGAAAAAGCCGTGGCAGACCGCCTTTCCGGCCGCCCCGAGCGGCTGGGATCGCCCAGCGTCGGCAACGTCGTATCGAACGCCGGCAAGACGCTGACCACCAACCAGGGCCTGCAGATTCCCGAGGATGACGACTCGCTGAAGCTCGGTTTGCGGGGCCCCACGCTGCTGGAAGATTTCCACCTGCGTGAAAAGATTACGCACTTCGACCACGAACGCATCCCCGAGCGGGTGGTCCATGCGCGCGGCGCGGCAGCGCACGGCTATTTCGAGCTGACCGAGTCCATCGAGGACTACACGACGGCCGAACTGTTCACCCGCGTCGGAGAAAAGACGCCGGTCTTCGTGCGGTTCTCGACGGTCGCTGGCTCGCGCGGATCGGCCGACCTGGCGCGCGACGTGCGCGGCTTTGCCACCAAGTTCTATACCCGCCAGGGCAACTTCGACCTGGTGGGCAATAACATCCCCGTATTCTTCATCCAGGACGGCATCAAGTTTCCGGACTTCGTGCATGCGGTGAAGCCGGAGCCGCATAACGAGATTCCGCAGGCGGCGTCGGCCCATGACACGTTCTGGGATTTTGTCTCGCTGCAGCCCGAATCGATGCACATGGTGCTGTGGACGATGTCGGGCCGCGCCATTCCGCGCAGCTTCCGCACCATGGAGGGCTTTGGCGTCCACACGTTCCGGCTCATCAATGCCAGGGGCGAGGCCACGCTGGTCAAGTACCACTGGAAGCCCGTGGGCGGCGCCCATTCGCTGATCTGGGACGAGGCGCTGAAGATCAATGGCAAGGACCCCGACTTCCATCGGCGCGACCTCTGGGAATCGATCGAGATGGGCCAGTACCCCGAATACGAGTTCGGCGTGCAGCTGGTGCCCGAGACCGACATGCTCAAGCTGGGCTTCGATCTGCAGGACCCGACCAAGATCATCCCCGAGGAACTGGTGCCCGTGAAGCGCATCGGGCGGATGGTGCTGAACCGCAACCCGGACAACTTCTTCGCCGAGACCGAACAGGTGGCGTTTCACCCGGGGCACCTGCTGCCCGGCATGGACTTCACCAACGATCCGCTCCTGCAGGCGCGCCTGTTTTCGTACATCGACACGCAGATCACCCGGCTGGGCGGTCCCAACTTCCACGAGCTGCCGATCAATCGCCCGCTATGCCCGGTCCACAACAACCAGCGCGACGGCTTCATGCGGCAAACCGTGGTGCAGGGCAAGGAAAGCTATCAGCCAAACTCGGTCAGTGGCGGCTGCCCGTTCCTGGCCGGCGACAAGGACGCGTACCGCCACTATCCGGCGCCGGCCGAAGATGGCGCGGTCAAGGCGCGCGTGCGCAGCAATACGTTTGCCGATCACTTCTCGCAGGCCAACCTGTTCTGGCGCAGCCAGTCCGACGTGGAAAAGCAGCAGATCATCGACGCCTACAGCTTCGAGCTGTCCAAGGTGCAGGACCCGGCCATCCGCTCGCGCGTGGTGGGGCAGATCGTGCATATCGCGCAGGAGCTGGCAGACGGCGTGGCGCAGCAGCTGGGCATCGCCGTGGAGCCGGTCGGGCCGGCGGTGCAGATCAACGACTATGGCGTGCAGACATCGCCTGCGCTGAGCCTCGACGCGCAACCCAAGGGCGACATCACGGGCCGCAAGATCGCGGTGCTGGTCAACGACGGCGTGGACGATGCCGCGATCCAGTCGCTGCAATCGCTGGCTGAAGGGCTGCGCGCCAGCGCGAAGATCGTCGGCCCGCGCGCCAGCAGCGTGACCACGGCAGGCGGCGCCGCGCTGCCGGTGGACTATGCACTGGCGTCCGTCGGCTCGGTGCTGTTCGATGCGGTCTACGTGCCAGACGGCAAGAACCCGCCGGCTGACCCCGATCCGCGCGCGTTGCTGTTCGTCAGCGAGGCCTACAAGCACTTCAAGGCGGTGGGTGCCGGCGGTAGCGGTGCAATGCTGGTGGCCGAAGCCGCGCGGCGCGCCGGCATACAGGGCGGCTTTGCCGGTCCGGGCCTGGTGATCGGCAAAAGCGAGGATGCCAAGACCCATCAGGCGTTTCTCGACGCGGTGGGCCAGCACCGCTGGTGGCAACGGCCCGATGCGATGAAGATTCCGGCCTAGGCGGTGCGGCTGACCGGCCGGCGTTGCACCCGGCCAGGTCAGCCTGTACGCGCGGTGTCCAGATGGGCCAGGCGAGCGGCTTCGCGCAGGCTTGCCACAATCTTGTCCAGCGCCGCGTCGCGCGCCTCTGACGATCGCTGGCGCAAGGCGAACGAGGGGTGGTACGTCACGACCACCAGCATGTCGTCGCACGCAACAGGTGCGCGCATCAGTTCCGACAGCGTCACGCGTTTCCGGTGGAGTACCGACCCGGCGGCGGTAGCGCCCAGCGCCACGATGGCCTTGGGGCGCACCTGTGCGATTTCCCGTTCCAGCCACAGGTGGCAGGCCTCGACTTCAAGCTGCCCAGGCGTCTTGTGCATGCGGCGCTTGCCGCGCAGTTCGAACTTGAAATGCTTGACGGCATTGGTCACGTAGACGGCGCTGCGCAGCACGCCGGCCCGCGCCAACGCCTCGTCCAGCAGGCGCCCCGCGGGCCCGACAAAGGCTTCGCCCCGGAGGTCCTCGTCGTTGCCGGGCTGCTCGCCGACCAGCATCAGCGGCGCGTGCGCAGGCCCCTTGCCCGGCACGGCCTGCGTGGCGTCGTGCCAGAGGTCGCAGCGTCGGCACGCATTCAGGTGCGCCGCATCGGCAATCGGGATGTCTCGCTTCGCCGCCATGCGCAGGCCTGTACCGTCAGCTCAGGTTCAGGGTTCGCTCCGAGGGCGCCGTGGATGCCGATTGCCCGGACGCGGCCCCGTTATCGACCCGGCCATCGCTACGGTCGTGGAGATCTTCACGACGCTGCACGCGGATGCGGTTTTCGACATCCTGCACCCCGAACACATCATCGGCGATATCCTCGATCAGGTGCTTTTCATAGCGGTCCTCGACCATGCCGGACAGGGTCACGACGCCGGCGGCCACCTCGACCGACACCTCCGACACATCGACGCCATCGTGCAGGGTCAGCCGCTCGCAGATTTCGTCACGGATCAGGTCGTCGGCGCGCTGGTAGTTTTTCGGGCCGGCATGGCGCGCGGCGCCGATACGCGCGGAATTGACCTGCTGCGTGGGATGCGCGCGGTAGCCGGGATCGCGGGGATACACGCGCTGGGCACCGTTGAATGACTGGCCACCGCTGTCGCTGTTGCCAAAGTACCCGGCACCGCCATAGCCGGGCTCATCGTGGCGCTGGTCGCGGTCGCGGTGCGCCTTGGCACGCCAGCTCTCGGCGCCGGACGACGCACGGGACTCGCGGCGCTGCGGTTCGGTATCGCGTGCCGCATCGCGCGTGGCTTCGTCGCCGGCAGGGTCATGCCTGTGCCGGCGCAAAAAATCGAACATGATCCGCTCCTCATGGTTGCCGATATCGTGGCTGGCGCAAGAAGCATGCCGTGCGCACCGGGGTCTGCCCGGTTACTTCGGACGCGGCGGCTTCAGGTCTTCGCCCACGGCGGGCAACCTGCCCTGCCGGCGCAATGTGACGGCCTGCGCCACGGCAGCGGCGGCATTCTCGACCTCCTTCTGCACGCCCGTATCCGCGTCGAGCGCCCGGTGCGACGTGGCATAGGGAGCGTAGTACCCGATAAAGCGGTCGAGTTGTGCCTGGGGACCCGCTTCGAGCAGTCCCATCCAGTTCAGCCAGTCCGACAGCGACCGGCGCACGCCTTCGATGCCCGCCACGTCACCATGCACCACCACGCCGAAGACGCGGCCCGCCAGGTGCTTGGGATAGTCCCAGCCCTGCAGTTCCAGCGCCTTGGCTTCCGGAACCTTCTTGCCATGCGTGCTGCTGGGATCGGGGTTGCCGCCATCGGCGCAGACCAGCCGGTCCATCATCAGCTTCAGCGGACTCGCTACCTGATACCAGTAGGTCGGCGTCACGATCAGCACGCCATGCGCGCGGGCCCAGCGCGGATAGATCTCTGCCATCCAGTCATTGACCTGCCCCAGCGAATGGTTCGGATAGCAACTGCATGGCCAGTGACAAAGCGGCATCGACGTGGAGACACACCCCTTGCAGGGGTGGATATGCCGGTCCGGATCGGACGTCAGCAGGCTCAGGTCCAGCGTGTCGACGGTCATCCGCAGGGCTTCCATCCTTGCCCGGGCGATGCCGGCCAGGCGCCACGATTTGGAGATCTCGCCAGGACAGGTGTAGTCATTCCTGGCCGCGCCAACCACGAGCAGCACACGCGATGGGCTGGCAGGATCGTCATGCTCGCGCTGCGCATCGCGCACGGCATCGCGCGACTGGCGCCATTCGACGGACAGGTCGTAGTCCGGATCGGCCGCACCGGGGCCTGCCTTCGCGGTCACGGGTGCCTTGCGCCCCTCGCGGTAGGCATCCCACGCGATGGCTTCCAGCCGGTCGATCGCGGCGTCCTCGGTCCGGAAGGCGGGGTCATAAAACCGGGCGCGAAAGCGTTCGCGGAACACCTCGCGCGGCATCTGTGCCGTGACCTGCCCCTTGCGCACGTCCTGCGCGGCCTCTGCGTGGGGGGCCTGCCGTTGCTTGTCCGCCATCGTCCGGTTACTGCGGCGGCTGGCCGTTCGACGCGCTCAGGCCGCCGTCCACGGGCAGGTTCACGCCCGTGATGAAGCGCGCATCGTCGCTGGCCAGAAAGGCAATCGCCCCGGCGATATCGTCCGGCTCCGCCGTGCGTCCCAGTGCGATGCGCTCGCGAAACTTGTCGAGCAGCGCCTCGTCCTTGAACATGTCGACGGTCAGGTCGGTGCGCGTCAGCGTGGGACACACCGCGTTGATGCGCACGCCATCGCGGCCATAGTCCAGCGCCAGCGCGCGCGTCAGATTGACCACGCCGCCCTTGGCCGCGTTGTAGAAGCAGAGCTTCCAGTCGGCGCCAAGCCCCGACACCGACGCGGTATTGACGATGCAGCCCTTGGTGCGGATCAGGTGCGGCAGCGCTGCCCGTGCGCCGAAGAACACCCCGTCGAGGTCGGTCGCCATGACAGTGCGCCAATCCTCCACACTGGCTTCCGTCGCACGGCCCTCAGGCGCCACACCGGCGTTGTTGACCATGACATCGAGTTTGCCGAAGCGATCCACTGCGGCGCGGACCAGGGCTTCCACCTGGTCGAGCTGGCTCACGTCGGTCACCTGTACGAGGCGTTGCGCGTTCGGCAAATCGCTGGCCACCCGTTCGAGCTTGTCGCGTGTGCGCCCTGCCAGTACCACGGCCGCACCCTCCGATGCAAACCTGCGCGCGGCCGCTGCGCCGATGCCCGAGCCCGCACCTGTCACGATCACGACCTTGTCCTGGAACCGGTTCATGGTGTTCCTCCCCGGTGCCGATTACCGCGCGCCACCGCCGGCGCCGCCCGCCGCGCCGCCACCCGCGCCGCCACCAGACGTGCCGCCCATCCCGCCGCCCGAGGTGCCGCCCATCCCGCCACCGGAGGTGCCACCCACCCCGCCGCCCGAGGTACCGCCACCCATGGTGCCGGTGCCCGTGGCGCCACCCGTCGTGCCACTTCCCGCGCTGCCGCCCGGCACGCGTCCGCCCGGCGTCATGCCCGTTCCCGGTGGCAGGCCAGTCGGCGTATCGGTCCTGCCGTCGCCAGGGTTCACGCTGGAAGTACCGGGCCTGCCGGCAGTACCCGGCGTTCCCGGCGTGCCGGGCCTGCCCACGGTACCCGGCGTCCCCGTCGTCCCAGGCATGCCCGGGGACGGCGTCGCGCTGCCATAGTTGCTGCTGTCAGTGGGCCCCGTGCCCGGGCGCGTATTCGGCGCGCCATATGGATTGCCCGAGTTCGACGGATTGGCGCGGCCGCGCTGGCCCGCCTGATTTCCGGCAGCGTTGGAGCCGGTACCGCCGGGCACCGTCGTCGCGCCGGGCGACGTCGAACCGGCGCCGCCACCGGTGCCCCCTGCACCCACGCCGCTGCCTGTCTGCGCATATACGGCGCCCGTGCACAGCACGACTGCTGTCATCGCGATCAGCTTGCCTGATTTCATGCCTTTTCTCCCAATCGGTGGATGAAAGATCTGCACGATCCTCGCAACGCCCATGCCGGGTGACGGGCCGCTCCAGCACGCCGTGCCTTCAAGCGTCAGATCCCGCCTTTGCGCCACCTGCCGTCACCCGCCGGGGCCGGCAACGCAGCGTCGCCGGCATGTGGCGCGTGCGGTGCCGCAATAGACCATTGGGTAGTAAAAATCTCCGCCCGATCGTCAGATGTACGTGCAACGGCTGCATCCGTGCTCTGCGTCGTGCCTTTGCGGGCTGGCACGGTCGATGCGTCGACTAAAGCCCTTCGCAACCCATGCATGAGGAGCGCAACCATGAGCGACACGACACCGGAAGGCGTGCAGCTGGAGAACCCGGCCGGCCCTGAAACCAGCGCGCCGCTGACGAACCATCGCTATGGCGGCCACAGCGGCGTGAGCGACGATCATCGAAAGCGCCAATACGAGCAGGCCATGCCTGCGCATCTCGATAACGCTCCCACGCCCCGCTATTCGCCGTGCGGCACGACGGAACCAGCCGGCATCGAACAGCACGGCATGTACGGCACCGCGCCGCGCCCGGCCGCGCCGCCCACCATGGCCGAATCCACCCGACCATTGCCCGGGCCCGCTTCTCTTGGCCAGTACGACAACGTCGACATGCAGGCCATCGCGCCACGCAGCGCCATCCAGCAGCGCGAGGTGCTGGACGAGCGCCTGGCCCAGTGGGTCGATCCCGGCACCGTCAAGGCAACGATCTCGGACGGCGTCTGCGTGCTGACCGGGCACGTGCACGACGTGCAAACGAAAGCCCGGATCGGACGCGTGGCGCAGGAATGCCTGCCGTCCCATGAGATCCGCAACCAGCTGGAACTAGCCGTTACCGGATAAGCAGTCGCCGGGCGACGCAAGCGGCAGTCGGTGCCAGTGACATCGACGGGCACGCTTGTTGCGCCACGGTGGTTTCCGATGGCACATCACAGGAGACTGCAATGGCATCCAATCTCTCTTCCTCCCAGGGCGCCGGCATCGTCGGTTCGGGCGTGGGCGAAGGCCCGGGCCCCGAAGTCATGGCCGCGTCTAGCCTCGACGACACGAAGGTCTATGCGTCCGATGGCGAGCACGTGGGCGAGATCAAGGAGATCATGATCGACGTTCAAAGCGGGCGGGTCGCATACGCCGTGCTGACGACTGGCGGCTTTCTTGGCATTGGCGATACGCTGCATGCGATTCCCTGGAGCGCGCTGGTCATGGACACCGACGCGAAGTGCTTCCGGCTTGGAATGACCGCCGACCGCATCAAGAACTCCCCCGGCTTCAACAAGGACAGCTGGCCGAGAATGGCCGATCCGCAGTGGGCCACCACCGTCCACCAGTATTACGGCCGCGACCCGTACTGGACCAATGTGGGCGGCCCCGTCTGACCTTCGCCACCGGATGACGCGTCGCGCCGACTGCCACCGCGCATTCGTACCACACGGGTGCGCGGCGTCGGCGGGGGCGCGTATCTACCCGCGACTGCACGCCTTACAAACCGGTGATTCAAAAGCCGGCGCGGTAGCCGCCGCAATGTCCGGGGCACCGAATGGATACCCCCGCTGATCGCCGCCGAAACATGGTGGCGCTGCAGCTACGCCGGCGCGGCATCGTGGATGCCCGTGTCCTGCAAGCCATGAGCGACGTGCCGCGTGAGCGGTTCGTCCCCGAGGCGGCCACGCCGAGCGCCTACGACGATGCGCCGCTTGGCATCGGACAGGGCCAGACGATCTCCCAGCCCTATATCGTCGCGCGCATGATTGAAGCGGCGCGCCTGTCGCCCGCTGCGCGCGTGCTGGAGATCGGCACAGGGTCGGGCTATTCGGCCGCTGTGACCGCGCGCGTCGCGGCCCACGTTGTCTCCGTGGAACGGCACGGTGCGCTGGCGAACGCAGCGGCCGGACGGCTCGCGGCGCTCGGTATATCGAACGTAGAGATTCACATTGCGGACGGCACGCTTGGCTGGCCCGCGGGCGCACCGTACGACGCCATTATCGCCACGGCGGGAGGCCCCCGCATCCCGGATGCATGGATCGAGCAGCTGGCACCGGGCGGCGCGTTGATCATGCCGCTGGGCGCCCTGCATTCGCAGCAAACGCTGGTGCGGCTCGTTCGCGAGGCCGATGGACGCATTACGCGCGACGACCTCGGACAGGTCATGTTCGTGCCGCTGATCGGCGAGCAAGGATGGGAGGACCCTCGCGCGGGCAACATGAGCCCCGCTGCGCGGGCGTTCGCCGATGCGGCGATCCCGCTTCCCGATATCGACGCCCCCGACTTTGCCGATTGGATCGACCGTTTCCGCGATTGCCGCGTGGTGTTGCTGGGCGAATCGTCGCACGGCACGTCGGAGTTCTATCGCGCCCGTGCCCGCGCCACGCAGCGGCTCATCGAACGGCACGGCTTTACGATCGTTGCCGTGGAAGCGGACTGGCCCGACGCCGCCTCCATCGACCGCTATGTGCGCCAGCGGCCGCCGCCGTCCGGCGCCCGGGCCAGCAGCGGCATCGACGCGTTCGCGCCGTTCTCGCGCTTCCCTACATGGATGTGGCGCAACCAGGAGGTGGCGGCGTTCGTGCAATGGCTGCGCGGCTACAACGCGCAGCGCCCCGCGCCAGACCAGGCGGGCTTTTTCGGGCTGGACCTGTACAGCATGAAGGCGTCGATGGCGTCGGTGCTGGCCTACCTCGACAGGATCGACCCCGCAGCGGCGGCCGAGGCGCGGCAACGCTACGCCTGCCTGGACCCCTGGCGGCAGCAGCCCGCTGTCTACGGTCGCGCGGTCCTGTCAGGCGCATACTCGGCATGCGAAGACGCCGTGATCGCGCAGTTGCAGTCGCTGCTGGCCCAACGCATCGACTACGGCACCCAAGGCTTCGAAGACTATTTCGACGCGGCCCAGAACGCGCGGCTCGTTGCGTCGGCCGAACAGTACTATCGGCTGATGTACTACGGTGCCGCCGCGAGCTGGAACCTGCGCGACACCCACATGTTCGATGTCCTCACCCGCCTGCTCGACGCACACGGCCAGCACGCCAAGGCGGTGGTCTGGGCTCACAACTCGCATATTGGCAATGCGGCAGCCACCGCCATGGGCACCGACCGCCAGGAACTGAACATCGGGCAACTGTGCCGCGAGCGTTTCGGAACCCGCGCAGCGTTGATCGGCCAGGACACCTATGTCGGCACTGTGGCGGCGGCCTCCGATTGGGATGGTCCGATGGAGGTCAAGCGCGTGCTGCCCGCCCGGACCGACAGCTACGGCTTCGTCGCCCATGAAGCCGAGGTGCCGCGCGCATTCGTGGATTTGCGCGGCAATGTGGCGTCCTCCAGCGCGGCGCTGCGCGCGGCCTTGATGGCGCCCCGGCAGGAGCGGTTTATCGGCGTTATCTACCGTCCAGAGACCGAACTGGTCAGCCACTATGCACGCGCGGTGCTGCCAGAACAGTTCGACGGGTGGGTCTGGTTCGAGGAGACCTCGGCCGTCACGCCCTTGCCCGTGGACCAGACGCCCGGCATGGGCATGCCAGAGACGTGGCCTTTCGGCCTCTAGCGCGTCCCCCGCAGGCCGGCGGATGCATCGATCGCGCGACAACTCGCCCAGCGTTTGAAACGTACGCGCGTGTGTCAGCTTTGCAACCAAATTGTCGGATTCCTCCGACAGCCATTTCGGAGCCCCGCGTCTGTTTCGCCTGTGGCCGGATGCCTATCGTGTCATCACGGCAAGCGCAATGACACAAGGCTGCCAGCTGCAACCCGCATCAACGATTGCCGAGCGCGGCGCGCATCGCACGCAACGACGCATCTTCCTTGGTACGCACCGCGACGTCGGTGCCGGGAGATTCTGTCGTCGCAGGCATGTCTGGCTCGCTCCCTGAACTTCAAACGGAAACGAGGTGAAAGCATGACGCAATTCAGGAAAAGGATCATTCTGGGACTGGCGCTGGCAACGACCGCCGTACTGGCGGCCTGCGGCGGTGGCGACGACGGCATCGATGACCGCATCGGCGTCAGCAAGCCGGCGGTGCGCGTGATCCATGCAGTCACGGCAGGCCCCAATGTCGACGTGCTGCAGAATGGCGCGAAGACGTCGTTGACGAACATCCCGTACAAGACAGTGTCGGGCTACTTCGACGTCTCGACGGGCAACAACCTGTTCGCCTTCAATCTGACGGGCACGTCGACGCAGATTGGCTCGGCCACCGTGGATGCGCACACAGGCCACAAGTACACCGTGATCGCCCTGCCCGGCACCACGACCGCCGACGTGGCGCAGATTGACGATCCGTATGGCAAGGGGCTGCTTGATACGTCGGCGCGCGTGCGGACCTTCAATGCGTCGATCAACGCGCAGAACATCGACGTGTACCTGACCACGCCCGCGGTGGATCTGAACTCGGTGTCGCCGAACATGGCATCGGTTCAGTACAAGGCCGCCGTACCAGCGTCGGGCCAGGACTCGCAATATGTGGATGGTGGCACCTATCGCCTGCGCATCACTACGGCGGGCACCAAGAACGTGATCTTCGACTCGGGCGCGCTGACCATCAGCAAGAACGCCGACTGGCTGATTACCACGATCCCGGCCGATGGCTTTGGCGCCGTGGTGCCGAACAAGATCAAGGTGCTGGTGGCCCAAAGCAACACCAACAATGCGACGGCCCAGGAACTGGTGACGCAGACATCGTCGCAGTAACGCCAGACCTGCGCCGGTCCTTTCGGCAGCGACGCCCCGATGCCCTTGCGGCATCGGGGCGTTTTTCCTGGGGCAGCCAGGTTTAATCTATCCGCCGCAGTGTCCACACGACCGCCAGCGGCTTCCGGCAGACGCCCCGGCTATCCCGGCGGGTCCGCCTCGGTCAGTCCTGGCCGATGCCGGCTTCGTCCTTGAGCACCGCAAGGTGCGACAGGTAGCTATCCAGCTCGGCACGGCCCTGATCGGTGATCGTGTACACGCGCCCGTTGCCCTCCACCAGCTCGGCGGTAATCGCGCGAGCCATCATCAGGCTGCGCAGCACTGGCCGCAAGGCACGGATGTTCTTGTCGATGCCGCGCTCGCGCAGACGCTCCATCAGGTTGAACACCGTGGATGGGCTGGACTGCACCAGCTTGAGGATGTACAGCCGGGAAACGATCCGGTCGAGCGAAGGCGGTTTCATAGGCGCAGGTGACGCAGCCAGAGGTGCGGTAAGTCTAATCATCATGCGCAGCCCGAGACTGCTTGCGCAGCCAGGCCCTCATCGTCTTGAATGCCAAAAAAACGGGGTGCACGCAGTGGCACCCCGAAAGCTTGCTAGTGTCGCGCCGCCTGGGCGGCGCGATCGTTCAGGAACGCCACGGAGCGTTATTCTTCCTGGAACGCTTCTTCGCGCTTTGCCTTGATCGACGGCAGCGCCACCACGGCAACCAGGGCGGCTGCGGCAATCAGCAGGCCCACAGACAGCGGACGGGTGAAGAATACCGTGAACTCGCCACGCGACAGCAGCAGCGTACGGCGGAAGTTCTCTTCCATCATCGGTCCCAGCACGAAGCCCAGCAGCAGCGGCGCCGGCTCGCACTTGAGCTTCAGGAACAGGTAGCCGATCACACCGAAGGCGGCTGCCATGAACACGTCGAAGGTCTGGTTGTTGACCGAGTACACGCCGATGCAGCAGAACGTCAGGATGGCCGGGTACAGGAAGCGATACGGCACGGTCAGCAGCTTCACCCAGATACCGATCATCGGCAGGTTCAGGATGATCAGCATCAGGTTGCCGATCCACATCGAGGCGATCAGGCCCCAGAACAGCGACGGGTTGCTGGTCATGACCTGCGGGCCCGGCTGGATGTTGTGGATCGTCATCGCACCCACCATCAGCGCCATCACGGCGTTCGGCGGGATACCCAGCGTCAGCAGCGGGATGAATGACGTCTGTGCCGCGGCGTTGTTGGCCGATTCCGGACCTGCCACGCCTTCGATGGCGCCCTTGCCGAATTCGTGTGCGTACTTCGAGGTCTTCTTTTCCAGCGAGTAGGCTGCAAACGAAGCCAGTGCCGCGCCGCCGCCCGGCAGGATACCCAGCGCCGAGCCCAGCATCGTGCCACGCAGCACGGCAGGAACCATGCGCCGGAAGTCTTCCCTGGTCGGGAACAGGTTCGTCACCTTGTTCGTGAACGTCTCGCGGGCTTCCTTCTGTTCGAGGTTCGCGATGATTTCCGCGAAGCCGAACATACCCATGGCCAGCGCCACGAAGTCGATGCCGTCGGTCAGTTCAGGCACGTCGAACGAGAAGCGCGCAGCGCCCGAGTTCACGTCGGTACCGATCAGACCCATCAGCAGACCCAGCACGATCATCGCCACAGCCTTCGGCAGCGAACCCGAAGCCAGCACCACGGCACCGATCAGGCCCAGCACCATCAGCGAGAAGTACTCGGCGGGGCCGAACTTGAACGCCAGTTCCGACAGCGGCGTTGCGAATGCGGCCAGGATCAGCGTGGCCACGCAACCGGCGAAGAACGAACCGAGACCGGCAGTGGCCAGCGCCACACCGGCGCGGCCGCGCCGTGCCATCTGGTAGCCATCGATGGTGGTCACAACGGACGACGATTCACCGGGCAGGTTCACCAGGATGGCGGTGGTGGAACCACCGTACTGCGCGCCGTAGTAGATGCCGGCCAGCATGATCAGTGCAGCGACCGGCGGCAGCGAGTACGTGACCGGCAGCAGCATGGCGATGGTGGCCAGAGGCCCGAGGCCCGGCAGCACGCCGATCAGCGTACCCAGCACGCAGCCCAGAAACGCGTACGCCAGGTTCTGCAGCGTCAGTGCCGTGGAAAAGCCCAAGGCAAGGTGTTCAAACAATTCCATTTGAGGCGACTCCTTAGCCGGTGATGAAGGCAGGCCACACCGGCATCTGCAGGTTGATGCCGTACACGAACGCGCCCATGCTGATCAGCACGAGCACGACGCTGTTGAGCAGCGCGCCCTTCCAGCTGAACTCATGGCTGGCCATCGACGACACGATCACCAGCACGAACACCGACAACACCATGCCGAGCGGCTTGAGCAGCAGGCCGAACAGCACGACGGAACCGAGAATCCACAACAGGATCTTCAGGTCCCAGCGGGCGAGCTGGTCTTGCTCACCCTTGGACGACAGGGCCCCGATCGTCACGACCGCGCCCAGCAGTGCAAGCACGAGCCCGAGCAGGAACGGAAAATATCCGGGGCCCATCTTGGCGGCAGTTCCCATGGAATAGCCGCGAGCGACGAAGGAAAAGCCCAGGCCGACCAGAACGAACATCAGGCCGGAGGCAAAGTCCTTTTGGCTGCGTATGCGCAAAACGATTCTCCTCAAAGTTGTGAAAGCGGTACGCGTGGTTCACCGGCTCTGGCACGCCACGCTGCGAACGCGCGAGTGTGGACACGTTCGACGCGATGGGGCGAACGATAAAAATAGGAACTTTCAGCCGCCTTTCATTTGTCTGGGTTTAGGGTATTTCCCGATCTCCACTTCGGCGGGCACCTTGCCGCAATACATCACATCGTGATACAAATGCCCGGCATCGACGACATCGGTGCAAGCCAACTGAAAGGCAGAGTGGTAAGACGAATGAAAGGAAAGATTGCGCAGTGAAGCGGCCGCGCGGCGTCCGGGGTGCCGCGCAGCTTTCGACTGGCTTACAGATGCATCGGGCCGCGGGCCGTGGAAATCATATGTGTTGTCATGCGGAGGGCCTGATGCATGTGTGCATGCGTCTTTTTTCTTCAGCGGACCGTTTCGGCGCCTGCGTCGACGTCCTCGCACGGACATCCCATGCTCGTGTCGGGCGCTTGGCCCACCGCTTCGGGTTGCGGCGTGGCGGGCAGGATATGGCTGCGCTTCCAGTTGCCAAAACGGTAGTACAGGAAGGCCAGCGCCACCGAGACCACCGAACCCAGCGGAAAGCTCCACCAGATCGATTCGGCCCCGATATGACCGGCCAGCCCCCAGGCAAACGGCAGCCGGATCACCCACATCGAAATGAACAGGATGACCAGCGGCGCCATCACCGCACCGGTTGCCCGCACCGTGCCGAACACCACGATCGTGAAGCCGAACAGGATGAACGACCAGAGCACCACGCGGTTGATGTGTTGGGCGATCTCGATGGCCACGCTGTCGTCGCCCAGAAAGATGCCAAGCGAATGGCGGTTGAACAGGTAGACCAGCGCCACGAGCGCGCCCGTCATCAGCACGTTGAACAGCAGGCCCACCTGCGTGATGCGCGACACGCGCGCCCACAGGCCCGCGCCCACGTTCTGCGCCACCATCGACGACACACTGGCGCCCACCGCGAGCGCCGGCATCTGCACGTAGGTCCACAGCTGCGACGCCACGCCGTAGGCGGCCGTGGTCTGTGACCCGTAGCCGTTGACCAGCGACATCATCACGATGGCCGACGACGAGATCACCACCATCTGCAGGCCCATCGGCAGGCCCTTGGCCACCAGCGCCCTGAGGATGGCCGCATCGGGCTTCAGCAGCGCCAGTTGCGTACGATGCAGCAGCAGGAAATGCTTGCGCCGGTAGAGCAGCCCAATCATCGCCACCAGACTGGTCAGCTGGGCAATCAGCGTGGCCAGCGCCGATCCGGCAATGCCCAGCGCGGGCAGCGGCCCGACGCCGAAGATCAGCACCGGATTCAGCACCACATCGAGCACCGCCGACAGCAGCATGAAATAGAACGGCGTGCGCGAGTCTCCGGCGCCGCGCAGCGTCATCATCACGAAGTTGTAGAAATACATGAACGGCAGCGCGACAAAAATGATGCGCAGGTAGATGACGGCCAGTGGCGCGGCATCGTGCGGCGTCTGCATTGCCGCCAGGATCTGCGGGGTGAACACGAAACCCAGCGCGGATGCCAGCACGGACATGCCCACGAAGAACGTGGTGCTGGTGCCCACCACCCGGCGCGCCTCGTCGATGTCCCGTGCCCCGATAGCCTGGCCGATCATGATCGTATTGGCCATGCTGATGCCAAACACCACGCCCAGCAGAAAGAACAGGATGATGTTGGCGTTGGACGTGGCGGTCAGTGCCGCTTCGCCCAGATAGCGGCCCACCCACACTGAATTGATCGAGGCGTTCAGCGACTGGAGGATGTTGCTGCCCAGCACGGGCAGCGAGAACATCAGCAGCGTCCGGCCAATCGGGCCGGTGGTCAGTCTGGCATCGGGCTTCATAGGGGAATCTATTTTTTCCGCACTGCAGCAATAAAGACCAGCAGGGCGCGGTTGGATGAGTCGGGAGCGGGCAGCGGACCCGCCAGTCTAGTTGGCGGTCCGCCGCCGCGCCACCGGCATTGCGCTGACACGCCCCGGCCGATTATCGACCACCGCTGATCTCTATGCGCATTTAGCCGCGACGCGTTAAGCTTGCGGCTTTCCGACCGATCGTTCGCGGCCGCCGGCCGGCCGTCCCAACCCGTACAGGAGACACGCATGGCGTACCAGGATCTCGCCCTCTACATCGATGGAGAATTTGTCAAGGGAGGCGACCGGCGCGAGCAGGACGTCATCAACCCGGCCACCCAGGAACTGCTGGGCAAGCTGCCCCACGCCAGCAAGGCCGACCTGGACCGCGCGCTGGCCGCCGCGCAGCGTGCCTTCGAGACGTGGAAGAAAACGTCACCGCTGGAACGCTCGGCCATTCTGCGCCGCGTGGCGGAACTGACCCGCACCCGCGCCAAGGAAATCGGCCGCGACATCACGCTGGACCAGGGCAAACCGCTGGCCGAAGCCGTGGCCGAAGTCACCATCTGCGCCGAACACGCGGAGTGGCACGCCGAGGAATGCCGCCGCATCTACGGCCGCGTGATTCCGCCGCGCAATCCCAATGTGCGTCAGATCGTGGTGCGCGAGCCGATTGGCGTCTGCGCCGCGTTCACGCCGTGGAATTTCCCGTTCAACCAGGCCATCCGCAAGATCGTGGCAGCCATCGGCGCCGGTTGCACGCTGATCCTGAAGGGCCCCGAGGATTCGCCCAGCGCCGTGGTGGCACTGGCGCGCCTGTTCCACGATGCAGGCCTGCCCCCGGGCGTGCTGAACATCGTCTGGGGCGTGCCGAGCGAAGTGTCCACTTACCTGATCGAGTCGCCGATCGTGCGCAAGATCTCGTTCACGGGCTCGGTGCCGGTGGGCAAGCAGCTTGCGGCCATGGCCGGCGCCCACATGAAGCGCGTGACGATGGAACTCGGCGGCCATTCCCCGGTGCTGGTGTTCGATGACGCCGACATCGAGCCGGCCGCCGAGATGCTGGCTCGCTTCAAGCTGCGCAACGCCGGCCAGGTGTGCGTGTCCCCGACGCGCTTCTACGTCCAGGAAAAGGCATATGACCGCTTCCTGGCGCGCTTTACCGAGGTGATCGGATCGATCAAGGTCGGCAACGGCCTCGACGACGGTACGCAAATGGGCCCGCTGGCGCACGAGCGCCGTATTGCCTCGATGGAACAGTTCCTCGACGATGCCAACCATCGTGGCGGCAAGATCGTCGCCGGTGGCTCGCGCATCGGCGACAAGGGCTTCTTCTTTGCCCCCACCGTGGTGACCGACCTGCCCGACGACGCAAAGCTGATGGTGGACGAGCCGTTCGGCCCGGTCGCGCCGGTGACCCGCTTCAAGGACACCGAGGAAGTACTGCGCCGCGCGAACAGCCTGCCGTTTGGCCTGGCCTCGTACGTGTTCACGAACTCGCTGAAGACGGCCCACCAGGTCTCGAACGGCCTGGAAGCCGGCATGGTCAATATCAACCACTTCGGCATGGCGCTGTCTGAAACGCCGTTCGGCGGCATCAAGGATTCCGGCATCGGCAGCGAAGGCGGCCAGGAGACCTTCGACGGCTACCTCGTGACCAAGTTTATTACGCAGGTCTAAGCGCCGTTGCGGCCCCTCTCCCACCCGGAGAGGGGCGCCTTCCGCCTTGCCCTTGCTGTCCCCGCCTGTTGTTCACCGCCCCTGCGCCTTACTTTCCGCCCCTGGCCTTCCTGTAGTCCTCCGCATACGCCTTCCACTGCGCCAGCGACACGTCGCGGCCGTGCCGGGCCAGCCGTAGCGCCATCGACTGCCAGCGCCCGCCCGCGGCGTAATCCTGCAGTTTCTCGATCCGGTCCGCCGCCTGATGGCCGCAGCCACGCAGGTGGGCCCAGGCAGCCGCGCGCGCCATGCAGGCCAGCACATCGACCAATGCGGCCTTGTCACGGCAATACGCCAGGTCCACGCGATCGGTGGTCGGCTGCAGGCTCTTGACGACAAACGACTCGCGCCGGCCTGGCGCGACATATGACAGCAGCGCCGGCGAGGCCGCCTGCATGATCTGCTGGGTCGTCACCACGCGCTGGGCGTCGCTGCTCCAGTGCGGCTGGTGACGCTGCAAATCCAGCCAGGCGCTGGGCGCCGCGCGCTTGATATCGATAAGTCGTTGCGATGTGGGGAATTGCGTGTCATGCGCCAGCACGACGTAGCGTTCCAGTCCCAGGCTGCCCACGCCGGCCACGCGGCGGGCGGCATCTTCGGCAACAAAGCGATGACCGTGATGCTCCTGCTGCGAGTAGAGGGCCAGGATATGCGCGGCCCGTTCGCGCGCATCGCGTTCGGCGCGCAGCGCCCGCCGGTCAAGATTGAGCCGCCTGCGCCCGCCACGCAGCGTGGTGCGCGCCGCCAGCAGCGCCCCCCGCCGGCGGCGTTTCACCTGGCGCAGCAGCGTGGCCACCAGCCCGGTTGCCGTCGCGCGTTCGATCCAGCGCGGCTTGCCGGTGCGCAGCGTATGGGTATATTCGCCCAGCATGTTGGCGCAGGCCACGTGGGCGTCCGCTTCGGACAGGCCGTACTGGTGCGCGGCCACCAGCACGCTCGACAGCATGCGCACGGCGTCCACGGTAAATGGCGCCACCAGCGCGTCGTCGAAATCGTTCAGGTCGAAGTACACCAGCCCGTTGTCGCCCTTGAACGATCCGAAATTCTCCACGTGCAGATCGCCGCAGACATAGGTGCGGGGCGCATCCAGCCCGATCTCGGCCCGCAGCGATGCCGCGTAGAGATGGTTGGTGCCCCGGAAGAATGCGAACGGCTCCGCCGCGATGGCGGCCAGCTTCATGGTCAGCCGGTCCGGGTCGCGGCCATGGTTGTAGAGCAGGATGCTTTCGGTGACGGCGTGCATGTGCGAGGTCCCTGGGAAACGTCGCGGCGCCCGCCGCCAGCATGGGGACGCTAGCGGAAAAACACGCCGCGGGTCAGGAAAGTGTAATCCGCTTCCGCAGCCATGAGCCATACCAGCACCAGCAGGCACAGCGGCGGCAACAGGATCGCGCAGATCAGCGCCAACCGTTCCCACGCCATGTGCATGAACACGGCAACGATCAGCCCGGCCTTGAGCAACATGAACAGCAGAAGCAGGAACCAGCGCAGGTACCCGGTCAGGTTGAAGTAGTCCACCATGTACGACATGGTGGACAGCACGAACAGCAGCAGCCACACCTTCAGGTACAGCTTGATCGAATGCGTTTGCCCCCCGTGCTCCTGGGCCGGTTCGCCGTGCGGCGCCGCTTGGGTTGGTGTCGATGCCATGATGCGCCTCACCACAGGTAGAACAGCGCGAAGATGAAGACCCAGACCAGGTCCACGAAGTGCCAGTACAGGCCGGCGATCTCCACGGGCTGGTAGTTCCCGCCGATGTCGTAATGGCCGCGCAGCACCTTGCTGGCGATCACCAGCAGATAGATCACGCCACACGTCACGTGAAAGCCATGGAATCCCGTGATCATGAAGAACACGGAACCGAACTGCGCAGCGCCATGCGGGTTGCCCCACGGCCGCACTCCTTCCAGGACGATGAGTTTGGTCCATTCGTATGCCTGCATGCAGACGAAGACTTCGCCCAGCCACGCCGTCACGAATATCAGCTTGGCGCAGTTCATGCGGTCGCGCCGGTAGGCGCAGTTGACCGCCATGGCCATCGTGCCGCTGCTGGTGATCAGCGTGAACGTCATGATCGCAATCAGCAGCATTGGCACCTGCCGGCCGCCAATGTTCATGCCGAAAAGCTCGGCCACGTTCGGCCAGGGCACCGTGGTGGCGATCCGCACGGTCATGTAGCCGGTCAGGAAGCAGCTGAAGACGAAGGTGTCGGACAGCAGGAAGATCCACATCATCGCCTTGCCCCACGACACCTTGAACGCGCGCTGGTCCGAAGACCAGTCGGCGACCAGGCCGCGCAGGCCGCCCGGCGGATGATCGTGCGGCGACGCCGCCGGGGTGGAGAGTTGCGAACTCATCGGTGTACCTCCCTCATCCCCGGCCGCAGATGTAGTTGACGAGCTCGGGCGTCAACCACGCCAGCGCGGCCAGCAGTACGATCCATACGCCCAGCAGAAAATGCCAGTACCGGGCGCAAAGACCGATGCGCACCTGCGTGCGCATGCCGCTGCCGCGATCGAACGCCACGAATGCAAAGGCGACGAGCCCGCCAATCATGTGAAGACCGTGCATGGCCGTCAGCAGGTAGAAAAAGCTGCCGGCCGGATTGCTGGCGGGCACGACATGCGCGGCATAAAGCGCCGCCCACCCCCAAAGCTGCGATCCCACGAACGCCAACGCGCCGAGTCCGCCCAGCCGCAGCGCCCCGCGCGCGCGCGCCATGCGCCCAGCCCTGGCCGCACGCGATGCCACCGCCATCGCCACGCTGGCCATCGCAAGCAGGCCCGTTGACAGCCACACCTGCCACGGCAAGGCAATCCGATGCCAGTCCGGGCTGTCCATGCGCATGACGTAGGCCGCCAGGAACAGCGTGAACAACGCGGCCACCACGCCCATGAATACCCACAGCCCCGTGCTGCCCGGTGCACGCTGGCCGTGGCCGTGCATGGCGTCGCCGCCCGCGCCGCTGCCGGGCGAATCGGGCGATACGCGGAAAACGCCGGCTCCCGAAGCGGCCGCCATCGGATCGGCATTCATGCCACGGCTCCCCGGCTGGGATACGGCTCGGGCTCGCCACCCCCGGCATCGGGTGGCGCGTTCTGCGCGATAAAGTCCTCGCTGGCGCCCGGCACGCTGTACGCATAGGCCCAGCGATACACCACGGGCAGATGCGGCCCCCAGTTGCCATGCACGGGAGGCGTCTGCGGCGTTTGCCATTCCAGTGACGCCGCGCGCCAGGGATTGGGGCCGGACACCCTTCCGCGGCGCAGGCTCCAGAACAGGTTGAAGACGAACAGCAGCTGGGCCGCCGCCACCACGAAGGCCGCGATGGAAATGTACATGTTCATCGTATGCGCCGATTCCGGAATGAAGCTGTAGTTGTCCCAGGCGTAGTAGCGGCGCGGCATGCCCATGATGCCCAGGTAGTGCATCGGGAAGAAGATCGCATAGGTGCCCACGAACGTCACCCAGAAATGAATGCGGCCCATGGTGTCGTTGAGCATGCGCCCGGTCACCTTCGGATACCAGTGGTAGATGCCGCCGAACACCACCAGGATTGGCGACACGCCCATCACCATATGGAAGTGCGCCACCACGAAATAGGTGTTGGAAAGCGGTATGTCGACGCTGACGTTGCCGAGGAACAGCCCCGTCAGGCCGCCGATCACGAAGGTGCTGATGAACGCGATGGCGAACAGCATCGGCACCGAGAAATGAATGTCGCCCCGCCACAGCGTGATGACCCAGTTGTACACCTTGATGGCCGTTGGCACGGCGATGATCAGCGTGGTCGTGGCGAAGAAGAAGCCGAAGTACGGATTCATGCCGCTCACGAACATGTGGTGCGCCCAGACCACCACGGACAGCAGGCCGATCGCCAGGATGGCCCAGACCATCGTACGGTAGCCGAAGATGCTCTTGCGCGAATGCACGCTGACCAGGTCGGAGACGATGCCGAACGCCGGCAGCGCCACGATATACACCTCGGGATGCCCGAAGAACCAGAACAGGTGCTGGAACAGCAACGGACTGCCGCCCTTGTAGTTGAGCTGCTGGCCCATCGACACCATGGCCGGCATGAAAAAGCTGGTGCCCAGCGTCTTGTCGAGCAGCATCATCACCCCGGAGACGAACAGCGCGGGGAACGCCAGCAGCGCCAGGATGGTGGCCATGAAGATGCCCCACACGGCCAGCGGCATGCGCAACATCGTCATGCCCTCGGTACGCGCCTGCAGCACGGTGGTCACGTAGTTCAGCCCGCCCATGGTGGCGGCGACGATGAAGATCAGCAGCGACACCAGCATCAGGATGATGCCCCAGTCATGCCCCGGCGTGCCCGGCAGGATCGCCTGCGGCGGATACAGCGTCCAGCCCGCGCCCGTGGGCCCGCCTGGCACGAAGAAGCTGGCCAGCAGCACGATCACCGACAGGAAGTAGACCCAGAAGCTGAGCATGTTCAGGAACGGGAACACCATGTCGCGCGCGCCCACCATCAGCGGGATCAGGTAATTGCCGAAGCCGCCCAGGAACAGTGCCGTCAGCAGGTAGATCACCATGATCATGCCGTGCATGGTGACGAACTGGTAGTAGCGGTTGGCGTCGATGAACTCGAACTTCCCCGGAAACCCCAGCTGCATGCGCATCAGGTTCGACAGCGCCACGCCGACCAGCCCCACGAAGATGGCCACCAGCGTGTATTGCACGGCAATCACCTTGTGGTCCTGGCTCCAGACGTAGCGCGTCCAGAAGCTCTGCGGACCGTGATGGGTGGCGTCGTCGGCATAGGCCATCGTGTCCTCCTTGCCTACTTCCCGGCCTGGGGCGCCGCACCGGCGCCGGAGCCCAGCGAATGGATATAGGCGGACAGCGCCGCCACCTCCGCATCGGTCACGGGCACCTTCGGCATGACCGGCCCAAAGCCCTTGACCACACGCGCCTGCGGATCCTCGATTTCCTTCTTCAGGAAGGCGTCGTCGACGGTGGCACTGCTGCCATCGGCAAACGTCTGCGTGCTGCCATACAAGCCCTTCCACGACGGGCCCACGCCCTGCGTGCCGTCGATGCTGTGGCATGCCACGCAACCTTTGCTCTGCGCCAGCGCCCGACCCTGCTCGACGTTGCCACTGGCGCCCGCGCCGGGGGCAACGCCGGTTCCCGGCAGCGCGGCCGGCTGCGGCGCCTTGGCCTGGGTCATCGCGAAGGTCTGCTGCTTGGCCAGCCAGGCGTCGAATGCCGCGGGTTCCTCCACCACCACATGGCCGCGCATGTTGTAGTGCCCCACGCCGCAAAGCTGCGCGCACAGGATGTCGTACTTGCCCACTTGCGTGGGCGTGAACCAGAACGAGGTCACCATGCCGGGCACCATGTTCATGCGGGCCCGGAACGGTGGCACATAGAAATCGTGCAGCACGTCCTTCGATCTCAGCAGCACCTTGACCGGGCGGTTCAACGGCAGGTGCACTTCCGGACCCAGTACGATCACATCGTCCTGGCTGTTCGGGTCGTCCGGATTCAGGCCCATCGGATTGGTGGCGCTGGTGAAGCGCGGGTCCGTGGTGCCCAGCGTGCCGCCCCGGCCGGGAAAACGGAATGCCCATTGCCATTGCTGGCCCACCACCTCCATCGCCATGGCCTCGTGCGGCGGCCTGACATAGTCGGCGTAGACAATCAGCCCGGGCGCCAGCAGTGCCATGATGCCCACCGCGCTGAGGCCGATCAGCCAATGCTCCAGCCGGCGGTTTTCGGGCTCGTAGGCGGCCCGATGCCCCGCGCGATGCCGGAAGCGCCAGACGATATAGCCCAGGAGCACATTGATGCCGACGAAGAACGCGCCGGTGATGACGAGGGTAATGGTGAGCGTGTCGTCCATCTGTTTCCAGTTGGACGCCAGCGGTGTCAGCCACCACGGGCTCAGGAAATGAAAGAGCACCGAAGCAGCGACCATGATGACGAGCACGACCGCGATCGCCATGTCCCCCTCCTCTTACGCACGCAAGGGAACGGGCCGGAAGGCAGGGGCAGGCAGGTGCGCCCGTTCACGCACGTGGAATAAGACTAGTGCATCGGTTCAGGCCACTGCAAGGCGACATGTGCCCCATATCGTTCGGAGACACTCGCGCGGCCGCACCCGGCATGTCACGCGTGCAGCACAGCAAAAATGGCAGTGGGGACATCCTGGTCCCAACTGCCATCCGTGGGCGCACGCGGGCGGTGGCTCACAGCCATGCCATGCGCTCAACACCTTGCATCACGAGACGATGTATCTAGTGCACGACATCGCGCGATTCCAGCTTCCAGTAGCACAGCGCGATGCACATGCCGAAGATCAGGTGGCCCACCAGCGTATGCCAGCCCCGCGCGTCGATGAACCACGGGAACGCGGCCGTCATCACATGGAAGTTGAACAGGTAGACCACCAGCCCGAATCCGGCGCCCACCAGCATCGACATGCCCACGCTCGAATCGAGCTGGAACGGCGCGATGATGGCGCAAAGCACACACCCCAGCACAATGCCGATCACGAAGTGAATGATCAGCGCCACGGCCACCGTGCTGACACTGAACATCGACGTCTGCAGCACGTCGGGGCCCATCACGATGGCAGCGATCAGGCGCGTGGTGCCCCACGGATGCACGCCGGCCACCATGCTCGACCAGAACATCTCCACGACGATCAGCAACGCCCCTGCGGCCAGGCCCGATACTGCGGCGGCAGACCAGTCGGGCAGGCGGCGCACGTAGTGGTGCGAATGCATGTGAAGTTCCATAGCTTCCTCCCATTGGTGGCCGACGATAGCCATCATGCGTCCAGCATAGGACACCGGCCGCGGCAGATGCAGACGGCCCACCCTCCTGTCACGTTGTGCAGCGCGGCGCAGCGCACGAACGGTCCCATCGGAGCCGCTGGGACGCGACATGCGCCGCAGGACAGAACTCTGCAAGCGTTTCAAACATTGCGGGACAACCCTGACGCTTCCGGCCTTGTATTCGCCACCCACGGCCTATACTGGAATCAGAACGAAACAAGACAGGAGACCGCCATGATTCACGTACAGGCGCACGATCTTGTGTTTTTGATCCCCATGGCGCTCGTCGGGCTGTTGGCGATGGGTGCGATCCCGGTGGCCGCCAAGGCGCTGCGTATCAGCTGCCGGTGCGCGGGCGCAATCATCGGGGTACTCCTTGGGGTGCTCGTGCTGGAGGCGTTGCCGCTGCTGATATAGCTGCGCGACCGCTGGAAGTGAAGCGCCTGTGAGAGAGAAGGAGGCGCGATGTCATTGACACTGCTCGCTGCCTTGATGGCGGCGCTGCTGGTCCTGACCGTGGCGTCCGCGCTATGGCGATGCAGCCATCCCTTCCGGATGCGCTACACGCGATGCGCGCGCCGGCGCGCCCGCGCCGGCCTTTGCAGGGAGTTGCGGCAGAGGCACTCCCACATCCCCTGAATTCCCGCCGGAACTCAGATCTCGATCATCGAGAAGTCGCCCTTGCTGACGTCGCACTCTGGGCAACGCCAGTCTTCGGGAATCGCTTCCCAGCGCGTGCCAGGCGCGATGCCGTCCTCGGGCCAACCCTGTTCCTCGTCGTACACCCACCCGCAAATCAGGCAAACCCAGGTCTTGTAGGCAATCGCTTCCTGCTCCAACACTCGCTCCTTTTGATCGTCAATCGGTCAGTCCGGGGCGAATGATACGCGGTTTCGGTGCAGGCACCCCGGCTGCGGCGTTCGAAGCTTTCGTTCAAACGCCGCACCGGGCAGCATGCCGGGCGACGGCTATTGCCGGATCGAGAAGTCGACGCGGTTGGGCGTGCCCTTGTCCTTGATGCCCTCGGCGGTCAGCTTCGGCGCGGTCAGGAACAGCTTCGACTCGGGCACCTTGCCGTCGCGTTCCAGCGACTGCTTGACCGCCAGCGCGCGCTGGTCCGCCAGCGCCCGCAGCTCGGCATCGGTGACGGGGGCGTTTTCCAGCAGCAGTTTTTCCATCTCGGCCGGCGGCAGCGACTTGTTCAGGCCGATGAAATTCTTCGGCTTCTTGAACGACTCGCGCTTGTACACCGCTTCCAGGTACTTTGGATACTCCTGCTTCGACACGGTCACCTTGGCCCCCTGGTCGCCGCCCTCGCCTTCCTCGGCCTGCGCGCCAGCCTGGGCCGACCGGCGCAGATCGCGCTGCTTGGCTTCGGCCACGCGCTGGTCCAGCCAGACGCGGCGCGCGCCATCGGCATCGGTGGCCGGGTCGATCCGCCCGCTGATTTCCAGCCGCAGCGACGGGCGGTCGTTCAGCGCCTTGCCCACCGTCTCGATTTTCTTGCGGCCCTCATCGGTCAGCGTGGACGATCCCGGCGCGAACTCGATATAGCCAAGCTCCTCGCCGCTGCCGCCGAACGCCGAGGCGATCAGCGAAAACGGTGACGTGATCGCCTTGGTCAGCAGGTTCACGATCACGCGCATGATCACGCCGCCAATGCTGAACTCGGGATCCGACAGCGAGCCCGACACCGGCAGGTTGATGTCGATCACGCCATTGCGGTCCTTGAGCAGCGACACGGCCAGCAGCACCGGCAGCTTCACGGCATCGGGGCTGTCCACCTTGTCGCCGAACGTGAGCTGGTCCAGGTACAGGTGGTTCCTCGCGTCGAGCTTGCCGTTCTCGATCTTGTACGCCACATCGACAGTCAGCTTGCCCTTGGTGATGGGGTAGCCGGCGTACTTGGCCGCGTAAGGCGTCAGGCGTGTCAGTTCCACGCCGGCTGCCTTGGCCGCGATGTCCAGATAGAGCTGCTCGCCCAGCGGATTAAGCTTGCCGCTGATGCTGACCGGCGCGTCGTCGTCGAGCCGGCCGTCGAGCACCAGGTCCGCCGGCGTGGGATCGGCCGACGACACCTTCGACACCGAACCCTTCATGTCGGTCAGGTTGGCCGAGTAGTTCGGCTTGACGAAAAAGTCCGAGAAGTTGATGTTGCCCTTGTTGATCGTCACGCCGCCCAGGCGAATCTGCGGTTTCGGGCCGGCCGCTTGCCTGGCGGGTGCGGCCTGCGGTGCGGGCCTGGCCTCCGGGGCCGACGCCGGGCTCGCCTGCGTCAGGCTCGTGGATGGCGCCGCCTCGCCCTTCTCGGCACCACCGGCCACTACGTCCTGCAGGTTCAGCCGGCCGTTGGCATTGAGAATCACGCGCGCATAGAAGTCGTTCAGCGCCACGTTGCTCACGCCGACCTGCATCGGCCCCTTGGCATCGTCCATGCTGAAGTCGATGCCATTGACCGCCAGTGCGCGCCAGCGCAGGAAGTCATCCCCGGAAATGCGATCGACGGTACGCACGTTGCCCGCAAAGGCGTTGCCGCTGAAGCGCACGGCGATCGGCTTGCCGGCCGGCGCGTCGTACGCCACCTTGCCCTTGACCGTCATCGTGCCGCTGCGCAGCGCCGCGTTGAAGCGATCGGCCAGATAAGGCTGCAGCGGCGCCATGTCGAGATCGCGCAGGTCCAGTTGCAGTTGCGCGGCGGGCCCGGTCGGCACGACCTGCCCGTCGATGTTCATCACGCCCTTGCGGCCGCTTTCGGCATGCAGCTTCATCGGCAACGCGCCCGGCGACAGCGGCCACGTGATGGTGCCGGTGCTCAATCCGATATTGCGGAACTGGTGGATCACCGGACGGCCGCGATTGACTTCGGCAGGCGCGTAGTCCGCCAGCCGTGCCTCGCCACCGTCCACGGCCACCTTGCCCACGCGCACCTTCCAGCCCGGCGCCGCCGCACCGCCATTGGCCTGCGGTACCGGCTTCGCAGCGGCCTTCTGGTCCGCTGCCTTCTGTTCGGCAGATTCGGTGGCCCAGATTTGCGCCGATTCCAGCAACTCGCCGCGACGATCGCGCGTGGCCGCGATGCGCGGCTTCACCAGCGCCACTTGCCCGGCTTCGAAAGTCTGTTTGGCCAGGTCGAGCTGGATATCGTCGAGGATCAGCTTGTCGGCATGGATCAGCGGCAGGTTGGCGCCTGCGGTATCCGCCACGCGCGCCGTACGTGCCGCCCGGGCCCCGCGCCGGGCCGGTGCGGCCTTGGCATCGTCATCGCTGTCATTGGCGGCGGCCGATGCGCCCTGCGCGGCCGGCACCTTGACCGGATCGCGCGTGGCCACATAGACCGGCGACAGCTCGACGCGCGATTTCTGCAGCGTGAACTGGAACACTGGCTGCGCCCACGCCATCGTGTAATGCAGCGCGGCGTTGATGGCCGTCTCGCCCAGCTGGCTGTGCAGCGCGCGCGGCCACCACGCCGAGAAGCCTTGCGGCCGCAGGCCCGCCGTTTCCAGCGTGCCCGTCAGCGTGCCCTGCTTCAGGCCCAGTTCGCCGGTGTGCTTGACGGTCTGCCCGTTGGCGATCGTGATACTGGCGTCAAGCTTCGCGGGCTTGTCGCCGGTACTGGCGAGATTGACGATATCGACGTTGACCGGGCCGACGTCGAGCTTGCCGGGGCCCGATGGCGCCAGTTCGTCGACAAACCCGAGCCTGGCTTCCTTGACCGTCACGCGGTCCACGGCATACGACCACGGCACCTCCTCGGCCTTCGGCGGCGACTGAACCCCTGCGGCCGCGGGCGCGGATGCCGATGCCGCCGATGCCGCCGATGCCGGCGCCGCGGCCTTGGCCGGGGCCTGCGCCGCGGCCTTCGGTGCTGGGGCCGCTGCCGGCAGGAACGCGGTGGCCAGGTTCAGCGTACCGTCCCGGCGACGCAGCGCCTGCAGGTCGAATCCCTCCAGTTCGATGCTTTTCACATGGGCCGTGTGCGCCAGCGGCTGCACGCGGTCCAGATCGACGGCCAGACGTCCGGCCTTGACGATCGGCGCCCCGGCGTGCGTCTGCACGTCGGCATCGCGCAGCGCAATCGTGCCGGACACATACAGGTCCTGCTTGTCCTTTTCCTGTCGGAAGCCCACCTTCAGCCGGGTATCGACGAGACCGCCCTTGACTTCCGCATCCTTCAGTTTTGGCGCGAATGCCATGTACTTCGCCAATTCCAGACCGTCCAGATTCACGTTGAGGTCGGTCTGGTGAGTATCGGAAAACGGTTGCGAGGTGCCGTCCAGCGCCAGCGGCGTGCCATTGATCTTGGCAAACAATGACGGTCGCGTATTGATGGCTACATCGTGCGGCAGGTTCGACAGGAACGGCAGGGTCAGCGTGAAGTTCTCCACGCGCTGCACGGTATCAAGCAGCTTGTCGTCATAAACAAAGCTGCTGTTGGACACGGCGATATTGCTGACCGAGAACCGCGCCGGCTTGCTGTCGGCCGGTTTGGGCGGCTGGGCGGCAAAGCGTTCCTGGATGTCGGCAAAGCTCATGCGGCCGTCGGCATTGCGCACCACATGCACGCTGAGCCGGTCCACATGCAGGAAATCGACCACCGGCGCCAGATGCCAGATCGACGCGGCCGAGGTATTGGCCTCGACCTCGCCCAGCGTCAGCATGGGCGTTTTGCCATCGGGCTCGAAAATGGTCAGGTCGTTCAGCGTCGCGCCCAGTTCGAATGGCCGCACCTGCGCGCCACCCAGCGTGACCTTGCGGCCCAGCGCCTCGGTCGCGTTCTTTTCTACCAGATATTTGATCAGCGGCGGCCCGCCAACATAGCCGGCCAGCCCGAAAACAGCCAGCGCAGCCACCACGCCGCCCGCCACGCGCACGGCCACGCGCCGGCGCGGCGTTGCCATGGCCGCCCCTGTTGCAGCCTGGATGGAATCCTTGAAAGCCATGTCACCCCAGAATATATGACCCCGCGCATTTCGCGCTTTGTGCCCCGGATTTCACTTGCTTTTGTATTATGGAGACGGATTATGGCAGCGCGACGGCCGATTTAGTATTCAATCTGATCAAAATCGCAGATGAAACACATCGATCTGGTATCTTTACGCCTTTGCGAAGCGTCCCGTCGTGCCCGCCGGCTTACCCGCCGGCCCCGGTTCGCCAAGTTCGTGTCGTCATCCCTCGGCCGTCTTCCTCCACGTCATCCGTGTTGCGCGCTTCGCATGTGAATGTATCCATGCGAGTCTTTTCATGTCCACGTCCAGCAGTACTGCCGGGGAACTGGGCGCGCAAGGCGGCCACGCCGCCCGCCCGCTGACCGGCCAGGACTACAAGACGCTTGCCCTTGCAGCATTGGGCGGCGCGCTTGAGTTCTACGATTTTATTATTTTTGTCTTTTTCGCCAAGGTCATTGGCCAGCTGTTCTTCCCGGCTTCGGTGCCGGACTGGCTGCGCCTGCTGCAGACCTTCGGCATTTTCGCGGCCGGCTACCTGGCGCGCCCGCTGGGCGGCATCATCATGGCGCACTTCGGCGACCTGCTGGGCCGCAAGAAGATGTTTACGCTGTCGATCCTGCTGATGTCGGTGCCGACGCTGCTGATGGGCCTGCTGCCCACCTACGCGACCATCGGCCTGCTGGCCCCGGTGCTGCTGCTGGTGCTGCGCATCCTGCAAGGTGCCGCCGTGGGCGGCGAAGTGCCGGGTGCCTGGGTATTCGTGTCCGAACACGTGCCCAAGCGCCACATCGGCTATGCCTGCGGCACGCTGACGGCGGGCCTGACGGCCGGCATCCTGCTGGGCTCGCTGGTGGCCACCGGCATCAATGCGATCTTCGACCCGCAGGAACTGCTGGCCCATGGCTGGCGCGTGCCGTTCGTGCTGGGCGGCATCTTCGGCGTGGGTTCGATGTACCTGCGCCGCTGGCTGCACGAGACGCCGGTGTTCGCCGAACTGCAGCAGCGCAAGGCGCTGGCCGCCGAAATGCCGCTGAAGGCCGTGGTGCGCGACCATCGCGGCGCCGTGCTGATCTCGGCGCTGCTGACCTGGATGCTGTCGGCCGGCATCGTGGTGGTGATCCTGCTGACCCCCACCTACCTGCAGACGCTGTTCGGCTTCGACGCCCGCACGGCGCTGGTTGCCAACAGTGCGGCCACGCTGTTCCTGTCGATTGGCTGCGTGGTGGCCGGCGTGCTGGCCGATCGCATCGGCGCCCGCCTGACGCTGTCCATCGGCGGCGCGCTGCTGGCGGCGACGGCCTACCTGCTGTACACCACCATCGGCACGCGCCCTGACCTGCTGCTGCCGCTGTACGCACTGGCCGGCTTCTTCGTCGGCACGATCGGCGCCGTGCCGTATGTGCTGGTGCATGCCTTCCCGGCGCAGGTGCGTTTCTCGGGACTGTCCTTCTCGTACAACGTCTCGTACGCGATCTTCGGCGGGCTGACGCCGGTCATCGTCTCGCTGATGCTGAAGACCGACAAGCTGGCCCCGGCACACTACGTGGTCGGTGTCTGCGTCATGGGCATCATCACCGCGCTGTTCGTGCGCAAGCGGGAAGCCTGATTCAGGGCGCATTCACCGGCACGTGCGGACAAAAAAGGGGAAGGCCAGAAGCCTTCCCCTTTTTCCATTCCGCGGCGGCCGCGTCACGCCAGGCGGCGATGCTGCCGGAAGAACTGCCACATCATCCAGCTTGCGTCCGGCCCAACGTCGCTGTGGTACTGCACGCTGGCGTCGCCGCCGCTCCACGCGTGATCGAGGCCAGCCACCTCCACCAGCCGCACGACGTCGCGATTCCACCGGCCAAAGCGGGCTTCCCGATAGTCGCCCGCTTCCAGCGGCGGCGCATCGTTGGCGCAGTCCAGACGCGCGCCGGTGCGTTCGCTCAGCCCGTTGTAGGTCAGAAATTGGCGGGCCAGCAGGCGGCCATTGATGGGATTCACGGCGTCATCGGTCATGCCATGCACGACGATGGCGGGCATTTCCGGGCCGCCCGGCGTCACGCCGGCGGCATCGAGCAGCAAAGCCGGTTCCAGCTCGGTGCCATGGCGCATCGCCTTCAGGCCCGCGCCCGGATTGCCGGCCGCGCCGATCACGACGCCCGAGTGCAAACCCACCGCCGCGACTTTTTCGGGATAACGCAGCGCCACCACGGCAGCCATGGCCGCCCCGGCGGACAAACCCGCCAGATAAATCTCGCCCGTGCGCACGTCAGGCCGGCTGGACAGTTCGTCGATCAGCATGGCCACGGCCTGCGCCTCGCGACCGCCCACGCCGTCGCCCAGGTCGAACCATTGCCAGCAGCGGTGTACGGAGCGGCGCAACGGCTGCTGCGGATAAGCCACCATGAATCCCTCGCGCTCGGCCAGTGCGTTCATGCGCGTGCCGGCAGCCAGATCTTCGGGCGTCTGCTGGCAGCCGTGCAGCATCACCACCAGCGGCAACGCGCCCTTGGCGCCAGACGGAATATAGAGACGATACGACAGCTGCGGCACCAGCTCGCCCGGCAGCGGTTCCAGGCCCAGCTTGTGGGATTGCCACGATCCGGGCAGTTCGGCTGGCGCGGGCTCACCCGCCGCGGGGTGTCGCAGCCGCCGTGCAGCCGGCTGCGCCGGATCAAGGCGCCCCAGCCAGGAACGAATTTGCTTCGCGGCCTGGGAGTGCGGGCGACCGAATTGTCGCCACTGCGCATCCCAAGTCGGAGACAGGCTTTTGGCCATATGAAGACTCCTGCTCATCTAGGAACGAGTCTCCTCCTCTATTTGTGCGACGCAGCATAACACAGCCGACGTGACGAACTGTCGTCAATGTTTGCAAGATGCAACATGAATTTTGGAAACAAAGATTTCCTTGTGGAATTCGTCCTGCCCCCGAACGGGTTAATGCCTTCGAAAAAACTTACGTCATGGCGACGAAAGAATGCAGAACGGTGGAAAATCCGTGCCATTTGCGGACACTTATACTGAAGCGCATAAACACCCCATGGACCGATCGGCGCGACGATGTCCTTCGAACGTCCCGGCGCAAGCGCCCCATCCTGCACAATTTGTCCATTCCGCCAGGCATGTCGCCATGCCTGCGGCGATAGCGCATTGCGGGCACCCGTGCCGCTTGCGCCCGGCCGGGTGCGGTTACGGGCGGGCGACGTGCTGTATGCGCAGGGCCGGCCTACGCTGGCGGTCTTCCCCCTGCGCACGGGTGGGCTGAAGCTGGTCTACGAATCCCGCCTGGGATGGCGGCAGGTAAGCGGCTTTTTTCAGTGCGGCGATGTATGCGGCCTGGAGCCGAACGAATCCGCCGCCCATGGGGCCAGCGCCGTTGCGCTCCAGGACACCGAGTGCTGCACCATCCCCATCGAGGCCTTGCATGACAGCCTTGCCGATCCGGCATTGCGCGCCGCCATTCTGGCCAACCTGCGGCGGCAGGCCGGGCGTCAAGCCGAACTGATGGTCGCCATTGGGTCGATGAAGGCGTCGCAACGGCTGGCCATGCTGCTGCTCGACCTGGCTGCCGAACAGGCGCGTCGCGGCATTTCCGACGGCGGATTGACGCTGGCGATGACGCGTAACGACATCGCCAGCTACCTTGGCCTGACCCTGGAAACGGTGTCCCGGCTGCTATCGCGGTTCCGGTCGGTGGGACTGATTACGGTACGGCACCGCATGCTGCGGATCGTCGATCCGGACGGACTGGCAGACGTCTACGCGGACCCCGACCGCGTGGCGCTGCGGGGCCCGGGCGACTGAAGAACTCCTACTCCTTTGCCACCGGCTTCCACCCTTGCGGCGCGAACGTCCGGATGGCCGCCGCGCGCGACGCCGTCGCCTTGCCCAGGTCGCGCTCGTAGAATCGGCGCTCGCTGTCCAGCATGAACGAATGCACGCCGGAATCGCCATAGCGCGCCGGCCACGCGATGAACGCGAATTTTGCGTCGCTGCCCTTCGGCGGCGCGATGACGCGGTAGCGATAGCCGAAGAACGCCTCGTCGGGCGGCGTCTCCGGGCCCATGGCCAGGGCATCCGGCCCCAGCGGACTATCGTTTTCCTTCGATGCCGACGGCCAGTACAGGCCATTGGTCTTGCCCGGCGTGCTGACAAGTTGCCCGGCGTAGGCGCCCTTGCCCACCTGCTCGGCATAGCGTTGCTGGGCATCGGCCAGTTGCAGCAGCGTGTCCATGGCCACGATCTCGTTGCGGCCGATCCGGCGAACCCTGACCTCGCGCTCGCCTGCCGTCAGGTCGAACTGCCATCCGGCCTTGCGTTTCACGATCGGCACCGGAAACGTCCAGCCGCTGCCGCCCACTTCCACGCTGGCGGTATTCTCGCCGTCCTTGCGGACAGCATGGTGATTGGCCCAGGCGCCAAGAAAATCGTAGATGTCCTGCTGGTCCAGATGGGGCGGCACGATCCGGCGATACTGCGCGCCCAGCACGCGCTTGAGCGCGTCGGTGTCGCTGCGTGCCACGCCATCGCCCAGCGCGTCCATGGCCGCCTCGGGCGACGGGAATACCTGCTGCGCCAACGCCACGGCCGGCGCAGATATCGACGCGCCGACCAGCACGGCCATGGCCAGCGCGCGCAACGACTTCCAACCGCGTGCGTTTCCGCGAGTTCCCTGGTTGTGCTTCATCGTTATCTCCGACCGTGACCGAAATGACCGCCGCCAGCACCGCCTCCGCCGCCGAAATGGCCGCCGCCTCCGCCGCCACCCTGGAATCCACCGTGGTCCGGCATGGTCCGCTGGCCACCGAAGCTCTGCAGTCCTGTACCGCCACGCTCGGCCTGCTGGCGCATGCGGTCGCCATTGCCGGCATCGTGGAAGGCGTTGGCATGATTGGTGTCGCGGGCCCGGTTGCGCGCGTCCATCTGATCGGCGTGCTGGCGGTCTGCACCGGCCGGGCGAGGATTCTGCCCGCCGCCCGGGCGATTGACGCCGGGCGAGCCGTGTCCCGCAATCGACTGGCCGGTCCGTCCCTGGAACGACTGTGCGGCGCGGTCGCGCGCGGCGTCCCGCTGGCTTTGGGCGGCCCCGGCCTGTCCTGGCCGCTGCGGGTTCTGGACGCCGCCACCGCCCTGCCCCAGCCGCTGACCACCGGCTTGTCCGGGCGGGGGCCGATTGGCCAGGGCCTGCTGCCGCTGCGCATCGAAACGGTTGGCGACGTTGGGGTTGTTGTACGGCACGTTGCCGCGGTTGGCCGGGTTGTGCTGCCAGTTCACGTTGGCCCGGTTGACGTCGAGCCGCTGGTTCACGTTGATATTGTTATAGCGGTTGACGTTGATGTTGACGTCATGCGCGCCCCAGTTGAATCCGCCCCACATCGAATTCACCGCCGCCACACCCAGCCCGAAGCCGATGCCGGCCACCAGCGACGTCGCGAACACCGAGCCCGGCGGCGGCGGATAGTAGGCGGGCGGATAGGCAGGATAGGGCCACGTGCCATAGACCACGGTGGGGTTGTAGGCGGGCACGTACACGACCTGCGGATTGGCCGGCTCGATCTGTACGATCGTCGTACCGCCACTTTGCTGCGTCACCACCTTCTGCTGCTCGGTGGTCTTCAGCGTGCCGGCCTTCTGGGCCTGCACGCGCAGCCGCTGCACCGAATCCATGACGTCGTCAGGCTGCGCCAGGAACGCATCGCCCACCGACTGCACCCATTGCGGCTGGCGCCCCATCATGTCCATGACCGACGGAAAGGCCACCAGCGACTGCACGCTCGGGTCCCATGGCTCATTGGCCACGGCCTTGGTGGCGGCATCGCCCGACAGGCTTGCATTCGATTTCGACCACTGCGCGGCTGCCGCCACGTCGGCGGGATAGGTCGAAGCCATCAGCACCTGCGACAGCAGCGCATCGGGATAAAGCGCCACGGGCGCCAGCAACTGGTCAAGATGAGGCTTGTCCAGCTTGGCCTGGGCCAACGCACTGCCAGCCGTGGCAAGCAGGGTCAGCCCGAGCAGCCAGGCCACGATTCGTCGCACGCGCAACATGATCACTCCCTCAATGACGAAAAAGGACCGCTACACCTGCCTGCCAATGCTGGCCCAGGCCCGTTACCCCGACTGACTGGCTGACTGATTGACTTACTTGCGGGCCTGCGCGCACTCCTGCCGGTAGGCTTCTTCCAGGCGCTTGCGTTCCGGCGCGCGTTCGAGCGTGGAATAGCTGCGCCCGTCGGCGGTGGTGACATTCGACTGGCCCTGCGACCACTGCGGCCCCGCGGGCAATGCATTGATCTTGTCGAGCAGCTGGCGGCAATGCTCGCGCTGCGATGTGCCTGACGCGCCGCCCGGATCATCTACCGTGGACGTGGCGGGATCAAGCATGCGCGGGGGCGGCGGGGCGATCATCGGCGTGGACGGATCCGTCGATGGCGCCTGCCCGTAGGCAACGAATGGGACCACGCATACGGCTGCAGCCATGGCTGCCAAAACCTTTCTCACCAGAAAAACTCCAGAATTCATTGGCAACATCGAAGTTGCCTTGCGACGGCTTCCGGCAGGCGAGGTGTCCGGGCACGATGTCATGCATCCGTCTTGCCGTGGCTCCGCCTGCCGGTTCGGTTGCGCAGCAGCTCAAGTTGCAGCAGCGCATCCGCAAGCATACTCTTCAGGCGCACATTTTCTTCCTCGAGCTGACGCACGCGCCGCGTGTCGGCGCCGTCGCCATGCCGTGTCGGACCATACCTGGCACGCCAGCCGTAGAACGAGGCATCGCTGAAACCATAGCGCGCGCACAGTTCCCGCACGGGCACGCCATTCGCGGCCTCGGCGAGGTACATGCGGATCTGCTCCTCCGAATAGCGTCTGTTCACCGATGCCTCCGCTCGTGGCTCCCCCCGCGCGGCGGGCGCAACGGCCTGCCGTTCATGCCGGTAAGGTAGCCCAGCCCTTGCGCAAAAGGAATTCAGTGTCTTCGCCGCACGAGTTAAGCAAATTGAATGAAAGCATCGGCATGATCAACGACGCTGGCGGCGGCCATCCCATGCGGACTCCGCCCCTATGGCGCAAGCCTTGGCACCGCGACCAAATTTTGTTTTTCCATCTTGGAATATTCCGATTCCGAATTCATGCCGGAACATCGGGTTGAAACACTTTTCTGGCACACCGTGCAATCGCCTCCGGGTCAGTGCCGCGTCAGGTGCATCGCCCTGCGACGTACGTGTCATGCGGGTTTTCGCTTTGTATGGATGTGCGAACAAAGGGGCCTTTGCAAGTCAGATGACAAACATGACATCACACGCCGTTCTAGTAGTTTCCAAAATGTTGTATTAAGATTTCTTCGCATCAACTAAATTTCAAACGCCTGCAGGGCACGCCTCCCCGGCGCACCCAGACAGGCGTCCGGCAGCCCCTTCACCGCCATGGTGATGATGGCGATTGCCGGGTCCGGGCCTGAGGAAGAGGAGCCACTGCCGTACCGCACATGCCTTCGATGCGCTGTCGAAGAAGCGCGGCAATCGTGGATATACCCGCGTGCAAAGACGCGGGTGGCATTGCCCGGGCGCACATGTTTTTCGTTCCCGCCCCCCGTAGTTTCATGCTGTACAGGTCGCAGGCGTTGCGTGATGGCAGGACCGGCAACGGCAGGTCTCGCAGTCACGAAGTTGCAACGCTTCGCCACAACAAGAAAAACAGAAGTTCGGATCGGGAGAAGTCAGTATGCGGCACGTCAGTACCAAGCTATTGCATGTGTTCGTCCTGCTCATGGAGTACCGCGACCTCGGCGCGGTGGCAGCTTGCACACAGGGACGCATTCCAACCGTGGCCTACAGCCTGGCCCGCCTGCGAGAGATCACCGGCGATGCGCTGTTCGTCAAGCGCAATGGCACGCTGGAGCCTACGCCCCACGCGCTGCGGCTCGAACAGACGGCCCGGCAAATCCTGGCGCGCTGGAACCATCTGGTCCAGCCGCAGGACCACTCGGCCCATGCCACCGGCAACCGTCGGCGCATTTCGATCGGATTCTCATCGTCGATCGGCGATCCGGTCATCACGGAAATCCTTACCACGCTGTGCGAACGCTTTCCACATGACAGCTTCGTCACGCGGCCGGTCATTGCCGATGCGTCGCTGGGGGACAGTCTCGACGCCGGCCATCTCGATTGCGCGTTCGTGGTGGATGGCGCCAACGTGCCCGACAGCGTGCTGCCGCATAGCATCCTGGCCACGCCGCGCCGCCTGGTAAGCGCCGCGCGTGGGGGCACGAACGACGAAGCGGAAACCGACTGGATCCTGCTGCAGGAGGACTGCGAAAGCGGCAGCCCGTTGCATGCGTTTCTGGCGCGGCGCGCCAATACGCCAGGCCATCGCGAGACCGTGGTGCCGTCATGGCATACGCAGATCACGCTGCTGCATTCCGCCGGCGGCATCTGCCCGGTCCTGGATTTCAACGTGCCGCTGGTCACCCGCGACCGCAAAACCCGGCTGCTGGCACCGCCTGCCGCGTTTCCGGCCTGGGCGGCGCTGCATTTCTGGACGCCGCAGCGGGCACAGGACCCCGCCGCGCTGCGCGACATCATGGACGTGGGCGCGTCGATCCTGCGCGATCCGCTCAAGGCCATCGACGGGCGCCGCCACGCACAGCACCGCACCCCCGCGCTGGCGGCGATCGCCTGAGCCTGGCGATCCGGCCAGCACCAGCCCCAACTACGGCCCCGACCCACTGACACGGCCCCGCGATGGCGACATCGCGGGGCCGTCTGCATTTCCCCTGCGCAATCGCAGCAGTCTTTCGTGCATTTTGCGAATCCTCTTACTCCCATCCGCGCCTGCGGGCATTAACCTCGCCGGGCATCGCAGTGTTGCGGGCTGTCTCCCATGCAGTCCGCCATGCGCGTGCACGCAGTCGATGCGTGTTGGCGCCGCACGCCACTCCCGCGTGCGGCGCATTTTTTGACGCCAGCGCGAAGCCGAACGCTGAAGAGCCATGTGAACAGGACAGGAGTCGATGGATGACGTTGAGGATTTTGCTGGCCGACGACCACCCCGTCATTACGGCGGCGATCCGGGCCAGGTTGCAGACGCAGACCGGCTGGGAGGTCTGCGGGGAAGTGATCAGTGCCACCGACCTGCTGCAGCAGGCCGACAACTTGCGGCCCGATGTCGTGGTCACCGACTATCACATGCCCGGGCCGGCCGAGCTCGATGGCGTACGCCTGCTCACGGCCTTGCGCCGCCGCTATCCGGCCATGGCGGTCGTGGTGCTGACGATGATCACGAATCCGCTGGTGCTGCGCACGATACTCGATGTCCGCGTGCAGGGCCTGCTGCTCAAGGACAGCCAGCTTTCCGAAATCGTGACAGCGATTGCCCGTGCCCAGCGCGGCTTCACCTATATCGGCAAGTCGGCGCTACGGGCGTTGGCGCCGACCGAAGTGCGCCCCATGATGCCGATCGGGCGCGAAGGCATGCAGCGGCTGTCGGCGCGCGAAACGGAAGTGCTGCGCCTGTACCTGACCGGACGCTCGGTCACCGAGATTGCCGCCACGCTGTGCCGCAGCGTCAAGACCATCAGCCGGCAGAAGAACTGCGCCATGCACAAGCTCGGGGTCACCAACGACCGCGAGCTGTTCGAATGTGCGGCCCTGCAGGGCATGGTGCTGCCACAAGGCGGATGACCATGGACGCCGCTCGCTATAATCGGCCACGCCAACCGGCCCCTCCGAAGCCCTCACCGTGCGGGGACCGGCCCGCCGCACCCGCTACGTTCATGTTGCCGACATCGCCACCGCCTTCGCTACCTCCCGACGCGCCCCCTGGCCGCGCGGTGCCCGCCTTGATGATCGCCGCACCAGCGTCAGGCCAGGGCAAGACCACCGTCACCGCGGCGCTGGCGCGGCTGCACGCACGCCAGGGCCGCCGCGTGCGGGTCTTCAAGACGGGGCCCGATTTCCTGGACCCGACGCTGCTGGCCGCGGCAAGCGGCGCGCCAGTGCAGTCGATCGATCTCTGGATGACGGGCGAAGCCGATGCCAGGGCGCGCCTGGGCGACGCCGCGGCCGACGCAGACCTGATCCTGGTGGAAGGCGTGATGGGCCTGCACGACGGCACGCCGAGCAGCGCCGATGTGGCGCGCCTGTTCGGCCTGCCGGTGCTGGCGGTGATCCAGGCCGGCGCGATGGCCCAGACGTTCGGTGCGCTGGCCTACGGGCTGGCGCACTACGGCGAGCCGTTCCGGGCGATGCATGTGCTGGCCAATGGCGTTGCCACGGCCCGTCATGCCGAGATGCTGCGCGAAAGCGTGCCGCCGGGCATTGCGTGGGCCGGCGCGCTGGCCCGCGACGCATCGGCCAGCCTGCCTGAGCGGCATCTTGGACTGTTCAGTGCCGACGAACTGCCGGACCTGATGACGCGGCTCGACAGGCTGGCCGACGCATTGGCCGCACTGCCGCTGTCGCACCTGCCCGCGCCCGTGACGTTTGGGCCGGCCAACACTGCGGCCCCGCTGCCACGGCTGCTGGCGGGCAAGCGCATCGCCATTGCGCGTGACGACGCCTTCCGCTTCATCTATCCGGCCAACCTCGATACGCTGACGGCTATGGGCGCGCATGTCGCATGGTTTTCGCCGCTGCGCGACCACGCCTTGCCGCCTTGCGACGCCGTGTGGCTTCCGGGCGGATACCCTGAGCTGCATGGCGCCACACTGGCAGCCAACTCGGCGATGCACGATGCACTGCGCGACGCGCATGCGCGCGGCGTGCCGATACTGGCGGAATGCGGCGGAATGATGGCGCTGTTCGAGCGCCTCTTCGACAAGGACGGCGTCAGCCATGCCATGGCCGGTCTGCTGCCCGGAACGGTGACGATGCAGCGCAGGCTCGCTGCGATTGGCCACCAGGCCGTCACACTACCGGGCACAGGCGAAGTGCTGCGCGGCCATACGTTCCACTATTCGAGCGCAGCAACGCCGCTGACGCCAGCGGTCAGGGCCGTGTCGCCACGCGATGGCGGCACGGGAGAAGCGGTCTATCAGGCCGGCAGCCTCACCGCGTCGTACGTCCATTTTTATTTTCCGTCGAATCCCGCCGCGATTGCGGCGGTGCTGGGCGCATGCTGACGGAAGCGCGATAGCGGGCGGCGGGTCAGGCGGCGTCGCGTTCGGTGCGTGCCACGGCGTCGGCGATGCCGGCTTCCAGCTGGGCCAGCCCCTTCGACAGGTTGTGCATCGTTGTTTCCGACACGCCCGTCAGTACGTCCTGCAGGAATGCCGAACGGCGCGGCATGGCCTGGTCAACGATGTCGCGGCCCAGCTGGGTGAGCGTCACGTTGGTCATGCGGTTGTCGCGCTCGCTCGTGGAACGCTCGATCCAGCCCAGTTCCTGGAGCGCCTTGAGTTGGCGCGTGAGGGCGCCCGGGTCCATGCCCACGCGGTCGGCCAGCGGCTTTTGCGCAATCGGGCCTTCGTGTCCGTACAGGGCAAACAGAATGCGCCAGCGCGGCAACGGATGCCCGATGCGCTGTTCGAACGCGGCGGCGTATGCGCGGTAAGTGCGTCCGAACTGTTGCAGCACGGCCAGGCTTTGTCGCTCCAGTTCCAAAATCGAGTCTCCAGTTGGCAGATATCAGTCCGCGGCCATCGCGGGTTCATGCACCCGCGCCAGCCTGATCGGCGGTACGCGGCGCACCCGCCATATGCCGATCAGCGCCGCGACGGCCGCCAGCAACAGGCCAAGATGGATGGCGCTTACCAGCGACACCCGCGCCTGTTCCAGCAGCAGGGCTCCATTGTGCCCTGCCTTTTGCAGATGGGTCAGCAATTCCGCCTGGGCGGCCTTGTCGATCAGGATCTGCGGATCGGTCAGCCGGGACGCCCAGTCCGATGCATTCGCCGCTGCCAGCGACGCCGTCACCCCTGTGGTGTAGCTGCGCGTCACCAGCGTCCCCACCAGCGCCGTGCCCACCATGCCGCCCACCATGCGCAGAGACTGCAACATGGCGGTGGCGATGCCCAGGTGCGCGCGCCCCGCCGTCTGTTGTGCGAATACGGTCAGGTTAGGCAGGACGAAGCCGAGCCCCAGGCCGGCGCACAGCATGATGGCCAGCAGCACATTGTGATGCATGCTGCGCGTCGCCTGCGACAGGCCGAGCAGCGCCAGCGCCAGCATGGCAAACCCTGCATACAGCATGCTGTTGGGCTGCGGAATGCGCGTAATGATACGGCCATTGACGATGCTGCCGACGGTAATGCAGACCACCAGCGGCGTGACCAGCAGGCCGGCTTCCTTCGGCGAATAGCCAAATCCGCCCTGGAACAGCAGCGGCGCGTACAGCAGCAGCGCGAACATCGCAAAACCGCCCAGGACGCCCAGCAGGAACAGCGCCAGCGCCGGATTGCGGAACATGTCGAGCGGCAGGATCGGCGCCTCGCACCGGCGCGACCATTGCCACAGCGCGATGAACGACGCGAAGGACAGCACCAGCAGGCCGATGGTCACGATGTCGAAGCCGCGTTCCGGCAACCATTCCACCGACAGCTGCAGGCTGCCCAGCCCGGCCGCAATCAGCAGCGCCCCGAGCCAGTCGATGCGAATCGGCCCCTCATGCCGCGACTGGCGTAGATGCGGCAGGTAGCGCCAGGCGATCACCAGCCCCACTAGGCCCACGGGCACATTGATATAGAACACCGCGCGCCAGCCATACCATTCGGTCAGCAGCCCGCCCAGCGACGGGCCGAGCGCGTTGGCCAGCCCGAATGCCGTGCTCAGGATGACCTGCCAGCGCAGACGCACATGCGAATCGGGAAACAGGTCGGGAACACAGGCGAACGCCGTGCCGACCAGCATGCCGCCGCCAATTCCCTGCAGCGCACGCGCCGCCACCAGGTACGGCATGCTCGAAGCCATGCCGCATAACACCGAAGCCACCAGAAAGACGACGATCGACGCCAGCACAAACGGCTTGCGCCCGTAGTAATCCCCGAGCCGGCCGAAGATCGGCACCGTGACCACCGAAGTGAGCAGATATGCCGTGGCCACCCACGCGTAGTACTCGAACCCCTGCAGCTCGGCCACCACGGTCGGCAGCGCCGTGGACACCACGGTCTGGTCCAGTGCGACCAGCATCACGACAAAGGCAATGCCGAGCATCGCCAGCAGCGACTCGCGAAATGGCAAGACCTGCCCTTGGCTGCCTGCCTGTGCCTTGCCCTGCGTGTGCCCCGAATCCGATGCCATATCTATTGCCCGATCAATAATTGTGCGATCAATGATCTTCAGATTATAGGGGCGGCAATTTGTTCCGGCAGAAGATTTTTGGCGTTCCTACGATGGTTTTCAGGATCGGTGCGATGATGGGTATCAGCACATTCATTGACAGCGGGCCACGGGTGCATCACAGGAGACATTCGATGCACCGGGCCCACGACACATTCATCCAGCTCCGGGGAGATTGCATGAAGTCAGTCACATTGATTGGCGCGCCCACCGATGTCGGTGCCAGCATTCGCGGCGCTTCGATGGGCCCGGACGCATTACGCGTGGCCGACATCGCCAGTGCGCTGGCCCGCAACGGGCTGCAGGTCCGCGACCTGGGCAACCTGAGTGGGCCGGGCAACCCGTGGCAGGCGCCGGTCGACGGCATGCGGCATCTGCAGGAGGTGCTGACCTGGAACGAGCAGGTTTTCGAGACCGCCTATGCGACGCTGGCGGCGGGCCACATGCCGCTGCTGATGGGGGGCGATCATTGCCTGGCCATCGGGTCGGTCAGCGCGGCCGCCCGCCACTGTCGCGAACAGGGCAAGCGACTGATGGTGCTGTGGCTCGACGCCCACGCCGATGCCAATACCGGCAGCACCAGCCCTACCGGCAACATACACGGCATGCCGGTGGCCTGCCTTTGCGGCGACGGGCCGGCACCGCTGACTGCGCTCAGCGGCGTCACCCCGGCTGTGACGGCGCGGCAGATCCGCCAGATCGGCATCCGCAGCGTCGATGCCGAAGAGAAGATGCGGCTGCGGGAACTGGGCCTGACGGTCTATGACATGCGCTATATCGACGAGAACGGCATGCGCCTGACCATGGAGCACGCCCTGGCGGGTATCGACGGCAATACGCACCTGCACGTCAGCTTCGATGTCGATTTCCTGGACAGCCAGATCGCGCCTGGCGTGGGCACGCCCGTGCGCGGCGGCCCGACCTACCGCGAAGCCCACCTTGCCCTGGAGATGATCGAGGATACCGGCGCGCTCGGCTCGCTCGACGTGCTCGAACTGAATCCCGCGCGCGACGTGCACAACCAGACGGCCGAACTGGTGGTGGAGCTGCTCGAAAGCCTGTTCGGCAAATCGACGTTGTAGGCGGCTACGGCGCCATGCCTGCCGCTCGCGGCGCATGGCACCGGACGCATCGTCGGCCAAAAAAAGAGGCAGCCCGAAGCTGCCTCCCTCATTGCCTGCGGACCATGCCGCAGTGCCGATCAGGACGCCGACTTGCTGCCGTTCGACGTGCTGCCCGTGGTGGTGCCGGCGTCGGGCGCCGGTGCGCCGGTGGCCTCGTTCAGGCCGCCGCCCAGCGCCTTGTAGAGGTTGACCTCGCTGGTCAGCTGGTTCAGGCGGGCCTCGATCAGCGCCTGGCGCGCCGTGAACAGCTGGCGCTGCGCATCTAGCACGGTCAGGTAGCTGTCCACGCCGGTACGGTAGCGCCCTTCCGCCAGCTGGTAGTAGTCCGAACTAGCCTCTACCAGCCGGGTCTGTGCCGCCACCTGATCGGTGAACGTGCCGCGTGCGGCCAGGCCATCGGACACCTCGCGGAACGCAGACTGCACGGTGCGCTCGTACGTGGCGACGTTGATGTCCTTCTGGATCTTCGCGTAGTCCAGGCTTGCGCGCAGGCTGCCGGCCGTGAAGATCGGCAGCGTGATCTGCGGCGAGAACAGCCACGTGCCCGATCCCGCATCGAACAGGCCGGACAGCTGGCGACTGGCCGTCCCACCCGACGCCGTCAGCGTGATGCGCGGGAAGAACGCCGCGCGCGCCGCGCCGATATCGGCATTGGCCGATTTCAGGCGGTGCTCGGCCGACAGGATGTCGGGGCGGAACTGCAGCAGGTCCGACGGCATGCCGGCTGGCACTTCCGCCACGAGCTTCTGGTCCAGCGTCAGGCCCGCAGGCAGGTCGGCCGGGATACCGGCGCCCAGCAGCAGCGTGAGCGCGTTGACATCCTGCGCCACCAGGCGCGTATAGCGCGACAGCTGTGCCCGCGCGTTCTCGACCTGCGTCTGCGACTGGCGCAGGTCCAGCCGCGATGCAATGCCTTCCTCGAAGCTGCGCCGCGTGAGGTTGTACGTGCGCTCGTACGCACCGAGCGTGTCACGCGTGACCTGAAGGTTCGCTTCGTCCGCCAGTTGCGTCAGATAGGCATTGGCCACGCTGGCCACCAGCGCGATCTGCGTGCTGCGGCGCGCTTCCTCGCTGGCGAAATATTGCTCCAGCGCCGCTTCGCTGAGACTGCGCAGCCGCCCGAACAGGTCGAGCTCCCATGCCGTGGTGCCCAGCGACACGCCGTACTGGCTGCTGATCACACGCTGGCCGGTAGAGGAAAGATCCGCCGGCACGCGCTGGCGCGTGCCCTGGCCGGTCGCCCCCACCTCGGGGAACAGGTCGGCACGCTGGATGCGGTACTGCGCGCGATAGGCGTCGACGTTGAGCGCCGCCACGCGCAGGTCGCGGTTGTTGTCCAGCGCGATCTGGATCAGCCGCTGCAGGCGCGGATCGGCAAAGTAATCGCGCCAGCCAAGCTCCGCCGCGGCAGCCACCTGCGCATCGCCGGCAGAAGCGGCGTAGGCGTCTCCTTGCGGATACGCGGCATCGACCGGCGCGGCCGGGCGTTCATACGATGGGATCAGGCTGCAGCCGGCAAGGGCCGCCGCTGCGGCCAGGCAAAGTAGCGTCTTTCTCATGCTTGGGCTCCCGTTTCCTGGGAGGACGGTCCGGACTTGCGGCGCCGCTCCTTGATCGACGTCACCACGACGAAGAACAGCGGCACCCAGAAGATGGCGAGCACGGTGGCGGTGATCATGCCGCCGATCACGCCGGTACCGATGGCGTGCTGGCTGCCCGCGCCGGCGCCCTGCGACACCGCCAGCGGGAACACGCCAAGCATGAACGCCAGCGATGTCATGATGATCGGACGCAGACGCATGCGGCAGGCCTCGACCGCCGCCTCGATCACGCCCTTGCCCTGGTCATGCAGGTCCTTGGCGAACTCGACGATCAGGATCGCGTTCTTGGCCGACAGGCCCACCGTGGTGAGCAGGCCCACCTGGAAGAACACGTCGTTCGACAGTCCGCGCGCCAGCGTCGCCAGCAGGGCGCCGATCACGCCCAGCGGCACCACCAGCATCACCGAGAACGGAATCGCCCAGCTTTCATACAGGGCCGCCAGACACAGGAACACCACCAGCAGCGACAGCGCGTAGAGCGCCGGCGCCTGCGCACCCGACAGGCGCTCTTCGTACGACAGGCCGGTCCACGAGTACGCGATACCCTGCGGCATCTGCTTCATGATTTCCTCGACAGCGGCCATGGCCTCACCCGAACTCTTGCCGGCTGCCGGCTCGCCCAGGATTTCCACGGCCGGTACGCCGTTGTAGCGTTGCAGCTTCGGCGAGCCATACCCCCACTTGCCGGTGGCAAACGCCGAGAACGGCACCATGTCGCCCTTGTCGTTGCGCACGAACCACTTGTTCAGGTCCTCGGGGTTCATCCGCGCGTTGGGACGGCCCTGCAGGTACACGCGCTTGACGCGGCCACGGTCGATGAAGTCGTTCACGTAGCTGGAACCCCACGCGATCGACACCGTGCTGTTGATGTCGCTCAGCGAGATGCCCAGCGCCCGCGCGCGTTCGTCGTCGATCTCGAGCACGTACTGCGGCTCGTCGTTCAGGCCGTTCGGCCGCACGCGTTGCAGCGCCGGGTTCTTGGCGGCCAGCGCCAGGAACTTGTTGCGGGCTTCCATCAGCGCCTCGTGGCCCAGGCCGGCCTGGTCCTGCATGTAGAAGTCGAAGCCGGTGGCGTTGCCAAGCTCCTGCACGGCGGGCGGCGCAAAGGCAAAGGCCAAAGAGTCGCGGAATGTGCCGAACTTGGCTTGCGCACGCTTGGCCAGGTCGAACACGCTCGTGGCATCGCCTTCGCGATCCTTGAACGGCTTGAGCAGGATGAACGCGAGACCCGAGCTCTGGCCACGACCGGCAAAATTGAAGCCGTTGACCGTGAACAGCGATTCCACGATCTTGCCTTCGTCATTGAGCAGGTAGTTGCGCATCTGGTCCAGCACGGCCTGCGTCCGCTCGGCCGACGAACCCGGCGGCGTCTGCACCTGGGCATACAGCACGCCCTGGTCTTCTTCCGGCAGGAACGACGTCGGGATCCGCGTGAACAGGAAGGCCATGACCAGCAGGATCAGCACGTAGACCAGCAGGAACGGGGCGCGGCGCTTGAGAATGCCCACCACGCCACGTTCGTACTTCTGCGTGGACCGGATGAAACCGCGGTTGAACCAGCCGAAGAAGCCGGCCTTGTGCTCGCCGTGGTCGCCCTTTTCGATCGGCTTGAGCATCGTCGCGCACAGCGCCGGCGTCAGGATCAGTGCCACCAGCACAGACAGCACCATCGCGGAGACGATCGTGATCGAGAACTGGCGATAGATCACGCCGGTGGAGCCGCCAAAGAACGCCATCGGCAGGAACACGGCGGACAGCACCAGCGCGATACCCACCAGGGCGCCCTGGATCTGCCCCATCGATTTCCGGGCGGCCTCCTTCGGCCCCAGCCCCTCCTCGGACATCACCCGCTCGACGTTTTCCACCACCACGATGGCATCGTCGACCAGCAGGCCGATTGCCAGCACCATCCCGAACATGGTCAGGGTGTTGATCGAATAGCCAAAGGCGGCCAGCACGCCGAACGTGCCCAGCAGCACCACCGGCACGGCGATCGTCGGGATCAGCGTGGCGCGGAAGTTTTGCAGGAACAGGTACATCACCAGGAACACCAGCACGATGGCTTCGAGCAGCGTCTTGACCACTTCCTGGATGGAGTCGGCGATCACCGGCGTGGTGTCATACGGGAACACCGCCTTGATGCCCGGCGGGAACGACGGCTCCAGCTGGTTCAGCGTGTTGTGGATGTTCTTGACCGTTTCGAGCGCGTTGGCACCCGATGCCAGACGAATGGCGATACCCGAAGCGGGCCTGCCGTTGTACTGCGCGTTGATCGAGTAATCCTGGCCACCCAGCCCGACTTCGGCCACGTCGCGCAGGCGCACCTGCGAGCCATCGGGGTTCACCTTCAGCAGGATGTCGCCGAACTGCTCGGCGGTCTGCAGACGGGTCTTGCCGATCACCGTGGCGTTGAGCTGCTGCCCGCGCACCGCCGGCAGGCCGCCCAGTTGGCCCGAGGCCACCTGGACGTTCTGCGCCTTGATGGCGTTGCTGACATCGAGCGGCGCCAGCTGGAAGCTGTTGAGCTTGGCCGGGTCGAGCCAGATCCGCATGGCGTACTGCGAACCAAACACCTGGAAGTCACCCACGCCCGAAGTCCGCGAGATCGGATCCTGCAGGTTCGAGACGATGTAGTTCGATAGGTCTTCGCGCGTGGTCGCCGGATCGGTCGAGATCAGGCCGACGATGATCAGGAAGTTACGCACCGACTTGGTCACGCGGATGCCCTGCTGCTGCACTTCCTGCGGCAACAAAGGCTGAGCCAGGGCCAGCTTGTTCTGGACCTGCACCTGCGCGATATCGGGGTTGGTGCCCTGCTCGAACGTCGCCGTGATGGTCATGCTGCCGTCGGAGTTCGACTCTGACGAGATGTAGCGCAACCGGTCCAGGCCGTTCAACTGCTGCTCGATCACCTGCACCACCGTGTCCTGCACGGTCTGTGCCGATGCGCCCGGATAGTTCACCGAGATGGCGATCGTGGGCGGCGCGATGGCGGGGTATTGCGTGACCGGCAGCGAGCGTATCGACAGCACGCCCGCCAGCATGATCACGAGCGCGATCACCCACGCAAAGATCGGCCGCTCGATAAAGAAATTAGACATGGAAAATCCTTATGCGTCGGTCCCGGTCAGGACTTGGCGGCCGGCGCCGAAGCGGCGGCCGGTGCGGAGGCAGGTCCTGCACCCGCCTGCGCCGCAGTGGCTTCGGTAGCCTTCACCTTGGCGCCAGGGCGCACGAACTGCAGGCCTTCGACGATGACACGGTCGCCGGCCTTGAGGCCGTCGGTCACCAGCCAGCTGGTGCCGATGGTGCGGTCCGTCTTGAGCACGCGCAGTTCCACTTCGTTGTTGGCGTTGACCACCAGCGACGTGGGCTGGCCCTTCAGGTCACGCGTCACGGCACGTTGCGGCGCCAGGATGGCCGATTGCCGCACGCCTTCGGCCAGGCGCGCGTGCACGAACATGCCGGGCAGCAGTTCATTGCGCGGGTTCGGGAACACCGCGCGCAGCGTCACCGATCCGGTGCTCTGATCCACGGCCACTTCGGAAAATTCCAGCCGGCCGGCCTGGGAATAGGTGCTGCCATCCTCGAGCTGCAGCGTCACCTTGGCGGCATTGGCGCCGGCGCCCTGCAGCTTGCCATCGGACAGTTCCTTGCGCAGGCGCAGGATCGCCGCCGACGGTTGGGTCACATCCACATAGATGGGGTCGAGCTGCTGGATCGTGGCCAGCGCGTTGGCCTGGCCGTTGGTGACCAGCGCGCCTTCGGTCACCAGCGAACGGCTGATGCGGCCCGAAATCGGTGCCAGCACACGGGTGTAACGCAGGTTGATGTGGGCCTGGTCCACGGCAGCCTTTGACTGCAGGTACGACGCCTGGGCTTCGGCGTACTGCTGCTTGCTGACCGCTTCGTCGCCGACCAGACGGCCGTAGCGTTCGGCGAGCAGTTTCGACGACGCAAGCGTGGCCTCGGCGCTCTTCGCCGTGGCTTCGTAGGTGGATGGATCGATCTGGTACAGCTGCTGCCCCTGCTTGACGTCCGTGCCTTCGACAAACAGACGTTTCTGAATGATGCCGTTGACCTGCGGGCGAACTTCGGCGATCCGGTAAGGCAGGGTGCGACCGGGAAGGGACGTATCCAGCGTGACGGTTTCGTCCTTCAGCGTGACAACTTTCACTTCAGGCGTCTGGGCCGCGGGGGCTTCATTCTTCTTGCCGCAGGCGGTCAGAGCCGTCACGGCAAGAGCCAGCATGCCTGGAATCAAAGCACGCCTGGCGCGCATTGCTTGCATAGCGATTTCCTCGAGGATGAAACGGAATTGGTCTTCTTGTTCCCGGCCTGGGCCGGGTGGGCGCCACGGCGCGCGTGGACGCAATTGGCGTACCTGTCACCAGGCACGTATCGGATTACGGCTCAACGGATTGTCACCATGGGCCCCTGCTTTCGCCGGCTTCGCCGGCCTGGAGGAAAATCTGAACACCGGCCACGCCGCGCGCGCGTCCGGCACAGGGCCGCCCATCAGGACGATCCTGCTCCCCGTACTCTCAAATGTCCTGCCCGATCTTCGATTATCGGGATTACCGTTGCATGCGTAGGCCGTGCGCCGATCTGTGCGGGCATCGTCCTGCCGACCGACAACAATAATCGTTTTCACCGATATCTGCAGACGCTCATGTCTGTTGTGGCGCCTTTCACACAATATGCGCCGAAACTGCCGGCTTTGACCGCTCCCTCCTCCAAGGTGAGCCGTCGATACCGCAATGCAGCATTTGAGCCGCCTGCCTGGCAAACAGTTCAATAAGCATGCTGCCTATTTCGCGCGTCGGCCGATATGCTACCAGCTCGGAGATAAATCAGGATGACAGAAAATTGCGCGTAATGAAGTGAAATACTCGATCGAATCGGGGAAACTTGAAACGATGACCGCCGGATCGAAGGGGACCGGGCACCGATTTGCCGGTTCGCGAGACAGTGTGTTGCGTAGCCGGGACAGTGGTTCGAGGCAGTGAGTGCCAGGCGCGCCAATGAAAATCCCCGCCAACAGGCGGGGACGTCGTATTTCGATGACGGATAAGTTCGTTATGCGCCGTCGAGGAAACGATTGCGAGGACCCAGTCGGGTGCCGAGCATCGGCCCGCTCCAGCGCATGTCGCCCCGATAGCCGGGCGCGCTGTCAGGAGCCATGCCAGCAGTCGGCGCTGGCTGGTACGACGGGGCAGGCGACTGATAAGTCTGCGGTTGCGGGGCCAGGTTTTGCCTTGTCGAACTGTCCGCACCCTGGGAGTACGGATCGAACTTGTCGCCGGCGCGGGCTCCACTGGTGTTGGGATCGTAAGTCCCGCTGGTCGCACCACCTTGGGTATACGGATCGCGCGGACCCGGCGTCATCTGGGCGAAAGCCGAGATCGAAAGCAGCGCAAGTGCGCCTGCGGCGATAACACTTCGGGGTCGAATCATTGGCATGGTCAGCTCCGGAAAGCAGTGGAACAACGGAGGTGCTGTCCCTGTAGCCACTACGGAGCGAAAGCCGTGCCGGTTATATTTGCGCCTTATTGGGCACAATATAAGGGGAAATATCGAAGGTTGAGCCGGTGTCTGCATGCGCTTTTACAAGACTACTGTAACGGCTGCACCGCTGCCGACTGTCCGCGCGCCTGGAATGCGCGACGCAGGAGGGTGTGCGGGACTCGAATGCGCTCGCACGTTTCGCACCCGCCAAAGCAAAACCCCCAAGCTTTAAGGGCTTGGGGGTTCTGGGTATAAGAGCCTGGCGATGACCTACTTTCACACGGGTAGTCCGCAC